>JAFWMA010000023.1 GCA_017510825.1 Clostridia bacterium | reverse complement strand
TAGCTCTTAACAAGCGAAGCGAGTGATAGAGATATGATTTACCTCGGAGCATTAAAAACGAAAGTTTTTAATAAAAAAGCGAAGAGGTAAGCGGTAAGTATATTCCGCGTAGAAAAAATTAAATAGGGCGACTTAGCCAAGCGGTAAGGCACGAGTCTGCAAAACTCTGATGATCGGTTCGACTCCGATAGTCGCCTCCAAAATCACTTATAAGTCGATATAATCGACTTATTTTTTTATATAGAACAAAATATAAATATTAATACTTTAAGTGAATTTTTTGTGAAAAACTTGATATATAGAATAAATAGTGATAATATATCAATTGATTATTATTTAAGTATGGTTAACTAAATAAATAAAATTTTTAGGAGGGAAAAGTCTTGATAGAAGTAAAAAACATTACAAAAAAATATGGAAGTTTTGTTGCAGTTGATAATATAAGCTTTGACATTAAAGACAGTGAAATAGTAGGTTTTTTAGGACCTAATGGAGCAGGTAAATCAACTACAATGAATATGATAACTGGATATATTGAGCCAACAAAAGGAACAATAATTGTAAATGGCTATGATGTTTCAAAATCTCCAATTAAAGCAAAAAAGCAAATTGGATATATGCCAGAAAGTGTACCATTATATAATGAGTTAACAGTAAAAGAGTTTATTTCGTATATGGCAGATTTAAGAAGAGTAAAGAAGAATAAAAAAGAACAAATTCAAAAAATAATGGAACAAACTGGTCTAATAAAAGTACAAAACAAACTTATAAAGAATATTTCAAGAGGATATAAACAAAGAGTAAGCTTGGCAGGGACTTTAATAGGTAATCCAGAAGTACTAATATTAGATGAACCAACAGTAGGTTTGGATCCAAAACAAATCACAGAAATTAGAGCATTAATAAAAGAACTAGGAAAAAACCACACCGTAATTTTAAGTTCACATTTACTATCAGAAGTTAGCCAAATATGTGAAAAAGTAATAATCATAAATAACGGGAAAATTGTTGCAATAGATACACCAGAAA
Organism: Clostridia bacterium; assembly: GCA_017510825.1. Taxonomy (GTDB): domain Bacteria; phylum Bacillota; class Clostridia; order TANB77; family CAG-508; genus CAG-793. The sequence continues at coordinate 29,922 of JAFWMA010000023.1, read as the reverse complement.
ACTTAGAAAACAAAACAAATGATGATAATAGTATTTTAGTAACAGTAGAAGACAAAGATAACAAAATGAAGAGTATAAATAAAAAATTAAAAAATGCAAAATCTATCAAATTTGTTAAAGACAACAAAGATGGAACAAAACAATATATGATTACAGCAGAAAAAGATACAGATATAAGAAAGGAAATTTTTGAAGTATTTCCTAAAGAAAACATCACAATATTTGAACTAAAGAAAACAGAAAATACTTTAGAAGACGCATTTTTACAAATAATAAACGAAAAAGATAATGAAGCTAAAAAAATAGAAGATGATAAAGCAAAGAAAATAGCTAAAAGAAAAGAAGAGCTAGCTCAGATGGATAAAAAAGATAGAAAAGAAGCTATAAAAGAAGATAAAAAGAAATTAAAACAAGAAAAACAAGAAGCTTTTGATAAAGAATGGGAACAAGATAAAGAACTAGCTAAAGCTGAAAAAGAAGAAAGAAAAAAAATAAAAGAAACTAAAAAACAAGTAAAAAAACAAGGTAGCACAAGTAAAAACAACGAAGAACATAACAAAACAAAAAGTGATAAAGCAAATGAAAAAGAAAATATTAAAAAAGAAAATGAAGTAAAAGAAGTAAAAGAAGTAAAAACAGAGAACAAAGAGAAAAAAGAGTCAGAGAATAATAAAAAAGATAGTAAAACAGAAGAAAAGTCAAACAATATAGCAGAAAAAAATAAAAAAACAAATAATGACACTAACAATAATCAAAAAAAGTCAACACAAAATAATAGCAAAAATAATCAACAACACAATAATAATAAACCGAAAAAAAATATACAAAATCAAAAAAATAACAAAAACAATAATCAAAATAATAGCAAAAAAGGAGGTAAGAAATAATGGGAGCAATATTTAAAAAAGAACTAAAAGCATATTTTTTATCTCCAATAGCATACATTTATATTGGAATTTTTTTACTAACTTGTAGTCTATTTTTTTACTTAGACATATTTAATTATCAAAGCACTGATTTTGCAAATATGTTTGGATCAGCAGCTACTATACTTACATTTATAGTACCAATTTTAACAATGAGAATGTTTGCAGAAGAAAGAAAAAATGGAACAGAGCAATTATTACTAACATCACCAAGAAGTATTACATCAATTGTACTTGGTAAATTTTTCGCAACTGCATGTGTAGTTTTAATTTCAACAATACTTACACTTATGTATTTTGCAATATTAATGTTCTTTGGACAACCACACCTACTAAGTAGTTTGGTAGCCATTTTAGGATTCTCATTACTAGCAATTGCTTATGTATCATTTGGAATGTTTGCATCAAGCATAACAGAGAATCAAGTAATTGCAGCAGTAATTTCAATTGGTGTCTTTATGTTATTATGGTTTCTACCTAGTATGGCACCTGGATTAAATGACTACTCTCTAATGTATTCATTTTATAAATCATTTATGTCTGGAACAATAGCATTAAGAGACTTAACATTGCTATTATCATTCTCTGCAATATTTACAATATTTACAATAATGGTTATACAAAGAAGAAAAAGTGTTAAGTAGGAGGCAAAAAAATTGGAAAATATAAAAAGAAGTTTTAGAAAAATAATTAGAGTAATCAAAGATAAATGGTTAAGACAAACATCATTAACATTATTATTAGTTGCAATAATTGTATGCATTTTCATTGTTTTAAATATGATTATAAGTAACTTAAATCTTAATCCATTAGATTTTACACAAGAAAAAATATATAGTCTTTCAGAAGATTCTATAAACGAAATAAAAAAAGTTGAACAAAATGTAACACTTTACTATTTTGGATATACAGATTCAGAAACTCCAGTTATTTTAGGAAATCAATACCATAACGCTAACGAGAAAATAACAGTTCAAATGGTATCAACAGCAGAGAGACCAGACTTAGCATCTGAATATCAAATCACTTCAAACGATAAACTAGTTGCAGTAGCATCAAGTCAAAGATATAAAGTAGTTGATTCAAATGATATGTATACCTATGATACAACATCTTATCAACAAATGGATGTCACAGAGCAAAAATTAACAAATGCAATTTTAGATGTAACAATAGTAAGCAAACCACAAGTATATTTCCTAACAGGACATAATGAATATGGAATTAGCGAATCAGAAGGTTTATATATGCTATCACAATACATTGGGAACGAAGTAAATGATGTTGCAACACTAGACTTACTATCTGCAGATATGCCAGAAAAATGTGATGTTCTCGTAATTGCAAATCCTGAAAAAGACTTCACAGATGTTGAAACTGGAAAAATTCAAACATACATTAATAATGGAGGAAAAATATTCTGGTTGCAAGATCCATATATTAATATAAGAAATTTTGATGTAGCAAACTTTAAAAATATAAATAGCATTTTATCACAATTTGGAATTAGCTTTTCAAAAGGAATAGTAGTTGAACAATCAACAGATAATATGATTGCTGGATTACCAGACTTAATTATTCCAAATATGACATATAATGAAATAGTAAAAGACATATATACAGACGGAAAAATTATTATGGCAGATGCGGGTAAAATAAACACTGTATCAACTGAAGAACTAGAAAAACTTGGAGTTACAGCAAGTCCATTTGTAAAAACAAGTGAAAAAGCATATTACAAAGAAAAATTTGATATGACAGCAACAACATTAACAAAATCAGCAGAAGATGAAGAAGGATCTTATGTACTTGGTGAAATATTAACTAAAAAAATCAATGACGAGAAGAGCTCAACATTAGTAGCATATTCAAATGCATTATTTGCATCAGACATGGCACTACCTATGGGAAATACAGCTACAACATTAATATCACTAAGAAATAATAAAGACATAATACTAAATTCAGTAGCATATTTAACTAATAGAGAAGATTCAATAAGAATTAGAAAAGACACAGGAGTTGTAACTTTTAATACTGCAACGGCAACTCAAGACACCATTGTAAAAACAATAATATTTAGTGTGCCAATATTAATAATAATAGCAGGAATTGTAATTACAATAATAAGAAAACGTAAAAAATAAAACAATATAGAAATAAAGACTAAAGAATAGTTCAAGATGGTCATAGATTCTCAATAAAAGAGTCGAAGAAGAAGATGTTTCAAATTTATCATAAAATTTGAAACATCTTTTTTTACCAATTTTTGTAGCTTTAAAAGACACAAGACAACAAGGGCTTTTGAATCTTTATATTAAACCAGCTAATTTGCCAACTTTAGCGGTAAATAGTAACTAAATTCCATATTTATAGAAGAATACCAATTTTCTACCCTAGGGACATATTTGAGAAAGAAATATTATTTTTGTAAAAATTCAAAATTATATATTGCAATAGTTTTTTTTATAATATATAATTTAGTGGAAGATTGGAGGCTTGATTTGAGAAATAATGATAGCAAACCTGCTAAAAGATTAAACAAAAGAAAATCAAAAGTAGATGATGCTACAAAAATATATAGCTCAAAGAAGTATAGTACACACATATATGGGACAAATAATGTATTAAATTCTGCAATTAGTGAAAGCAAAAAATATATGGAAGAAAGGGAAAAACAAGAAGAAAGAGAAGCAGAAAAGAGAAAAATAAAAAAAGAGTTTAAAAAAGAATTACAAAAATTAGCCCATCCTAGCGAAAATCAAGAATACTCAGAAAATGAGAATAATAATCAGGAAAGACCAAATTATTCAAAAAAGAGAGAGAAAAAAAACGGATTACTAAAAAATAGAAGTAGAAATAAAAAATCAAAAAGACATAGCAGTAGATTCCTACTAAAACACAAGAAAAAAATAATAATTGTAATAATAGCACTAATAATAATTGGTGGAGTAATGTTTGCAATACAAGCAAATAAATGGAAAACGATAGTGCAAGCAATGGCAACACAAAAAAATTCAGTAATTTTAGATACTGATCAAAAAGAAATAGCAAAAGTTGGAGAGCAAAAAAAGAAGATAGTAAAAACAGGAGAACAAATTCCAAAGAATTTAAAAAATGCATATGTTGCGATAGAAGATGAAAGATTTTATGAACATGGTGGAGTAGATTTAAAAAGAACTGTAGCAGCTATTGGTTCATATCTAATACATTTTGGAAGTTCAGACTATGGTGGAAGTACAATTACACAACAACTCGTAAAAAATATTACAGGTGATAATCAAGGGAGCGTTTCAAGGAAAATTACAGAGTGGTTTAGAGCATCACAAATAGAAACATTTATGAGCAAAGATGAAGTACTAGAGTTTTACCTAAACGTTATATATACTGGACCAAGCATTTATGGAGTTGGAGCAGGATCTAAATATTATTTTAATAAAGATGTTAGCAAATTAAGTCTTGCTGAATGTGCATTTCTAGCAGGAATAAACAATTCACCAAACTCATACAATCCATTTTCTAATGGAAAAGGAGATTTAATTAAGAAAAGAACAAACACAGTTTTAGACAAAATGAAAGAACTAGGATACATAGATGAAACGGAATGTAATACTGCAAAACAGCAAGTAGAATCAGGACTTAATTTCACCAAGGGAACAGTGGAGTCAGGAGATGGAGTATTTTCATATCATAGCGACAGCGTAATTAATGAAGCTATAGCAGACATTGAAAAGAAGTATGATATAACAGATACATTTGCAACAAATTACATAGAAATGGCAGGACTAAAAATATATAGTACTGTTGACTCAAAAGTACAAAATGAAGTTGAAAGTGAATGTAAAAAAAGTAAATACAAAATAACATCAAATGGAGAATCATCACAAGCAGCAATGGTTGTAATAGAACCATCAACAGGGAACGTTGTAGCTTGTGTAGGAGGATTAGGAGAAAAGACTAAAGCAAGATCGCTAAACAGAGCAACTCAAAGTTTGAGACAAACAGGGTCATCAATAAAACCACTATCAGTTTTAGTTCCTGCAATAAGTAAAAATATAATTAATCCTACAACAATATGTGATGATACACAAAGAGACTTTGGAAATGGATATGCACCAAGAGACTTTTCAAAACAACTAGGAAAAGTTACAGTTAGAAGAGCCCTAGAATCATCACAAAATATACCTTTTGTTGAGATAATGGAAAAAGTAACACCAAATACAGCAATGGATTATTTAAAAAAGATGGGGATAACATCACTTACAGAAAAAGATCGAAATTTAGGATTGGCTTTAGGAGGACAGGAAAAAGGAATAACACCACTTCAAATGGCAGGAGCTTACAACACAATTGCAAATGATGGTGAGTATATAGAACCAACCTTTTATACAAAAATTGTAGATAGTAATAATAATGAAGTTGTGAAAACGAGTCAGAAGAAAAGAAGAGTAATTTCAAGAAGTGAAGCATTTATTATCAAACAATTGTTAACACAACCAGTGCAAGGAACATATGGAACAGCAAACTACTGCAAAATAAGTGGTGTAGATGTAGCAGCTAAAACAGGAACAACAGATGAAGATTATGATAGATGGCTATGTGGATTTACACCATATTACACAGCAGCATGCTGGTTTGGATATGACCAAAACAGGACAGTACACTTCAACAATAGAAATCCAGCAGGACTAATATGGGCAAACGCAATGTCAAGAATACATAGTGGAAAAACAAGTAAAAAATTTGAAATGCCAACAGGATGGTTTGAAAATGTTGTAAGTTATAGAGTTTGTTCAGAATCAGGAAAATTAGCTAGAACAAATTGTGAACATACATACACAGAATACTATCTAAGCAATAATGTACCTGGATATTGCGATATGCATAGTGGTAGTGAAAGCGGAAAAATATCAAATAGTACAGATGGAATAAAATCAACAGTTAACGAAATTATTCAGAGTATAACAAATGAAATTGATGCAATTGATCCACAAGAAATAGAAAAAACTACACAAAACATTATAAGTCCATTTATTGATACAAACCAAAATAATAAAGATGAAAACACAACAAAAACAAATCAAAATAGTAGTGGTACATCAAGTAGCAGTAACAGTAAAAGCAACGATAACAAATCTAGTAATATACAAAACAAAACAAGCACAAATACCGAAGTAGATCAAAATTCTAACAGACAAACAACACCAACACCTACACCAAGCATAACACAAAAAAATAAAGAAAATGAAGTAGACACATCAACGCAAGAAGCAGTAAATCAAACTTCTGAGTAATTAAAAATCAAACACTGGCACTTTAAGGTAGATTTTAGCACAATTCTTAAATCTCCATTAAAGTGCCAGGCATAAAAATATAAAATTAGGAGGAAATTTATTATGACACAAGCAGACAAGAATTTTATAGAAACATGCAAAGAAATATTAGAACATGGGTATTCATCTAAAGGAACAAATGTTAGAACGAGATGGGAAGATGGCACAGAGGCAAATTATTATTCAATTGTTGGAGTAACCAACAAGTATGATGTAGAAAAAGAATTTCCTATGATAACTTTAAGAAACAACTCAAAAACAGTATACAGAGCAATAGACGAAGTTTTATGGATTTGGCAAAAAAAATCAAATAGAATTTTAGATTTAAATTCACACATTTGGGATCAATGGGCAAGAAAAGATGGTACAATTGGAAAAGCATATGGATATCAAATGGGAAAGAAATACGAATTTAAAACAAAAGATGGAATTCAAAAAATGGATCAAGTAGATTTTGTATTGTATTTACTAAAAAATGATCCATCTAGTAGAAGAATAATGACAAACATATTTAATCACTCAGAATTAAAAGACATGGCTCTTGAACCATGTGTATATGGAACACAATGGCTTGTTAAAGAAGGAAAATTACATTTAATTTTAAACCAACGCTCGCAGGATATGCTAGCTGCAAACGGTTGGAACACAATGCAATACGCTGCTTTGCAATGTTTATTTGCAAAAGTTTGTGGATTAGGAGTTGGAACTCTAACACATAATATTGGAGATTGCCATATTTACGATAGACATATTCCATTAGTTGAAAAATTATTAGTAGCAAAACCAGTAGACTGCAAACCAAAGCTAGTAATCAACAGAGAAAGTGATAATTTTTACAAATACAAAGTTGAAGACTTTGAAATAAAAGACTATGATTATAATCATGATATAAAACTAGGCAAAATACCAGTAGCAGAATAGAATACAAAGGTTGAATAGTATAATTACAATAATAAAGTTATCAAGAATTAATTAAAAATAAGTATAAAAATTTAACAAATAAAAAGGAGAAAAAAATGTTAAGTATAATTGTGGCAATAGCAAAAAATAATGTAATAGGAAAAAATAATGCACTTCTATGGAATATACCAGAAGATATGAAGCACTTTAAAGAAAAAACAACAGGCCATACTGTAATAATGGGAAAAAGAACTTTTGAATCAATAGGAAAACCATTACCAAATAGAAAAAATATTGTAATAGCAGAAAAAGAGGAAATATTTGATAATACAAATGGAATAGAAATAGTGAATTCTCTTGAAGAACTAGAAAAATATGAACAAAGTGAGGAAGAATGTTTTGTAATAGGCGGAGCAATGATTTACAAACAACTAATGCCTAAATGTAAAAAAATGTATATAACTTTAGTAGATAAAGAATTTGAAGGAGATGTGTCTTTTCCACAAATAGACAACAAAATGTGGAAAATAGAAAGTGAAGAACAAGGTAAAGAATGTGAAAAGGCAGGAATAAACTACAAATTTATAGAGTATAATAGAATATAGATTAAACTAGACCGTAAAAGGGAACAAATTGTTACAATTCACGGCTAAAATTTCCCCATACTATTTCCATAAAAGTGCAGACGGCGTAGTGTTCGAGCGAAGCGAGTATGGGAGCGGATTAAAGTTAGAATGAATTTGCCGGCCAAATAGTAATTTGGGACGGAACGGGGAACCCGAATTACTATTTAGGCAAATTGCATTCGTGCCCGCGACTAACAACGTCAAACGATATGGAAATAGTATGGGGGACTTTTAGCTGTGAATTGTAAGACAAATTAAACAGTTTAGAAAGAATTTTAGGCAAAACAATTGACAAGAGACTTATTTAGTAGTATACTAAATAAGTCAGCTGTCAAAAAGATATATCGCGGGGTGGAGCAGTTGGCAGCTCGCTGGGATCATAACCCAGAGGTCGTAAGTTCGAGTCTTACCCCCGCAACCAGATAAAAACAAGGTTGATAAACCTTGTTTTTTTTATGGAAATAAACTTAAAGATTTTTAAATATGATATTCTATTAATATTTCTTATAATAACTGTTTTAATTCACAGCCATTCTATAGTGGTTAGAATTAATTTAAACTATGAATTATAACAAGTAATTAAAGTTTTTTTAATAAATTAAAAAAAATACTTTGATTTTTTTTGAATTTATGATATAAGAATAATAGCAAAAAAAAAGTCATAATAAACTATAAAAGTTTATTACGGAAATGGAGGATAAAGTATGAGTAATTTATTAAAAGAAAGTAAATCTGGATGGGAAAACATTACAGATGAATCAAAAACAGTGATTTGTAAATTTTCGGATGAATATATTGAATTTTTAAATAAATCAAAAACAGAAAGAGAAATAGTAGCAAACGCAACAGAAATAGCAAAACAAAATGGATTTAAAGAGATAAACGAATATTCTGAACTTCATCCAGGAGACAAAGTCTACTATGTAAACAGAGGAAAAAACCTTTATATGGCTGTTATCGGAAATAAGGATATAGAAGAAGGAATAAATATAATTGGAGCACATGCTGATTCACCAAGATTAGATTTAAAGCCAAGTCCACTTTATGAACAAAAAGAATTAGCCTATTTTAATACACACTATTATGGTGGAATAAAAAAATATCAATGGACAACTATTCCATTAGCTATACATGGTGTAATAGTAAAACCAAGTGGAGAAAAAATACAAGTTTCGATAGGCGAAAATGAAAATGAGCCAGTGTTTGTTATAACAGATTTATTACCACACTTAGGAAGAGAACAAGCACAAAAGAAATTAAGCGAAGCAATTGAAGGAGAAAACTTAGACTTACTTATTGGAAGCATTCCTGATTCAGAAGAAGACAAAAAATGCAAAGAAAAAGTTAAAAAAAATATTATGAAAATACTTAACCAAAAATACGGAATAACAGAAGAAGATTTTGCAAGCAGCGAACTTGAAGTAGTTCCAGCATTTAAAGCAAGGACACTTGGATTAGATGAAAGCATGGTAGCAGGATATGGACAAGATGATAAAGTTTGTGTATATGCATCACTAAGAGCCATTTTAGAAGTACAAAATCCAGAAAGGACAGCAATTTGCTTATTCTCAGACAAAGAAGAAATAGGAAGCATGGGAAATACAGGAATGCAGTCAAATGTGTTTGATACATTTGTATCAGAATTATTAAATAAACTAATGGTAAATAGACCAAATCTTTTAGACAAAGTATTCTGCAATTCAAGAATGTTATCAGCAGATGTTGATGCAGCTGTAGATCCATTATATGCATCAGTATCAGACCCAACAAATGACGGCGTTCTTGGACATGGAATATCAATTAATAAATATACTGGTTCAGGAGGAAAGTATAATGCATCAGATGCAAACGCAGAATATGTTGCCTTAATTAGAAGAATTTTTAATGAAAACAACATAAAATATCAATTTTCTGAGCTTGGAAAAGTTGATGCAGGAGGTGGAGGAACGATTGCCTACATTTTAGCTAACAAGGGAGTAGATGTAATAGATTGCGGAGTCCCAGTTCTATCAATGCATTCACCATACGAAGTAACAAGCAAAACAGACATATATAATGGATATAATGCATATAAAGCATTTTTTAATAACTAAAAAATAGGCGACCTTATGGTCGCTTTAAGTATTTAAAATAAATATACAAATATACAAATATATAAGTATACAAGTATTTAAATTTTTAAATACTATCTAAAAACATAAACAAAAAAACGCATAGAAAGGCACAAAAAAATAGAAAAAAATAGAAAAAATGTTAATTTAAGAAAAATAGTAAAAAATACAGAAAAAACTTGATTTAATTTGAATTTAGTAGTATAATAAAAGAGTATGGGATTATTTGTAGAAATATCAAATAAACCAAATAAAAAATGGAGAATAGAGATATGAAGAAGATTAAAGGGATATTTAAAATTGTAACATTAATTATTATACCAATTTTATTATTGATGTCAACTGGAAGCATAAGCATTGCATCAAGAGATAACAATCCTTATTATGTTATGCTATATACAAAAACATCAGAAAAAAGACCAACAGGTTTTTATTGGGTTAGAACAACAACAGGCGCTGATAAACCTGTAATAAAATTAGTAAAAACCAATGCTGGAGGAACAACTAATAATGATCCAGCAGTGATTTATTGTTTGGATAATGAAAAAGGATTTGGAACAGGTAGTGGAAGTTCTGCAGTTGATTATAGGATGTATTTCAACATGAGAAAACCATCTGAAATTGATGCAACATATAAACTAGCAATTCCATTCAGTAGTTCTAATTATAATAGTTTGATGTGGCTACTAGATAATATAGCTGTTGATGATGCATCAAAAAATGCGTTATCTGAAAAACTACAGCAAGCAAAAGGCTTTGAAATAAGCGAGCTTCAGGATTACACAATGCCAATTTCAAATAAAGCAGCACAAGAAAAAGATATATTAGAATCAGTTCAACAAGCAGCGATATGGAGACTATTAAAAAGTGATGGACAATTTAGACCTAATTATCCAACAGACTTTGCTTGGACACAAAATAGAAATGATGGAACACCAAATCACTTATTAGACGTGAATTACTATGATGATGTAACAGGTGGACCAGCAAAAGCACTATATGAGTATTTAGTTTCAACATCTCTAAGTAATTCTTCATATGATTATACAAAAAATGGAACTTCACCAATTACATTTGTTAAAGGATTTACAGATAGTACAAAACCTACTGTTACAATTAATGGAACAAATTATATAGTCGGACCATATAAATTAACAAATAGAACAGCAAGCAATCTTGTAGATATAGATGTTTCTATACCAAATGGAGCAACATTAGTAAATGCATCAGGTACAGCATTAACTGGAAACACAAATAAAGAGAAAATAATGAATAGTTTTGGTCAAGATTTTTACATTAAAATACCAATTAATGGTGCAAGTACTACTTCAACAATAACAATTACACCTAAATATAGTACAAGAGAATTACAATATAGAACAACAGAATCTTCACCTAGTTCAAAGCAACCAATTGTTGTTATTGAAAATAAAAATTTACAAGAAACAAAAACATCTAATGTTCAACTTACACCTCCAGTAGTAGACCTAGCATTAAGAAAATTTATTACAGGAGTAACAGATAATCAAGGTAACAGTAAAGAAATAGATAACCTTTCAGGAAGAACACCTACTGTTGATGCAAGTTCATTACAACCAACAGGAACAACAAATACAACTGCAGAATATAAACATAGAAAAGATCCTGTAAAAGTCGAAACAGGAGATATTGTAAAATACACATTGAGAATATACAACGAGGGTAATGCAAAAGGATTAGCAACAGAAATAACAGATCAATTACCTACAGGATTAAAATATAAAGGTATAGAAGTTTCAACATACGAAGCAAATTACACAGAAAGTACAAACAAACTTGTATTAACAAGAAAGAATAAAAACGAACCATTGGATGAATTTACAGCAGGAGAAACAACACCAGACTATGAAGATATAAAAATTACATGCGAAGTAACAGCTGAAGAAAATTCAAGCCAAGTACTTACAAATATTGCATGGATTTCAAAAGAATACAATGCAACAACAAACGAAGAGTTTACAGAGACAAATAAAGATAGAGATTCAGCACCAGTCACTATTCCAACATATAGCAACGACTGGAAAGGAACGGTAGACACTGATAAAGAACAAAATGAGCAAAAGTACTACAAAGGTCAACAAGATGATGATGATTTTGAAAAATTAGTTTTAAAACCAGTAGTAAGCAATAAAATAGATTTAGCATTAAGAAAATATATTTCAAAAGTTGAAAATTCTGATGGACAAGCAAGAAGTGGAAGTTCAAGAACACTTACTGTAGATGAAACTCCACTACAAAATGGAGCAACAACTGCAACCTATACACTTAGCAAAAACCCAATCCAAGCTGAAAAAAATGACTTTATATACTATAATTTAAGAATTTTTAATGAAGGTCCAATAGCAGGCAGAGCAACAGAAATTACAGATCAATTACCTACAGGAATTGAACTTGTAACATCAGGAACAATAACATCAACCAATGGAAACACATATAGCATTGCTTACAACAATACTACTAATGTTGTAACACTTACAAATAGTGGAACAACAAACTTACCAGCATATACAGAAGGATCATTACAAGATAATGGAAATGGACATGAAACAATAACACTTAAATGTAAAGTTACTGAAGATGTTGATGCACAAAATCCTAAAAAATTAACTAATGTTGCGTGGATTTCACATCAAACTGATGAAAATGATAGAGATTCATCACCAGCAACACACCCTGATGTAAATAAAGACAATATGTCAGAATATGCAACAAATCAAGAAGATGACGATGATTATGAAAAGATTATATTACAACCAATTCCACCAGAGCCAAAAGAATTTGACTTAGCATTAAGAAAGTTTGTTTCAGCAGTAGATGGTAGAGCAATTAATACACCAAGAGATCCAAAAATAACAGACACTGAAAAATCAAAATTACCAACGAAAACTGCAACATTTGATAATGGTACAACTGCAGAAAAAACACATAGTAAAGAAGCTATTGAAATTAACACAGGTAATATAGTTACATTTACAATTAGAGTTTATAACGAAGGCCAAGTTGATGGAGCAGCAAAACAAATTACAGATTACATTCCATCAGGACTTGAGTTTGTTGAAGGAACAGAGAACAACAGTAACTGGAATTACGATCAAACAACTAGAAAAGCTACAACAAAAAATTCAATTGAGTTAACAGCATTTAATCAACAAACCGGAGAGATAGATTATGAAGATATAGAAATCGATTGTAGAGTAATTGCAACAAGAACGGAAGGAAACAACCAAATTAAAAACATTGCAGAAATAACTCAAATTGAAAATGCTGAAAATTTACCAGATAGAGATTCAACAAACCCATTAACAGACAATCAAAAAAGCAACTATAACCCTGAAACAGCACCAAGAGGAAAAGGATATGAAGATGATGATGACTATGAAAATCTTAGACTACCAGATTTAACTTTTGACCTAGCATTAAGAAAATATATAGTAGAAGTAGATGGACAGCCACAAGCAAGAACACCAAATGTAAACACAGCATCACTAGCAAATAGGACATCTCCACTTGATAGTGGAAATACAGCAACTAAACCACACAGTAAAGATGCATTAAAAGTTGCAAAAGGAAGTAAAATTAAATATAGAATTACAGTATATAATGAAGGTGATGTTAACGGTACAGCTACAAAAATAACAGATTATTTACCAGAAGGACTAAAATTAGTAGAGAATAGTGACATAAATAGAAATTACGGTTGGGCACCTGAAAGTACAGACCCAACTGGAAGAACAGTATCAACCGCATACTTAGCAACAAAAAATATTAATGCATTTGACGGTACAACAATTTCAGATGAATCAGTTGAAATTGAATGTGAAGTTGTTGGAAGTGACTTAGTAAGCAGACATTTAAAAAATGTAACTGAAATTACAGAAGAAAGAAATGATGCAGGAATAACAAGTGATAGAGATTCAAATCCAAACAATTTACAACAAAGAGGGGACAATTACAATGCATCAACTTCAACACAAGGTAAAGGATATGAAGATGATGATGACTATGAAGATTTACTACTTATTAGATTTGATTTAGCATTAAGAAAATTTATTACAGGAGTTAATAAAGAACAAATAACAAACAGACAGCCAACTGTAGATACATCAAAAATGGGAACAATTGGAGCAGATGGTAAAGAAATAACCACATTCACATATAATCAAACAAAAGAACCTGTAAGAGTAGAACAAAATAATATAATTACCTACACAATTAGAGCATATAATGAAGGTTCAGTTGATGCATATGCTGAACTAATAAAAGACGATATCCCTGAAGGATTAGAATTTTTACCAGAAGATGCTATAAATATTAAATACGGATGGAAGTTACTAGATCAAAGTGGAAACCCAACAACAGATGTAAAAAAAGCAAAATTTGTTACAACAGATTATAGATCAAAAGCAAAATCAACAACAGAAAATTTGATAAAAGCATTTAACAAAGAAACAATGGAAACACCAGATTTTAGAGATGTTGAAATTGCATTTAAAGTTACACAACCAGCTGAATCAGATAGAATTGTAATTAATAAAGCACAAATAACTAGACATTCAGATGGTGATGGAAACACAAACATAAAAGATATTGACTCAACACCGGATGTTTGGATAGAAGGCGAAGACGACCAAGATACTGAAAAAATCTATGTAAAATACTTTGATTTAGCTCTAAGAAAATGGACTACTCATGCAATAGTAATTGAAGATGGCGTTCAAAAAGAAATGGAAACTGGTCATACCGCAGATGATAATCCAGAATCAGTAGTAAAAATTGAAATTAACAAAAAGAGATTAGAAGATACCGTTGTTAAATTTAGATATAGTATCAAAGTAATTAATGAAGGAGAAATCGCTGGTTCAGCAACAGAAATAACTGATTACATTCCTAAGGGATTAAAATTTAATCAAGCAGATAATCCAAAATGGATAGAGGCAGAAGGAAAAGTAACGACAGATCAACTTAAAGATACAATCCTACAACCAGGAGAAACAGCAACAGTAGATTTATTACTAACTTGGGAAAACAGTGAGAGTAATATGGGTATAATGACAAATGTTGCAGAGATCAGTGGAGACTACAATGAAAGCGGAACTCCAGATATAGACTCTATTCCTGATAATAGAAAAGAAGGAGAAGATGATATTGATGAAGCTCCAATTGCAATAACAGTAGTTGCAGGTTCTGCACCAACATATATTGCAATAGCAAGTGGAATTACATTAATAATAGGAGGAGGAATATTCTTCATTAAAAAATATGTAATTTAATAAAAAAATAGATTGGCGAAAGCCAATCTATTTTTTTTTATTTTAATTGACTTTTTACTCTTATTCTTATATAATAAAATAGTAATATTTTATAAAATGGAGAATTATAAAAACATGAAGATAAAGCTAAAAATATTTTTATTAGTAATTCCAATTTTAATATTTTTAAGTCAATCTAATTCAAATGCAACAAGTTCAAACGGTAAAAGTTTTGCCTTAAATAATCAAGGATATACAAAGAAAACAGGATATTATTTTGTAACGACAAAAAAAACAGTAAAATCAGTACCAAAAATAGTACAAACTAATACTCAAGGTACAGTTCAAAACAATATGAACAAAGAATTAGGCATTTATTCAGTAAAAAACGGAATAGAATTTAGTTCAAAAAATGTTTCAAAAAACAATGAAAAATATACAAAAAGCTTTGACTTAGAAGAATATGATAAAATAAATAACATTTATAAAACAGGATTACCAAAAGATAAAGTAACTTTAAATCAATTATCATGGGTACTAAATAATATTTGCATACCAGAAAACGAATTATCAAAACAAGCACTACTACTTTCAGCAGGAATAGATGTTAATACATTTAAAAATTACAAAATAGACGGATTTGAAACTAGCGATATAGAAAAGGATATAATTGAAACAATACAACAGTCTGCAATATGGCATTTTAGTAATACAGAAGAAGAATTACAACCAACAGATGAAATAAAGATTTATTTATCAAATGACCTTACCTCAGCTGTAGATATAAATGAATTAAACCAAATAAACAAAGACGATCCAATTAATAAACTTTATACATATCTAGTAAATGGAGCAATAAATGCTGTTGGAAATGGATATTCATATTCAAAAACATTAAACGAAGCTCCAATAGTATTTAACAAAGAATCTGCAACAATTAATGCGATTGGAAACAACTATATTATTGGACCATACAATATATCATTTGCTTCATCAGATTGTTCACTAAAAGTATCAGTTAATAACGGTAAATCAGAATTAGATAATATAAAAATTCTAGCAGAAGATGCGAAAACAGAATTAATTGGGAATAACATAACAGAAAAGGTAGTATCTAAAATAGGAAGCAACTTCTATCTTTCAATCCCAACAACATCATCTGCAACAAATATAAATTTAAATGTTGAAACCAATTACAATGAAAAAGTCTTAACATATTGGACAACTACAGCCAACAAAATAAATGCAACTCAACCACTTATTACAATTAGAAACGAACCAAGAACAAATTATCAGTCAGATATAAAAACAATATCAAAACAAGGCTTTGATTTTGCACTAAAGCAATATATAACAACAATAAACAATGTGACTCCAGAAACATCCAGAGAGCCAAATTATAAACAATCTGATTTAAAAGCACTAGCAAATGGAACAACAACACTTGATAATGGAACAACAATTAGCAAGAGATCTCAAAAAGATGGAATGCCAGTTAATACAGGTGATAAAGTAATATTTACAATAAGAATCTTCAATGAGGGACAAGTTAACGGAATACCAGTTACAATCACAGAATACCTACCTGATGGATTAGAAGCTGTTTCAAGTGAAGAAAGCGAAATAAATAGAACATACAATTGGCAAAAAGATCCTAATAATCAGACTAAATATACAACAAACTACTTACAAAACACAAGTATTAACGCATTTGATAATAATCAAGAAGACAATAGATATAAGATAGACTATCAAGACCTACAAATAGAATGCAAAGTAACAGCACAAACGCTCACAACAGATATATCATTAAAAGCAGTAGCAGAAATTACAGATTACCTAAATGATGATAATTTATCTGATAGAGATTCAATTGCTAACAACTTAATTGAAGATCAAAAAAACAACTATAACCCAGGAACATCATCAGAGGGAAAAGGATATGAAGATGATGATGATTATGAAGAATTAATTATAAAAGGAAGATATTTTGATCTAGCATTAAGAACATATATTTCAGAAGTTAATACATCAGGTGGAAATAGTACAGAGTATAAAAGAGAACCAAGACCAGATGTAAGTACATTATTAAGAGGAGATACAACAGCAACATATTTGGCAACAAAAGGTCCAGTCAGTGTAGAAACAGAAAGTTCAATAATATACACGCTAAGAGTTTACAATGAGGGTCAAATTGATGGATATGCAGATGAAATAACATTCTATTTACCAGAAGAATTAGAGTATGTCAATGATGAATTCAATGCACAATTTGGTTGGATAATTGATACAACAGATACAACACAAAGAACATTGAAATCAAGTGCATTATCAAAGGAAAAAGACGATGATAACAAAATAATAGCATTTAATTTAGAAACAAAAGAACTAAGTTATAAAGAAATAAAATTGAAATGTAAAATAAAACTAACCTCACCAACATTAAAAGAAATAACAACAATTTCTGAAATTTCGAAATCAGGCAATAACGCCGGCTTGGCAGATAGAGATAATAAATCAAATGTTTCAGTTCCTTCAGATAATGAATTAGAAAAATATAAAGGTAATTCATCAAATAAAGAAGAATTAACAGATAGCAATTACTACTATAAAGGACAAGAAGACGATGATGATTTTGACAAAATAATTTTAGAAAACTTTGATTTAGCATTAAGATATTTTATTACAGATGTTAATGGAAAACAAGTAGACGACAGAACTCCACAAGTTGACAAATCAACCTATGGAGATAACACATCAGAAAGAACTATTACAACATTTCAGTACAACCACGACAAAGGAGAACTAAAACTATGTCAAAATGACATAATAACATTTACAATTAGAGTATACAATGAAGGAACACAAGATGGATATGCCACACAAATAGGAAACGATATTCCAAGTGGATTTGAATTTTTAAAAGATTATGAAATAAACAAGCAATATAATTGGAAGATGTATGATGCCCAAGGAAACGAAACTGATGATATCAATAATGCAAAATATGTAAAAACCGAACATTTAGCAAAAATAGATGGAAACGATGATAACCTAATAAAAACATTTAGTTCAAGCAATGAGAATAACTACAAAGACGTAAAAATAGCTTTTAGAGTATCTGAGCCTACATCAGAAGACAGAAGAATAACAAGTAAAGCACAAATAGTTCAAGCAACAGATTCTAACGGAGGAAGAGTAAATGACGGAGATTCAGGACCAAATGATTGGATTGAAGGAGAAGACGATCAAGATTATGAAACAATATATGTTAAATTCTTTGATCTTTCACTAAAAAGCATAGTAAATGAAGCAATAACAATAGAAGATGGTACTCAGAAAGAAAGCAAAACATCGCAAACTATGGAGCAAAATGAAAAACCAGTTGTAAATGTTTCTGTAACAGAAAAAAACATAGATAACATAATAATAAAATTTAAAATATCAATACAAGTAAAAAATGAGGGAGAAATTGAAGGTTATGCTAGAGAAATATCTAACTACATCCCTGACGGTTTAAGATTTAATCAAGCAGATAATATAAAATGGAAAGAAACAAACGGAAAAATTACAACAGACCAATTAGCAAATACTTTATTACAACCTGGAGATACAGCCACAATAGACTTAATATTAACATGGGATAACGAACAAAGAAATATGGGAGTAAAGAAAAACTATACAGAAATCAGCGAAATAAGGAACAATTCAAATACAAATGACATAGATTCAATAATTAATAATAAAAAAGATGGAGAAGACGACTTAAATACTACATCTTTTGCCATAACCTCAACAGCGGGAGAGTCTCCAAAATATATATTAATAATAGCTGGAGCAGTAGTAATAATAGGTGTTGGAGCAATCTTAATAAAAAGATTTGTTGTATAGGGATTTTAAACTTTACTATCAAAAAAACGTATGATATAATAAAAAACGTAAATAATAGATAAAAAGAAGGATTTTTGAAAATGAATCAAATTTTGAGAGATCACAATAATAATTCTAGCGAAAGAAACAATAGGAGAAACCAACAAAATAATAGATACAATAATTACAATAACAATGGCTACAATAATAATAACAATAACAACTATGGTTACAATAATAATAACTATAATAATAATTTTAATAATAATATCAATGGAAACTATTTCAACTACAAACCATATCAACCAGTTGTTACGAATAATAGAAGAAATGAAGACTATTACAATAAAAAATATAATAGAAATAAAGCTAGCATAGAAACAATAGCTAGAGTGTTTTCAATTTTATTATTATTATTTGGAATGGCAATAATTGCACAATCAGCAGTAGCTTTAACATCTTCAGAGAATAAGCCTAAAGATATACCACAGGTCAATATTGAAAAAATGGGAAAAGAGGTATCAATTACAGTTAAAACCTCTCAACCAACTAAACAAATTGAATACTGGTGGAACGATGAAGAAAAAAAGAGATTAGAAGGCAGTGAAACTACAACAGTCACTCAAACCGTAGATGTACCAAATGGAAATAATATTTTAAATATTATGGTAGAAGACTATTATGGAAATAAAACCTATTATAATAAGCAATATATATATGAAAGTACAGATGTAATAAAACCAGTTGTTGAAATAGCTATTACAGGAGTAAAACTAAGAATTAGAGCATCAGATGAAACAAAATTAGCTTATTTAGAATATAGCTGGAATGATGAAGAACCTATAACAGTTAACGTAACAGAAGAACAAAATGAAATAGAACTAGAAATTGATGTAAAGCAAGGACAAAATCAACTAAAAGTTACAGCAGTTGATATAGAAGGAAATAAAACTGAAAGAACAGAAAAAATAATTGGTGATACAAAACCCGAAGTATCATTAAGAACAGAAGGAACAAACATAGTAGTAGATGCAAAAGACGATGAAGGAATTTCAAAAATATTAGTAACAATTGACGGTGAAGAAAAGGATTCAGGGGAAGATCCAGTTGATCAAAAAGAAGTTTCTGCAAAGATTCCTGTACCAATTGGAACACACGAAATTAAAGCAACAGTTACTAATGTTAACGGCTTAGAAGCAACCAAAGAAATAACAGCCAATATATAACTTATAAATAAAGGATAATTCATTGAAAGGACATTATAAAAATGAAAAATATCTATTTACTAGATAATGGAGAAGAATTAAAAGAGACACTAAACAAGTCATTTAAAAAGGATAAAGAGATTAGAATAAAAACACAATCAATTAATAATTTTCAAAAGATTTTAAAATACATTCCAGAATTACTATTAATAAATGAAGATTCCCTAGAAAAAGGACAAGAACTGTTGGATATTTGTAAACAAATAAGAGAAAATGTAGACAACACAAGAACCCCTATAATTGTAATATCATCAAATACAGATGATTCACACATAATTGATGTTCTAAAAAATGACGTTGAATTATATTTAAAATCACCATTGGATAATCAAATAATATACTATAGCATAAAGAACATTCTTAGACTTCTAAACTCTAATAGAATGGTAAGTCCTCTAACAGGTTTACCAGGGAATGTTCAAATTCAAGCTGAAATAAAGAAAAGATTAATAAACCAGCATAGGTTTGCTATGCTATATGTTGACTTAGATAATTTTAAAGCTTACAACGACACATATGGCTTTTCAAATGGAGACGAGATAATAAAATTTACTGCAAGAGTAATTACAAAAAATGTAATGCAAGAAAACTGTGAAGACAACTTTGTAGGTCATATTGGAGGCGATGATTTCATTGCAATTGTAGAAGGAGGAGATTTCGAAAAAACATGCCAAAACATTATTGCGGAATTTGACAAGCAAGTTGGAAAATATTTTACTCCAGAAGATTATAAAAGAGGATATATAGAAGTTGAAAATCGAAAAGGAATAATGGAAGAATTTCCGCTAACATCAATGTCAATTGGTGCAGTTGAAGTTACAGCAGATAGATTTAAAAATACACTAGAAATTGGTGAAGCAGGTGCAGCAGTGAAACATTTAGCCAAAACAATATTTGGCAGTACATATGTATTGGACAGAAGAAAAAAATAGAAAAAGGAAATATGGTGGGGACACTTATCAAATAGCTATTTTTTGCAAAGCTGCAAAAAATAGCTATTTGATAAGTGTCCCCATTATTTGCAAAAGATAATTATTACTATTCGTAGCTAAAAGTCCCTAATAGTATTTCCATAAAAAAAGTGCAAATTGCATTCGTGCCAGCGATCAACAAGGTCAAACGATATGAAAATACTTTTCGGAACTCTTAGCTACGAATAGTAACAGTTAACTAAAAAATTTTTAATTTTTTTTGAAAAAAGTATTGATTTTTTTATTTTGTTGTATTACAATGTTATTGAAGTGGTACAAAGTGGTGAAAAGTGGTAGGAGGTGAACACGAAGTGCTAATCGGAGAATATGAGCATTCCCTTGATGTAAAAGGAAGAATGATTTTACCAGCAAAAATAAGGGAAGACTTAGGAGACAAGTTCATAATTACAAAAGGATTAGATGGGTGTTTATTTGGATTTTCACAATCAGAATGGAGCAATTTCGAAGAAAAATTAAAAACTTTACCACTCACAAATAAAAATGCAAGAGATTTTGTTAGATTCTTCTTGTCAGGTGCAGTTGAAGGCACAGTTGATAAACAAGGAAGATTTTTAATACCAAGTAATTTAAGGGAATATGCTTCACTTGAAAAAGAAGCAGTTATAACAGGCGTTGGTACTAGAATTGAAATCTGGAGCAAAGCAGAATGGAAAAAATACAGCAGTGATGATAACATTTCAGCAGAACAAATTGCAGAAAATATGGCTAACCTAGGAATGCTTGGAATTTAAATTTGCTATATAACTTTTTATAAAGTTTATATAAATACACAAAAGATTTTAAAAAAACAAACGAAAATAAAATAGGGGTACTAAAGATTTAACAAAAGAAAAAAGCAAACAAAAGATAAAACTTATGTAAAGTTTAACTAAAGAAAACTTACAAATGATAAAACAACAATAAACTTAAGATAATTAACAAACTTCCTTACAAATGAATTAAATAAACTAAAGATTTTACAAAAGATGACATGTAAAATTATGCGAACTAAAGAATAAGAGTTGGCATATTTTAATATATGCCAACTTTTTAACATTTATAATAAAAATTTACGAGGTGAAATTTTGGAATTTAAGCATATTCCAGTATTATTAAATCCAACAATAGAAGGCCTAAAAATTAAATCAAATGGAATTTATGTTGATGGAACCATTGGAGGAGCAGGCCACAGCCAAAAGATAATTGAAAAATTATCTTCTAATGGTATGTTAATTGGAATAGACAGAGATGAGGAAGCACTAAAAGCAACAAAAAACAAATTAAAAGACTATAATAATTTTAAGCTAATACATGGAAATCATGACAATATAAAAAGAATTTTAAATGAGCTAAACATTAATAAAGTTGATGGGATTTTACTAGACTTAGGAGTATCTTCTTATCAACTAGACGAAAAAAATAGAGGATTTAGTTATATTGGTGAAAATGAACTTGATATGAGAATGGACAAAACTCAACAAAAAACTGCTTTTGAAGTAGTAAATAATTATAGCGAAGAGGAATTAGCAAATATAATATACAAATATGGAGAAGAAAGATACTCAAGAAATATAGCAAAAAATATTTGTAAATATAGAAAAGAAAAAGAAATAAAAACAACAAAAGAATTAGTAGAGATAATAGAAAAATCAAAACCTTATTCAAAAGATGGACACCCAGCAAAAAGAACTTTTCAGGCAATCAGAATAGAAGTAAATGATGAAATAAAACCATTATATAATACTGTAATTGACTGTATAGAATGCTTAAAAGAAGAAGGAAGACTATGCATAATAACATTTCATTCTTTAGAAGACAGAACAGTAAAAGAAGCATATATAGAAGCACAAGGTAAATGCACATGCCCAAAAGATTTACCATATTGTGTGTGTAATTACAAATCTCTTGGAAGAATAATAAACAAGAAACCAATAGAAGCAACAGAAGAAGAAAAAAAAGAAAATACAAGATCAAAGAGCGCTAAACTTAGAATTTTTGAAAGAAGAGAAAAGAGGTGAGATAACTTATGATTGACTACTATGAATACGAAACTAGCCCTAGAAAAATAGAGCCAGAGTATTCACCAGAAGTAGAAAAAACGAAAAAAGAACAGACTAAAAAAATAGCCAAAAATGAAAATCATAGTAAAGCAAAAGAGATGAAAAAGAACATAGCACGAATTATATATTTAATTATAGGCTTTTCTATATTGTTAACAATAAGTTATCGATATGCTTTAATAAACACAAGTTTTAGCGAAAAAGAAAAATTAAAAAGCCAGTTATTAGAAATACAAAAGCAAAATCAACAATTAAAAGTAAGTATTGAACAAGGAATGAACATAAATACAATAGAGCAACAAGCAAAAGAAAGACTTGGTATGCAAAAATTAGATAACAACCAAAAAGTATACATTAATCTAGATAAGTCAGATTATGTTGAATCTTCAGTTCCAAATCAAGAAAAAGGAGAAGTTGAATCTTGGTGGAGTAAATTATTAAAAGATTTATTTAATATTAATTAGCGAGCCTAAAAAACAAAAGTAAGGCCCGCTAAAATCATATTTAGGTCAAAGAAAAACATGAGCTAAAAGTCAAGGTCAAGATAAAAATTGTAATAAAATAAATCAGATTATAACAAATAAAAAGGGAGAGTAATGGATAAAGTAAGCAAAGAAAATGCTAAAATCAGAAAAGCTAATATGAAATTATATCCAAACTACATAATGCTTGGATATAATTTGCTATTCTTTTTTGGAATTAATATTATATTTTTATCAGAAACAAAAGGATTTTCTGACTCTCAAATACTACTTTCAAATACCATATTAGCAATTTTCTCTATTTTTCTTCAAGTACCAGTTACATTAATAATATCAAAAATTGGCAATAAAAATTCAGCTATAATAGGAAATCTAATGAATGTTTTATGGGGAATCTTGATGATTTTCGTAAACAGTTTTGAAATACTAGTATTAATCCAGTTAATAAGAGCTTTTGCTATATCAATCAAATATATTTCAGAATCAAATATCATAAGTCATTCAATACCAGAAACTTCAAAGAAAAACCTTTTATACTCAAACATAACCAAAAAAGGATATCAAAGATACTATATTTTTCTTGCCATAACAACTAGTATGTCTGGTTTCTTATATGAAATAAATCCATATATTCCGATAATAATGTGTATTATTTGTTCTATTGGAGCAACAATAATAGCATTTAACTTTACAGATATAAAATATGAAAAGAAAAGAAGAAATAATGAAATATACACGTTAAATAAATACTACAAAGAACTATCAAAAGGACTAAGATTTACATTAACATCTAAGAGGCTATTATCTCTATTTCTATTTACCGGAATAATAATAGGAGTTATAAGACTATCAAGTACATATGAACTAGCAATTCTACAATACATAGGAATGCCAGCAAAAATGATTGCTTCTTTTTATGCACTACTATCGTTGGTAAATGGAATATTTGCTAGAGATGCTTTAAAATTTAATAGAAAACATAGGAACAAATCATTAATAAACATACTAATGCAATACTCATTTGCATTTATAATAATTGGATGCATAACATTAATTAGCATAAACAATATTGTGAAAGCAATAGTAATTGTTGCTATATCTATAGTTTTAGCTTCGTTAGAAGGAATATTCTCAATATTACAAAAAAAATACTTTAATAGTTTTTCAAATGACAAAATATCGCCATCAATTAATTCAGTTAAAAGTATTGTAGATAATATTTTTATAATAATAACAACATATATTGGCTCATTGACTTTGATGTTCTATAATATTGGGGTATCAATTATAATAGTTGGATTTTTATTAATAATTATTGCATTACTAATATTTAATTACTCAAAAAATAGATTAGGATTAAAACCAAGTGAATATAACAAGAAGGATATTGCTTTGAAGTAGAACTCTAAGAGAGCCAAAAAGAACAGGAATGTTTGGCAATTAAGTATACCTCAGAGCTAGAAATACAGTAACATGGAAAAATCATAGCAAGTACAACCAAATAAAAAAATGAAAAAAACTCAAAAACAAAAAAACACACCTACAGTAGCTAAGCACAACACATGTATTCCAGAACACTAATATAAACAGTAAATGATGAAAAATAATCCAAAAGAGAAAGGAAAATAGAAAAACATGGGAAAAGCAAAAAACATAAAAACGGCGAGAAACCGCGTGGCTGTACAAAAAAACACACACACCGGTATTTTAAATAATAAAAACTTAGATAAAATATTTGGTTACATGGAAAAGACAAAATCAAGACAAGCAGGAATAACTTTAGTAGCACTTATAGTCACAGTCATTGTTTTGCTAATCCTTGCAGGAGTAACGCTAAATTTTCTATTGGGAGAAAATGGATTATTGAATAAATCTGAAACAGCATATAAAACGCATATAGCAGGAAAAGAAAAAGAAGCAATACAAATGGCATTAGCAGATTTGGAAATAGCAAAGGTTAATGGAGAAATAGAGGAAATAACAGCGTACATATTAGAAAAACATTTAAAAGAAGATGGTTATAGTGTAAGTGTAGTTTTAGAAGAAGGAGTATTTTTAATAACATTTATAGAATCACATAATATATATGTGGTAGACCAAATTGGAAATGTAGAACCATCAGAAAGATATAACATAAATTATAATCTAAATGGAGGAACCAATCCACCAGAGCAACCACAAACATACCAAAGAGGAGAAACAGTAGGGTTACTATATCCAACAAAAGAAGGACAAGCATTTGAAGGCTGGTATGAAACAAGTGATTTTAGTGGAGAAAGAATAACAGAAATAAGAAATAGAAAAGAAGACATAACAGTATATGCAAACTGGGTAGAAGAAACAGATCAATCATATTTTAAATGGAGCACAGATGGAACAACAATAACAGGATTAAATGGAAACACAAGAACACAAATAGTAATACCAAAAACACATATCTTAAATGACGGAACAGTAGTAGATGTAACAACAATAGGAGCAAGTGCATTTAGTGGACATAGTGAAATCACTGATTTAAAATTACAAAAAATAATAACTTTAGGTCAGTATGCATGTAGAAACTGCACAGGATTAGAAAGCATAGAAATACCGAAGAGTATAAATTCAAGTGAGTGGAATGGAGTATTTTATCAGTGTACAAATCTAAAAACTGTAACATTTGAAGAAGGAACAGTACAGGTTGTACCATCTTTGTTTGCAAATTGTCCAGGATTATTAGAAGTTTATTTACCAGAAAGTGTAGAAAAAATAGGTAAAGCTTCATTTGAAAATAGCGGAATAGTAAAATTAAATATGACAGATAGTTTTAAAGAAGCGAAAAATGGAAAAATTGATGCAAATGCATTTAAAAATTGTAAAAATCTAATTGAAGTAAAAATGTCACACACCATAACAACATTAGAACAGTTTGCTTTTAGAAATTGCACAGGATTAGAAAGCATAGAAATACCAAAAAGCATAAATTCAAGTGAATGGAATGGAGTATTTAGTGGATGCACAAACCTAAAAACTGTAACATTTGAAGAAGGAACAGCACAAGTTGCACCATCTATATTTGCAAATTGTCCAGGATTATTAGAAGTTTATTTACCAGAAAGTGTAGAAAAAATCGGAAGAGCTTCATTTGAAAATAGTGGAATAGTAAAATTAAATATGACAGATAGTTTTAAAGAAGCGAAAAATGGAAAAATTGATGCAATTGCATTTGAAAATTGTAAAAATCTAAAAGAAGTAAAGATATCAAATACAATAACTATGCTTGATGACTATGCTTTTGGAAATTGTATAGGATTAGAGGATATAGAAATACCCAAAAGCATAAATGAATGTAGTTATTGTGGCAATAATGGGGTATTTACAGGATGCACAAATTTAAAAAACGTATCATTTGAAGAGGGAATGAAAAAAGTACCAAAATATATGTTTTGGAAATGTGGAGGTCCTTTAGAAGTAAGTTTGCCAGAAAGTGTCACAACAATAGAAGAGGGTGCATTTTCAAATAGTGGTATTACTCAAATAACATTTCCAACTAGCCTAAAAACAATAAGTTCAAATGCCTTTAAGACTTGTTCATCATTATCAACAGTTAACTACCGTGGAAATGAAATTGCGTGGGGAACGATTTCGATTGCAGGTGGAAATGATGCTATAAAAAGTATTACACCAGTATATAATTATATAGATTAAATTTTTAATCAGAGGAATTTCATCGAATAGTATTTTTATAATATGTGATGAAATTCCTCTGATTAATTATTGATTATATTTGTATATTAATATATAATGTTCTTATCAAATTTTTGAAAATTATTTTAGCATAAAAATAAATTGAATACTTATGAAAGAAGGAATATAAAGATAACGAAAACATCAGAACTAGTAATAAGTATTCCTGAGATAAAAATTTGTAGCAGAGTACAGTATACTAAATAAAAAGAACAATACATATACTTCAGAACACTAATATAAACAGTAAATGATGAAAAATAATCCAAAAGAGAAAGGAAAATAGAAAAACATGGGAAAAGCAAAAAACATAAAAACGGCGATAAACCGCGTGGCTGTACAAAAAAAAACACACACCGGTATTTTAAATAATAAAAACTTAGATAAAATATTTGATTACATAGAAAAGACAAAATCAAGACAGGCAGGAATAACATTAGTGGCGCTTATAGTAACAATAATTGTGCTTTTAATATTGACAGGCATAACTATAACTTTAGCACTAAATGATAATGGAGTAGTGGGCAAAGCACAACATTCATTTGAAATATATGCATTGAAATCAGCAGAAGAGAAGGTTAACCTAGCTTATACGACAGTAAAAGAGGAAATAATAAGTCAAGTATTAAATGATGTGAACTACAATGCTAGTAGTAATGAAAACACAGAAATTTTAGGAAACATTGTTAGAACAGAATTACCTGAAAAAGAATGGTTTATAAAAACAAACATACCTGGAATTATATATATTACTTACTATAATGATTCTATTGAAGGAAAATTAGAAAGCTACTTAATGCTAGATTCACAAAATGTAATTTTATATATTGATGGAAAAAGATTAGACAATATTGGAAATGATAACAATAAAAAATCAGTTTTAGAATTAAAAGAAGGTGAAGAAATTAATTACATTGATTGCAATGGAAACATAATACCATGTATTGTATTATATGGAAGCGATAGTGAAGACAATTATGGAATACAAATAGTAACAAAAAGTTTAGTAAAGGATTCAAATGGTAATGATGTTACTGTTGAATTAGGAAATGGAACAGGAATTTCACAAGCATCTTATGAAGAAGAACATTTTGAAAAAGCTAGAGAATCATATAATACAGAAACATCTAAATTAAATAGAATTTCAAATGAATATTTAAATACTGATTTAGCAGAATATGCAAGAAGCATTGGAAGTAATCCATCAGCCGAACCCATTTTAGATGAAGAAAACACAGGAAACTTTACAAGTAATATTATTCAACCTTATAATTATAACAATAAATTTAAAAGAGGTTTTGGCTCAGGAAAAGATGGAACTCAAATGAGAAAAGTAAATATAAATTGTTATAAAATAGGAAAAAACTATTGGGAGGCAAGAGGAGGAACATATACGGTAACAAATAAAACTGCAGTTCTTTTTCGAACAATTGCATGGAATGGAAGTGGTACATGTTTTGATAGTCAATTATGTGCTATAACCTCTGAAGGAGTTGTTTCCTCTTGTAGCAATACATATGGACTTCGTCCTGTATTTAAATTAAAATCAGATATTTACTACATTGAAGTAAATAACAAAAAAATACTAACAAAATAGTTAATAGTCCCTTTTTAGCACAAGTAATTTATAGCTTAGTACAGTGTACTAAATAAAAAGAACAATACATATATTTCAGAACACTAAAATAAACAGTAAATAATAAAAAAATAATCCAAAAGAGAAAGGAAAATAGAAAAACATGGGAAAAGCAAAAAATATAAAAACGGCGAGAACCCGCGTGGCTGTACACACACACACACACCGGTATTTTAAATAATAAAAACTTAGATAAAATATTTGGTTACATGGAAAAGACAAATTTAAAACAGGCAGGAATAACTCTTGTGGCACTAATAGTCACAGTTATAGTTATGCTAATCCTTGCAGGAGTAACGCTAAATTTTCTATTGGGAGAAAATGGATTATTGAATAAATCTGAAACAGCATATAAAACACATGTAGCAGGTAAAGAAAAAGAAGCAATACAAATGGCATTAGCAGATTTGGAAATAGCAAAGGTTAATAAAGAAATAGAGGAAATAACAGCGTACATATTAGAAAAACATTTAAAAGAAGATGGCTATAGTGTAAGTGTAGTTTTAGATGAAGGTATTTTTCTAATAACATTTTTAGAATCACATAATATATATGTGGTAGACCAAATTGGAAATGTGGAACCATCGGAAAGATATAATATAAACTATAACTTAAATGGAGGAAACAATCCACCAGAACAACCACAAACATATCAAAGAGGAGAAACAGTAGGACTACTATATCCAACAAAAGAAGGAGAAGCATTTGAAGGATGGTATGAGACAAGT
>JAFWMA010000020.1 GCA_017510825.1 Clostridia bacterium | reverse complement strand
ATTCTATTTTTAATTACATTTCCTAAATTTTGTGGTATACTATTCATAAGGAAATCCTTTCTTTTGGTAATTTTGTTGATATTTATTATATCAAAAGGATTTCCTTTTTCTATGCTTTCCGAAACCATTTTACACTATTAAGAATGTTGATAATTTGCAAAAATTGTTAATTTGTAGTATAATAAAAGGTAATAGGTAAATCCTTATTAACAATCCTTTTTCCACTAGGAGTATTCCCTAGATTTTTGATTTAGCATTTTTAAAACTTTAACAACAGATTTAGGAGGACTTTTTTATGGTAGTATCTAACAATAACATTTTTGCTTGTTGGGATTATGCACTAATGGCAGTTATTATGTTACTTTCCTTGGTTTTCTGGTTTAGACCAGATGAGCGTTTAAGAAAAGTAATCGTTGCTATTCAACTATGTATAAACGCCTTGGTATTGCCTCTAACTGCTATTGCAGCTGAATATGAAACAATGAATGAGTGTTCTTATGGTATATTGATTACTTTTGCTACTTGTACTACTCTATATACCATTTGCTCGATCTTCGGTAATCCTTTTGAAGATTTTGATGTTTAACTACCAACAAAAAAGAAAACATTTCTTTTCCTCGCAAGAGGTTTCTTTTTTTGTAAAAAAAATAATTTATAAACTCTATTATGCATTGATTAATGGACATATATTCACTTCTTTTGAGTTCATCATTTCATCAATAGTATCATTAATTATTTTCAACATAAATTTTGTTGATTCTCAAGCATTTTTTACAGTTTTGAATAACCCTATAATATTCTTCTTGATTTTTCTTTTTAGTCCTTAAGTTATTTACTTAAAGCCTTTTTTTAAATTACAATGCATATTCTGTATCTTTTATAACAATTCTAGTGTATAAATAACTTTTTGTAGCCAAGTAATCTACGAATAATAAAAACTAAGGGAGTTACTTTATTTAAAGTTTCTCCCTCAGTTTTTTTGTTTGTATCTATCACTAGATAGATAGATATAGTGGACATTACTACTTGTGACGAAGCACAACCAATGGAACCGTATCGTCTAAATCGGCATAAGGATGCAAATAATTGAAATCAACATGATACGCTGGATAACCATTGTCACTCATACCTGCACCACCAACACGCAGGTAACAGTCATGCCTCCACCTAACTAGTCTATACCAGTTAGCAGTGTCTGCATCGTTGCATATTTTTTCCAAACTCTCACCATTTCTAATTCTTTGTGCCCATTCAAGAGATTGTTCAACCCAGTTAGCTATATGTCCACCCAAATTGAATGCTAGTTTGTCAAGTTCAAAGCTATTCTTACGCTTCCAAGCTTTCACAGGCCACAGAGTCCAAAAAGTTTTGCAATACATTTCCGGATATGTCTTTGCCACACTCAAAGCTTTTAGAATGGTTTGTCGCATTTTTTCTTGGTTAATGTCTTTTCTCTGTTCTCGGAACAAACTCCTGTCTATGTCTATCGTGTTAATTTCAAACAGCTCTCCTTCTTTTGGACCACTAATGGGATTGTGGATTTTCTGCTCAGTAGTGGTATCAAAAAAATGTTTTTCCAAAATTGCTACAAGCTCTTCTTCGGAAAAAGTCTTTTCTTCTCCATTTACAAGTAGGGTAATTTGTGCATTGATAATCTGCATGTCCTTTTCCTCCTGTAAAAAAATTTTTATTACAAATGTCTATATATCAACCTGTAAAACAGGATTATAAAATTAAATGCTAGCTTTACTAGCAAGTGCTCTTATATTGTAACAAATTCTTATTAAAATGTCAATTATGTAAATTGTTTAATAGTGTAAAATATGATTCATTTATGATAATGTCTTAATAAATCATTTAGGAAAATGTCTCAAATAAAAAAATATTGATTGTATTTTCATTTGAACTTATAATAGTTCTTATGGAGGTGCAAATGAGAAAGGTAGATTTGAGAATGAATGAAGAATATAAGTATAGAATTATTAAAAAATTAGTTGAAACAAATGGAAATAAAAAACGTGCTGCAATTAAGCTTAAAAGATCTGTTAGACAAGTTGATAGAATGATTGCAGGATATAAAGAATTTGGAAAAGAGTTTTTTATCCATGGTAATCGTGGTAAAAAACCAGTAACAGCATTAACAGAAGAGTTTAAAACAGAAATTGAATTATTATATTTAAATAAATATTTTGATTGTACTTACACTTCTTTTAAAGAGTATCTAGATACAAGAGAAAATATACATTTGTCTATAGATGAAGTTAGAGTTATTTTAAGAGATAGATGTATATTTTCACCAAGAACTCATAAAAAAACACTAAAAAATTATAGAAAAAGACTTGAAGAAGAAATGAAAGTTGCAAATGAACAAGAAAAGAAAAAAATACAAGCAAAAATAGTTTTAGCACAAGAGGCTCATCCAAGACAACCAAGATGCCAATATTTTGGAGAAGAATTACAAATGGATGCTTGCATTCATATATGGTTTGGAAATGTGAAAACAGCTCTTCATGCTGCAATCGATGATTCCACTGGACAAGTTGTTGGTTTATATTTTGACAAACAAGAAACTTTAAATGGTTATTATAATATTACAAACCAAATATTATCTAAATATGGAATTCCGTATCTTATTAAAACAGATAAAAGGACAGTATTTGAATATAAAAAGAAAGCATCTTCTAATCTCGAAGAAGACACTTTCACTCAATATGGATATGCTTGTAAACAACTAGGCATACATATTGAAACAAGTTCTGTCCCAGAATTTAAGCCCAGAGTAGAAAGACTCTTTGAAACATTACAGCAAAAGCTTCCACAAGAGCTTAGATTGGCCAATATCTCTTCCATTGACGAAGCCAACGAATTCTTGGGCACATACATAAAGCAATTCAACAACAAATTTGCTTTACCAATTAATAATAGCAAAAATATATTTGAAAAGCAACCCAATAAAGAAAAAATAAATTTAATATTAGCAATATTAAGCAAAAGAGTTGTTGATAGTGGACATTCAATAAAATACAATAATCAATATTATCGATTTATAAATAAATTTGGAAATCCAATATACTTTAATAAAGGTACCAAATGTATTGTAATAAAATCATTAGATGGAAATCTGTATGCAACAGTAGATGAAAGAATATTCGCACTAGAAAAGATATCAGAAATACAAGCTAAATCAGAAAACTTTGATGAAATAGAGGCAGAACAAAAACGACAAATATATATACCAAGGATGATACACCCATGGAAAGCAAAGTCATTTGAAGAATTTGTAAAAAATCAAAAACATCGTTTAGAAGAAGATGTCGCATAAAAATATTAGCACTAAAATTAATAAGATTTTGGTGCTAATAAATAAAAAATTTTAAGACATTTTCAAAAATGATTGACATTATGTAAATTGTTTAATAGTGTAAAATGGTTTCGGAAAGCATAGAAAAAGGAAATCCTTTTGATATAATAAATATCAACAAAATTACCAAAAGAAAGGATTTCCTTATGAATAGTATACCACAAAATTTAGGAAATGTAATTAAAAATAGAAT
>JAFWMA010000004.1 GCA_017510825.1 Clostridia bacterium | reverse complement strand
CATGTGGCTCGGGTCGAAAGTATAAAAATTGTTGCGGAAAAAACGTGTAAGTAAAGGAAATACAAAGGTTTGATAAATATTTAAAAAAGAGGAAAAATCACTTGTTTGTCAACGAAAGACAATAAAAATTTTATAAAAACAAGTTATATCAAGGAATGTAAACATTGAGAATATGTTGACATTCCTTTTTTATTGTGGCAAATTCGCCATAATTAAAATTTTTTATTATATAATCATTTTAGTGAAAGGGGGAATTTTAAAATGATAAATATAAGAAAAAGAGGTTCTGCATATCAATATCAATTTGAAGCAGAACCTATTGATGGAAAAAGAAAACAAATAACAAAATCAGGATTTAAAACTAAAAATGAGGCTTATCTTGCAGGAATGAGGGCATATAAAAATTATATTAATGGAGATATAAAAGAAGAATCACAAATGAATTATGAAAAATACTTAGATTATTGGATGAAAGAATATTTCGAGATAAATTTCAAATATTCTACTGCTAAAAGATATAAAGAATCATTTGAAAAAATAAAGAATGAATTAGGAAAATATAGGTTATGTGATTTAACACCATATATATTAAACCAAGCTTTATTAAAACTTTATCAGAAATCTCCAACAAAAGATTCGTTAAAAAATTATCAAAAAGTTATTAAAAGTTCTTTAAGAGATGCAACTAATTATTTTGGCTTTATTAAAGGTAATCCTGCAGGAGATATGCAAATTCCTAGAGTATTAACATTTGAATCAAAAAAAACAGTAGAAAACATATTTATACCATAGAAGAAATGCAAAGAATTGTTAGAAGATTTAGGAATAATAAAACATTTATATGTGCTTTTTTAACAGCTTGTTATACTGGAATGCGAACAGGAGAGGTATTTGCATTAACATGGGACGACATTGATTTAGAAAAAAGAATTATAAAGATAACTAAAACAGTCTATGCAAAAGATGGAAGTGAAATAGCAAGATGGTATATTGGATCTACAAAAACAGAAAGTAGTTATAGAGAAGTTTATATTTGTGATACATTATATTCAATATTGCTTAATTATAAAGATGAGCAAAATAAGAAAAAAAAAGAATATGGTAGTATGTATAAAAACTATACAATAGAAAAAATAAAGAATAGATATGGTAAATTAGTAGATTATGCAATTATAGAAAGCAAAACAAAGAGGAATCGAATAAATATGATTTTTACTAGAAAAGATGGAAGGTATTCTGGAACAGATGTTATAAAATATCCTTTTAAAATAATTAGAAATGAATTAGGTATAAAAGCAAGGTTTTATGATTTAAGAGGTAGTTTTGCAACAACAAGTTTAAGAAATGGCTGTGAAATAAAGGATATTGCAGAAGTATTAGGACATAAAAGAATAGAAACAACGGAAAAGTATTATATATCAAGTACAGAAAAAGATAAAAGACAGGTTACAAAATCTTTTGAAAAGAGTTTAAATATTTTTAATAATATTATATAATATGAAATGAAAATGACTATTTAATTTGTTCGTAAGATTGTAATCTTGTAAACAAGTTAGAAAAAGAAAAAATAGTAATTTTGTGTTACGATTGGAGGAATAAAAATGTCAGATATTAGTGTGTTTGGAGATTCAGTTTTAAAAGGTGTAATCTATGAAAATAATGTTTATAAGGTATCCAAAAACAGATTTTCAAATATATGTGAGGATATATTAGGAATATCAATAGAAAATAAAGCAAAATTTGGCAGTACAATAAATGTTGGAAAAAATATAATATCTAAAAATATTGATTTAATTAAAGAAACAAATAGTAAATATGTTATAATGGAATTTGGAGGAAACGATTGTGATTATAACTGGGTGGAAATATCAGAAAATCCTGATAAAAAACATTTTCCTAAAAGTACAATAACTGAATTTATTGAAATATATTCAAATCTTATTAAAAAATTACAGAAACTTGGGAAACAACCTGTATTGTTATCATTACCACCGATAGATGCTATTAAATATTTTGATTATATAAGTAGAAAATTAAATGCAGATAATATATTAAAGTGGATGGAAGGAAATAAGCAATTTCTTACTAATTGGCACGAAAGATATAATATAGAAGTGTTCAAATTAGCAATAAATAACGACATTCCAATAATAGATATAACATCAAAATTTCTGGAAATAAAGAATTATTCAAAATTATTATGTGATGATGGAATACACCCAAATGAAGAAGGACATACAATCATTGCAGAGGCTATAAAAGAACATATAGAAAAAAGAAAAATAGAATTAGTAGGTTAGCGATAACTTACAATTTATCAAGATGTGTACAATATTTTGATATTTAGAACAAAAATATACAATGGATTGAAATTAGGAAGATTAAAATTCTTTCTAATTTTTTTGTATTTATCTTTACAAAATTAATATAATATGATAAATTAGTTAATAGTATTAAGTAATAATTAAGGAGTGATTGCTATGGATTTTAAAGAAGCTATGCAAAAAAGACACATGGTTCGTAAATATACAGATAAACCTTTATCCGATGAGATTATTGCAAAAATAAATGAAAGAATTGAACTGAATAATAAAACTTATAATCTTAATATGAAACTTATGATTAATAATAGCAAAGGTGTAAGTAGTATTATGAAGTTAATAATGGCTAAAGGTGTAAATAACTTTATAATTCTTGCAGGAGATGTAAGTGGAAATTTAGATGAAAGATTAGGATATTCTGGAGCAGATATAATGTTATATGCTCAAACATTAGGATTAAATACTTGGTGGGTTGGTGGAACATTTAATAGGTCTGTAAGTAGTTATGTAGATAATAAAAAGGTAACTGGAATAATTGCTATTGGATATGGTCAAACACAAGGCGTTCCACATAAGTCAAAAAATGTAGAAGATGTTTCTAAATATGAAGGTACTATTATTCCATCTTGGTTTATTAGTGGTGTGGATGGAGCCTTACTTGCTCCAACAGCATTAAACAAACAAGACTTTATGCTCATAGGAAATGGGAATAGAGTAAAGATAGAATGTAGTAATGGTATATTTACAGGCAGTAATGTTGGTTTAATAAAATATCATTTTGAACTAGGTGCAGGAAAAGGAAATTTTGAATGGGAGAATTAGAAATGAACTATAATGAAAAGGCAGAAGAAATATTTAATAGTTTAACTAATAGAAAAAAATTTGTAGATAAAATGCCATCTAATATCTCACAAGGAGAATCGGGAGTTTTATTATATTTGCTTAATAACGATAGTGTAAGTCAAAGTGAGTTAAGTGAGAAATTAAATATAACAATGCCTAGAGTAGCTGCAATAATAAATACATTACAAGATAAAATGTTAGTAATTAAGAAAACAGATCCTAATGATAAAAGAAAGACTATTATTACAATTACAGAAAAAGGAAAAAAAGACATTCTCCAAAAAAGAAAAAATGCAATTATATTTATAGAAAGTATTATAAAAGAATTAACTGATGAAGAAATAATGCAATATATTTCTATCACTAAAAAGATAGAGGAAATTTCAAATAACTTGAAAGGCTGATACTATTGAATAGTCAAATTGAAGAATTAAAAAGTTTTATTAATAATAGTAATTATACAATTGTTATAACAGGAGCAGGTGTATCAGTATCTTCTGGAATAGGAGATGTTGAACATTGGCATTTACCAACAGTTCTACAAATGAGTTCAGAAATAATATTAAAAACTATGCCTAAAAGGTATTATAAAGCAGCTTGGAACTCATTTTTAGAACCTATATTTAATAATGGTGCAACTGTAACACATAGGAAACTTGCAGAATTAGAAAATGAAGGTAAAATACAAGGAATAATAACAACTAATATAGATCATTTACATTCTATTGCAGGGTCAAAAAATGTTGCTGAAATACAGGGAAGTTTTGCAGTTAATAAATGTTTAAAATGTGGTAAACAGTATAATGATATAAATATATGGAATAAAGGAAAAACACCAAGATGCGAGTGTGGAGGAGTAATTGGGGCTTTTCCAATATATGCTCATGTCGGACAATTAAGAACAGAGGCAGAAAAAGCAAGAAGATGGGTAGAACTTGCAGAACTGATTATCATAATTGGAGCAAATGGTTCATATTATTGGTCTTATGGGAATCATATAAATAAAAATGCTAAAATAGTTCAAATAAATCCTAAAAAGACGTATTTTGATAGTAAATCAATATTAAATATAAGAAAAAAATCAGATGAAATATTTAGGTTATTGTAAAAATAAATTTGTTCAGAAGATTTTGATATTTAGAACAAAAATTACAAGTTGTTGAGATGTTCGCAATATTTTGGTATTGTAAACAAGTAGATTTATAATACCTAAATTATATAAAAATGTATTCATACATTTGTTAAACATATATCATACTACTACAATAAGAATGTAGATAATGATGTTGACAGTGTCAACGATTTGTCAACGGAAAATAAGATTTAATTAGAACAATAAAAACAAATAAAACAATAAGAACAATAAGAATTTTGCCTAAATTTTACCGAATACAATAAGAACTATAAGAACAGATAGAACAAATAAAACTGAAGTGCTTTGTACATGTGGTTCGGGCAAGAAATACAAGAACTGCTGTGGAAAGAACGCATAACTAGCTAATTACAATACATTCAAAGAAACTAAAAAATAGGTGTCAAAATTCAATTTGTCACCCAAAATATAAAAATAAAGCTGAAAAGCATTGAAAATTAAGGAGTGTATCCAATAAAAATTGGGTGACACTTCTTTTTATTGTATTAAGATAAAAGTAACTAAATCTTTCGAAAATAGTTTAAAAATTTTTAATAGTACTGTATAATGGTTATAGGAGGTATATCAATGGATATTAATATGTTCTTTAACAAACTGGTAGATAATTTGAATTTAGGCAAAATTGAAGAAGGACCTATACAAGTCGCAGGAGGATTAACTCATAGAATGTTTAAAGTTTTTACTGATAAAGGAAGATATATAGTTAAATTATTAAATGCTAATATTATGAAAAGACCAACAGCGATGGGAAATTTTAATAAAGCTGATTTTTATGAAGAAATATTAAAGCAAAATAATATTAGTGCAATTTATTCTATAATTTTTAATAATAAAAAAATGCAGGAAATAGATGGTCAATATTTTTATGTTTATGAATGGTATGATGGAAAAGTACTAAAAGATGGAGAGATAACTAAATATCATTGTGAAGAAATAGGAAAAGTATTAGCTAATATTCATAATATTGATCTAGTTAATAAAGATTTTAGTGATAAAGAAAAGAACATTGATTTTAAATATTATGTGGATTTGTGTAGAAAAAAAGAATCACCAATATATGAGCTTTTATATGATAAAATAGATATATTAAATGATAGCATGAATAAAGGAAATGAGGCAATTAAGAATTTACCAAATTATTATTCAATTTGTCATAACGATATGGATCCTAAAAATGTGATGTGGTTAAATAATGACTATAAAATAATTGATTTAGAATGTTTAGGATATTACAATCCGTATTTAGAATTATATGAGCTTGCATTATGTTGGTCTGGTTATGAAAAATGTAATATAGATTTTGAGTTATTTAAAACATTTTTTAAATCATATTTTGATAATACTAAACTTGATAAAAAAATTGATTGGGAAAGTATCTATTATGCCAATAATGGAAGATCAGAATGGCT
The DNA here is from genome assembly GCA_017510825.1 of Clostridia bacterium. Lineage (GTDB taxonomy): Bacteria > Bacillota > Clostridia > TANB77 > CAG-508 > CAG-793. The sequence continues at coordinate 114,154 of JAFWMA010000004.1, read as the reverse complement.
AGAATTTAATATTAAGAGATCCTTAATGATTGAATGTGACACAAAAGAAGAACAAGAAATTGGATTGAATGAAGTGAAGGAAACAATAGAACATGTAGTATATTATGATAAAGCTAAAGATAAAATTTTAAGTGTTGTTAATGAATTGATAAAATAATTTTACAAAAGATGTGTTTTAAAGAAGTGTATCCAAGTAAAAAATGGATAACGCTTCTTTTTTATGCTATTAATATAGAAGAATAATTAAAGGAGGAATAAAAAATGAGCAGAGTTAATGTTAGAAAAAGGGGAAATGTATATGAATACTTTTTTGAAGGAGCAAAAGTTAATAATAAAAGAACAAGAATTACTAAATCAGGATTTAGAACAAAAGCTGAAGCTTATGAATATGGATATAGAGCCTATGAAGAATATAATAATGGAGGAATAAAGAAAGAATCACAAATGTCTTATGCTGATTATCTAGATTACTGGATGGAAGAATACTTTGAAATTAATTTCAAGTACTCTACAGCTAAAAGATATAAAGAATCATTTGAAACTATAAAAAAGGAATTAGGAAAATATAAATTATGTGATATAACACCATATTTATTAAATCAAACACTATTAGGGTTATATCAAAAAACACAGACTAAAGAAACTTTAAGGAATTATCAAAAAGTAATAAAGAGTTCTTTGAGAGATGCTACATATTATTTTGGATTTATTGGAAACGATCCTGCAGGAAGTTTACAAATTCCAAGAATTTTATCATTCGAGTCAAAAAAAACAATGCCAAACATGTATATACAATAGAAGAAATTGAAAAGATTTTATCAAGATTTAAAAAGAATAAAACTTTCATATGTGCTTTTTTAACTGCTTGTTATACTGGAATGAGAACAGGAGAGGTATTTGCTTTAACATGGGATGATATTGATTTAGAAAATAGAACTATAAAGATAACAAAGACTGTATATGCAAAAGATAAAAGTAAAGAAGGAAGATGGTATATTGGTTCTACAAAAACTGAAGGAAGTCAAAGAGAAGTTTATATATGTGATACTTTATATTCAATATTAGTTAATTATAAAGAACAGCAATACAGAAACAAAAAAGAATTTGGTAAGAAGTATAAATACTATTCTTTAAAAGAAATTAGAAACAAGTATGGTAAAGTGGTTGAATATGTAATTGTAGAAAGTAAATCCAAGAAAGATAGGATAGATATGGTTTTTACGAAAAGAAATGGATTATATTCAGGGACAGATGTAATTAAATATCCTTTTAAAATAATTAGAAATGAATTAGGTATTAAAGCAAGGTTTTATGATTTAAGAGGAAGTTTTGCAACAACAAGTTTAAGAAGCGGATGTGAAATAAAAGATATTGCAGAAGTATTAGGTCATAGAAGAATAGAAACAACTGAAGAGTATTATATTTCCAGTACAAAGGAAGATAAAAAGAATGTAATTATAAACTTTGACAAAAATTTACATTATATTTAGGCTGTTTTATTGTTTAGAACTAGCAATCATGATATAATACAGGTGAATTTATAATTAAAGGAGGAATAATATAGCAATGATAAATAGCATCAAAATTAAAAATGTTGCAACTTATGATTCAAAAAATGAAACTGTACTGACTCCATCAATTATAAATTTTGTATATGGAAATAATGGTACTGGTAAAACAACTATTTCTAGAATAATAGAAAATCCAAATGAATATCCTGATTCATCTGTATCTTGGAATAATGAAACTGAATATAGTAGATTAGTTTATAATAGAGATTTTGTAAGAAGTAATTTTAATGAAGAAACAAAATTAAGAGGTATTTATACATTTGGAGAAGAGTCAGAAGAGACTTATAAAAGGATAGAAGATTTAAATAAATCTAGAAAAGAAATAAAGGATTATATTGAATCTATAAAGGAAGAAATAAAAAATCATAATATAGAATTAAATGATTTAAAGAAAGAGAACGCAGATTTCTTTTGGGAAAATTACAAAAAGAAATATTGTGATCCTGTATCAGAATTATATAAAGGAAGTTTAAATTCTAAAGAAAGTTTTTTAGAAAAATGTTTAACTGTGCAATACATTACTAATATAGAATCGTTTGATATGATTTTAGAAGAGTATGGCACTCTTTATCAGCAAGAATTAGTTGAACAAAAACTAATAGAAAATTTTAATATAAAAGAATTTTCTGATTTGATTAATTCAGACATACTAACTACAGAAATTGTAGAAAATGAAAATATAACACTATATCAATTAATTAATGATTTAAAAAACAGTTCGTGGGTTGAAGAAGGATTAAAATATTTAAATGATTCACAAAATAAGTGCCCATTTTGTCAAAAAAAGTTATCTGAAGAGTTTTTGGACAATATATATAAATTATATGATGAAAAATATAAAAAATTAAAAAGGGAATTTTCTGACATTAAGGAAAGAATATTAAAATTAAAGAACGATATTGCTAACTGTTTAAGAGATAATGATAATATAATTAAAGATACAACATTAGTACTGAATATAAATGATTTTTTAGATCATATTGAAAAAGAACTGGAGAAAAAAAGTCATAATTTAAAGGAAACATGCAATACCAAAAAGGATTATTCATCTATAATAAGATTACATGATATGATAGATGAAAAAAATGAAAAAATAAAACAAAATAATCAAAAATTAAAAGATATAGAAAGTAGCAAAAAAGAATTAGTTACAAATGCTTGGCTTTTTATTAGAAATATTGCTAACGATAGTATTATAAAATATAATCAAAAGAAAAAAATAATAATTGACAAAATATCAAAAATAGAAGAAAATAAAAAACAACAAGAAGATAAGTTAAAAAAAATAGAAATGGAAATTCACCAATTAGAAAATTCAATTACTGGAATAACTAAAACAATAGATCAAATTAATAATTTGTTAAAAAAATTTAATTTTACAAATTTTAGATTAAGAGAAAATGATGACCATTTAACATATACAATAATCAGACCAAATGGAGAAGATGCAACAAAAACATTAAGTGAAGGCGAATTTAGTTTTATCTCTTTTTTGTATTTCTATAATTTAGTTTTTGGAAGCAGAAATAAAAAAGGATTACAAGAAGAACATGTATTAATAATTGATGATCCTGTAACAAGCATGGATAGCAATACATTATTTATTATCAGTACATTAATAAGAAATTTAATTGATATGTGTATTGAAGAGAAAAGAAATATTAAGCAAGTATTTATTCTTAGCCATAATATCTATTTCTTTAAAGAAGTATCTTATTCATATGGAAGTACAGGAAAAAATTCAACTAAAACAAAATTTAAGTATTTTACAATTAAAAAAAGTAATGGATTATCAAGTATTGAAGATTTTGGATTTAATAATCCTATAAAAAATTCTTATGAATTATTATGGGAGAATCTTAGAAAAAGAGACTACAGTGATGATTCAAATTTAAATACAATGAGAAGAATTTTAGAACAATATTTTCATACTATTGGAAATGGAAGTCCTAATAACAACAATAAAGACTTAATTAATTCATTTGATGAAAAAGATAGATTAATAGTAAAATCAATGCTAAGTTATGTGAACGATGGATCTCATAGTATTATGGACGGATTTTATATAGTGCCTGATGAAAAATTAAACGAAACTGCTTTTAAACTTTTTAAGGACATATTTAAAAAGTTAGGGCATGAGTCTCATTATAAAATGATGATGCAAGAAGATGAAGACTAATGTGAAATAATTAAAAGATAGATAAAAATGTTGGCGACTTTGTTGCCAATTTGTTGCCAAATAAAAATAACAATTATACATTCGACTCACTTTTGTATTTATGTTATAATATAAAACATAGAAAAGACACAATATTTGTTAATTTAAAGATGACATTGTCAGCATTTTGTCATCCGAACATAAATATTTAATAATACTAATAGTACCAATAGTACTATAAATACTAAATCTGAAAATTACCACAAAATTTGAAAGTACTAATAGTAATAATAATACTATAAATACTAATAATACTAACCATTCCAGAACATGTGGCAGTGGTAAAAAGTATAAAAATTGTCATGGTAAAAATGCATAAATAGGGCATTTGCAATTTTAAGTATAGTGAAAAGTTGTCAACTGTCAACGAATTGTCAACATGATACAAAGAGTTAGTAAAACAAATACTAACTCTTTTGATTTTACAAATATAGTATAAAGTGATACAATTACTTTATACAATGATAAGAGGAGGAATATATATGGTTGATATGCATATTCATACAGTATATTCTGATGGAGATAAAACAATAAAAGAAGTATTAGAAAAATGTGAAGAAAAGAAATTAGAATATATTTCAATTACTGATCATAATACATGCAAAGCTTATGAAGATGAACTACTAAAAAATAATAAAATTTTTAGTGGAAAAATTGTTATGGGTGCAGAAATGAATGCTACACTTGATAATGGAAAAAGAATTGAATTATTAGCTTATAATATTAAGAATCCTGAAATAATAGAAGAATGGTCAAATGAATTTTATTCATATGATGTTTTAGAAAAAAGATTTAATAGAGATAAAAATAAAATAATAGATATATGTAATAAAAATAATCTGGTATATGATTTAGATGCAATTAGAAAAGATATACCTGTAACTGATTTTTTTGTTGTATATATGTATTTTGAGCTGATTAAACATGAAGAAAATATGAAATATATGAGTAAATATACAAATTCATTTAATGATTTTAGAAGAGAAGGCTTATCAAATCCTAATAGTATTTTTTATATGGGAGAAGATAATTCACCACAACCAATGCTTAGAGATGTTGCAGACATAATTCATAAAGCAGGAGGATTAGTTTTCTTAGCACATCCATTTGAATACAAATTTGAAGATACAATAGGATTTATAGATTATTTAAGAAAAGAAATTAAATTAGATGGTATAGAATGTTTCCATCCTTCTGCAGAAATTGATAATAGAATAGATTTGCTTTTAGAATATGCTAGAAAAAATAATTTATTTATTAGTGGTGGAAGTGATTTTCATGGAGATAAGAAACCAAATAATGACATCGGTGTTGGTTCTGGAAGTTTAAAAATTTCTAAAGAATATATTGAGGAATGGGCAACATAGATTTAATATTTTATAGCGAAATGATATAATAAAAATGTAGATAATGTTGTTGACAGTGTCAACGATTTGTCAACGGAAAATAAGATTTAATTAGAACAATAAAAACAAATAAAACAATAAGAATAATAAGAATTTTGCCTAAATTTCGCCAAATACAATAAGAACAATAAAAACAATAAGAACGATAAGAACTGATGGGTTTTGTCCATGTGGAAGTGGTAAGAAGTACAAAAATTGTTGTGGTAAAAACGCATAAAGCCCTGATTTCAAGGGCTTTTTCTTATGACACTTTTTGATTAGATACCTTTTTACATACCTTCAGCGAGGGTATCTAAAAGGTATCTAAAAATAAAACCAAACCTTAAAAACCAAGAGTAGCAAGGATTTGAAGGTTAGTGATTAGATCCCATGTGACATGGATTGCAACAATATCATTTATATAGTAAAAAATATTACTAAGAAATACGTTTAGAATAATGTTGATTTTTATAATTTAATATTATATAATTGTTTAAGAAAATTTGATAAGGATTAGAAATATATGATAAAAGATATAATCAAATATGGAGAAGCTGAAGTTACATATAATAATAAGCAGGTATTATCAGAAAAGCCTATCTTATATAATTTGTTTTGGGAAACAACATTAAGATGTAATGCAAAATGTAAGCATTGTGGTAGCAGAGCAGGAGAAGATTGTAATTTTAAAGATGAATTAACTACTAATGAAATTGAAAATGCTCTTCAAAGTATAGCTAATAAATATGATGCAAATAAAATATTATTAAATATTACTGGTGGAGAACCGCTTGTAAGAAAAGACTTATTTGAAGTAATGGAGTTTGCAAAAAAATTAGGCTATCATTGGGGAATGACAACAAATGCTATGCTAATAAATGATGATATAATAAAAAAAATGAAACAAACAGGAATGACTACAATATCAATAAGTTTAGATGGTTTAGAAAATTCTCATGATGAGTTTAGAGGTGTAAAAGGTTCTTTTATAAAGATAATAGATAATATAAAAAAATTAAAGGAAGCTAATTTCCTTAATTATTTACAAATTACCACTGTTGTAAATAAATTAAATATTAATGAACTAGAAGAAATGTATATAAAAATGAAAGAGCTTCAAATTGACTCTTGGCGAATTGTTAATATGGATCCAATAGGTAGAGCTCAGGATAATAGTGAACTAGCACTTGATAGGGAGGATTATAAATATTTATTAGATTTTCTAAAAGAGAAAAAGAAAAAATCAAAATTTGATGTAACTTATGGATGTACTCACTTTGTTGGTATGAAATACGAAAAAGAAGTAAGAAATCATATGTTTTTCTGTGTAACTGGATTTACAACTGGGAGTATTCTATATAATGGAGATATTTATGTTTGCCCAAGTGTTGAAAGAAGAAAGGAATTAGTACAAGGTAATATTAGAACTGATGATTTTATTGATGTTTGGGAAAATAAATTTAAATGGTTTAGAGATTTGAACAAGCTAAAATGCAAAGAATGTGAGAATTGTAAAGATTGGAAATATTGTAGAGGAGATTCTTTAGACACATGGGATTTCAATAATAATAGACCTAAATTATGTTTAAGTAAAATGTTAGAAGGAGATGTTTAAAAATGAAAACAATAAAAAAAATATTTACGAGTTTTACTTTAATGATGACAGGAGCAATTTCAAAAGTATTTGCAACAGTAAATCTGGACTCTATTGTACCAAAATATGGTATTTATAAACCTGAACCTACAATCGGAGAAAAAATTTCAAATATAGGAAAAATTGCACTTCCTATTATATTATTTGTCATAGGATTATTCGTAGTGTTAAACAAAAAAATAACTAAAAAAGTAAAAGCAATAGTAGTTTCTATTTTAATAATACTTGCAATACTTGGATATGTGTTAATGAATTATATTGCAACAAATTATAAACAATGATTAATATGGAATATTACATAATTTTAGATACCTTTTTAGATACCCTGAGCGAGGGATGAGAGGGCAAAAAGAAGGATAGCAAGGTAAAAGAAATGACATTTTAAAGGCGTTTAAAGGGTATCGGTATCGTATAAAGAGCAGAATCGTTCCTATGTGGCAGTGGTAAAATATTGAAAAAATAAGCAAAAATGATAAAATATGTTTTGAATTAGATAAGAAAAATATATATTAAGGAAGAGAACGTGAAGTTTATGAGAGAAAACAATAATTTAATAAAAAAATATTTTAGAATATTATCACCAGATTATCCAGAATGGTTAGATGAATATATTGAAACAGAAAGAATGCAGAAACAACAATATATAAGTGTTACATGCGGTAAAATCTATTCAAAGTTATTTGATTATGATGACTATAGTTCATTAGATCATTCAATAGCAGTAGCATTAATAATTTGGAATTTTACACATGATAAAAAACAGACATTGTCAGGTTTATTTCATGATATAGCAACACCTGCTTTTAAACATTGTGTTGATTTTTTAAATGGTGATTATATGAATCAAGAATCAACAGAAGAATTAACAAAGACATTGATAGAGGAATCAAAAGATATAATGAAATTGCTTAAAAGAGATAATATAAAAATAGAAGAAGTATGTGATTATCATATATATCCAATTGCTGATAATGATACACCAATGCTTTCTGCAGATAGATTAGAATATTCTCTATCAAATGATTTAATAGTTTTTAAAACAAATACATTAGAAGAAATTAATGAAATATATAATGATATAAAAGTTCAAACAAATGAAGAGGGAATTATTGAACTTGGGTTTAAAACTAAGAAAATTGCAAGAAAATTTGTAAAGAATACTTCTAGATTATCTGTATGTTATCGCGATAATGCAACAAGATTTTATATGCAAGCTATTGCAGATATTTTAAAGAAAGTAAGTAAAGATGGTTTAATAAATAAAGAAGACTTATATGAACTAAAAGAAAGTGAAGTAATAGATATAGTAAAAAAATCAAAATATAATGATGTATTCAAAAAATTAACAAATGCAACAAAAGTGAACATATCGAAAGAAGAGCCAAAAGGCATGTACTATGTTAAACATGGTGCAAAAGTAAGATATATAGATCCACTATATAATGGCAATAGAATATCTAAAGAATGTAAAATTACAAAGAAAATGATAGATAATAATTTATCATACAATATGGATGATTATGTTTTTATAGACAATAGTTTAAATGTTTTGATATAAAGATGAAACAATAAGATTTTAGATACAAATTTAGATACAAATAAGTACCAAAGCCGAGTGGACCAGAGTGTAGTCAAGTGCAAAAATACCGAAAAAAGTGGGATAAAATGCAGCCAAGTGTAGCAAAATGAACGAAATTAAAAAGCCATGTGGTTCGGGTAAGAAATACAAAAATTGTTGTGGTAAATCGTAAGTAGAACTATTGAAATAAAAGAACTATAAGAGTTTTAGGCAACAAAATGTAGACAACAAAAATTAAATAAAATTTAAAAAATGTTGCCAAATTAAAAACAAAAAGTACAAATAATACTGATAATTCAGTAATTATAAAAAATAAAAAGTTGTAGACATTATTGTCCACGATCTAAATATAAGAAGTATTAACGCAAATGTTAATGCTTCTTTTTTTGTATAAAATAGGAGATAAAAATAAACATGTTTAAAATATAAGTAATTTTGTAAACAAATTTGATATAAAAAAATAAAACATTTTTTCTAAAATAAGCCATAATTGTCAATGACAATTACGGATTATTTGTTGACAAAAAAATATATAATGTGCTAATGTTAAAGGGTAAGAGATTATATAAATGTAATTTATGTATTTTCTTATATACGATTTTTATTAAAGTTTATAGGTTAAACTTTGAAAACCTAAATAAGAAATACAAAGGAGAGATTTTTAGAATGAAAAAGACAAAAATGGTTGCATTGTCATTAATATTTGCACTTATATTGAATATGATAATGCCACTTATGACAGTTGTAGCTAATTCTAGTTACTCAATTTCATTTGATGCAAGAGGAACAGAGCATACAATACAAAATGATGGTGGAAATTTAAAAATTGATGGACAATATGTTGATTTAAGAGATTCAAATAATCAAACAATAGGAGAAGTAAGTGTTGGGGCTGATAAAAAAACAGGTAGTATAACAGTAAATGATGGACCAGCAGGACAACTAAATTATAATGCTAATAGTTTATTTACTTTATATAATACAGTTGGACATACTGAATATACGATGGGAACAGAATTAAGTTCAAATGCTGTATTTATGGTAGAGGATTATGCTGGTGGTGGAAACAACCAAAATTCTGATGTTGAAGTTCAATTTGATAATGCTACAATATCTGGTAATGTTTTTACATTTGATGTTAATAATACTGATGTTTCATTAACGGTAACTGGAACTAATATTTCTAATAATAAAATTATTATTGATAGAAATGATTTGGATGCCGTATCATTTAATATAAGCAATACATTTGATAATGATAGTATGCAAGTTGTAGTAAGAGGAACAGGAAATTATGAAACACTTTTAGCAGTAAATAATGGTTCTGCCTCTTTAAGTGGATTGAATTTTCCAGATGGTGGATTGCATATATCTATCGAGCCAAAGGATAATGGTGGAAATAATGGTAGTCGTATAACTTCTAATGTTACAATGACAGCTGGTGCAGGAACTTATGGAAATAATAGAAATTATGATGCTGAAGCTGATTTCTCTATAAATGGAAGTAGATGGAATCATGGAGGAACAATTGATTATAGTGTTGAAGATACTGATACTACTGTAACTTTTACTTTTGAAACATTATGGATTAATAGATTTTATGATAATATAGTTATAAATGGTGTTAGTTATAATGTAAGTGATTATTTAGATTTTGATGATAGAACTGAATGGCTAAATGCAAATCATGGTTCACAAACTTTAAGTTTTGATATACCTAATGTTGCAAAAGCTGATGATTATAATATAGTTGTAAAGCATGGAGAAAATACAGGAAGAAAGTATCTTGCAACATTCTTGTGGACAGCAGATCCTGATCAAGCAGGTGGACATGACTATATTGGTCATTCTAAATTAGAATTTGTAAAAGCTGTTTATCATGTTGGTAACACAACTTATACAGTAACAGAAGAAGATTTAGAAGGAAAATTACATAGAGATAATGCATTTTTAACTGCTGAATCTGATGATGGTTTCTTATCTTATGGTGTGACAGCAGATGTAGATTTTGATGATGGTAGTTTAACATTACCTGGCGATGCTGAAGTAACAATGAGAGTTGTTCCAGAATATGGATATCAAGTTACAGATGTAAATAATGGTGGAGCATTTACTACTACAAACTCTGGAGTTTCTGAATTTACTGTTCATGTAGACGAGGGTACTGCTGGATACTTCCAAGCTACAGTAGAAAAAGTTGATAATACAGTTACACCAACATCAGAAAAAGTAAAATCTGGAGAAATAAAATTAGGTGATAATGCAGCAACAGATATAAAAAATGGTACAGTTAGATTATCAGTAGAAGATGTTGAGTTATCAAGTGATAAAATTTCAAACTTCCAAGAAAAAGCAAATGAAGCTGGAGAATATACAATTTCTAATTATTTAGACATAAACTTAGATAAAGTATTATATAAAGGAACATCTGAAGATGTTTGGTCAGAACAAATACATCACTTAACAGATAAAGCATTAATAACATTACAATTAGATGAAGGTGTAGATGCAAGTAACATTGTTATAGTTCACAATATAGACAATGGAGATGAATTCGAAATTATACAAATAGAAAGCTATGATCCAGAAACAAATACAATAACATTCTATACAGATAGTTTCTCAAATTATGCGATAGCATCAAAAACTACAACAAGTGAAGATGCAAAAACTACAACAGATACATCAAGTAACCCAACAACAGGAGATAATATAATAATGATAATTTCAATATTTGCTATCGCAACATTTGGAGTATTTACTACACTTAAAGTTAATAAAAATCGTAGAGTAAGAAAGCACTAAAATAGATACTATAAAGGGCTAGCAAAAGTTAGTCCTTTTATTAATTTAGAGAGGAAAGTTTAATGAAAGGTAAACATTATAATGACAATAAAAAAAAGAAGAAAAGAAAGACTAAAAATATAATTATTCCAACACTTCTTCTTATATTTATTTCTATAATGATTTTTACTGGCATAAAGATATTTAATTGGTTAAAGGAAAATAAAGATAGTAATGATATTATAGAAGATATACAAGACTCAATTTCTATTGATGATAATACAGATACTGTTGATAAATATAACGTGGATTTTGACAGTTTAAAACAAAAAAATTCTGATACTATTTCTTGGCTTAAAGTTAATGGTACAAGTATAGAATATCCAGTTGTTAAGACTACAAATAATGATTTTTATATGACACATAGTTTTGATAAGAGTTACAATAGTGCTGGTTGGGTTTTTATGGACTATAAAAATAAATTTGATGGCACAGATAACAACATGGTTATTTATGCTCATAATCGTAGAGATGGCAGTTTATTTGGAACATTAAAGAATATACTCACTGAAGAATGGCAAAATAATGAAGAAAACTTTATAATTCCATTTATTACAGAAAATGAAAAGGCAGAATATCAAGTATTTTCAGTATATAAAATAGAAAAAGAATATTATTATATTACTACTAATTTTGGAGCGGATAATGAATTTCAAAAATTTATTGATACAATTAAATCAAGAAGTATTAAAGATTTTAATGTAGATGTTAGCACAGAAGATCATATACTTACTTTATCTACTTGTGCAGATAATAACAAATACAGGGTAGTTTTACATGCTAAAAAGATAACAGAATAAAAAGAAAGACATAGCAACTTAAAATTGTTATGTCTTTTAGTTTTATGATAAAAGGAAGGTTTTTATAGCATTTATAAGTTTTTCATGATATATAACAAAATGTATTTTTAGATCGTTTTCTTTGTTAATCATAATCCATTTATCTTCATTTATACAGAAATCTATGTTTTTGAAGTTGTCTTTTTTTACTTTTTGGATATTTTCTTTTTCATTTTGTTTCATGAATTCTTTAAATTCTTTTTTATCTTTTTCTTTGTATATTGTCATTAAAGGGGTGGCTTTTGAAAGCATATATTTAGATTTCTCTTTTTCAAAAGCTACTTCATCTTTTTTTGTTGTTAAATAAAATTTGCTTTTCTTTTCATTATATTTTATACATTCGCTAGTTAGAGCAATAGAGCCAGAAGTACACTGCGAACCATTAAAAAAGTTTGATGGAGGATTTTTAAAGTAATATGGAGAAATAGATCCAGTCATATATATAGGTATCCAATTTTCTAAACCTAATAAAAGTTCATTAACTGGTCTATTAAGGGTATGTACCATATTTAAGTGTAGTCCTCTTTTTAATAGTACACTCATAGCAAAAACCCATTTCTTTTTAAATTCTTCGTCTTCTCCTGCTTCTGCTATAGGTAAGTCACTATAAAAGAATATAGGCTCATTTGATTTTGAGAGTAAAGTTGTTTTTAAAAATTCTCCTTCTGCTTGTTTTCTACCTTCAATGCCGAAATACATTTTACTGCTCTTGAATAATACTGGAACAGTAGGAACTTTTATTTTACTAAAATCTGTATTTATATAATCATTTAAGTTAAAGGTATCTAGTTTAGTAAGAAAGTTTAATACATCATCAGGCTTACTATTTATATGATGTGAGCATATCCACTTTGCAAAAATTTCTTTAAAAAGTTCTATATTATTTATATCTTCAGTTGAACAATTTAATGTTTGTACTAAAATAGATTTTATATTTTCATTTTGGCATAAAGAGATAATATAATTTCTTAATTTATCAATAAAGATTTCAAAATCTGCTGGTTTTCTTTCTTTATTTTTCATTCTTGATATGAAAGAAGAATCATAGCCTACAGCGTTTGAAATTTCAACAGTTGTTAGATTCAGTTCTTCTTGTAAAATATTAAAATTATCAACGAATAAATTATAATCTATCTTAAACATATCAGCCGTTAAAGATTCTTTTAATATATTATATATATTTTCTTTTGTTAAATCCGAATTTCTATTTAAAGAGATTTGATAAACACCATCTACTACATTATTAAAATATTTACTATCTTCTTTAGGTTTTCTGATATTGTTTAAATATCTATTTATAAGTGTATAAGATAATCCAGATTTTTCACAAAGTTCATTTGTATTAAAATTTAGTAATCTCATATATTCTGATAATTGCTCGCTAAAATTCATAAGAAACTCCTTACTTCAAATAAAAATCTTTTAATAATATATCACTATAATCCAAAACTGTCAAATGACATTTATGGATTATAACTGATAAAAAATTTACATGGAATAATGTTTACAAGATTTTGGTATTGTAAACAAGTATTAGAACAGAAACTTACAATTTGTCAGTAAATAGAAAAATTATCAAAAAATAATTAATGATGACAAATTTGTCTACATGTCCACGATTTGTCCACGTAATTTATAATTGACAAACGAGAATAATAAGATTATCCTTTATCATTAAGGGATAATCTTTTATTTTTTAGAAATAATAAAAATAAAATACATAGAAATGTATAAAGAAAACTGTCATTTTAAATCATAAAAAATATTTCCCAATTTTTAAAAAAACTTGATTTTGGGAAATATAAAATGTATAATAATTATAGAGGTGAAAAAAATGAAAGTAATTGAACGTGATTATTTAAAAGAGTTAATAAATGTTATGGGAACTCCTGACATAAAAATAATAACAGGAGTTAGACGTAGTGGTAAATCTAAATTATTAGAAGAATTTCAAAAATATATAAAAAAGAATATGGAAGATTATAATATTATTTCAATAAATTTTAACTTGTTAAAATTTGAAAAATTAAAAGAATATCATGCATTAAATGATTACATAGAATCGAAATATATTGAAGGAATGAAAAATTTCATATTAATTGATGAAGTTCAGATGTGTGATGGGTTTGAAAGAACAATAAATAGTTTACATGCATCAGAAAAGTATGATATATATGTAACAGGCTCAAATGCTTTTTTACTAAGCAGCGATTTGGCAACTTTATTCACTGGTAGAACTTTTGAAATTGAATTATTTCCATTCTCTTTTAAGGAATTTTTAAAATACTATAAATATACAGATTTAGATGAAGCTTTTAAGAAATACCTTTTAGAGGGAGGAATGTCTGGTTCATATTTATATGATAATGAAAAGGATAAATATAAGTATATTTTAGAAGTATATAATACTTTAATATTAAGAGATATAAATGAGAAATATAAAATAAGAAATGAAGATTTGTTTGATAGTTTAACTAATTTTATGATGGATAATATTTCAAATATAACTTCTGTAAGAAATATAACTAATTCCCTAAAAAGGGCTGATGGCACATTAAATCATAAAACTATCGGTTCATATATTCAGTATTTATGCAATGCCTTCTTATTTTATAAAGTTAAAAGGTATGACATTCAAGGAAAAAGATATCTTGAATCACAAGACAAATACTATTTAGTTGATCCAACATTTAAGTATGCTAAATTAGGAAGAAAAAATATGAACTATGGAAGAAATTATGAAAATATTGTTGCAATAGAACTATTAAGACGTGGATATGAAATATATGTAGGAGAATTATATAATTGTGAAGTTGATTTTGTAGCAATGAAAAGAGACGAAAAAATTTATATCCAAGTTTCTGATAATATTGATGATGATAAAACTTTAGAAAGAGAAGTTAGACCATTATTAAAGATTAAAGATGCTTATCCAAAAGTAATAATAGCAAGAACTAAACATGAAGATTATACTTATGAAGGAATTATAATAAAAGATATTGCAAATTGGCTTGAAAAATAGGTAGAAAAATAGTGATTTCTAGTGCAAAATTTAATTATTCAACCATTAGTTGATATAAAAAATACCCTACTCAACCAATGGTATGTGTACTTTTTAATGATAATATTTTACACTTAATTTGAAGGAGGTAAAGAGATATGAATCAGATTAAAATTGGAAAATTTATAGCTGAATGTAGAAAAAAGAATAATTTAACACAAATGCAACTTGCAGAAAAATTAAACATTACAGATAGAGCTATATCTAAATGGGAAAATGGAAAAGCAATGCCTGATTCATCAATAATGCTAGATTTGTGTAAAGAGCTTAAAATAAGTGTAAATGAATTATTAAGTGGGGAGATGATTAGTATGGAAAACAAGAAGTAAAAATATCTTTTGAAGATAACGGAATAAAATTCAATCCATTAGAAAAAGAAGATCCTGATACTGATACTGAAATACAGGATATGCAAATAGGTGGACTTGGTATATATATCGTTAAGGAAAGTATGGATAATGTTGAATATAAATACGAAAATAATAAAAACATTTTAATATTAAGTAAAAATGTATAATTTAAGTAAAGAAATAATCCGTTACATAATAAAAGAAAAGCTGTAGAAGATTTAGTAGAATATAAATAATATTGGAGGGATAACAATGTCATTTACAATTAATATTTATTATAAAGGTTCAAATGGCTCAGCAAGAAATTTTGCTGAAGAAATGGTTAGTTCAGGAATTGTTCAAGAAATTAGAAATAAAAAAGGTAATTTAAGATATGAATATTTTGCACCAATTGATGATAGGGAAACAATACTTTTAATAGACAGTTGGGAAAATCAAGATACCTTAGATGAACATCACAAGTCTGAAACTATGAATAAAATTATTGAATTAAGAAATAAATATGATTTACATATGAAGGTAGAAAGATATATTTTAGAAGATAATAATGAAAAAGATAACAAATATATAAAAAAATAATTATAAGGAGGTATAAAAAATGGTTAAACAAACAGCAGGTAGAGAAAAACTAGGAGATTTTGCAGGAAAATTTGCAGAATTAAATGATGATGTACTATTTGGAGAAGTATGGTCAAGAGAGGATAAGCTATCTTTAAGAGACAGAAGCTTAGTAACAATTTGTGTATTTATGGGAAAAGGGCTAGTAGATAGTTCATTAAAATATCATATTATGAATGCAAAAAAGAATGGAATTACTTTATCGGAGATGGCAGAGATCGTTACCCATGCTGCATTTTATGCTGGATGGCCAAATGCTTGGGCAGTATTTAATTTAGTTAGAGAAGTATATGCAGATGAGATACAAAATAACAATGAAGATAAAGGAACAACGCATGGAGGAGCTTTTGGCATGGGAGAGCCTAATGTGAATTATGCTAAGTATTTTATTGGTAATTCTTATTTAAAGAGGTTAGATAAAACAGAATCAGGAGTAAGTTTTGCAAATGTAACTTTTGAGCCTGGTTGTAGAAATAACTGGCATATACACCACGCTACATCAGGTGGAGGCCAAGTTCTAATTTGTGTTGAAGGAGAAGGTTGGTATCAAGAAGAAGGAGAAGAGGCACAAAGCTTAAAAGTAGGAGATATTGTGGTAATACCAAGCAATAAAAAGCATTGGCATGGAGCTAAAAAAGATTCATGGTTTAGTCATATTGCAGTAGAAATACCAGGAGAGAATGCATCAAATGAGTGGTTAGAACCAGTAGAAGATGAAATATATAATAATTTATAAGGAGAAAATATTTATGAATATATTGGAACGATAATAGATGAATATGATACAATTTGTTTAGCATTTCCAATTTGGTGGTATAAAGAGCCTACAATAATTGATAAATTTTTAGAAGAAAATGATATGCTAAATAAAAATATTTATGTATTTGTAACAAGTGGTTCTTCTTCAATAGATTCAACTTATAAGAGTTTAAAGAGTAATTTTCCTAATTTGAATTTTGTCGATGGAAAAAGATTTACAGGAAGAGAATCTGATGAAGAGTATAGAAACTGGCTGTTAAGTTAATAAAAATGTATAGAAGTGCTTGACATAATCCAAGAACTGATATATAATTTTATTGTTACTAATAATTTTATACATGCTGAAGGAGGCATAATTATGGGATTCCCTCAGGATTATAGCATTGATAATGCTATAAAAGACATTGCAACAGGCAAGTACGACGATGTAACATTCACTGAATCTGGAGGATTAATCACTGAGCGATCAATGGACGATGGTGGAAGTAGGGTTCAGATAAATGAACCTGTGGATTCTGAAAAAGGACACATTTCTGCGGATTACTATTATGATTCCGATGGAAACTACACAGGTTATTCCATTCACAATGGATAAAATACGATACATTTAAATAATAAGAAGAAAGGCAGAGTTTGTGGCTTGTTTCAAACTCTGTCTTTCTTGAGTATAAGGGATTATATAATTGTATGATTTTGTTGATATAATAGGATTATGTTACTTATACAAGTTAGAAAGGGTAATTAACAAATACATAAACTTTAAATGAAAACGTGGAAAAGTTATGTAAATTAATCCTTCCTTGATAAAATATAATAAATCAAGGAGGGATTTTTTTGAGAAAATTTAATATAGGTGTATTAGTATAGTTACAGGACTATCTAATAAATTTGTAGAAAAACTATCTGATGAAAAAAAGATGAAAGCTTTTACAATAAAGATGGGATGGGTTACATTTGTTGTTGGAATTATACAAGGATTAACTGCTTTAGCTATTTTTAAAGGCTACAATGCATTTTTTAATATTTTTGCAATATGAAGATTATAGAAAAGATAGAGCAGAATGGAAAGATCTTGAAATTGAAAAAGCAGTAATAAATAATGCAGAAATTACAAATGGAAAACTTATAAATAATGAATTTAGGGATATAGAATTTAGAAATTGCAATTTTTCAAATACATCTTTTGAAAATAGCAGTATCTATTGAAGATATAAAAGGCGCAATAATAAATCAACTCCAATCACTAGATTTATTATATTTGTTAGGTGTAAAAATAAAAGAATAAAAGATATATTACTATGCAGTTACTTTAATGATGCTTTTAGTGATAAATATGTATTGAAAAATTTAAAAAATAATTTAAAAATAATTTAAAAATTTAAAATATTAGTATATAATAAAATAAAAGAATAATTAAGGAGGAATGATTTATGTCAGAAAGATTTGTATTAAATGAAACTTCCATTTTTGGAAGAGGGTGCAGAAAAGAATTACCTGAGGAAATAAAGTTGAGGGGATTTAAAAAAGTTTTTTTAGTAACGGATAAGGGACTTGTTGATTGCAAGCTAATTAATAAAGTTTTAGACTTACTTGATGAAAACAAAATCGACTATACTTTATATTCTGAAGTAAAACCTAATCCAACAATAAAAAATGTATTGGATGGTTATAAAATATGCAAGAAGATTAATGCAGATTTAATAGTAGTTGTTGGAGGAGGTTCTGCTATAGATACAGCAAAAGGAATCTCAATATTAATGACTAATCCAGATAGGGCTGATGTGAAATCACTAAATGGACTTTCTAATACTAAAAATAAAGGTTTACCTCTAATTGCACTTCCAACCACTCACGGAACTGCAGCTGAGGTTACTATAAATTATGTTATAACTGATGAGGAAAGGCAAATAAAGATGGTATGTGTTGATCCACATGATATTCCAATTTTAGCAATAGTAGATTCGGAATTAATGGAATCTCTTCCAAAAATGACTGCTGCAGCAACTGGATTAGATGCACTGACACATGCAGTTGAAGGCTACATAACAAAAGCACACAATACTATGTCAGATATGTTTCATATGAGAGCTATTGAATTAATATTTGAAAATTTAGCAAAAGCAGTAAATGAGAAAGATCCGATTGCTATTGAAAAAATGGCTATGGCTCAATATATTGCAGGAATGGGATTCTCAAATGTTGGATTAGGAATAGTTCATTCTATGGCTCATCAACTAGGTGCTGTTTATGATACTCCTCATGGAATAGCAAATGCAATTTTACTTCCAACTGTAATGAGATTTAATGGTGAGGTATGTGCTGATAGATTTAGAGAAATTTTGTGTCATATCGGTAGACCTGATGCAAAAGATTTAAATGATCAAGATGTAATAAATACTTTTGTATGGAAAATTCAGGAGCTTTCTAGAGATTGTGGAGTTACTATTACTGTAAAAGATACAGGATGTAAAGAAGAAGACTTAGAGATGCTTGCAGAAAAAGCTATGGAAGATCCATGTAAACCAGGGAATCCAAGAGAAGTGACGAAAGAAGACTTTATTAGACTATATAGAGAAGCTATGTAGTAATTTTCTTTAAATTTTAAGAAGTCTGAAAAAATCTAAAAGAAGAGAATAATAAATATATAAGGAAATGATGATTATGGAAGTTTTTTGGGGATTAGCTATTCCATTTTTTGGAACCACTTTGGGTGCTGGCATGGTTTTCTTAATGAAGAATAAAATTAATAAGAAATTAGAAAAGCTATTACTTGGATTTGCTTCTGGCGTAATGATTTCTGCATCAGTATGGTCACTTCTAATTCCATCAATAGATATGGCAAAGACACAAAATGTAATAGAGTGGATTCCTGCAACGGTAGGCTTCTTATTTGGAATTGTATTTTTGCTATTACTTGATAGTATTATTCCTCATTTACATTTTATCAAGATTATTATTATCTAAAAGTATTAAGCTTAGAAGTAATGAATGAAAAAGGCCAAACGACAGTAAATAATTAAATGAGGACTTTGCAGAGCGTATTTGCCTTTTCAATTTTTTTAATGCCCGCTATTGTTCTTACAGCTAGTTTGATATAATGTATCTTTTTCCTAAAAGGTGGTTGTAATTTTTTAAATCTTATTATAGAATAAATATAAGTTAAAAAACAGAGGTAAACTTACATGGATATTGGTATTTTAAATAAGACATATTTATATCTTAATTGTGGTAATAAGTCTATTGTAATTCAAAATAGGTATACCTTGAGTGAAAAAGTGAAAGGTGATGAATTAACAAAAGCTTTGCAAAACATTATTGATAGATTTCATTATTTTAAATTAAAACCTGTAATTAATAAAAATGGAAATATTGATTTTGTTAAGAATAATGCTGATCTAAATGTTTATGAATTTGATAATAAGGTTCATTTTTTAGGAACTAAAGAAGTGAATGGATATCTATTTAGAATATCTTTTCAAGGTAATAATATATATATTAGCGTATCTCATGCAATTGCTGATGGTAGAGGAACATTATTATTTGGATGTTCACTGATATATGAATATTTAAAAATAA
Source organism: Clostridia bacterium (assembly GCA_017510825.1). Taxonomy (GTDB): domain Bacteria; phylum Bacillota; class Clostridia; order TANB77; family CAG-508; genus CAG-793. The sequence goes on along the minus strand of JAFWMA010000004.1, from coordinate 93,700 downwards.
TTGGTAAAAAAATTGACTTCAGTGATGAGATAATAACAAATGAAACTCCGATTAATGAAACCGAAACAGATACTCTAGAATTGAATGAGCTTGATAGAAGAGAAAAATTTGGCAATGAAGAGCCTTATGTGTTGCCTGTTAATTATCAATACTATAAAACTGAATATGAAAAAAAGACTGTTATAAGTTGGAACGCAGAAAAGTTTTCTGATTTGATACATCAATTGGGCTGTACTCCTGTAACATTGATTACTACTATTATAGGAAATGCAATATATAAAAATTATGATGTGAAAAAGAAGAAAGTTCTAGTAAGTATTCCGGTGGATTTACGACCATTTTATCAAAGCAAAGCACAAGCAAATTTTTTTACTGGCATAAAACTTGAGTATAAAGAAGAATATATAAATTTACCATTAAAGGAACAATTGAATAATATACAAAAGGCTTTAGAAGAACAATTGAGTATTAAGAATCTAAAAAGTAATGTATATGAAACGGAATTGTTTTTTGAAAATATTGTAAGTAAACCTATAGGAACAAAAAAAGAAGTAGAGAAGTTATCTTGTGAATTAGAGGATATTATGAAATTGCCAGAAGCTACATTCATGTTAAGTAATTTAGGCATTGTTGGTGTTCCTAAACAAATGAAAACTTATATTAAGGACTTTGAATGTACAACGTCTAATACAACTTTATCTACTCTTTATACTATGATGACGATTAATAATATTGGGAAACTAGTAATTACCCAAAACGATGATTCAAAAATAATAATAGAAGAAATAGTGAGTACTTTTATAAAAAATGGTATTAAAGTTCAAGTTGAAGATTATGGTAAAATAAGAATGGATACTGTTGCTCCTTTCAAATTTGAAAGATTAGGGTAAATTATGAAAACTGAAAGAATTTATATAAATAATATTCCATCTATAATATGGGGAGGAAGGAACATGAGTAAAGTATTAATTAGTTTTTTTTCAGCTACTGGAGTAACAAAAGGTGTTGCACAGAAAGTTGCTAAGGCAATAAATGGAGATTTATTTAAGATTGAACCTACAGAAAAATATACAGCTGATTCTACATATAAAAGTTTAAAAAACAATTTTCCTAATCTAAATTTTGTTGATGGAAAAAGATTTACAGGAAAAGAATCTGACGATGAGTATAGAAATTATTTTGGAGGATAAAAAATGAATGAATATATTAATTTAACAGTTGAGAATATTGATCAAGAACATATATGTTGTGCAATAGGTGATCCGAAACATCAAGATGGTGTTGATAGAAAAAAAGAATGGATTAAAGAAAAATTAAAAGATGGTCATGTATTTAGAAAATTAAATGCTAGAGGAAAGATTTTTATTGAATACGAACCGTTGGAAACGTCATGGGTTCCTGTTAGTGGTAAGAACTATGAGTATATTTATTGCTTGTGGGTGGCAGGAAGTTTTAAAAATAAAGGGATAGGTAAAGAACTATTAGAATATGCAATTAATGATTCTAAGGAGAAATGTAGAAGCGGTATTTGTGCAATAGTATCTAAAAAGAAGAAGCCTTTTTTAGGTGAAAAAAAATTCTATGAGCATTTTGGATTTGAAGTTGTAGATAGTATTGAAGATTTTGAACTAATGGCACTTAAATTTGAAGAAAGTGAAACACCTAAATTTAATGATAGTGCAAGAGCTATGGAAATTAATAATCAAGATTTTACAATTTATTATAGCAATGAATGTCCTTATGTAGAATATGAAGTTAAAGAACTTTCAGACTATGCTAAAAAGAAGAATATAAAACTAAACTTTATAAAGATAGATTCATTAGAGAAAGCAAAAAATGCACCTTGTATTTTTAATAATTGGGCTAATTTCTATAAAGGTAAATTTATATCTAATACAATATTAAATGCAAATGCTTTTGAAAAACTATTAAAGTAGGTATTAGTAAAGAAAATGCCATTGAAATCGGACTAACTCATAGTAGCGAAGAAACGAGTTATAACCTTAAGATGAAGGGGATTAATAAGAACGCTTTTTTTAACATTTTCGAATAATAGATTAAGGTAAATTGTGAGTATACATTCCATAAAGATTTCAAAAAATAATAAATTTTTCTTGACAGAGTATAAAACTATTGATAAGATATTAATATCGAATTTTAATGTAAGAAAAAAATGAAAAAATACCAAAAAGAGGAGGTTTTATTAGATGAAATACTTAAGAAGAAAAAATTGGAAGGAAAATGGAATCACTTTAGTAGCACTTGTTGTTACAATTATTGTATTACTAATCTTAGCAGGAGTAGCAATAAATTTGGCATTAGGGAACAATGGAGTAATGGGAAGGGCTCAATACGCATCAAACTCATGGGCGAACGCAACAAAAGATGAAACAGCAATGATGGGACAAATAGAAAGCGATGTAGATACGTTAACAGATGGATTTATAGATAGACAAGGGAATTCTGGAGGCTCGGGAGGTTCCGGTGGCTCAGGTGGTTCTGGAAGCGGAGGGCAAAGTGGTAGTGTACATAGTACTGAAATAGCTGCAATAAATGGAAATTCAACCTTGCAAGAAGTGGGATATACGCCAGCAACAACAACAATGCAAATAAGTATACCGAATACAAATAATGGTGGTGCGTCATCACAGACACTTAGCCAAAATAATTTAGAAATTGGTAATTTAAAATGGTATGTATTAAGTGCTGATGATAATGGAGTAAATATAGTTAGCCAACAAACAAGTGGAAATAAACAAATATCTTTTAAAGGATATGGAGGATATAGTAATAGTTTATACTATTTGAATGAAATTGCGACAAAACTATTTATAAACCCAGATGCTGGAATAACGGCAGATAGAGTTCATGCACTAAATTTAACGGATATTAAAAATGCGGCTGAAGCAATGAACGGAAGTAGTTACAACTGGGATGAAAGCTTTATAGGAGGAGCCACAACAAAAAATGAAACATTTGGGGAATTGGTAACAACAAATTCAAAATATAAAAAATATCCTAAAATATATGGTACAAGCACAGGAGAAGTAACAATAAATGATGAAACATTTAGTGAAAAAATAGTTGGAGATGGGATTCCAGTAACAAATGATGCTGGCACAACAGCTAGTACATTAAAACTTTATGACAGTTTCTATGACTATTACGATGAAAAATCCACAATGCTAACTAATTTAGGTACATTTGGTACAAGTAACATTGCCAAGGAATTGTTTTATGAATCAGATGCATATCCTGGTTCTTATCAGTTTTGCTGGCTTGCTTCACGTGTTACATACGCTTATCCAGGTGACCGAATATATTACAACATAAGGTGTATTTTTGATGGCTACCTTTATGAACAAAACCTTGCATTTTCTGATGGTACCTCAAACGAAGCTCATTTTCCTATGAGGGCTGTAGTATCTTTACCATGGTCTAGTGTAAGTGTTGCAAATGATGGTACAGTAACCTTAAATTAAAATTGTCAATAAAGAAATGTCACCGGGGACACCGTGGAGTGCAGAAAAAATTCCACAGTGTCCCTATTTAATTAATTAACATTAAGGAGAAAAAATGGAAAATAAATACATAAAACAAGCAGGAATAACGCTAGTGGCTTTAGTTGTCACAATAATAACTCTACTAATTCTGGCAGGAGTAACAATAAATTTAGCACTTGGAGGCAACGGAATCCTAGAAAAAGCAACCTATGCCTCAAACACCTGGGCAAATGTAACCAAAACAGAAACAGACTATATGAAAACTACGGATTAGATTTAAATGCAAAAATACAATATGAGAATTATGCATCCTACATCGGAGCGACAAATAAACCTAATGCACAAAATGATTACAAATACCGCAACAATTTTTTGGGCTAAGGGTTCTAGATTTAACAAAAAAGGAAAAATGACAGAAAAGTAATGCAACCTACTAAAGCGAGATGCATAAAAAATAACATTAGATTTTTTTGAAAAGTCTAGTGTTATTTTTTTTGAAATTTTTTAGATACGCATATTAAGATATAAACACCTTAATAAAAAAATCAAAATAATGGCGTTTTTGCGCAAAAGAAAAAAGCATATAAGGTATTTCAACCTCAGTAATGACAATAAAGTGTGTCATATGTTTGACAAACCTACAAATTGCATAATACTATAAAAAATTGCTTATTGCATTTTAAAAATATTAGAGGTATAATAACAATGTCTAAAAATATTTACTAATGCTAATTTTATTTTTTAAGGAGTAAAAAATGGATGCAATATTGTCATGCGAAAATTTAGTTAAAACTTATAAAACACGTGATTTGAACTATGCACTGAATAATATTACAATGCAAATTTATGAAGGAGAATTACTTGTTATTGTAGGTGCATCAGGTAGTGGAAAAAGCACTTTAATAAATATTTTAGGCGGAATAGATAAATGCACAAGAGGAAATGTTTATTTTAGGAATAAAAATATTACAAAATATAACGAAAGAAAAATTACACAATACAGAAGAAACAATGTTGGTTTTATTTATCAATCATTTAATTTAATTAATGAATTAACAGTATATGAAAACATATTATTAACAAGCGATTCAAGGAAAAATATAAATAAAATATTAAGAAAAGTTGGATTATATGAAGAAAAGAATTTATATCCAAAAGAATTATCTGGAGGAGAGCAACAAAGAGTTGCAATTGCAAGAGCCTTATCAAAAGACTGCGATATTTTGTTTTGTGACGAACCAACAGGAGCATTAGATTCAGAAAATAGTAAAAAAATATTAAGCTTACTAGAAGAACTTGTAATAAAAGATAAAAGAACCATTGTTATTGTTACCCATAACAATGATATTATAAAAATAGCAGATAGAGTTTACACAATGAAAAATGGAAAAATAATTAATGAACGAAAGAACAAAAATCCTTTATCTGTACGAGAGCTTGATTGGTAAAAGCATGGGACTACAGTTTAAAATAATTAGGAAAAAGTATTTAAAAATACTGATATCAATGGTGATTATTATTTCTTTAGGGGTAGCACTTTTATTTGGATTAATGAATGGTGTACTATCACTTCGTAAATCTGTAGATAAGTTTATAAAAGAAAATAATTATCCAGATATTAAAATTTTAACCAACTTAGAAGATATAGATAAAATAAGTGATTTAAAAAAAGAAAAATTTAAAAGTATTGAATATCGACTTGCTATAAATACAATAATAAACAAAGACAGTCAAATTTTCTCTGTTAAAGCAATAACTTATGAAGACAAAGATTTAAAGGATTTTTACATAAATGAAGAGAAAGATAATAATAGCGGTTACTATGATGTATTGGTAGAAAAAAGATTTGCAAACGATAACAATATAAAGCTTGGAGACACACTAAAACTAAAAATGGGCGAAGAAAACTATGAATTTTGTGTTTCTAAGATAATATCAGTACCAGAAACAATTGGCAATGTACCTATTAATGGAATGTGGGTACGTATCAATGATTACGGTAATGTATATATAAACAAAAAAGTTTTATACGAAGATACAAATCAGAAAAAAAGAGATTTGTTAAGTGAAATAGAAAAAAAAGAAGAAGAACTACAAAACGAAGAAAACAATAGATTAGATGAATACAATAATGCTAAAAACAAAATAAAAAAATCATTAAATGAATACAATCTAAAAAAGAATGAATCAACTCAGAAAAAAGAAGAACTAAACCAAAACAAAGAAAAATTATTAGAACTAAAAAAGGAATATATAGAGACAACAGATTCTTTAAATAAAATAGAAAATAAAGTGTATTCATATATAAACAGTTATGAAAAGTTATCAGATAATGCTAAAAACTATATTGATAAACTTATAGAGAGTAAATATCCAGATTTAAAAATAGAAGATTTGGAATTTGCAACAGATATAGCTTATTCAATATTTGAAAACAATTTAAACAAGTTATTTGACCCCGATAATGAAATAAACAAAAAGTTAAAAAACAAAATAATGATGGCTGATATTATAAAATTAATGACTGAAGCATATTATGATTACCTTAATAGTGATGAAGTAGAAGATCTTATAAATAAAATAAAAGAAGGACAAGATGTTACAGAAACATCAGAATATAATGAATTAAAAAGCAGACTAAATATAATTGATATAGTAACAGATGATAATATAGTTGATGTGTACGAAGTAGCTAAAGTTGCATTAAATGAAATACACAAAGTAAGTAAAAAACTTCCATTTAATAGTTTCAGTGAATTGTATAATTTCGTGGATTCGAGTAGAGCTTTACTACCACTAATATATGATTCATATAAAGGAAAGTTACAACCATATTTTGAGGAAATAGTAAATACAAATGATTCTATAAAACAGAGAATAAAAAATGAAATAGATTCTATTTATAACAGTAATAAATCACTTACAGAAAAAGCAAGAATAATTACAAATAAAGTATTTGATTACGTACAAGATTTAGTAAATGAAACGGTAGTGTCAGAGCTTTCTGAATACACAGATGATACAACAGGTGGACCATTAGATATTATAAAGAGATTACTAGGTGAAATTGACGAAGGCATAGATAAAATAGATGAGGGATTAAAAACAGCATATTCACTAATCAATAAAAAAGAAGAGGATTTAGAAAAGGCAAGAAAGGCTTTTGAAGGAAAAATATTAGAAGCTAAACAAGAATTAAATAACCGAAGAGCAGAAGTAGAAAACATTAAAGGACTTGAAAGTAAATTTAATGAGATTCTTATAAATGTTGATGATGCAAGTGATAAAGAAGCGGTATTAAAAAATGTTATTGATAAATATTTAAAAGATATAGAGGTACTAGATTCATATACTTACGAAAAATCTCCAATGTATAATTACGTTAAAGTTAATATTGATGTTATGGACAAATTATCAACAATAGTTCCAATAGTATTTTATATAATAATTTTAATAATATTATTCTTATTTGTATCATTAATGATAAAGCAAGGTAAAAAAGAAATAGCAATACTAAGATTGCTTGGAAAAACAACAAGCAGAATCAGGCTAGGATTTTGCATCAACAATTTAATAGTAGCAATAGTTGGACTGATTTTGGGATTTTTAATAGGACTATTCCCAATGATATATATGGTAGAATACTTTAAAAACTTCTTTTTATTACCAAATGTAGTATATATAGTAAACGGATTATCAATTATCTTAAGTATAATAGCAACAATAATAGTGGTTGAAATAGCAACAATAATTGCAACATTTGAACTTGATAAAATTACACCAGTAGAAATATTAAAAAACGAAGAATATCAAAATAGAAAAACATTAAAAATTACCAAATGGATTACTAGTAAGTTCAAGCCATTTAAAAAGTTCAGCATTTTAGTATATATAAGAAATAAAAGTAAGCTAATATTAGGAATAATATGCACATCAGCAACTGTAGCATTAATATTTTCATCATTAGCATATATAGCAAGCAAAAATAAGATATTCAACAATTATTTTGATGATAGAATACACTATTCTGCTCAAATATTTAAAAGTGGAACAATAACTGATGAAGAAGTAGATGAATTAAGAAATCTAGATTATGTGGAAAATGCAGATTTACTAAGATACTTTAATGTAAAATTAAAAAATAATAATAAAGAGCAAGACATAGTTATAAATGCATTAGACAACAAGAATAAATATATCAGTATATATGACAAAGATAATAATGAAATTGCATACCCAGAAAGTGGTATTGTGCTAGAAGAGCACATTGCAAATGATTTAGGATTAAAATTAAATGATGAAGTAGATATAAACGGAGTCAAGTTTAAAATAGTTGATATAAGTTTTCAAAGTTTAGGAAGAGTTAATTTTATATCTTTAGATGATTCTTATAAATTAAAATCATCATTTGATACAATAGTACTAAATATGGATAATGATAAAAAAGATGAATTAATTAATAAAGAATCTAGCAAAAATAACTATGTATATACTGTATTTAATAATGAAATAAGAGAATACAACAAAGAAATATTTGACTCTTATACTATACCTGCTGTAATAATTATAGTATTTGCGTTAATTATTGGATACATAATAATTATTAATATAAACTCATACAACTTATTAGACCAAAAGAAAAATCTGTCAATATTTAGAAGTTTAGGCTTTAGCTATAGTGAAATTTCTAAAAGCTGGTTTGTACAAGCTTTAATCCAATGGATAACATCAATAATAATAGGTATTCCATCTGGAATACTGTTATCTAAGTATATATTAAAATATGTAAGTAGTATTAGAAGAGAGTTTGTATATGCAAGTGGTATTAAAGAAATAATTTTTACTGTAATTTTGCTATTTTTATACATATATATTGGACACAGAAAATGTATGAAAAATTTTAGAAAAATAGATATAATAGAAGAAGTAAAGGATAAAGAATAAAATGAGAACTACTGTTAATTTTTTTAGTGAAGGATTTTTTGGATATTCAGATAAACAAGATTTCTTTTTTGGATCAATATGGCACATTTTGCCCATAGTTTTAATGATTATAGTAATTATATTAATATATAAATATAGAAAAAAAATCAAAAATTTTAAATACGAAAGATCAGTTAGATTTATTTTAGCTTTTGTAATGCTAATGGTGGAAATGTCATTTTTTTGGAGATTACTATATGTTGGAAACCAAGGAGAAGCAGACACAATGCTAACATATCTACCATTTCAACTCTGTCAATGGGGATTAATTGTATGTGTCTTTACAATTACAAGTAAAAATAAAAAACTATTTTCAATAAACTATTATATTACACTGTTGTTTGCATCTATAGCGCTTATATATCCGCTAGTAATAAAGAATGCAGGACCGCGATATTATAGATACTACCAGTTCTGGTTAGAACATATTCTTCCAATAATAAGCGTATTTTACTTAATGTTTGTACATGACATGAGACCAGAAAAGAAAGGAATATTGTACACATTTGTAGTAACTGTTCCATTAACCATTGTAGCATTAATTGCAAATAGCAACATTAAAGGTGCTAGATACTTATACTTAACATTAGATATTAAAATATTACCTGAAAACATGATATTAAGAGCATTAATATTATTTATATTGGTATTATGTGTTTTCTATTTGATGTATTTACCTTTTGATAAAAAGAATAAACAAATAAAAACAGAGCAGAAAGAGGAAGTATAATTAATATGTTATTTGAGGTTTAGAATTATTACCGAACTGAATAAATAAATGAACTTGATAATGCAAAAGCAAACAAGATTTGGGAAGGTGCCCTAAAAAATAGATTTGTTAGAAATATTACAACAAAGTAACAAAAACTTAATAAAAATGTAATAAAACTTGAAAACCCTTGTGGCTACACACACACACACACACGGATATTTCAGCTATTGACAAAAATAAATAATTTCTTTTAAAATAATAAAGAAGCAAGTTAAAATATAGATGTAATTTTAAAGATAAAGGGAGGTTTTACTATAATGAACAAAAGTAAAAAAATTAATTTAAAAGAAACAGGTATTACCTTGGTGGCACTCGTTGTAACAATAATAGTGTTATTAATATTGGCAGGAGTAACCCTAACATTAGCACTAAATAACAATGGAGTATTAGATAGAGCCCAATACGCCTCAAACACATGGGCAAACGCAACAAAAGATGAAACAGCAATGATGGGACAAATGGAAAGTGATGTAGATACATTAACAGCAGGATTTATAGAAAGAGAAGACAACCCAGGAGGAGGATCAGGAGGCGGAAGTACAGGAACAGCATTAGAATGGGAAATAGTAACAGATAATGGTGCTGCAGGATTAACAGTAGGAGATGTAGTTAGACCAACAATTGCTGGAGTAACAACAGAACAATTCTATGTGATAGGAATAGATGGAACAGAAAATAACCAATCAGTAAGATTACTAGCAAGGTATTGTGTAAATCCTCTAGCATCAGTAAATAAACAAAACTCGGAGATGGGAACACTTAATAGCAATAATACTTATGAGACATTTGGAGCATTAGCCTTTCACTCAAGTCAACCATATACAAATGTATATGCAGATAGTGATACAATAAAAGAGAAAGTTGAAGCTTATGCAAATTGGTTATCTGAATCTTTAAATTTAGAAGATATAGAAATTGCAGAAGGAGGAAATATAGTATCTGGAATCAAAGGAAGATTGATGTGGGGGACATATGATTATGGAGAAGTACAAGAAGTATTAGCAATAAACACAACTGGTATAACAGGAACAACTATAGTATATGGTCCAGAACATGCAAGAATAAATTATTGGTTGGGTACACCTAATGAATATCAGTATAACTATGCATATGTAGTAGATAGTACTGGGATGACTGGAGCGGGTGGTGACTTGGACAATGGAGTGTTCTACGGCGAACCAGTTATATGGTCAGAATGTGTAGATTATTGTGACTATTTTGGGCTACGACCTGTTATAAAAGTCTTAAAATCTAATTTTTAATGGATACTGTTGGAGTTGTAGTCAAGAATTTTTCTACTTAATTAGGAAACTAAAAAATGCAAGATTTATCTTGCGTTTTTTAGTTTGGAATAGTATAATGGAATAAAAATGGTAGATGAAATCTATGTTGAAAAAATAAATTAGAAGCAAGCACAACCAAAGCTATTTGTTAATTTGTGACATTAATTCCCAAAATATAAAGGAGAAACAGATGAATTACATTGAATTTAAAGAAGTAGATAAAATATATCCAATGGGAGAAATTGAACTTAAGGCATTGAATAAAGCAACTTTTGAAATACAAAAAGGAGAACTTGTTGTAATACTTGGCCAATCTGGTTCAGGGAAATCAACTTGTTTAAATATTCTAGGTGGGATGGATTCGGTTACAGCTGGTCATGTTATAATAGAAGGTAAAGATATAACTAAATTAAAAGAAAAAGAATTAGCGAATTTTAGAAGAAATGATATAGGATTTGTTTTTCAATTTTATAATTTAGTACAAAATCTAACAGCAATAGAAAATATTGAATTAGGAACTCAAATATGCAAAAATCCATTAGATGCAAAAAAAGCTTTGAAAAAAGTCGGACTTGAGGATAGAATGCACAATTTTCCGTCACAAATGTCAGGAGGACAACAACAAAGAGTAAGTATTGCAAGAGCAATTGCAAAAAGGCCTAAAATTCTTTTATGTGATGAACCAACTGGAGCATTAGACTATCAAACAGGAAAGCAGGTTTTGGAATTATTAGAAGATACTTGTAGAAAAGAAAAAATTACAACTATTATAATATCTCATAATGTTGCAATAGCTCCTATGGCTGATAGAGTAATAAAGTTTAAAAATGGTAGAACTGAAGACATAAGTATTAATGATAATCCTATTAGCATAAAAAACATAGAATGGTAATTAAAAGAAAGGGAATTAAACAAATGAACAAATACAAATTAACAGAATCTCAATTAGGAATTTTTTTATATAATAAATTTTTTAAAGCACCTGCACAAATAAATCCATGTGGTTCAGTAGTGATAGATGAAATATTAGATTTTATAAAATTAAAAAGGGCCATAAATATATATGTAGAAAAAAATGAAGCTACAAGAATACATATATGTAATACACTATTGGGCCCAAGACAGTATATAGAAGATTTTAAACCAATTAATATAAGGGTTATTGATATTGAAGATGAAAGTGCTGTTAGAAAAATAGAAAATAGATATTCTAATTTTAAATTTAATTTAACGAAAGATAGATTATTTAAAGTAGAATTAGTTAGATTTAAAGATGGTAAGGGTGGTATAGTGTGTTGTTTTAATCACATTATTTCTGATGGATTTTCTATGGAATTAGCGCTAAGAGATATTATAAATATATATAGAAATGGGGAGGATGACTATAATCCAGGTTCATATATCAAACATTTAGAATTAGAACAGAAATATTTCTCAAGCAATAGATACAAGAAGGATAAAGCTTTTTGGGAAGAAGAAACTGAAAAGCTAAAAAATCCAAAAGCTGGGATTATTCCTTATGACAAAAATGGGGAAAAAAATAAATCAGCAACAATTACATATAAACTAGATAAAAAAAATGTAAAAAAGATTCAAAAATATTGTAAAGAAAACAAAATATCAGAATATAGTTTCTTTACTAGTGTTTTCAATTTGTATGTTGGAAAAGTTTCACAGTCAGATGAATTTACGATTCAAATGGTTACAAGTAACAGAAAAAATCATGAGGAAAAAAATACATTTGGTCCTTTCTTTGATGGAGCATATTTCTTTGCAAAAATCAAGGATATAGAAATTGGACAATATATTAAAGAAACAAGTAATCATTTATTTAGAGCTTCTTTACATTATAAATATCCTGTTTCAAAGGTTACAAAGCTTTTGAAAAAGAAGGGAATTAAAAGTTTTATTGCAGCAAAGATTTATTTTTCTTATCAAGTTATGAGAAATACAGATTTATATTATAAGAAAAAATGTAAAATAAATTGGGCTCCAATGAAGGGAACATATATATATGACATTCTAATTAATTTACACGATATTGGAAATACTGGAAATATATATATGGTTATTAATTATATGGCTAATCGATATAAAAAGGAAACAATTGATAAATTAAGTATGGGAATTGCAAAAATAATAGATCAAATATTAAAAGATGATAAAAAAAATATTGGAAGTATAGAAATATGAAAAATAGAATTATAACTTTAAGTCTTAGAGAAATTAAAAAATCTTATAAAAGATTTTTTTCCTTAGTAATTCTTAGTTATTTAGGAGTCTCCTTTTTTGTTGGATTAAGCTCAGCAAGTAAATCATTCGAAGTATCGGTTAATAAATACTTAAAGGATAACAATAGCTATGATATAAAGATTGTATCATCACTTCGGACTAGATGATAATGATATAGAAAAAATAAGACAATTAGATGGGACTTTTAAAGTTTATGGGGCAAAGTCAAAGGATATAATAATACAAAATCATAATAGTAATAGTATAGTTAGAATAAATGAAATTAGGGATGATTGCAATAAATTAGTTATTAAAGAAGGTAGAAAACCAGAAAACAAGAATGAAATGTTAATAGAATATGGTATAAATGATTTACAAAACATCCATGTTGGCGATACTATAAAGATAGACGAAGAACTAATAAAAATTGTAGGTTCTGCATTAAGTACAGATTTTCTTATCAAAAATAAAATGATTAATACAAGAGGAACATCTAATGTAGGTTCTGGTAGAGTTAGTTTTTGTTTATTTGCATTGAATGATTATTTTGATTTTGAACACTATACAACAGCTTATATAGTAGATGAAAAAATCAAAGATTTAAAAGTTGATTCTGATGAATATAAAGATATACTAAGAAAAGATAAAGAAGCTTTAAACACAGTTAAAGAGGAACTTGAAAAAGAAAAGTATCAAAGAATCATAGATGAAGCAAATAATAAAATTAATGAAGAAGAAACAAAGGTTAATAGTGAAATACAAAATGCTAAAAATGAACTTGATAATGCTAAATCAGAATTAGATTCAGCAAAAGAAGAATTAGATAATACCAAAAATGTATTAGATTTTTCAAAAAAAGAAATTGACAATGCTGAAACAAAAATTAAGGAATATCAAAAAAAGTTAAATAGTGCAAAAACAGAGTTAGATGCTGGAAAAGAAAAATTAGATGATACAAAAAACACTTTGGATAATTCAAAAAATGATTTAGATAAATCAGAGAAAGAACTTAATAGCTATGAACAAAAATTGATTAGTTCAAAAAATGAACTAGATAGTCAAAAGTCAAAGATTGATACAGAAATTGGACAATATAATATATCTTATCAAGATGCTTTAAATAATATAAATAATGCAATAAATACATATGGAACTAAAGAAAAGGCAATACAAGAATTAACAAAACTTGCAGTATTATATAATGTAGATGCAACAATTCTCAATCAAATAACAGAAGTTGCTAATGGAATTTTGAAAATTGAAGATGGATATGTTCAAATTGAAGATGGTCAAAAAGAATTAGAAAATCAAAAGAAAACTCTAAATAATGCCAAAGAAACATATGAAGCAGGGCTAGAACAATATAATGAAGGATTGCAAAAGTACAACTCAAGCTATGCAGAATATGATAAAAATAAAAAAGAGCTTGAAAGACAAAAAAGAAATTTGAATGCAGCTAAAGAAAAATACAATGCAGGTTTAAAGCAATATAATGAAGGACAGGAAAATTATGATACAGGTTTAAATGAATATAATGCAGGATTACAAGAATATAATAACAAAAAAGGTGATGCAGAACAAAAAATAAAAGATGCAAGAAAAGAACTTGAAAATATAGAAAAAGCTACTTTTTATATTAGTGATAGAAATGATAATTATGAATATAGTACGTATATGAGTTTATGTAAAAGCTTTGATAATCTTTCAAAAACATTTCCTGTAATATTCATTTTTGTTACAATTTTTATTAGTTTATTGTTAATGGCAAGAATGGCTATTGAGAATAGAACAGAGATAGGTACATTGAAAGCCTTAGGATTTACTAATAAAGAAATAAGATTAAAATATATTTTATATGCACTACTTGCTACTTTAATAGGTGGAATTTTTGGTGCAATAATTGGAAATTATGGATTGTCGTATTTATGTTATAATATATTTAATGATATATACCAGGTACCAGTATTTGAAACAACTATAAATATTTGGGCAATTATAGTTGGAAATGTATGTGCTCTTATAGCGATTGTGGGGGCAACATTACTGGTAGCAAACCAATTATTAAAGCAAGATGCAACAATATTGCTTAGACCAATTTCACCACCAATAGGAAAAAAGATATTATTAGAAAAAATAAATTTTTTGTGGAAAAGAATAAGCTTTAATAATAGAATAATGGCAAGAAATATATTTAGATACAAAAAGAGAGTAATAATGTCATTATTAGGATTTGTTGGATGTACTTCACTTCTAATATCGGGATATGCGATAAAAGATTCAATGTTAAACATTATAGACAAGCAATTTACTGAAATCAGTGATTATGATCAAATTGTTAATCTAGATGGATCTTTAACTGAAAATGAACTAAATGAAGTATTTAATTATGAAAAAATAGAAAAAATAGTATATGTAAAAACTTCATTAGTTGAATTCCAAGACAATAGAGCAACATTCATAATTCCTAATGATATTAACGCTTTTAATAGTGTTTTTAATATAAAAGATTATAAAACCGGTGAAATATTAGAATTAAAAGATAATGAAGCAATTATAACTTCAAATTTAGCTGAAAATCTTAATAAAAAAGTTGGAGATGAGATAGAATTTGTTGATAGCAATAATGTTTTACAAAAATTTAAAATCTCTTCTATTACAGAAAACTATGTAGATAATTATATTTATATGAATAGGCAATCCTATACAGACAGTATTGATAAGTTTTTTATAAACTGTGCTTTTATAAAGTTTGATAATTTAGAAAATACCGAAAACATTATAACAGAATTAAATGAAAATGAACATGTGTTAACAACAATGTCTGTAAGCTATTTAAAGGAAAGTTTTAAAACTATGTTAAGAGCATTTGATAGTATTATTGTCGTTTTAGTTGTATTTTCTGCATTGCTGTCATTTGTAGTAATGTATAGTTTAGCATATATAACAATAAGTGAAAGACAAAGAGAAATTGCAACTTTAAAAGTATTGGGATATTCTGAAAACAATGTAGATGAATATATTTTAAAAGAACAATTAAATATTGTTATTTTAGGTATCTTGTTAGGAATAGTTGTAGGAGACCTGTATTCTAATATATTGATAAAAAATATTAATTTTAGTCAAATATACTTAGTAAAACAAATAGAGATAGTTAGTTATATAAAAACAGCTGGATTTATTATGCTTTATGCTTTGATTATAGGTATAGGTGTTCATTTTATGCTAAAAAAAGTAAAAATGATTGAATCCTTAAAAAGTGTAGAATAGAAAAATATGATACTATTTGTTTAACATTTCAAATACAGGGATATAAAGAAAATATTTATATGAAAGGAGGTTAGAAAATGGAAAAATTCGTAAGATGTGAAAAATGTGGAGCAATGGTTAAAGTATTAATTGATTGTAATTGCAATAATTGTGGCATTAAATGCTGTAATGAAACAATGAAAGAAATATCAGAAGAAGATGCAAAAAGATATTTAGAAAACTAAATATGCTAGATTAAATATTGCAATTTTAATTTGCACGATTAGTGCCACTGGTGACGGAGAAATTTGACATAGTAAATAATTGAATAGATAGAATAAAATAGTCAGCCTGTAACAAATGGCGTGTACATTTTGAATTTCATAAACTATATTTTAAGAGAATTTTATTGTAAGATTTTACATTTTGCGATTTGAAATTCTCTTTATTTTTTAATACATATTATAGTTCAAAAAAACTATTGACATATAAGAAGATTATATATAAAATAAAAATATCAAAAATACTGAATGAAAAAGTTAGAAAGAACAAAAGGAAGGAAAAGTCAAATGATGGAAAAAAGCAAGTCGCAAAAAGCATTGAAGGCTCGCATAACACCAGATACTCATGCAAGAACTTGTATTTTTAATAATAAAAAGAACAATATACAAAAAAAATATCAACAAACAGGAATAACATTAGTAGCACTAATTGTAACGATAATAATTTTACTAATCCTAGCAGGTGTAACACTTAATTTAGCATTAAGCAACAATGGAATAATGGAAAAAGCAACTTATACATCAAACACATGGGCAAACGCAACAAAAACAGAAAGAGAAGAGATGGAAGAGGCCAGTAGATTAATAGATGAAATAGTAATTAATTTACCATCCGAATATCAAAGAGTAGAATACATAGAAAGTACTGGAACACAATATATTGATATGGGAATAATCCCTAAGGCTACACTAAATGGAAAACTTGATCTGATGTGCATGAACTATGGATATCCATTTGGTTCAACTAATGGACAAAATATTGACTATTGGGGAATGAATTTTTATAAATCAGGAGGACAACAACAATTTGAATTATACTTTGGAACAGGAAATTATCCGAAAATAAGAAATTGGGAAAAGGAAGTAAAATATAATATAAGCATTATTGATAAAAAATTTTATTGCAATAATGAATTATTATATGATTTCAATAAATCAAACAATTCTTTTAACTTTAATACTAATAAAACAATTTATTTGTTTGGATTAAATTATCAGGGAGGAAGATACTTTAACATTAGATTTTATAGGGCTACATTTTGGGACAATAATCAAAAAATTAAAAACTTTATTCCATGCTACACTACAACAACAGTATCAGACGTAAATGGTTATGCGTGCCCTAAAGATACAATTGGGATGTACGACACAGTTGAGGGAAAATTTTATACAAATCAAGGTACAGGAACATTTTTAAAAGGAAATGATTTGTGATGAAGTGCGACACCTTGGAGTGTGGATAAATTCGTAGAGGAACTACCTGAGTGCTCCAAAAATAAACAAATAGTTAAAATAAATATAAATTATAAATTTATAAAACTTAAAGAATTAATGAAATGGAATAAAAATACACATTTCAATTTTAAAGGTCAAAAAGTATTTTTATCTAAAAATAAATTAAACATAATCAAAAAAAAATATATCTCAAAAAAAGATGGAAAAGGAAAAGATAATGAAAAATCATAAGAAAAGAAGTATAAGAGAAAAGGGAATCACACTTGTAGCTTTGGTAGTAACTGTGATAGTCCTACTAGTTCTAGCAGGAGTAACAATAAGCTTAGTATTAGGGGACAATGGAGCAATAAACCGAGCGGAGGTGGCATTTGACACACAAACAAAAGCGACAATAGAACAAGAAATAGAACTAGCAAGAGGTTATGCAGAAACATATAGACAAACAAAAACAGGAAATTATTATGATGAAATAGCCAATTATTTAAATAATAGTAACGCATTGAACTTAATAGGAAAAATAACAACAAAAATAATGAAGAAAAATGGAGAAAGATATATTGTTTTAACGGTTGGAAATAGTTTTTTTTATAAAATAACGGAAAGTGGAAAAGAAACAGTATTAGACCTAGAAACAGCTGAAGAACTAGCAACATCAAGACCTTTAGAATTGTCAAATGTTAAAAATCTTACGAATTCAGAAGCTGGAAATTATTATGGAGAAGATATAAACTATACATCAACACTGCATCCAAATATAAAATGGCAATTCTTTTATACTGATACAGACAATATATACATAATAGCAAGTGATTATGTGCCAAATACTGAATTGCCATGTAATGGAGTAACGATAGGAGACACCACATATGGAGAAACCGATCTAATACCAGTAAGCAATTCAGAATATAAAGCTAGATTTACTAGCGATGGCAATGACGGAGTCTTAACAGAAGGAACAATTTATAGAGATGGTTCTGCCTCATCAGCATTTAACGAAACAGAAGGAAGTAATTATTTAACAGAAAATTACCTAAAATGGGTAAAAAAATATCCAAAAGGCAAAGGAAAGAATATTTGTGTTGTTGCCTATATGATGGATACAAATAAATGGAGTAGCTTTGCAGATGGAATAGATGGAGCATATGCTATAGGAGGTCCAACGATTGAGATGTTCTCACTATCATGGAATGCTATAAGTGAGCATTTAAGAATGCCAGAATTTAATGGTTATAACGTAAGTGGATATTATTTAGACGCTACTAAATATGGTTTTTTTGGAACTGAAACAAGCATGTGGTATATAAAAACAAGAAGTCAAGCAGAAGGATATTGGATAGCTTCTCCAACAAGTGCATACCAAGCACACTATGTTTGTGCTGTAAGTGGTCAATATAGTTGGATAATGAATTATTCATATAATAGTGCAGGCAGTGGATTTAGACCGTTAGTAGCTATTCCAAAAACTAGTATTGTATAGTAATCTAATACATAATAGGAAAACAAGCTAAAAAGAAACACAAACCGGAGGGCTTAACATAAATAAAACAAAAACAGAAAACTTATATCTAATAGTGTAATAATCGAAATTATATTTAATATACAGCCAAAAGCAAGAAAAGAGTGACGTACTATAAAAAAAGGAGAAAAAATAAAAATGAAATACAAAAGTCAAAGTTTGAGGGAAAAGGGAATTACCCTTGTTGCACTTGTTGTTACAATAATAGTATTACTAATACTAGCCGGAGTAACAATTAGTTTAGCACTAAATAATAACGGAGTTATACAAAAAGTGAAAGAAGCATCAAATGTTTCGTTCAAAAAAACAGTACAAGAGACTGTACAAATGGCTTGGATGGCAGTATCAATTGACGGAGAAAAAGAAGGATGGGATAGAAACACATTAGCTGAGAAGCTAGAGGAAGAACTGAATGATTCAAGTGTAACAGTAGAGGGAGAAAACTTAATTGTAAATTATGAAGGAATTAGGACTATAATAAATCTAAATGACGAAACTACAACATCAGAAGAAAGCAAAATAAAAATAGAAGAGTTTTCAATAGTTGGAACAACAGTTAAAGAAGAAAATATTCCATTACCAAATGGATTTACACATATAGAAGGAACAAAAGATACAGGATATGTAATACAAGATGGAGACGGGAACGAATTTGTTTGGGTGCCAGTAGATAAAAACCAAAAGATTAGATTAAAAGTAAGTAGCGAAGAGAATATTACAGAAATAAAGCTAATTGACCCAATTGGAGAAGAAATAAGTCTAGCTAACGCTAGTGGAATGTCTTATGAAAACAATAATATAGAGCCAACATACAATGGTGGTTACCAAGTAGAAGTAAATACAGCAAGTGACACTGTTAAGAAGACACTAGTAGTAAGAAGCTTATATGCACTAGATTCCTATGAGAATAAACCAACTACCACTACGAATCTAAATTACTATTCAGAAGATGATGCATACAGAGAAAAAATACAACAAAATGGAGGTTTCTACGTAGGAAGGTATGAAGTAATATATGTGAATAATAAACCTGCTAGTAAACCTTCAACAAGTAGTAGGACAGTTTCAAATGTAGCATTAGTTGATAATATGTTATGGAATTACATTTATTATGATAATGCGCTGGAAAAAGCTAAAGAATTCAATCCAGAACTTAATAGTTCATTATTAACTGGACCAGCATGGGACAGAGTTATGGGATGGATAGTACAATCTGGTGATAAGAATCTAGATCAGATTAAGAGTAAATGTGAAACTTGGGGAAATTTTAGTGATGATACATTTTCAGAAACAACAGGCATTATAAACACAGGTTCTTTTGAACAAACAAAAGCAAAAAACATATATGATTTAGCAGGTAATTTAGGAGAATGGGTTGAAACATCATATAAGAGCTTTAGACGGAGGAGCGTTTAGTTACCCAGGGAAGATAGGAGCTAATAATTTTGCTGCATGTTCAATTAAAATAAATGGAAAAACTATAACTGGAATGTATGCTAGAAATATAGGATTTAGATTAGCATTATACTTAAACTAATAATTTCAAAGTATTTAATTAATTGTATAAAATATATGTAATAATCCAGTAAAAGCAAAAAACGTTGACAATTTAAGTAAATTTATGCATATAATAAAAATATCAAATCTACTGAAAGAAAAAAGATAAAAAACATAGAGGAGAAAAGTAAAACAATGGAAAAAAAAAGATGCAAAAAAAATCAACAACAATGTCAACAAGCTGGAATGACCCTAGTAGCTTTAGTTGTAACAATAATAGTATTACTAATACTAGCCGGGGTGACGTTAAATTTGGCATTAAGTAACAATGGGGTAATAGAAAAAGCAACTTATGCATCAAACTCAATGGCAAATGCCACTAAAAAAGAAACAATACAAATGGAAGAAGCAATCAGATTAATTGATGAAACAACTATTAATTTACCAAGTGAATATCAAAGGGTAGAATACATTGAAAGTACAGGAACACAATTTATTGATACTAAAATTATACCAACAATAGATACCGCAATGAGTGTTGGAGCAACCATGACAGATAATGATCCATCATCAATAAATTGGTGTGGAAGTGTGTTAGGAGGTTATAAAGGATGGTTTGCATTAGGAAGCTATGGAAATAACTGTTTAGTTGCATATATAAGTAATGATCAAAGAAAAGGAGCAACAATACCATTTGACACACAGTATCATGAATATTATATTTCAAATGGATTACAATGCATTGACAATATATCTAATAACAATTATATATTAGATTTTAAAGAAAAAATGTTATCAATTTATTTGTTTAAGGGACATAATAACTTTGGGACTATAACAAGTACTAAACAGAGAATTTTTTATGCAAAAATATTTGAAGAAGAAAAATTAGAACATTATTATATTCCATGCTATTCTACTACTGCTGTAACAGATATTAACAACAAACAATGTCAAGAGGGAACAATTGGCTTATATGATACTGTTGAAAGAGAATTTTACACAAACCAGGGAACAGGAGAATTTATAAAGGGACCGAATGTGTAAATTTTGATAAAACAACACTACTCCAAAAAATAAAGCAAGGAATTAAAAAAACGTAGACAAAAAATTGGTAAAGGCGGACTAATATGTTTGTTTGATGAATTAGTGAGTTTAGACGAAGAACACTATGTTATACCTGTTTCATCTGTTATAAGATAAGGAGGATCTTAAGAACAAAGAAAATGCAATCTTTAACAGTGACTTAGGAAGCCAGTACACATCAGACAAAGTTAAAAAATATTTGAAAGAATTAAAGCTACAACAGTCATACAGTAAAAAAGATATCCTTGCGACAATGCGAGTATAGAGAGCTTCAAAATAACTTTCTTAAACAACAAAAACTTGGCATAAATCCACTCTGAAGATGGAGAAGTGATGATTATATAAAGTGTGTCAAAAAATAGGAATAAAAAAATGAAAAATAGTTTTAGAATTAGTGAAAAAAGATATTTAAGAAGATTGGAATGGATAAGAGCTATATCATGTGTTTTGGTACTTTTTTATCATCTTAATATACTTAAAGGAGGCTACTTAGCTGTATGTACATTCTTGGTAATAAGTGGTTATCTAAGCTGTACATCTGCCTTAAACAATTCAAACTTTTCTGCAAAATCATATTATAAAAAAAGATTTATAAAATTATACATCCCATTAATATTCACTGTAGCTCTTTCAGTAGTTATTGTTAAATGTATTAATGATATAAGATGGATAAATTTAAAACAAGAGACTATATCTGTTGTATTTGGCTATAATAATTTTTGGCAGTTAAAAGCCAATTTAGATTATTTTACAAGACACATTGATTCACCTTTTATGCATTTATGGTATATATCAATTTTAATCCAGTTTGATTTATTTTTTCCAATTATATTTGTGTTTTTAAGAAAAATAGAAAAGAAATATAAAAATAATGTTTCAGTGATTGTAGTTGGATTATGTTCGATAATCTTAACGATTATGTTTTTTTATATGAGTAAGACACAGAACATCATGGAAGTATATTACAATACCTTTACAAGGGTATTCTCTATTTTTTATGGAGTTTTTTTAGCCCTAATTTTGCATAAGTACAACATGAAATTGCCAAAGGTACTAGTAAAAAACAATAAAATAATTTTTATGATATATTGTTTAGTGCTTTTTTTATTAGGAATATTTGTATCTGCCGAAGAAAATAATTATGCTATTTATATGATTATTACTTCTTTAATAAGTGTTAGATTGATTAGATATTCACTTTTTGAAAAAAAGAAAAGAAGGTCTACTTTTATAGATAAAGTAGTTTCGTTTATTGCAAAGTTTTCATATGAGATTTACTTAGCTCAATATCCAATAATCTTTTTAATGCAAAGTATATCTGATAGCAATGTAATAAATACTTTATTTATAATTGTTTTTACTTTCATCATTTCATTTCTAATACATACATTAGTATATAAACATTTTGCTAATAAATATCTTAATGCAATAAAAAAGATTTTTATTCGGATTGATTTTAATAATAAGTTGTTTTATAGTTGTAACAGAGAAAGATTATAGTTCTGAAATGAATGAATTAGAGGGTATATTAAATGAAAATTCAAAGCATATGGAGGAACGAAACAATCAAAATAGAATAACAGATGAAAACACAGCTGAAGAAATTGACAATATTGGTATAGATGGACAAGTACAGAACAAGGATAATGTAGAGAATTCAATTGATGAATCTGAAATTGCAGAAAAGGTGAAACAATTACCAGTAGTTGGTGTAGGTGATTCTGTAATTCTTGCTGCTGCTGAAGGGCTTTATAAAGTATTTCCAAATGGATATTTTGATGGAAAGGTTTCACGTTCTATGATAGGTGGAGAAGAAGTTCTAACTAATTTAAAAAATGAAGGAAAACTAGGAAACATCGTAATACTTGCATTAGCTAATAATAGTGATTATTTTGAATGGAGAATAGATAGAATAATGAATATACTTGGAGATAGGCAAGTATATTGGGTTACGGCTGTTTTAGCAGATGATCCAGAGTTTAATAATAAATTTAGAGGATATGCTAGTGATCATTCTAATATTCATATTGTTGAATGGGAAGAAAAATCTAAAAATCATCCGGAATATTTTTATGGAGATGGAATTCATGTTATGGGGGATGGAATAGATGCATATGCAAATATAATATATGAAGCGATATATGAGGATTATAAAAAGGGAGTACTTAAATCCGAAAAGTAAAAATAAGACATGATTTTGCGAATGAAAAATTTTATTCGCAAATATATTGACAAAAAAAGTCGCGTACGATATAATACATAAAGATTAAATTTAAGGAGGTATTAAAATGTCTATATATGATTGTACTGTTAAAGATAGGAAAGGAAATGATGTACCATTAAGTAATTATAAAGGTAAAGTATTATTGATTGTAAATACTGCAACTGGGTGTGGATTTACTCCACAATATGATGGGTTAGAAAAATTGTATAAACAGTATCATGAAAAAGGATTAGAAATATTAGATTTTCCATGTGATCAATTTGGACATCAAGCGCCTGGTACTGATGATGAAATACATGAGTTCTGTACAGCAAAATATAATACGTCTTTTGACCAATTTAAGAAAATTGAAGTTAATGGAGAGAATGAGGAACCATTATATACAATATTAAAAGATGGTAAAAAAGAAGATATAATTAACGGATTTAAAAATAAAGCAGCTATGAAAGCAATAGAAAAGATTAGTGCTTCTTATAAAAAACAAGGAGATATAAAATGGAATTTTACTAAATTTATTGTTGATCGTGATGGAAATGTTGTTGGACGTTATTCTCCTACTGAAGAACCACTAACTATGGAGGATAAAATTAAAGAATTGCTATCATAATATGATTAGAATGAGGAATTAAAATGGAAAATAATTATGAGTCGTTAAAATTAAAAAATCAATTGTGTTTTCCTATATATGCTGTTTCAAACAAGATAATAAGAACATATAAGCCACTTCTTAAGGAATTAGACCTTACATATACTCAATATATAACAATGATGGTATTGTGGGAAAAAAACCAAGTAAATGAAAAGACACTGGGGGATTGTTTATTGCTGAAATCCAACACTTTAGCACCTTTATTAAAAAAATTAGAGGCGAAAGGCTATATTAAAAAGGAAAAAAACATTGAAGATGGGAGACATTTAGTTATTTCAATTACCCAAAAAGGTGAAGAATTAAGGAAAAAAGCGGTAGATATACCAAACCAGATGATAAAAGAACTTAAGTTATCTCCTGATAAAGCAAAAATGTTATATCAAATACTATATGAGTTATTAGAGGAGAATTATGAAAATTAAATTAAAATGTTATTTTAGCTAAATTTTTTTTTTAATGCTTAGGGTTAAGTACAAGTTTTTAAAATTTTGAATGAGTAAAGTTTTAGGCTGATAGTTCATTGAAATTATCAGCTTTTTATTATATAATTGTTTAAATTAAAAAAATGGAGGAATACTATATGAAATTTGAATATAAAAGGTTAATTAATTATTATGAAACAGATAAAATGGGAGTGGTTCATCACTCTAATTATATAAGATTTCTAGAAGAAGCAAGATGCAAATGGCTTGAAGAAATAGGAATTCCTATGGAGAGTTTGGAGTCGATTGGTTATACAATTCCTGTATTGGAGGTTAATTGTCAGTACAAGTTTCCTGTGACAAGTGGAGATACAATTATTATTAAGCCAATTATTACTGAGTATAATGGAGTTCGATTGAAAGTAGATTATGATGTAACTGATAGTAAAACAGGAAAAAAAGTAATTAATGCTTGGACAAAGCATTGTTTTACTAATAAAGAATTAAAGCCTATAAATATGAAAAAATGCAATTCAGAAATAAATAAAAAATTTGAAGAGATAACTGATAATTAGCAATATTAATTAACAATTTAAATTGTTCAAACTAATATATGGCTAAGTTTTGCTATTAATTATCATTTTATCTCATTAGGAGACTAGGATGAAAAAGGTGAATAATAACGAAAATTACAAAGTTGTAGAAAAATTAATTAAAGAAAATAGTAAACTAAAGATAGATAAATTATTAAAAAAATATGAAACATCTTTAAATGGAATAAGTGTGGTTGATGAAGATGAAAGACTAGAAAAATATGGGAAGAATATAATAGATTTAAAAAATAATAATTCTTTTTTAAAAAGGTTACAGGAGAATCTAATCCTGTAGAAAAGTTTGCAGAGCTAAAGGAATATGAAATAGTAACTGACATTTCTAATATTGGATTTATGGGCACCAATATTGTAAGTGGAAGTAGCAAAGCTATTGTATTATCAACAGAGAATCATACTTACTTTGGTAGTATGGCTAAATCGTTATATATTTTTAATTCAAATGTATAAAAAGGTTTATATAAAAAGAAATGAAGAGTGGTTGTAACTTAATATGAACTAATTTTTTAAGGAAATATAAAATGATGAAATTGTAAAACACCTTCAGAAAAACATAAACAGTTGACATAAAGTACTATTTAATGGTATAATAGTAAGTGTAATAATAATAGTTGAGGTATTTAAATGTTTGAAAATGTAGCAAAAAGAATTGCTATTATTTTATTTACACTTACTATCTTTTTTTTATTATCAAGTAGTAATTATGCTAAATTTTTTGATATATCTAATAATATGAAAGATAATTGTAAAATAGCTATTCTGTCAGATACTAAAGAACTATATAATGAACAAGAGATATTTTTTAATGTTCAGGATAACGGGAATGTAGAAAAAGGTAAATTTGCACCTGGATTAAAAGCTATTGCAGAAATTGAGATCAATATTATTGACTTTAATGAACCAGTTGATATTTTAGTAAATGCAGATACTTCTAAGTTTGGTAATTCATTTAAGTTTATATCAAAGATTAATGATATTAATTATACCCTTGGAACAGTTAAAACAATTTCATTAGGAGATAATATGTTGTTTTCTAATGAAGATGGGAAACTAGTTTTTACATTTGAAGTAGAGTGGTTAGATAATGTTTCAGATGAAGATCAATCTTTTGTTTTAAGTGAAAAAATAAAAGTGCCTTTTTACGTAATCATTACCCAACATATTGTTTAGAAAAATCTTATAATATAAGTTTTACTGCTTTGTTATAAGATTTTTTGTTATATTTGTAATATTTTTGTAAAAAAAGTAAAAAAAAAATAATATTTTTGTAAAATAACGACTTAATGCTTAGAATAAGTTAGCTTTAAGTCTTTTTTTGTTCTTTTTTACAGGTTTACAAATGAATGTAAAAGTGATAAATTTATGTAGTATAAATATTCTTATAAGTTAGGTAATTTTTAATTAAGTATTAAGAGGGAAAAGTGAAAAATAATTTTAGAAAATCAATTGGAGATGTAATATTTATTTTAGTATTTATTCCTCTTGCTATAGCTTCAATCCGTATTGTATATCAAAAGTTTTTTGAACCAGAAAAAATACCTGATATTTTCGGATATAAAATGTTTGTTGTTTTTGATGACAGTATGGATGAATCGTTAGAATATGGGGATTTAGTTATTACGTTTAATGAAATAAAAGATAGTTTAAAAGTAAATAGTGTTATTGCATATCGAAATGATAGTGATAGAGTTACTATATCATCAAAAAATGTAAATTTTGATAAGGTTGAAGGAGTTGTTGTATTTAAAATTCCAAAGTTAGGTTCAATATTATATGTTATTTGCCAGCCATTTATGATTATTATAATTTCTTGTTTTATTTTATTGATTGGTGAAGTTTGCATTTATTTTGCAAAAAAGATTGATGCTAAAGATGCAAATATGATTGAGAAAGAATAATAATCATTTAACATTATATTAGATATTAGTTTTAATTAGCTATAATTAGTCTTCTAATTTCATTATGGGACTATTTATATATTAATTTTATATTTTAAAAAGGAGGTGAAAGAAATGTCTAAAAATAATTCTAAAACTACTTCAGCAAAAAAATGGACTATATTAGCTTTGATTTTATTTTTACTAGTTGCTATTATTGGAGGAACTTATACTAGATATACAAATTCTGCAAGTGGAAATGCAACGATTGATATTGCAAAATGGTCTGTAAAAATTAATAACACTGACATGAAAGATATAACTGGAGATTTAACGGTTCCTTTAGAGTATGTAGCTAATGCTAAAGTTAGTGCAAATAAAATTGCACCAAGTGGTTCGGCTACATTTACATTAGTTATTGATCCAAGTGGTTCTGAAGTTGCTATTGATTATTCATTATCGGTTGGTGCAATTACAGGATTAACTGATAGTGGTTCAAAGCTTGAATTAACTAGTGTAACATATACTGTTCAGGGTGGTAGTGCTCAAACTATTACTCCTGGAGGTACTGCAGTAGAATTTACAGAAGCTTTAGCTGATGTTACAGCAGGAAAAACTGTTACTGTAGTTGGTACAGTAACATGGGATAATGACAGTGATAATAGAAGTGCAGCAGATACAGCTAATGGATGGGCTGATGTGTCACCAACTGCAAGTGTTTCAATTACAGCTAAACAAAGTATATAATTTATTTGAGCGGAAACTTTTTCCGCCCAAATGTGCATATTATAACTAGAAAACTAATATGTAGATTTGAGCGGACAAAAAATAAGAACAAAGGAGTATGTGTTAATATGCTAAGATATCACTATAAATATCATAACAGAAAAAGTATGAAACCATATTTGAGATTGTTACTATTGTTTCTAATACTAATATTATTTTCTGGTACTATTTCAAGATATATAAATGGAGCAGTTGGAGAAAATTTAATTAATATTGCAAAATGGTCTATAAAAATTAATGGTGAAGAATTAACGCCTACTTCAAGTGATTTAAGTACAGATATTAGTTTATATAATTTGAGTGATAATTTAACTGTTATTGATTCGGGTGATGATTGCTATTTTGATATAACAATAAATCCAGTTTTAACTGAGGTTGCAATATCTTATTCAATTGATATTGATTTAACTAATTCGAATTTGCCTAATGGTACATTAATAAAAAAATATGAAAAATATGTTAATATTGGAGAGAATGAAACATTAAGTCAAACAGAATATCCTGATACAACACGTGTTTTATTAAGCGAAGATATATCTTTACCTGAAGGGAATATTGCACTAAATAATACTTCGATTAGGAGGTATAGGGTATATTGTAAAATACCTTTTCCTGCAGATATTATAAAAGAAAATGGTTTTTCTATTGAACCACATATAGCTGTAAGTCAACTAATTGTTAATTAATTAATAAGGGAGTAATAATGAAGAAAATAACAAAAATTAGAATTAAATATATTTTAATTTCAATTTGTTTGTTTATTGTTTTTGCAACAATTTTGCCGACTTTTATGAGATATAATGCTAGCGTCACTGCTTATGTTGCTGGAGATGCTAAAGAAACAAGGTCGTCGACATATACTGTAATATTTCATAGTAATGGTGGAACAGGACAAATGAATAATCTTCCAATAACTTATGGTGTACCTACTAATCTAACTAAAAATACTTTTACTAATTCTAATTATAATTTTGCTGGGTGGAATACTCAAGCAGATGGGCAGGGGACTAGTTACGTAGATGAACAATCAATGAATCTTACATCATATATTACTGGAAATGAAATTAATTTATATGCAACTTGGACACAAAAAGCTGCAGTAGTAAATGGAACTTATTTTGATACACTTCAGCAAGCCATAAATAGTGTGCAGGCAAGTGAAAATGAAGTGACTGTAACTTTATTAAAAAATGTTAGTGAAACTTTAACAATAGGAGAAGGAAAAAACATATATTTAAATTTACAAAACTTTACTGTTTCAAATAATGGAAATACAAATGTAATCTCAAATTCAGGAACATTGAGAATTTCAAATGGAACAATATCATCTTCTGCTTCTACAAATGGTGCTGTAAATAATAATGCTGGTGCAAAGATGTATATAACAGGAGGAAGTATAATATCAACAGGTGGTAGACAAGCACTTTATAATAATGGTGGAACAGTAGAAATATCAGGAAATGCAAGTTTAAGTGCAACGACAACAGAAAGACCTGCTGTAACTAATAATACTGTTGGATCAAAAATGACAATAACAGGTGGAACTATAGTTTCTACTGGACAATCTGGTATTGAAAACAAAGGAGTACTAACCATAGGTACAAAAGATGGAACATACAACAGTGATGCTTTAGAAATTAAAGGAAAGAAATATGGAGTAACTAGTACAACATCATATAGTTTTTATGATGGTATAATTAAAGGAATAACTAATCCAATTAATGATTTAGCTAAGATTACTTCAAAAGAAGATCACACTGGTGTAATATTTACTAGTGCAGATGCTGAAGGATATAAATCAGCAATATTAGATGACAACTTTATAGATATAACATTTAATGCAAATGGAGGAGATGTTAGCGAAACTACAAGAACGATATATGTAGGAGATTCTATTGGAACCTTACCAACAACAACTCGTGTTGGTCACATATTTAATGGATGGTTTACTGCTAAGAATGGTGGAGAAGAGGTAACATCAAGTTATAGTCCAAGCAGTGACATAACAATTTTTGCACATTGGACTGCAAGAAATGTTGTACAATACAATAATAATGTTTATCCTTCAGTTAAGGAAGCATTAAAACAAGTTCCTAATAATACTAAAACTGTTTTGACTATACTTGAGAATACAAGTGAAGCAATTTCAATACCTCAGGGTAAAAATATTGTACTTGATTTAAATGGAAATACAATTTCAAATTATGGTGGCAATTTTGCAGTTATTAAAAATGAAGGTGTATTAGAAATAATTAATGGAAATGTTCAATCTAATGTATATAATGGAGCTATTGATAATGAACCTACAGGAACTTTGAAGATTAGTGGAGTTAGAGTAACTATTACAACTGACAGGCAGGCTGTTTATAACAATGGAGGATATGTTGAAATAACAGATAATTCGTACTTGGAAGCTTCTCCTAATGGTATACGTACTGGGGATCCAATTGGAAGAGCAACAGTACAGAATATGAATGGAGGTACAATGCTTATAACAGGAGGTACAATTATTGCATCAAGTCAGCAAGCTATTGGTAATAGTGCAACATTAACATTAGGTGAAAAAGATGGAGATCCTTCAAGTGTACCAGTTATTATTGGAGCCGATTATGGAATTTTAAATGCTGGTACATTAAATTATTATGATGGAATAATAAAAGGTATAAATGATGCTATTTCTGGAAATATTGATGATGAAGATCAAGATTTAGTAAAAGTTAATGGAACAGAAACAATAAATAATACTGAATATAAAACATTACATTTAGAACAACCATAGGTTAATGATAAAGGAGAAAATATGATTTATACAACAGAAATTATTAAAAAAAAGAAAAGTAATAGTAATAAAATAAGAAGTGTATTAAAAATTATATTTTTTCCTTTTACTGCAGCAATTCTCTTATTAATTCTATATGCGGGTTATATGAAATTTGTTAAACATGAAGAAAATATCAATATATTAGGATATAGAGCTTATATGGTTATGACTGGGAGTATGGAGCCAAACTATAATATTGGTGATTTAATTATTATAAGAGAGACTTCTATTCAAGACTTGAAAGTAGGAGACGTTATTAATTATGTTTTAGATAATAAAAAAGATACAGTAACTCATAGAATTTCTGATATTATAGTTGAAAATGGAGAAACACTGTATCAAACTAAAGGTGATAATAACAATTCAGTTGATAATGAACTTGTACATCCTAATCAAATTCAAGGAACTTTAGTTTTTAAAATAAGTAAACTTGGATCTGTTCTTACTAATATGCTTACTGGGACAGGTATTGTTATTATTTGTTTACTAATTATAGTTTCTTATTTTAGATCAAGTAGAAAAGAGGAGAGAAGGATTGCAAGAGAAGATGCTAGAAAGCACTATAATACTGCTAAATATGAAGAGGAAGATATAATATGATAATTTATTACAAAAAAAATTCTTGGAAAGAACAAATTAATCAAGATATTATTGAACTTAATAAGTATAAAGATTTATATGAAAATAGGATTAATTTATATCACGTTTATTTAAATTATATTAAAAATCATAAGGATTCTAATATTGAGTATAGAAATAAAATAAGTGAACAAGAATTAAATAATAGTCTTGCCAATTTTAAAAAGGAAATTCAAATAATTGATAAAAATATATCTTTATTAGATGAAATGCTTAGCAAATGTAATCTATCTAAAAAAATGAATTTGGAAAGAAAAAAAATATACTCATACAATAAAAAATATGAAGAAATAAAAGATAAGTTTTTAAACTATTATCTTTCTGAGGATAATACTAATGTATTATTTATTAAGAGTGTGATTACTGAGTCTTCATTAAAACATGAAAAAGCAAATGAGAAAAAAACATTAGTATTAGAAAAAACAATTGAGAAAAGTAATAAGTATGATGATAAACTTATATCAAATGTCGAAAATACAAGTGAAAAAAAAGAAATTTCTACAGAAAATCTTCAATCAAATAAAAAAATAGGAGAAAAAGAATTGAAAAATAATGATACTTTATTAATATCAGAAAAGCTCAACAAAGTATTTTTACCATATACAGCAAAAGAAGTTGAACAGATTTATAATAATGAAAATAGTAAATACAAAGATTTAGAAGAAGTAATTAATGAAAACTTTGTAAGAGATTTTTCAGACTATAATTTTCAATTTCTTAGTAGATATAAAGAAACAATGAAACTTGCTAAAGAAAGAGAAGGTTATAGTATTTTTGACAGCATAGTATTAGCTACTGAAATGATTGGAAAAAGATTTTTGCATCCGGCAATTATTTCAGCTTGTAGAAATATTTATGAATTAGATGTTTATTTGGATTGTTTAGATAAGAATGAATTAGAGGATTTCAAAATATTTAAAATTAAATTTGAATTGTATCCTATGATTGTTAAACAGGATGAAAAAGTATATGAAAGTTTGGAGCATATTGATAGTGCTGATAAAATAGATAGTAAAAGTCAAAACAGAAAAAATAAAACTGGAACGAGATTTAAAGAAAATACTAAGACTAGTATATGGAATAAAACTAAAAGAATGTCTAAAAGGGCAGAACATCAATTTGAGCGGAGATTTTTAATATTATAAAAGTACAACCATATTGATAATAATTTAGGTTAAAACGCAAAGATTATCCTTTTTTATATAGGATAATCTTTTATTTTTTATAAACATATTATATAATATATGTATAATGAGGAATAGGTATGATAAAAAAAATTGTAACTGATATTAGAAAAAAAATGTTTTTTAAAGAATTGTGCGTTGATTTGGCAATTGATTATATTGAAGAAAATAACATTATAAATATTTATCCGGAAATAATTTGTCAAGACTGGTTAGGTCTTGGGGGAGCTTTAACTGGTTCAACAGTTTATAATTTTAATAAATTAAATAATGAACAGAGAGATGCATTATTACATAATTATTTTAATGAGCTAAACTACAGTTATTTAAGAATTCCTGTTGGTTCTACAGATTTTTCTCTGAAATCTGAAGATGATTATACATTTAGCTTTGGTGAAAATGTGAAGATAATAAAACAAATTATTGCAAAATATAGTATTGAAATAATTGCGACTCCATGGAGTCCACCATCTAAGTTCAAAGATAATAATTCACTTTATGGTGGTAAATTATTAAGAAACAAATATGATGATTATGCTAATTATTTATGTAATTGTATTAAAGATTATAATTTTTCTGATGTGATAATTAATTATTTATCTGTTCAAAATGAGCCTTTGGCGAATCAGGTATGGGAATCTTGCTACTTTGAAATACAAGAGTACAAAGAGTTTATTTATAAATTTTTAATACCAAAATTAAATTATACGAAGTTAATTCTATGGGATCATAATAAAGAAAATCTGTACAATGTTTTTAATGAACTTTATGAAAAAAATAGTGCTATAGTAGGTATTGGATTTCATTGGTATACTGGTGGATTTTATAATGAACTAAAACTGCTAAAAGAAAATTATCCTAATATGTTATTATTTGAAACTGAAATGTGTTGTGGTTTTTCAAAATATAATCGAATAAAATGGATTATTGATGCAGAGAACTATTTAAATGAAATAATAAAAGGAATTAATAATGGACTCAATGTTTTCTTGGATTGGAATATGCTTTTAAATTATAAAGGTGGGCCAAATCATAAAAGGAATTATTGTAAAAGTCCTATTATCTTAAATAAAAAAGAAAATGATTTTATTAAGACTCCGATTTTTTATTATTTAAAACATATTGGAATTGCAGGAAAAGCTAAAGTAATATATAATAGTACATATGATAGAAATGATGAGTTACAAGTAGTTGGTTTAAAAAATGATAAGGTTTATATTACTATTTTAAATAAAAGTAATAAAATAAAGGATTTGAATATTAAAATTAAAAATCAATTAATTAGAGATAAAATTAATAAGAGAAGTATAATTACATATGTGTTAGACTATTGTTGATAAAAGGAGAAAATGATTTATGATTGAGATTGATGGATTATTAAAAGAAAATCAGAGTCAATTGCTAAAAATTAAAGAGCTGAAAAATTCTATTTCTCTAAATGATTTAGAAAATGAATTAAAACAATTAGAGATAGAAACTTCAAAATATGGTTTTTGGAATAATCCTGAAACCTCGTCTAAAGTATCTGGTAGAATTGCAGAAATTAAGAAAAAAATAACTAAATATAAGAAGATTGAGAATGAAATAATAGCTGTAGGAGAAATGCTAGAATTATTAAAAGAAGAAAATGATGAAGATTATGATTTAAAAAGTGAAGTTGAGAATTCTATAAAAAAAATTACAAAGAAATTAGAGGAACTTGAAATCCAAACTTTGTTTTCTGATAAATATGATAAAAATAATGCTATTATTACTATACATCCTGGTGCTGGAGGAACTGAAGCAATGGATTGGGCTGAAATGCTGTATAGAATGTATGTAAGATGGGCTGAAGCGAATGATTTTAAGCTAGAAGAACTCGACTATCTAGCTGGTGACGAAGCTGGAGTTAAAAGTGTAACATTTTCTGTAATGGGGGATTATGCTTATGGATATTTAAAATCTGAACATGGAGTTCATAGACTTGTAAGAATTTCACCATTTGATGCAGGGGGAAGGAGACATACTTCTTTTGCATCTATTGAAGTATTACCAGAAATAGATGATAATGAAGATGTTTATATTAATCCTGATGATATAAAAATGGATGTTTTTAGAGCTTCTGGTGCTGGTGGTCAACATATTAATAAAACATCATCTGCTGTTAGACTAACACACATTCCAACTGGAATTATAGTATCTTGTCAAACTCAAAGGAGCCAATTTCAAAATAAAGATACCGCTATGAAAATGCTAAAATCTAAATTAATTAATTTAAAAGAAAAAGAGAATAAAGAAACAATTGAAGATTTAAAGGGAATACAAATGGATATTGCATGGGGAAGTCAAATACGTTCATATGTATTTTGCCCTTACACAATGGTTAAAGATCATAGAACAAATTATGAAGTAGGAAATGTCCAAAAAGTAATGGATGGAGATTTAAATGAATTTATTTTTGCATACTTGAAATTTATGTCAAAGTAATGTTGACAATAAAGAAAGGTTTTGATATTATACTTATATAATCAAATGAAATTTGGAGGAAAACATGGGAAATAAAAAAAACACCTCAATTAGTAATATAATAATTATAATTACAATTATTATGTTTGTAATAATTGTTCTAGTTATTGCTTTTTACTTTTTCAGTCAATTTAAGAAAGTAGGGGAAGAAAATAATAAAATCAGGGATAATGCAGAGAAAAGTAATTTACAAGATGTTGATTACGACTATAATTCTGTACCAGAAGGAGTAATTAATATTATTGGAAATAATGTTTCAACTTTAGATTCTAATGTTAAATTCTCTTCAGCTAAGCAGCAAATTAAATGTTATAGTATAAAGATTGTTAAAGAAAAGGGAAGAGAGAAAGAATATCAATTGGATAGTGATTATAAGGCTAAATTGAAGATTACAGATTCTGATAGTAATAGTATTGAAATAAATATTAATAATAGTGAAACTATTAAGGACGGTTTATATAATAGTGATTTTAAGACAGATGCTAATCCGTCATTTACTTTTAATTTTTATAAAGTAGGAGAATATTTAGTATTTACTAATCATAATTCAGTTGATTATCGTAATATTCGCTTATATATAGTAGATAAAAATGGTAAAATTGAAGAATTATATGACCTAGATAGCAAAAATAAAGGAATGATTATTGAAAGTGTTGAGTTTATTGATAATTCTATTATTATTCAGGCAACTAGAAAAAGTAATGGTGGAGTTATTACATATAACGGTAAACCATCTAGTGATAAAAGTATAGTAAATTCAATTCCACAGAATACGCCAGTTGATGCTACTTATACTTATTCGATAGATAATAAAGGTAGTATTAGTTTTACTAATCCAGAGATAAAAATAAAATCTACTTATAAAGATTTTTTGAATGAAACTATGAGTGGATCAAAAAATAGTAATTAGTTTTTTTAATTCTATTATAATTATTAAACTCCCAGATTGTGTAGCAACTGGGAGTTAGTTATTTTAAAGTAATATAGGTTGTATTTGTTCATTATTCATTGCATATTTAATTGTTTTAATTATATAATTTGGGTCGAAAACTATTGATCGAGGTTTTGTGATTGGATTATCTTGCCTAAATGGTACAAAATAGTAGTTCGTTCTGTTTAATAGCTTCCCAATATTTTCTGCACTACCACTTAATGCATCATTAGTTGAAATTGCTAAAACAAGTGGTTTGCTATTTCTTAAATGTGATTTTACTGCCATAGTTATGGGTGTATCATTAATTCCATTAGCTAATTTTGCAATTGTGTTTCCTGATGCTGGAGCAACGATCATTATATCTGTTATTTTTTTTGGTCCAATAGGTTCAGCTTCTTTAATCGAATGAATAATTTTATTTTTTGTTATTTCTTCAATTTCCTTAATATAATCTTGGGCTTTACCAAACTTTGTATTAAGATTGTATGAATTATATGACATAATAGGAATAACATTTGCTCCTTCTTTAATTATTTTCTTTATTTGTATAATTGTTTTAGAAAATGTACAAAAAGATCCAGTTATAGCAAAGCCTATATTTATTTTTTGTAAACTCATTTATTAATTAACTTTCTCCTTGAACTATTATTTAGATTTTTATGGAATCTATAAACCAAAAAAATATAGCATAATTTGTTTTCATAATTATACTATATTTTATGATTATTTATTGATTTAGGTGATATAGTTTGTTATTTTTTTGTTCCAAAATCAGATAATGGGTTAGACTCAACTGCAAGACGTACTTGATTATTGTCAACATGTGTATATATTTCAGTAGTTGCAATACTTTCATGTCCAAGTAATTCTTGTAGTGCACGTATGTCTACTTGACCATATTGATACATTAAAGTTGCTGCAGTATGTCTTAATTTATGAGTTGAGTATTTTGATGTATCTAGACCAGCCTTTTGGAGTTTTTTGGTTACTATATTTTCTACAGTTCTTTTACTTATACGTTGTCTATATGCACTTAAAAATAATGCTTTATCTGAGTTTTTAGAATCTTTTTTTGCATTATTTGGTCTTATTTTTAAATAATTATTTATTGCTTTTATGCAAGCTTTATTAAGATAAATAGTTCTTTCTTTATTTCCTTTTCCTATAACTGTTAATTTACATTCATCAAATTTAATGTCAGATATGTTTATAGATACTAGTTCTGAAAGACGTAAACCACAATTTAAAAACAATGTTATTATTGCAAAATCTCTTTCACTATTTTTAGAATCTTCATCTGCTTGTGTTGCATTAAGTAGCTTTTGGCTATCTTCTAAAGTAAGATATTTTGGTAGTCGTTTGTTCAGTTTTGGAGTTTCTAAGTTTTGGGCTGGATTTGTTGATAATACATGTGTTGTAATAGTTAAGTATTTGAAGAAAATTCTTATTGTTGAAATCTTTCGGGCACAAGTAGCTGGACCACACCTTCTATTTATTGATAAATATGATATAAAAGAATGTATATCTTCTTGAGTTATTATAGACAATTGTGAAATTGAAAAATCTTTTATAATTATTTTGCTAAATTCTTTTTCTTTAGTTAATTTTAAATGATATTTCATATATCTTAAAAACATTATTAAATCACTATTATATTGATCAACAGAATTTGGAGATTTGTGTTTATAAGCAAGTGAGTATTCTAAAAATGTATTTAAAAATTCTGGGTTGTCATCTATATTAATCATATATTAAACTCCTTTTATATTAGTTGATAATTTTATTATATATTATTATTATTTAAAATGCAATAAATTATTGATTAAATCACTGAAGTGTAATATTTTTTGAATATAGATTTAATACTTGTAATTGGAGTAATAAAAAGTACAAAATCTGATTTTACCAAAAGAAGAAGAGTAGGAGAGAGGGGGGAGTTTTAGAAAACTAAAAAATAAGCTATAAAGCGCTAAAAGCATTGATATATCAATATGTTGTAGGACACCTGGGTAGGTCGTCCATATATTTTACTCCTATTCTTTATTGCGCAAAACTTTGATAATAGTACCTCCTAAATAATTGCAATATATGCAAAAAAATGATATAATCAACAAGAATTCATTAAGTAATTAGTAATGTGGTAGGACATGTACTAAATCAATTAAGCAATTGCTTAGGAGGTATATTATGGAAGCTATTACTTTAGAAGATGTAGTTCGGGTTATAGGTCCAAAATTAAAAGAAGATAATAGTTTATTAAGATCTTATGATATTATAGTAAGAGTTCTTAAACTTCTATTCGAAAATGAAGACATTGAAGCAGCATTTAGATTAGATCTGTCGGAAGAAGAAGTGATTGAATATGCTAAAAAAGAGGTTTTATCTACTATGAAAGATCAAATGACGCAGGATGATATTTATAAAATTGAAATCGTTTCTGATTCACCAAAAAAACTTCTTATTGTTGCAAACGCCCACTTTAGTCTTGATGAGAGTTATTCATGCAGAGATGCTGAATTGGCAATTAAAGAGAAAATAGAAATTTTTACAGGTTATAATGTTAAAATTAGATTGTAAATAAAAAAACTTTTGGAGCCTACCATCCAAAAGTTTTTTTCTGTAAAAATATAAAAGTAGGAGAGAGAGGTAGTTTTAAAAAATTGAAGATTTTAAAAATAAATAAAATTTCAAAACTAAATCTTAAGACCTTACAAAAAGTATTTCAAAAAAAATTTTACTTAAGCAAAATCATAAAAATAAAATTTATAAATAAAAAATTAAAATTACGAACAATAAAATTAAAAACCGAACATTTGTTATGAATGAAATTTTAACATATTATAATGGATAATTTTATAAATTTACAAATCAGATTTAATTATTAAACTACTAATATTATTTTATAAATTAAACGCTTTAAAATTGATTTTAAGACATTTTTATATTTAATCTAACAAGTTACATGTTTAAGATTTATAATCTAAATATTTGATTTAAAGTAAAATTTATATTAATCAGCTATAAATATTGGTAAATTAACACTTTCTGAAAATTGCTGAAAAATGGTCAAAAAAACGACGCACGAGAATCGATTTTAAGGCGTTTTTATAAAAAGGGCATATAGTTTGTTGTCTATAAAAAACGGCAAAATGTTGAAAATAAAGGATTTGGAGATTTTTGAAAAATTTTTCATATAATAGATATAAAATTATAATAATAAAAATTTTTTGAAATGAAATTATATAAGATAAAATTAAAATCCTGGAATAAGCTTAAATAAATGAAGCTCCAGGATCGAATATAAGACATTTTAATAATAAAGTAATATAAGTTGTTGTTTTAAATATTAGTCTAAAAGTACTGAAAAGCCTAAAACATAGCGAGATAGGAGCTTTTTACATATACATGTTTTTCTCCTATCTCTTTTTGCGCAAAACTTACATTTCACGCAACTCTCAATACAACAAATTGAAAGCTTTTAGTAAAGCTTTCTTACTCTCTTCTTTGTTTTTACTATTATATATTATTATTTAAATATATTTATTCTTTTATATTTAGTATTTTTTTTGCTTTTTCTATATCTTCTATGCTTGGTGTACTTACTTCTTCAAATGGATATTTTAATCCTAATCTTTCCCATTTATATTTTCCTAAATTATGATATGGTAAAATTTCAACTTTTTTTACAGTTTTTAGTGTTTTTATAAAATTATATGTTTTTTCAAGATCTTCTTTATTATCTGTATATTTTGGAATTAATACTTGTCTTATCCATAAATTGATTTTATTATCTGAACAATATTTTGCAAACTCTAGTTCGTTTTTGTTTGATAAACCTGTTAATTCAATACTCTTCCCCTCATCTATATGTTTTATGTCTAACAATACTAGGTCTGTATATTTTAGTAGATCAATTATTGTTTTATTAATTTTAATTGCACCTGATGTATCTATGGCAGTACTTATATTTTGTTTTTTTAATTCTTTGAACAATTCTAGTATAAAGTTTGCCTGAAGCAAGGGTTCTCCTCCTGATATTGTTACTCCTCCCTGTGATGCATCAATAAATGACTTTTCTCTTTTTATTTTTTTTATTATTTCATCAATTGTGTATTCTCTTCCACCTTGTCTATTCCATGTGTCTCTATTTTGACAATATTTACATTTTAATATGCACCCCTGCATAAATACAACAAATCTTATTCCGTGGCCCATCTAGTGTTCCAAATGATTCAAATGAGTGAACTCTACCTTTTATATTTGACATTGTTATTTCTCTCTTCCATTTATTAACTTTTTATTTACTATATTAGTGCATCCAGGATAAAAGAAAGTTTTTTTTAATAGTATATTTAAAATCTTATTTTTTTAAATCTTTTCATGTATTGTTCTATTTATTACATCTAGTTGTTGTTCTTTAGTTAATTTTATAAAGTTAACTGCATAGCCAGAAACTCTTATTGTTAGTTGAGGATATTTTTCTGGGTGATTCATTGCATCTATTAATAAATCTCTATTAAATACATTTACGTTTATATGGTGACTCATTTGAACAAAATAACCATCTAGTAAAGCTATTAGATTTTTAATTTGTGTGCTTTTTTCTTTTCCAAGTGTTTCTGGTGTAATTGCAAATGTGTATGATATTCCATCTTGTGAATATTTAAATTTTAATTTTGCAAGTGAATTAAGTGCTGATATAGCTCCATTTGTATCTCTACCATGTAGTGGATTTGCTCCTGGTCCAAATGGCTCTCCTGCTCTTCTTCCATCTGGTGTATTCCCAGTTGCCTTTCCATATACAACATTTGATGTTATTGTTAGTATACTTAAAGTTGGTTTAGCATTTCTATAGGTCATTTGTTCACTTAGTTTTTCCATAAATGTTTTTTGTATAAGGCAAGCTAAACTATCTACTCGATCGTCATCATTTCCAAACTTAGGAAAGTCTCCTTCAATTTTGTAGTCTATTACTAAACCTGTATTATCTCTTATTGGAGTTACTTTGGCATATTTTATTGCTGATAATGAGTCAGCAGCAACTGATAGCCCTGCAATTCCGCAAGCCATCGTTCTAATTATATCTTTATCATGTAGTGCCATTTCTAAGCTCTCATATGAATATTTATCATGCATATAGTGAATTATATTAAGTGCATCTATATATATTTTAGCAACATAGTCCATCATTTGTGTATATTTTTGCCATACTTCATTAAATTCTAGTGGTTTATCTGATGTAATAGGTTCAAATTTACTTGTTACTTGTTTTCCAGTTATTTCGTCTCTACCACCATTTATCGCATAGGTTAGTGTTTTTACAAGGTTTGCACGTGCACCAAAAAATTGCATTTGTTTTCCTATTTTCATTGGTGAAACACAACATGCTATTCCATAGTCATCATCTAAGTATAGTCTCAATTGATCATCATTTTCGTATTGAATTGCACTTGTTTTAATCGACATTTTAGCACAATAGTTTTTGAAATTTTTTGGAAGATTTGTTGACCATAGTACAGTTAAATTCGGCTCAGGAGCTGTTCCCATAGTTTCAAGTGTATGAATAATTCTAAAAGAATTTTTTGTAACTAGTGTTCTTCCATCTATTCCCATACCTCCAATACTTTCTGTAATCCAAACTGGATCTCCACTAAATAGTTCATCATATTCTGGTGTTCTTAAAAACCTTATTAATCTTAGTTTCATTACAAAATGATCCATTATTTCTTGGCACTGTGATTCATTTAATTTTCCTTTTTTTAAATCTCTTTCAAAATATATGTCTAAAAAAGTAGAGATTCTTCCAATACTCATTGCTGCTCCATTTTGTTGTTTTACTGCTCCTAGATATCCAAAGTATAACCATTGAACTGCTTCTTTTGCATTTGAAGCAGGTTGTGATATATCAAAACCATATCTTTCTGCCATTTTTTTTAGTTCTTCTAACGCCTTTATTTGTTCAGTTATTTCTTCTCTTTCTCTAATAATTTCATCACACATCCAACTAGATTTTGCATTTTCATAATCGTCTTTTTTTTGTTCTATTAAATAATCTACTCCATATAGTGCAATTCTTCTGTAATCACCTATTATTCTTCCTCTGCTATATCCATCTGGTAAGCCTGTTAATAACTTACTTGATCTAGCAGACCTGATTTCTGGTGTATATGCAGAAAACACTCCATCATTATGTGTTTTTCTGTAATTATGATAGATGTTTTTTATTTTTTCTGATACCTTAAAACCATATGCTTCACAAGATTTTTCGACTATTCGTATACCTCCTTCTGGCATAATGGCTCTTTTTAGTGGTTTATCTGTTTGAAGTCCAACAATTTTTTCAAGTTTTTTATTAATATAACCTGCTTCAAATGAATTAATGTTTGATGGAATATCTGTTGCAACATCTAAAACACCACCATTTTCTCTTTCTTTTTTGTATAATTCAGTTACTATATTCCATAATTCTTTTGTGCTATCACTTGCCTTAGATAAAAATGAGTCATTGCCTTCATAAGGTGTATAGTTTTTTTGTATAAAATCTCTCACATCTACTTCCTTGTTCCATATTCCTTTTTTAAAATCATTCCATTGTTTAAACTCCATTTTTTTTATCCTTTCTACTATTAGTTATTCTTATTATTTATAAAATTACAATTTGTTGGTTTAGATATTTTAGAGTCCGTTAATGTAGCACTTGCAATATATATAACAAGTGCCACATCTTTATTATTATAATCTATTTTAAATTATTTTTTATTTTCTGGTATTTTATAAATAATGTAATCCCTGTTATAGAAATAATTGTTATAATAACTATTATTAGTGGTGAAATACCAGTTTGTGGAATTGGATCCTTAGCAACTGTATCGTCGTAAATAGTTGATTTTCTATCAACATCAATTGGAATAGACGATGAATTGCTTATTTCCATTTCTAAAGCCTTTGACGTTGCTATACTCTGATTACTTCCTATTTTAGCAACTTCTCTTAAAAATAGATATATCTTGTCTGATGATTCTAGTTTACTAAAATTAGCAATATCGTTTTTATTAATTTCAAATTGAAGTGTGTTTCCAACTGTTTTTGGATTTAATATATTTATAAAGTCAACTTTTGTTATATCAGAATTTTTTGAATCTGATATATAATAGTAGTACTCCATTTTTTCGTTATTTTTGTTTTGATTGAAATTATTTATTGTTATATTTATTTTATTACTATCAACTGAATTTATAGATAACGATATGTTATTTAAGTTTGAATTTTGTGGGTTTAATGGCTTTGGAGTTGGAGTTACTGTAGGAGTAACCGTTGGTGTTACTGTTGGAGTTACAGTAGGTGTCACTGTAGGAGTAACTGTTGGTGTTACTGTTGGAGTTACAGTAGGTGTCACTGTAGGAGTAACCGTTGGTGTTACTGTTGGAGTTACAGTAGGTGTCACTGTAGGAGTAACCGTTGGTGTTACTGTTGGAGTTACAGTAGGTGTCACTGTAGGAGTAACTGTTGGTGTTACTGTAGGAGTAACCGTTGGTGTTACAGTAGGCGTCACTGTAGGAGTAACTGTTGGTGTTACTGTTGGAGTTACCCTTGGGGTTACTGTTATTGGTTGGTTTGTTGTCTTATCTTGATAGGTAATTGTAATATTTGTTTGGCTAATTTGTAAATTTGTAGCGTTTGAAATGCTGTATTCTGAATCTTGTAGTACTTTTGATGTATTATCATTAAAGAATGCTGTAATTTCCATTCCTGTCTTATCAAAATTTTCTCCTTCAATATATTCTTTTTTTGACGGTTCATTGGTTACTGTAATTCTATCTAGTGATGGATCTATTGATTGATTTATTGTAAACGCTTTTATAGTTGAGTCTGCATTAGGAATTTCAGGTTTTAAGG
This sequence comes from Clostridia bacterium, assembly GCA_017510825.1. GTDB lineage: Bacteria > Bacillota > Clostridia > TANB77 > CAG-508 > CAG-793. The sequence continues at coordinate 49,517 of JAFWMA010000004.1, read as the reverse complement.
AATTAATTTTTGTTAAGTCAGTCCAATTATTATTATTAAAATCTGATTGTGATGCAATGAAGCATTTACTATTTGATATATCTATATCTCTGTATTCATAATATACTGAACTTGAGTCGGTTTCATTGTATTGGGCTTCTGCTGCATAGTATACATCATTGTTATCTCTTTTACTAGTAACTTCGACTACAACTGCATATTCATTTGAATTAATTTTTACTGGTTCATTGAATTCTAGTGTATGATATCCTACTGGTATTTCTTCACTAGAACCATCTCCTTGCTTTAAAGTTACTCTTTGTAATTCTGTTTTTGACATATTACTTCCGTTTGGATTAACATATACTTTACAGTTATATTGTTCGGGTGCAAAAATGCCAACATGTGTTATATACTCATTTTTAGTAGTTTTTTTATCAAATATATTACCTATATAAAGTGTTTGTTCATTTTGCCTAAATATAGTATTTAGAATGCTTCCTTGTTCATCATATTGATATATATTATCATATGTTGTGTAAGCTAATGCATTTGTTATATTTAGCATATATGAATATACATTGTAGTCTTCATATGATATATATATTAGACCATTATCACCATATGAAGTTCCATATGAATTTCTTGCAATCCAGGCACCGTTCTGCGATGGTCTCTTTGTAGATTTAAAATTATTAACAGAATAATTATCATCCCATCCAATTAAAGATACAGCATGGTTTACAAAATTTATATCTGAATATAATGCTGCTGTTTCGCTATTGTAATAATCTGAAAATCTTATAGATGCACTCGAAACATCTCCTCCTAATATTTGTACGGCCATTGATCCATTATTTTTTATATTTGATTTTACAAGGCTCTTTGCTTGTTCTCTATTGCTTGGATCTGACAATGAAGATGCATATAAGTTAATATCAAATACTTCTGTTTTTACTTGTTTGTTCTGAATTTCTGATAAATTGATTGGATAAGGTGATGATACATCCTCTTTGTTTTTATAATCTTCAAATTTCATGTCGCTATCATTAATTGCACCCAAACCATTTGTTAAATATGCAATTGGTGTATACCATGTTGCTGAACTTCCAGGAGCTCTTAGTAGTCCATATTTATTTTTTTCATTGTTTAGAAAGTTCCTAACAGTTCCATAATCCATATGACTTCTTGAAAAATCATAGTATTTAGGATTTCTACCTGATGAAATTTCTTGTAAATCAAGATTGGTTTCTAAAGATGAAAGTGTGCTAAATGCCCAGCATATAGCTGATGGATTTTGATTATAAATTTTCATATTTGGCAAATAGTTTGAACTTTTTAGCGAAAAATTTGTTTCATAGCTATCCCCAACTTTTGACATTATTTTTAATGGATTTTTGCTTATGTGTGTTGATTCTGGAACATCATAAGGTAATGGAATAGCAGAATATTGTTTTTTCTCTTCTTCTGTTAAGTTCATATATTGTTTGTAGGCATCTGAAAATTCAATTTTTTCAATTTTGTCAATTGTGCTGGCATATGCACATGAATATGTGCTTACAGCTATTGTTATTATTATAATGATTAGATATACTTTTTTCATATTTTTCCCTTTTATTTAATTATAAATTTATTATTAACAAATTTATATTAATTATATATTTTTTGTAGTTTTTTGTAAATATATTTTTCTATTTTTTAAAAATTTTATTTATTTTTTCTATTAATTCTTTATTTGTATTTGTTGTAATGATTTGTGATATTAGTTCTTCTGTTTTATCGCTTTGTTGCATTGATAGCATAGACTTTCTTATTGAATTTACAGTTTTTAATTCTTCTTTTGATTGAAGTAAATCTTCTCTTCTTGTTCCAGATTTATATATATCTATTGCAGGGAATATTCTTTTTTCTGATAGTGTTCTATCTAAAACAACTTCCATATTTCCAGTTCCTTTAAACTCTTCAAATATTACATCATCCATTCTGCTTCCTGTTTCTACTAAAGCAGATGCTAAGATTGTAAGACTTCCTCCATTTTCTATATTTCTTGCTGCACCAAAAAATTTCTTTGGTTTGTGCAACGCTGCTGGATCTAAGCCTCCTGATAATGTTCTTCCTGAAGCTGGTACAGTAAGGTTATATGCTCTTGCTAATCTAGTAATACTATCTAAAAGTATTACTACATCCTTTTGTTGTTCAATTAATCTTTTTGCTCTTTCTAAAACCATTTCTGCAACTTTAACATGATGTTCTGGAAGTTCATCAAATGTTGAATAAATAACTTCTCCCTTTATTGAACGACACATATCTGTAACTTCTTCCGGCCTCTCATCAATCAACAATACTATTAGCTCTATCTCGGGATTGTTAGTTGATATTGCATTTGCAATCTTTTTTATTAATGTTGTTTTTCCAACTTTAGGCGGTGCAACAATCATTCCTCTTTGTCCTTTTCCTATTGGACATAGTAAATCAATAATTCTAGTTGAATATTCTTTTGGATTTGTTTCTAATTTTATTTTTTCATTTGGATATATTGGTGTTAAATCATCAAATTTAACTCTTCTATAAGCTTGTTCTGGAGGTTGCCCATTTACTTCTCCAACATATATTAGTGCTGGAAACTTTTCTCCTTCTTGAGGTTTCCTTGCTACTCCTTTAATTTTATCTCCATTGTCTAATCTGAATCTTCTTATTTGTACCGGTGATATATATATATCATTAGGTGTTGAAAGATAATTTTTACCTCTTAAAAATCCATATCCATCTGGTAATATTTCTAATATACCTTCTGCTATTGTATCATTTGAGCTACTTAAAGTATAGCCTTCTACTACTCTGGATTCCTCTTCTATTTCCTCTTTTATATTTGATGGTAGCGTATTTTTATTGCTTGAGTTATTAGCTAGTGTCTCATTAATTAAATCACATAACTCTTGTCTTTTATATTTTGTAACATTTTTTATTCCTTTCTCCTTTGCTATTTGTCTTAATTCTACTAGTGTGTAGTTTTCAAAATCCATAATTAATTTCCTTTCTTATTATTTAATTTTTTTTTAATGGGGATTTTATAGTTTAGATTTTTAGAAATAAATATTTTATACATAATACTATACCATATTTTTTTATTTAAATCAATATTTTGGAAAAAAATAGAATAAAAAAAGATATAACTATTATTTAGTTATATCTATATAAACTCTTTCATTTGGTAGGTACATATCTAATTTGTTTCTAGCTGCATCTTCTATATAATCTGTAGAGTTAATTCCTTGTAAAGAATTACTTAGTTCTGCTTTTTCTTCTTCAGCATTTATTATTTGATTTGTATATTCATTTTTTTCAACTGCATATGAATTTAGCATTTTTTGCTGTGCAATAAAAATGTATATTGCATAAATTATTAATCCCAAAAATATTAATCTTTTTATTATTTTATTCATTTTTTTGTTAAGATATAATATCTTATCTCCTTTTAAATCTCTAATATTATTATTCTACAAAAGTTTTATAAATCCTTTTTATTTTTACTATTTTTGTCATTTTTTATAATTAGATTAAATGCTTTTTTTATTATTTTGAAGCTTTTTGTTATTTTTAGAACGGAAGTTTTTAAATATTTTATAGTTTTTGCTAATAATGTAAATATATATTTACTTATTGTTAAGTAATAAAATATTGTACCTAGCAATAGAGCAAATATATAATATATTCTGAATTCTCCATTATTTTGAAATTTTATTACATATAATAATAATAAACTTATAATAAGCCAAAAAATTAAGTCTTCTACATAGGTAATGTGATTTGGTGTTTTTATGTTTTTTCTTATAGATCGAAATAAATCAAAAACAATACATGATATAATTCCTAATATAGTGTAAGCTATAAATGAAGTAAATTGATAATAAATCATAAGAGCCTATCTAAATATTTTATTTAATATACTTTCAGATGCTTTCTTATTGTTTTTTTCGCTATAGCTTATTGTTGATATAGTTCCTTCTATTATTACTTCAGTTGTATCTAGACTCAGTTTGTTAATTCTTAGATTTTCTCCTTTTATTGTTAACATTCCTAAATTGGTTTCTAAAATAACTATTTGATCATCAAAGCTAAAGACATCTTTAACACCTGAAATAGACAGCTTACTTCTATTTTCTAAGATTATATTTTGTATTGTTTCTATTTGTTTATTAGAATATTGTTCATTAATCATAATTTATCCTTTCAATAAATTATATTCAGGATAAAAAAGATTATGAGTACTATTTAATTATTTTAGTGTGCAATTCTTGCAAAAACTCATCATTAATTTTTTTTGTGAATTGTATTGATAATTTGTATGCACTAATGTCAATAAATAATATTTCTTTTTTTACAATATTTAATACATTTATTATTTTTTCAATTAATTCAAAATTATTAGAAATACCTGTTCCAATGATTGATACCTTGGAACTTTCAGCTACACTTATTTTGTTATTAGTTTTGTCTATTAATTTTATTAAAGTAAATCTATCTTTATTAAGTATTGATAAATTTATTATGTTTTTATTAATTTTATAGTATCCTATTTTAATTTTTGATTTTGCTATACTTTTTAAAAATGAATATGTTTTTTCTTCATTATCTAATACTATCTTAACTAATAATATATCATCATTTTTAACTATGCTTTTGATTTTATTTTCTTCTATATTGTTGTTTCCACTTTCAATTAATGTTCCTTTATGTTTATTAAAAGTAGATGATGCAACAATTTTTGTATTATATTTTTCTGCTAATTCAACGCATCTATCGTGTAATACTTTTGCTCCTTCATTTGATGCAAGTTGCATTTCTTTGAAAGAGATACTTTTTAATTTTTCGGCATTATTTACTTTACTTGGATCACTTGTATATACACCGTCAACATCTGAGAAAATATAACAGTGTTCAGCGTTTAACACTGATGCGATTGCTACAGCTGAAGTATCTGATCCTCCTCTTCCTAGTGTTGTTATATTACCTTTATTGTCAATTCCTTGAAATCCTGTGATTATAACTATTTTCTTTTTTTCTAATTCTGTAATAATTTTTGTTGTATCTATATCAATTATTTTTGCTTTTTGAAAGTTATTATTAGTTTTTATTCCTGCTTGCCATCCGTTTAAAGATATTGCTTTATGTCCAAGTCTATTTAGTAAGATTGATAATTTAGAAGCAGTTATTTGTTCTCCTACATTAATTAATGCATCTAATTCTCTTTCATCTGGAGTAGCACTTAATTCATTTGCTTCTTTGATTAAATTATCTGTCATATTTCCTTGTGCTGAAACAATTACGACTATATCTTTTTCTTTGTTTTTGAAATCAATAATTTTTTTTGCAACAATATTTAGATTTGTGTTATTTGCAACTGAACTTCCTCCAAATTTTAACACATTTATATTCATTTAAAAAAACCTCTTGGTTATTAATATATATAATAAATTTAATTATAAATCTATTACTCCTATTTTATTTTATGATTAAAGTATGAAAAACTTTACAACTTAGTGACTAAAATATGCAAAAATTAAAAATGCTATTATTAAAATAATAAACGCTAAGGCAGTGAAGATTCTTATAACATTATTGTATGTTTGTTCTTTTTTATCTTCTTCCTTCTGTTCTTTTAAAATATTAAATTCGAAGTGTTTAAAAAAATTTAATACATCTTTCTTTTTTAACATTATTGTTGATAATGAGTATCCAGCAACTGATCCTTTATCATTATATAATATGTTTATCGAGTAAAAATAGAAAGGTATAAATAGTAAAATTCGACTTTTTTGTCTTTCGATATATACTGTTAGTAAATCATCTTTTTTTAATGTTATTTCTTTAAACATAATATTTATTTTAAGTTTATCATCTTTTATTATTAGCTTAAATGTATTATAATAAATTAAGCTAATAAGTAAAAATACTGCAATTCCTAAGCATCCAATTATTAATTTAATATTAAACTTTAAGGTTATTAGAAGTGCAGTAATTATAATTATTGTTCCTATAAGTAAATACCATTTATATTTATCTAAAAAATTACTAATATTTGATTTTATCATTACTGGTTGCTCTATATTTGTAATAATACTGTATTTTTTGTGGTTACATTTGTTATATATTTCTTTCCAATTCATTTTATTTGATCCTTTTAAAATTATTTTGAAGATAATCTTAATGTATCTCTTGCAATTACTAATTCTTCATTTGTTGGAACTATCCATACTGAAATTGTTGAATCATCTGATGAAATGAGCTTTTCTTCAGATCTAACATTATTTCTGTCATCATCTATTTTTACACCCATATATTTTAGATAATCTATTATTCCTTTTCTGACTCTTATTTGATTCTCTCCAATTCCTGCAGTAAATGTTATTACATCAATTCCCTGCATCGAAACCGCATATTTAGCTATAAATTGTGCAACTCTATATTTAAAATAATCTAGTGCTCTAGTGGCCATTTTATTTCCATCATTTACTGCTGATTCTATATCTCTAACATCCTTTGCAACCCCGCAAATTCCCCACATTCCAGATTCATTGTTTAGTATTTTTTCCATTTCATCTGGAGTTAGGTTTTCATTTTTCATAATGAATGTTACAATTGATGGATCTAAATCACCAGCTCTTGCACACATTGGAATTCCACCAAGAGGTGTAAGCCCCATTGATGTTTCTACTGACTTTCCTCCTTGTATTGCACAGATACTTGCTCCTTGACCTAGGTGACAATTTACTATTTTTAAGTCTTTCACATCTTTTCCCATTAATTCTGCAACTCTATTTGCAACATAGTAGTGAGATGTTCCATGAGCACCGTATTTTCTAACTTTATATTTTTTATAATATTCATATGGAATTGGATATGTATATCTATTTTCTGGTATGGTTTGATGGAATGCTGTGTCAAATACTGCAACCATTGGTACTCCTGGTAAAAGTTCTTGACATGCTCTTATTCCAATAACTGCTGCAGGATTATGTAGAGGTGCTAGTTTTGCACAATCTTCTATTTTTCTAATTACATCTTCATCAATTAATGCAGAATCTGAAAAATATTCTGCACCTTGAACTATTCTATGTCCTACAGCTTCAATTTCACTTAAGTCATTTATTGCTGGATGCTCTTTATTCAATAATTGCTCTATCGAAAAGTCTAATGCGTCTTTATGATTAGTAACTGGATTTTTAAGTTTATAACTTTCTCCGTTTATTTTGTGAGTTAAGAACGATTCCTCTCCTATTCTTTCATAAGTTCCCTTTGCAATTAGCTTTTCTCCATTCATATCAATTAATTGATACTTTAATGAAGAGCTTCCACAATTTACAACTAAAATTTTCATATTAATAATTCCTTTCTCTATATCAAATTTTATTTTTTATTTTGCGCTTGAATACAAGTAATAGCAACTACACCAACAACATCTTCAGCTGAACAACCTCTTGAAAGGTCATTTGCTGGTTTATCAACACCCTGGCATATTGGACCATATGCAACAGCATGTCCAAATCTTTGAACTAATTTATATCCTATATTCCCTGCATTTAAATCTGGAAAGATTAAAACATTTGCTTTTCCTGCAACTTCACTGTCTGGTGCTTTGCTCTTAGCTACTTCTGGTATAATTGCAGCATCTAATTGCATTTCTCCATCAATTAGTAAATCTGGTCTTTTCTCTTGTGCAATCTTCGTTGCATTTTGAACTTTATCAACTAATTCTGAATGAGCACTTCCTTTTGTTGAATATGATAACATCGCAATTTTAGCTTCTTCGCTTTCATTAACTAATTCATTGAATGATTTTGCAGAACATTCGGCTATTTCTGCTAGTTCTTCAGCATTTGGATTTGCATTCATACCACAATCTGAAAATATCATTACTCCGTCATCTCCAAATTCTTTATCTTTTAAGCACATTATAAAAAATGCAGAAACTGTATTAATTCCAGGAGCTCCTTTAATTATTTGTAACACTGGCCTTAATGTATCTAAAGTTGAATGACACGCTCCAGACACTAGTCCATCTGCATCATCCATCTTAACCATCATTGTAGCATAGTATCTTGAATTTTCCGTTACTAGTGTTCTTGCTGTTTCTATTGTCATTCCTTTTTTTTCTCTTAATTTGAATAGTTCTTGGATGTATTCTTCTGTCTTTTCCGATTTTTTGGGATTTATTATTATTGCATTAGCCAAGTCTATGTTATTATCTTTTGCTAAACTTTTTATTTCATCTTCATCACCTAATAAAATTATTTTAGCAAAACCTTTTTTTAATATTTCCTCTGTTGCTTTTAAAATTCTAACATCTTCTGCTTCAGGTAATACTATTGTTTTAATATCATTTTTTGCTTGATTAATTAGTTTATCAATAAATTCCATAAATTTTTCCTTTCCATTTTTTTAATCAGTACATATCAAAAAGATTAAGTTCCTTTTAGCTATATGTCCTTCTGCAACATTATATAAAAAAAAAAGAAAAAGCACAAGGCTTTTCTACAAAAACTTTTATTGTATAATTTATATTGTTACAATTCACAGTCTTCTTAAAATTATAGATTAGCAAAAGATAATAATATAAAGTGGAGCAATTATACGTAGTAACCAACTGGAGCAATAGCGAAAGGCTAATTATTAAAATACTAATCAATTAAAGGATTTTCAATAATTGTTATTATTCTAATATATCCATCCTTATAGTAAGCTGCATCATTTTTTATTTTATTATTGTCAATACTATTATCTATATCATAAATATCATTATTAGCTAAACCTACCATATATGTTCTAATGTTTTGCAAATTTTTACTAACATCTAAGGGCTCCATATATGCACCATTAAAATTTACAAAAACCAGTTTATTATCATCTGAATTAGTATTTGATGATCTAATTAACGACATTAATTGTTTTACTTCTTTTACAGTCTTTTTATCTCCAAAATATGCTTCAAATGGTTGGTTAAACTGCTGAGGTGTTTCCTCAAATACTGCGCAACCAGATCTATGTGCATTATCTATTGATATTATGGTGATAGAAACTATCAAATCAATTATAATCGTCATTGTAATTGATATTAAAAAAACCCTTAAATAATTAATTTCACCTTTTTTACTAATTGTCATTTTTTATTTCTCCTTTGCTATTTTAATTCTGTTCCTCCCCATTCAACAACTACAAAGCCTGTTCTTTGCGGAGTTTGTAATTTTTGCTCTGATAAATCTATATGAGAATCTACACCTTTGAATCTCATCATAACTCTAATTATCGAGTCAGGTTTTGGTGTTATTTCTAATGGCATATTATCATTAATTTCCTCCATTGTTTCAAAAGATATTAAATTGTATTTATGTTCTTCTAATCTAGGCAACCAATATATAATAAATTCATTTGCTTCACGATCAGACAAACCTAAAATTTCCAATTTTTCTTCTAGAAATTTTGAAGAATCTTCACCTTTTATACAAAATCCTTCATTAATTTCCTTTGATAAATTATTTATTCCTTCCCAATATAATGAATATAAGTTCCTACCAGATTTTAAATCTTGTAAATCTCCATTAGGTTTTGCCATCACTTCCCATGAACTTGAATAATTAGGGTATGTGCAACTTAATTTATCAGGTAAACCGAGCTTCACACTAACTTTCATTTCATTGGTAGGATATAAGTAAATAATTGGTTTTGATGCGGCTGCTATGTTACCTGATGCTAAAAAATAAATAACTAAAAAAGGGCCTAAAGAAAAAAATACAAAAATAGACGTAATTATAATAATATATAATATCTCCTTTTTGTTTTTTTCAAGCTCCTTACTAGATTCATTATTTAGTTCTGACTGCTGTTTTTTTTCTTCCATATACTTCTCCTATTATTATCATATGTGAATAATTCTTCCAAATTTTAAAATTTAGATGTATAAAATATTCTAATCTCTAATACCTAATTTCTAACATCTAAGCAGTAAGTCTATAAGCCGGGTTCTGTCTAGAATGGTCATCTATCTAGGACATATGTCACCATATGCCTCATGCCACGCACTATTATACTGGACAGCGAGCAACTGTTTACTCCATTAAAATAGCGGTGTTGCTCCAGATGGGGTTTACATTGACCCACTATGTCACCACAGTGGCGGTGAGCTCTTACCTCGCCTTTTCACCGTTACCATACTAGCAGTTAGAGGTTAAAAGCTAGTTATTAGAGTAATTTTACTTCTTTTAATTTCTAACCTTTAATCTCTAACTTCTAGTATGGCTGTTATTTTCTGTTGCACTTTCCTTAGGGTTTCCCCCACTTGACGTTATCAAGCATCTTTGCTCTATGGAGCCCGGACTTTCCTCATGTGTCGCCTTTCGGCATTGACAACACGCAACCATTTAACTTACATTATAATTTTACAATAATACTTCTAAAATGTCAATAAAAAGCACCAAAGTCACGACTGTTGTCGTGACTTTGGTGGGAGAGGATATTACCTCGTTAGGTGTTCGATCACCATCTTTCCTTTCTCAGAGAGCTCAAAATTGCCAATAAGGTGGACAATCAATATGTCCTTCTCACTCTCAATCTGATAAATGTGTGGAGCAATCTTTTTAACCTCGCCATCAAGATTAGAGTGAATACTCCAGGCATCGGAAGGATATGCTTCCAAATTCGGTAGCGTTCCGATCAGCTCATAGTACCAGCAGCCTCCTTTAAATACAAGGTAACTAGCTGTTACATGCTGAACAGGCTTGAAGTTTTTCTTATCATACCAAATATACTCGCTATTTCTGCTGTCCTCAGGATCAGGTATCCAGATCAGATACTGACTTTCTTCGGACTCTATGGCAATATAATCATTGCCCTTTAGCAAGCAATCGTCGTCATTGCTAGTATATCTAACGATAATACCAAGCATTTTACTTCCTCTCTCTTGTCGTCTATAAAGAACTATTAGTATTATATCACATCAATAAGATTTATGTCAAGTATTATGTAAGTCTTTCACTACTTCTCCTGCTATAATTAATCCCGCTACTGATGGTACAAAAGAAATGCTTGCAGGAACTTGTTTTTGCGTTGTAATTGTATCTAGAGATTTTTTATTATTTATATTTTCCTCTTGTATAACTGTTTTAATCGGATTCTCTTTTGAGTAAACCACCTTAAGTTTTTTAATGCCTCTTGCCTTTAGTTCCTTTCTCATAACCTTAGCAAGTGGACACATTTCTGTTTTATAAATATCAGTTACTTCAAATTTAGTTGGGTCTAACTTATTTCCTGTACCCATAGCAGAAATAATTGGTATGTTCATTTTGTTTGCCATCATAACTAACTCAATTTTCGCTGTTACTGTATCTACTGCATCTACAATGTAGTCGACCGAGTCATCTATCATATCATGTGAAGAATCTGGCATAAAAAACTCTTTAAAAGTTTCTATTTTAGCACTTGGGTTGATATCTAGTATTCTTTCTTTCATGACATCAACTTTATTCTTCCCAATTGTTTTGTGAGTAGCAATTAATTGCCTATTTAAATTAGTTATATCTACAACATCATTATCTACAAGAACAAAGTTTTCTATTCCTGCACGTGCTAATCCTTCAGTAACAAATGAACCAACTCCCCCAAGTCCAAAAACTGCAACCTTAGAATTATGCAATTTTTGAACTGCTTCTTTTCCAATCAACATTTCAGTTCTTAAAAATTGATTGCTGTTTTTATTAACACTATTTAATAATTCGTCTTTAAATTCTAATGGTCTTGTAAATGAAACATAATCTCTATTTTGTTTTGCATTAATTAAAACCTGCGTTACTTTGTCTAAAATCTCTTTTTTCTTTATGTTTGGGATTTTGACAGGTTGTGAATTTCTTTTATATTCTTTTTCTATATAATCTTTAGTAGCTGGAAACATATTTTGTATTAGTAATACACTTTTTTCTCCAGCAACATTTTTTATAAACACAAAATTTAATATATTTTTATTTGATTTATTTTTATGTAGTTTACTTAAATATATATTATAGTACTTATTATATTGTCTAGATAAAGGAACAAACCATAATATTTCTTCATTATTATTGTCCTTTATACAATAATAAGTAGGCCTTTTGTTAGTACTAATTTTTTCATTTTCAAGCAAATTATATTTTGTTTTATATTTTTCAAAAAAACAATCTTTTAAAAAATATAACTTACCTTCAAAAATTTTCATAAAGTAAATCTCCTTTCAAATAAAATAAGAGGAATATTCCATTAATAGAATATCCCCCTCTTTCATTTTCCCACCAGTCAATTTATCTCTTCGCCAACTGGGTGGCAGCATATACATCGTTACACCAGTCAATTTATCTTTTCGCCAACTGGGTGGCAGCATATACATTTTATATATTAATTATACTATTATTACGTTACTAAGTCAAGTATTATAATTAATATATCATAATATTTTATTCAGTTTTTTACAAATTATGATATTGTTGTTTGTCCTTTTAACTAAAAATTTTTCCCCCACCTAAAACAATATCATCAACATAAAAAACAGCTGATTGTCCTGGAGTTACACGTGGCTGTGGTTTACTAAATACCACTTTAATTGTATTTTTATCTATCTTTTCAATTGTAGCTTCTGCTTCTTTTGCAGAATATCTAGTTTTAACATTAACAGTCATTGATTGTTTTATATCATCAATCAGCAGTAAATTAATATCTTTTACTAATATTTCCTTTTTGTATATCTCATTTTTTGTTCCAACAATCACTTCATTTTGTTTTTTATTAAAACCTATTACAAACAATGGTTCTTTATATGAAATACCTAATCCTTTTCTTTGTCCAATTGTAAAATAATATAACCCCTTATGCTTACCTAGAATCTCACCATTTGAAGTTACAATATTTCCTTCTTTTTGTTTTAATGCTGAATTTTTTTCTAAAAACTTCTTATAGTTCCCATCTGGAATAAAGCATATATCTTCACTGTCATGTTTTGATGCCGTAGCTAATTTGTTTGCTCTTGCTATTTCACGTACTTGTTCTTTGTCTTCAAAATCACCTAATGGAAATAGTATTTTTCCTATCATATCTTTAGGCATATTATATAAAACATAACTTTGATCTTTTTTTATATTTTTTGATTTTTTAAGAATTTGTCTACCATATATATCACTATATTCTGTTTTAGCATAGTGACCAGTTGCAATGAAATCTATGCCTAATTCTTTAGCTTTTTCATACATAGCACCAAATTTCAAATATTTATTACACTCTATACATGGATTAGGAGTTAAGCAGTTACTGTAACAATCTATAAAATTATTTACCACCTTTTCATAAAATAGCTTTTCATAGTTTAAAGTATAATGCTGAATTCCTAGCTGTTTACATACTTTTACAGCATCCATTGTCGCTGATAAATTACAACATCCACCTTCTTCCCATAGTTTCATTGTAACACCATATACTTCGTATCCAGCTTGTTTTAAAAGTAAAGCAGAGACTGAACTATCAACACCTCCACTCATACCAAGCAAAACTTTTTTCATAGTCTTTCCTTTCATTATTTATTTTTTAGTTCTTTTTGCGCATTTAATACATTTAGTTTTATTTATATCATATCCACATTCCAAACTATGTAATCCTAATGTTTTATGTGTGTATTTAGCAAGTTTGTTTAAACTATCATCACTTAAAATTGTTTTAATTTCTTTTGCTTCTTTTTCAATATTTTCTGATTTTACTTCAATAATGTCAGATAAGAACAATTTAACAATGTCATAAGCTTCAATAATTTTAGTAGCTTCTTTTTCACCATAAGTTGTTAATTCAATTTTTCCATATGGTTCATAATTAATAAAACCAGATTGCTTTAATGTATTAATTGCTGTATTTACACTTGCTTTGGACTTGTTTAATTTTTCTGCAATATCAGTTACCCTTATTTCATTAATTGTATTTTTTAATATATAAATTGTTTTTAAATATTCTTCTTGACTATTTGTTAAATTCATAGTTAACCTCTTATATTTTATTTATGTTATTCATTATATATATTTGTTTTAAGATTAGCACTTCATTGTGCATTATTTATATCCTATCATAAATCCATTATTTATTCAACTTTATGTAATTACATCAGCATATTTTTTGTATTAAATTTCAATTTATAACATATAATGAAAAGAGCAAGAGATGATCTTCTCGGTTTCTCTTGCTCTTTGTTATATAATGGGAGAGTTCTACTTTCCTATTATATAAAAATATAATGCGACTAAATTTTATTTCATAAAATTTAGCGCGACGAACAATTAAACGCGGACTTTGAAGAAAGTATTTACTTTTTTAATTTTATTAATGTCCGCTATTGTTCACAGTATATTGTATTTTGACAGTAATTTATCTAACCCTAATTAATATTGCTATTGCTAGTAAAATTAATACAAAGCCTACTGCAATTAATATAATATTTAGTGCAACATTAAATCCCATTCCAGCTTGAGATGAATTATCATTTATATCATTTACACTTTGAACTATAGTTGAATTTGTTCTTCCTAAAGTTTCATTATTTGTTGTTGATGTAGAAGTTATGGAATTTGTATTAACTTGACTTTGCATTGGATTCTGTTGTGATGTTGTGGACTGCGTTTGTTGCTGTGTGCTTGGAGTAGCCTGTTGGCTTGAAATTTGTGTTTGTTGTGTTTGTTGCTGAGTTGAGGTTGGTTGATTTGCTGATGGTGCTTCTTGAACCTGCTGTGCACTTTGTGATGTTGCATGACTACCTGTGTTGTTAGTTATTGTTGAAGATGCATTTGATTTAATAAATAAACTTCCAATTACTAATATTATTATAACTAATATGATTTTTTTATTGCTTTTGTTTATCATTATTTCCTCCTAAGTATCAAATAGAAAAAATAAATTTCCTATTATTTAAAAACTAATTATATAATAATACATTTTAAAAAATTTGTCTAGTAGTTTTTTAAATATCTTTGCATTTTTATTTTTGATTCTTTTTCTTTTATATCTTCTCTTTTATCATATAACTTCTTGCCTTTTCCAATACCTAATGTAAGTTTTACAAAATTACCTTTAAAATACATATTGATTGGAATTAATGAATATCCTTTTTTTGATGTCATTCCAACTAACTTGTTTATTTCATTTTTATTTAGTAGTAATTTTTTAGGTCTTAGCGGATCTTTATTATATATATTTCCATGTTCATATGGTGTAATATTCATTGAATATACAAAAATTTCTCCATTTTTTTCTATTACTGCATAACTATCTTTTAAATTAACTTTACCTGTTCTTATTGATTTAATTTCTGTTCCGTAAAGTACAATTCCCGCTTCTATTTTATCAACAATTTCATAATTGTGATATGCAGTTGGATTTTTTGCAATAAATTTTGTATCAATCATTATAATACCTTTCTATTTTAATTGAAATCTAAGTATCTTAGATATTTCCCAATCTACAGATTAGAGCTAATGTAATTTATGCTTTTCCCGCACACCCAAACACATCTCTCATCTTGTGCTCAACTGTTTCTCGAATATATGACCTTCCTACTCCTAAATATGTTCTTGGATCAAAAACTTCTGGACTTTCAACAAATGTTTGTCTTGCTCCAGCAGTCATAGCTAATCTTAAATCTGTATCAACATTAATTTTAGAAACTCCACGTGTGCTTGCTTCGTGAAGTATTTCATCTGGAACACCCTTTGCACCAGGAAGTTTAGCTCCATATTTTTTACATAGTTCAACATATTCAGGTATAACTGTAGATGCTCCATGAAGAACTATTGGTGTATTTGGAATTAAAGATTTTACTTGCTCTAGTATATCAAATCTTAATTTTGCCTCTCCTTTAAATTTATATGCTCCATGACTTGTTCCTATTGCTATTGCCAAAGAATCACATCCAGTTTTTTCAACAAATTCTTGTGCTTGCTCTGGATTTGTGTATTTTGCATCATCATCTGCAACATTAACATCATCTTCAACTCCTGCTAATGTTCCAATTTCAGCTTCCACTACAACTCCGTGTTCATGTGCGTAATCAACAACTTTTTTTGTCATTTCTACATTTTTTTCAAAATCGTATTTTGATGCATCTATCATTACTGATGTGTATCCGTTATCTACACACATTTTACATATTTCAAAATCTGCTCCATGGTCCAAATGTAATACTACTGGAATATCATGTTCTTCTAATCCTGCTTCAATCATCTTTTTTAAATATGGAATTCTTGCGTATTTAATTGCTCCTGCAGATGTTTGTAAAATTACAGGTGAATTTTGAGAAGCGGCTGCATCCATTATTGCTTGAACAAATTCCATATTGTTTATATTAAATGCTCCAATTGCAAATTTTTCCTCCATTGATTTTTTTAACATTTCTTTAGATGTTACTAACATAATTATTTCCTCTCTTTCTTATATTTTTTTATCTATTTCATTTTTCATTTCATCTAGAATTGAAAAACTATAATCAAATTTTTCTTGTTCTTCTGGTGTTAATCTTAGATTTAGTATGTCTTTAATTCCTTGATTTGAAATAACTGCAGGTACTCCTATATATAGTCCACTATGATTGTAGTGACCATTAATATATGTTGATACAGTTGTTATTGAATTCTCATTATTGATTATTGATTTTACTAGTTTTGCTAATCCTAATCCTATTCCATAATAAGTTGCTCTCTTTTTTTCTATTATTTCGTATGCCGAATTTTGAACTTTTTTACAAAGATTATCTAGGAAATCTTGTCCTTTTCCCCTATCTCGTACAATACTGGTTAGCGGTTTGCAACCTACATAGCTATGTGACCATACTGCAAATGAAGAGTCTCCATGCTCACCCATTATATAAGTATGAATATTTTTAGGTGATATTTCTAATTCTACTCCTATTAGATATCTTAATCGAGATGTATCGAGAATCGTTCCTGAACCAATTACTCTTTCTGTTGGAAAATTTGAAACTTTTTGTACAGTATATGTCATTAAATCTACTGGATTAGATGCAATAACGAATATTCCTTTAAAACCTGATTTTACTACCTTTTCAGTGATTTCTTTCATTATTTCTGCATTTATTTTCAATAAATCTAATCTTGTTTGACCAGGTTTTTGGTTAAATCCTGCTGAAATGACAACAATGTCTGCATCTTTACATTCTTCATAATCTCCGCTTCTTATGTCCATTCTGTTAGGTGCATAAGCTAAACCGTGAGCTAAATCCATAGCTTCGCCTTCTGCTTTTTCTTTTAATACATCAATTAAGACTAGTTCATTTACTCCTCCTTGATTTTCTAATGCATAGGCCATACTCATGCCAACAAATCCTGTTCCTACAAGTACAACTTTTCTTTTATCTACCATATTATCCTCCATTTTATTCTTTTATATTGTATCATAAAATTAGTTGTTTATGTATTATTTATTCATTTTTATCATTTATTAAGTATGCATGTACTATTATTCTGTTGTTTGTGTCATTTGAACATGTTAATAAAGTTACTATTTGATTTGATTGTACTGGATTTGCATCAAAATTTATTTCACTTTTATTTTTTTAGTCTTTATTAAATTCATGAAAATTATCTTGTGCAATTGTTGTATTATAAGTTTTTTCATCTGGTTCTGTATTATATGATGAGAATACCTTAAAATCTAATTTTTTTTGTTCTGTAATTATTGTTATGTTTACTACTTTTCCTAGTTTCCCTTGGTATATATCTGTTAAATCAGCAAACATTGAACCATTTTTCATATTGTCTTCCCTTTCATTTGTATATATGAGTTTATCCTAAAATATTATAGCATACATATATAAAAAAATAAACAACATTTTCGTTATCTTAAAAAATATAATGCGAAAGAAAATCTTTCATAGTATATTAAAAAAATCAATTTCATAATAGAAATTGATTTTTTAAGTGTTTCTAAACTTGTCTCCATAAAATGTCAAGTCCATCATCCTTGATTATTACTTCTCTCTTTCCTTTATTCTTTCCTTTACTCTTACTCTTTAGCAATGTGTCAACTTGAACCTTATCTAACCATAAGAATGCTAAGAAAGATGCAAATGTAAATGCTTCATCAATAATAACACAAATTGTAAGTTTAACTGTTGTTTCAATTACATTAGATACTGACAATTCAATTACATGACCAACTAGTATTGCTAAAAATGCTAATAGCATTATACATGGAACCGTATTAGATTTCATGTTTCTTGCTAAATATACGCATAATACAAATAGTACTATTGCAGAAATAGAAAAGTATGGATTTGTAAAATCAATTTTTGGCATAGTTTTTCCTCCTTTGTTTTTGTATATAAATATAATATCTTATATTTTAATTTTTTTCAATAGTTTTTTTATTAAGTTTTTGTTACAAAAATATTACAAAAAATACAAAAATTTATGTATTATTATTTTAATTTTTCTTTTATAAGATTAGCTAATTCTTCAGCTCTTTTAGTTATATATGCTGTATCTTCTCCTTCGATCATAACTCTAACTAGTGGTTCTGTTCCAGAAGTTCTTATTAATACTCTTCCGTTTCCTTCAAATTCCTTTTCTAATTCTTCTATAGCCTTTTTAATTTCTTTGTCTTTTTTGTAGTCATATTTTTTATCTGAATCTACTTCTGCATTTATTAAAACTTGAGGATATACATTGATTATTTTTGATAATTCTCCTGCACTTTTTTTACTTTCAAGCATTACTTTTAATAGCATAATTGATGTAAGTATTCCATCTCCTGTTGGATTATAATCTAAAAATATGATATGTCCTGATTGTTCTCCACCTAAGTTATAACCTTTGTCTAACATTTTTTCTAATACATATCTATCTCCTACTGTAGTTTCTTCAAATGTTATATTATTGTTTTTGCAATATTTTTTTAGCCCTAAATTACTCATTACAGTTGCAACCAAAGTATCTTTATTTAGTTTATTTTTATTTTTTAGGTAGTTTGAAATAATAGCTAAAATAATATCTCCATCAATTTCATTTCCATTTTCATCTACAGCTAAACATCTATCTCCGTCTCCATCGTAAGCTATTCCCAAACTGCAATTATTTGCTACAACAGATTTTTTTAGCATCTCTAAGTGTGTTGAACCGCAATTGTCGTTTATGTTAATTCCATTTGGTGTATTATTTATTATATAGTGATTTATTCCCAATGCTGTAAAAACTTTTTCAGCAATTACAGATGTTGCTCCATTTGCAGTATCAATTACCACACTAAAATCTGATTTATCATATTCTTCAAAATCATCCTCAAAGTTTTTTCTAAAAAAATATAAGTATTCATCTAATAAGTCTTCTCTATTTTCAGATATTCCTATTTTGTTGCTTGGTGCTGTTAATTCGTCTATTTTCCCAGAATCCAGTACTTCCTCAATTTCTTCTTCTAAGGAATCTGGTATTTTTGTTCCTTGATTGCTAAAATATTTTATGCCATTAAAATCATACTTATTGTGTGAAGCCGAAATAACAACACTTGCTTCTGCTTTTAGTTTTTTGGTTAAATATGCTATTCCAGGTGTTGGTATTACTCCAACAAGTTTAACATTTGCACCATAACTTAAAAAACCTGCTGTCATGGCACTTTCAATTAGAGTACCTGATATTCTTGTGTCTCTTCCAATTAATATAGTTGGTGCATGATCTGTATGTTTGGATAAAACATATGCTCCTGCTTTAGCAACTTTATATACTAATTCTGGTGTTAGTTCTGTATTAGCTATTCTTCTAATTCCATCTGTTCCAAAGTATTTCATATATTATCCTCCTTATTACTTTTATTTTTGTTTTTTCGATTTATTATTTTTTTAAAAAAGCTTAGTAGAAAAACTCTATTGATTTTGTAACTATATGTTACAGCTATTAGTAATGCACTATATACAAAAATCCAATACAGTTTATATGAGAATCCTGGAATGAATTTTGAATAATATGCAAAACAAATTAGTACTAGTATCCCAAAGGATCTTCTTTTATCTAATTCTTTTAGTTTTAGATATTTTTTTAGTTTGTTTTTTCTATAAATGCTTATGAGCATATTTGATAACAAGGTTGATATGCATGCAGCATATATTCCAATAAAATTTATTAAAACTAAATCTACAATTAAATTTAGTATAGCTGCAATAATTGTTGTTGTACCCATTATTTTTGTTTTTTTGAAAGCACCGAATATTCCTCCATAAAAGCTTGAAATGCATGAATAATATGTTGCAAGCATTATTATTGGTATATACTGATATGCATCTGAGTAGCTTTTATTTATGAAAAAAGGAAATACAATTGGCATGGATGCAATTAAACATATTGTTACTGCATATAAAAACTTTCGCATATCATGATATATACTGTTGTATGCTTCGCTTCTGTTTTCATCTTTTATTATTTTAGCTGCTGATTCTTTCCAAGCAGTATAAAAATAACTATAAAGCACATTTATTATACTTGGAAATTTGCTAGCCATTGCATAAATTCCGTTTGCTGAAGAATCAATCATTTGTGTAATAATAATTCTATCTGACATGTTGATAATGCTCCAAGATATACTGTTTGGAACTAGTGGTATTGAATATCTTGCCATTTGTTTCATTATCTTTTTATTTGGTTTTCCTATGTAATGATGTATCTTCAATTTATAGAATACTATGGTTGCTGTAATTAAATTTGCTATTGTATTGGCCCAAAGTAATCCTTCAGCTTTTGGATAGCTTAATAACATTATTATTGTTATTGCTAAAGTTGATATTCCCAAAATAAAATTTGTGACTGAATATAGTTTTATTCTGCTTAGTCCTCTAGCCAAGGCACTACTTACTAGTATAAGGACATCTGATATTATAAAAATTATAAATACATTAGTAAAAGAAGCGGGATATTTTGAGTATATACTAAAAAACAGTAGTGCTAAAGGTACGAATACTGTGAATCCTAATAAGGTATATATCACGGTTTGACTAATAACATCTTTTTTTTCTTTTTCTGTTTTTGCATCTATTAAAAATCTAAACATTGCTTCTTCCATAAGCAATGTAATAATTGGTGCGAGAAATACAGATAAAGTACATGCTAAATCATAAGTTCCATATTCATCAACAGCCATTTTGGCTGTAAAAAGTGGTAGTAATATATAAGATAGTATTTGTGAACCTATTTTTCCAATTGCTATTATAACTGTATTTTTTACTAACTGACTTTTATGACTCATTTTGCTCCTTTTCTTTTAGTTAGATTATTTATTTCTTTATCTAATTTTTTAACAAAATTTTGATTGTTTGGTTTGAATTCTTTTGGTGTAAATTCTGTATTTATTAGTTTTTCCAAGTCATCAAAATTATTTAATGGTAATATATATCCATCTTCTGAAAATGTCTTTAAAATTTGCATTTGATGATCATTTACATGTTCTTTATATTTTTTTAATCTTGCAGCAACAATCATTTTTTTATGCAATTTTAATCCTTGTATTATTGTTCCTACACCTGCATGTGAAATAATTACTTCTGCTCTCATCATATTATCTAAAAAATCTTCTTGTGATAAATATTTATAAATTTTAATATTTTTTTTATTACTTTTATATTCTGTTGACCCTGTTTGTATGATTATTCTTTCATCTGTATTTATTTGTTCAACTGCTTGTAGTAGTCTTGGAAATTTTTTGTCTTGTGTACCCAGTGTTACAAAAATCAACTTGCATCCTCCTATTAATATATACTTCCCCAATAAACTGATTTTGGGTATATTTCTTTCATTTCTTTCCATTGAACAACAAATGTGTCTGCAATTGGATAGACTAATCTTCCTGCTAGAGTTTTTGAATGTCTATTAGCAAATGTTTCAATCCATATTACTTTTGACCTAAAAATTTTAGCTATGTAACACATTTCTACTGCTGTATGTGTTCCTGTTGTAACGATTACTTCAGGTTTAAATTTAAAAAATATCTTTAAACTCTTAAAAAAATTATATATTAGTACAAAAAAATACCTAAATGGTCTTTTTCTTGTTTCATATGCAAGATATTCTACTTTCCCATCATCATATTCTTCGTGAAGACTTTTTGTTGCTTCAGTTTTTTCTGTTACAATATAGTAATTATATTTTTTAATATTCAGTTGTCTTAATTCATGAAGATGCCCACCTTCGCTAGAAATAAACAAAACTTTTTTCATTGTTTTCCTCCTACAATATTAATTGTCGTTACATTTTTTCTGGAACTTCAATGCTTAATAGATTTAATCCATTTATTAGTGTAATATTGGTCATATATGTTAAGTATAAACGAGATTCTTGTGTTTTTGGGTCATCACATATTATTTTATTATTATTGTAAAAATTACTGAACTTTTTAGAAAGTTCTATTAAGTATCTTGATATATATGAAGGTTCATTTTTTTTCATTGCTGAAACAATTACATTTTGGAATCTTGCTATTGTTTTTACTACATCTATAGAGGAATCATCTGTAAGGCAACTGCAATCTACTTCAGATTTTGAAGGATTAAATTTAGCTTTTTCTAAAACACTTTTTGTTCTAACAGCTGTATATTGGATATATGGTCCAGTTTCTCCATTAAAGTTTAATGCCTCTTTCATATCAAATACTTGATCTTTTATTCTTGATTCTTTTAGATTGTCAAATATTATGGCTCCGATTCCTATTTGTTTTGCTATTTCTCTTTTATCTTCAATGTCTCTATCTTCCATTATATTTTGAACTTTTTCCACAGCATCATTTAGGAGCTCTTTTACCTTTATAAAATTTCCTTTTCTACTAGACATTTTTCCTTCTGGAAGACGAATCATTCCATATCCTACATGTTCTAGTCCATTTATATATTTTTTATCTAATCCTAAATACTTTGCAACTGCAAAAATTTGCTTAAAATATAGGCTTTGTTCATTTCCAACAACATATAAAGATTTATAATAATCATATTTTCTAACTCTATATAAAATTGTTGCAAGATCCCTTGTTGCATATATTGATGAACCATTTGCTTTTTTAATAATACATGGAGTGTCAATTCCTTCACTTGATAAATCAATTATTCTTGCTCCATTTGATTCGATTAGTTTACCAGATTTCTCAAGCAATTCTTCAACTTCATCAATTTTATCTGCATAAAAGGCCTCTCCCTTTGTTGAATCAAAGTGAACTCCAAGTAGTTTATATATTTCATTAAATTCAATTAAGCTATATGCTTTGAATTTTTTCCATATTTTTATGTATTCTGGATCTTTGTCTTCTAGTTTTTTGAATGTATTTCTGCATTCCTCAAGTACACTTTCATCTTCTTCACATAATTGATTTATTCTAACATATAATTCTGCTAATTTTTCAATTGGCTTAGTAGAAAGATCATATTCATCTCCCCATTTTTGATATGCAACAATTAATTTTGCAAATTGAGTACCATAATCGCCCAAATGATTTATACTTATAGTGTTGAATCCCAAATATTTATATATTTTGTATAATGAATTTCCTATTATCGTTGTTTTTAAATGGCCAATATGGAAAGGCTTCGCTATATTAGGAGATGAATATTCGACTATTACATTTCTTCCTTGTCCAATATTTGCTTGTCCATAATTTTCTTTTTGATTATTAAATTCGTTTATTGTGTTTTCAACAACTTTTCTTTTTGAAATATAAAAATTTAAAAATCCATTTATATTATCAATTTTATCAATGTTTGTGTTATCTATTTTTATATTATTTTTTATATCATCAGCAATTTGAACTGGTGATTTTTTTAACTTTTTGGATAATTTAAAGCATGGCAAAGAAATATCACCATTTGTTTTGTCTTTAGGTGTTTCTAAATATGATTGTATTTCATCTTTGTTTATTTCTGTGTTATCTATTGCTTTAATAATTAGTTCAGATATTTCTTTTTCAAAATCCATATTATTCTCCTTCTATTTTTAATCTCCTAGGCATATTCCTACATCTCTAGCGGTTTTAACTAATTCATGATCTAATGTAACTAGTCTAACATTGCTTTCTTCTGTCCCACCTTCAATAGCACCTAGTTTCTTGTTGTTTCCTACAACATCCTCAAGTGGTACACTGTCTAGTCTTCCATTTTGTATTACTGTTAATACACCAAATTTTCCTTCAAGTGCTAGTTCCATTGCTTTTGCACCATATTTTGTCGAGACTACCCTGTCATAAGCAGATGGACTTCCTCCTCTTTGCATATATCCTAAAGTTGTGCATCTAGCTTGAAGACCTGTTAACTCTTGTAGTTCCTTAGCAACTTTGTTTCCTGCACCAGCAAAATTCTTTGCTATTCCTGTACCTACACCTGTATCGTAAGTTGATGCTTCTCCGTTTAGTGGCATTGCACCTTCTGCTACAACTACAACACTGAAAGCTTTACCATTTTGTATTCTTTGATTAATTTTTGCTGATACTTTATTAATATCATATGGTATTTCTGGAATTAATGCTGCATCTGCTCCGCCTGCTATTGCAGATTCTAATGCAATCCAGCCAGCATATCTACCCATTACTTCTAATACCATAATCCTATGGTGAGTTTCAGCTGTTGTATGAAGTCTATCTATTGCTTCAGTTGCAACTGAAACTGCAGTATTATATCCAAATGTTATGTCAGTACAAGCAACATCATTATCTATTGTTTTTGGTACTCCAATTACATTCATTCCCTTTACGAATAAGTCTCTTGCAGATTTTTGTGTACTATCTCCACCTAAAGTAAATACACAGTCAAAACCATCTTTTTTTACATTCTCAATACATTGGTCAGAGACATCTTTATATATCTCTCTTCCATCTTCTCCTCTAATTTTATATTTAAAAACTATTGTATTTAAAGATGACCCAATAATACATCCTCCTTTATCAATTAGTCCTGAAGATATTGGATTGCCATCTAATCTAATAAAGTGATTTTCCGCTAGTCCTTTATAACCATCAATAAAACCATAACATTCTATTCCATTATTTTCGGCTGTGTTTTTAATTGCTCTAATTACTGGATTTAATCCAGCTACATCTCCTCCATTTGCTAGTATTGCAACTTTCTTAATCATTTTATCCTTCCTTTCCTTAAACACAATATTGTGTTCTTGTGTTTATTATTTTAATTTTTCTTTTTTATCTAGCTCTTTTTTTTAAATTTTCTGCATTTTTTTTACTTTTGTTTTTTTTTCGTATGTGCAGTATTATTAGAATTACTATAACAATCAGTACTACTCCACCTGCAATTATTGTTGCTATCTTTTTTTTGTCATCTTCAAACCATTTTATTATTTCATCTTTATACGTATCAATAAACTTTACAAATTCGTTTCTTGTATCTTCTAGTGACGTCACCATTGTTTGAGAAGTAATGTTTACATTTATTTGATATATTGATGTATTATCACCTTTTTTAAGTAGTATTGTTACTAGGTTTTCTCCTTCAATTATATCTTTATCACCATATATTTCTATACTTGCATCTTCATCTTTTGGTTTAGCTTTTATATTTAAAGATTTTATCTTATCTCCTTCTTTATTAACTTTTAGTGAAGTTTTATAAAAGTATCTGTTTTCTGAAAATATGGGGTTTAATGAGGCTCCTTCTATTTCTAAACTTTCAAGTTTTAAGCCATTATCTTCCTGTTTTGTTACTGTAATTGTATATCTTTTTACTTCTTTATTTTTTGCAGTTACATCAACTGTTATTGAATTTTCTGTTTTTGATAATTTGCTATTTCCTGTAATTTTAACTGTTGATTTATCAATTTCTGGTTCAGCATTAACATCTAATGAGTTAACATTTGTGGGAATTGATACATAGTATTGATTAGTGTTTTTGTTAAATTCTGGATACATATCATATCCATCAATAGTTAATGATTTTAAGTAAAAATTAGCATCATCTGGATTTGTTACTGTATTTTTGCTATTTGTTTCTGATACTTTAATAATTTCATCTTCATTTATAGTTGTTGCTTGAACTTGTTTATTTATATAAAATATAGTAAATACTAATAACATACTACTTATTATTATATATTTTATTATTTTTTTATTCATTTTTATATTCCTCTCAATGTTTTATCAATAGCTACTGTAATTATAGTTTTTATTAATTTAAGAAATCGATTATTTCTTCTTTTTTTAATTCAATTTTATTTCCATTTTTAGTTGATTCTATTGTAAATATGTTTCCGTCCGTCTTGTCTCCAATAACAGTTAGGTATGGTGTACCTAAAATATTGCAGTCTCCAATTCTAGCTCCTAATGAAACATCCTGCCTGTCATCAATTATTGTCTCTATCTCATTTTCTTGTAAATAATTGTATAGATTTTCAGCTACTTCTTTTTTGTCGTCCTTATAAACAATTTGTAGTAAATATGGAGCAACAGACTTTGGTAAAGAAGCTCCTGTAGGATTTCCTTTTTTATTAACTACTAAATTAGATTCATATACTGTTGCTAATACTCTGCTTACACCTATCCCATAGCATCCCATATAAAATGGTTTTTCAATTCCGTCTTTATCGGTAAATGTTGCATTCATAGATTCTGAATATCTGCTTCCTAATTGAAAAATATGTCCTAATTCAACCGCTCTTCTTTTTTGCAGATTATCTATATTAGTTATTCCATATTCTTCTTTTAAATATTCTTCGTAATTATCTTTTTCTAATATTTCTGTATTTAAACCTGTTCCTGTTTGTTCATCATATAATATGGTATCTTCTCCGATTTCAGATAGCATCATAAACTCTTCAGATTTTTTTCCTCCCATATCTCCGTTATCTGCAACAACTGGAATTGCTTTTAAACCTAGTCTTTCGAAAATTCTAAAATATGCTTTTTTTACTTTTTCATATGATACAACTAATCCATCTGTACTAGAATCAAAACTATATGCATCCATCATTACAAAGCACTTTCCTCTTAGTAAAAATCCTCTTGCTCTTAATTCATTTCTGTATTTATCTCCAATTTGATATGGAATAACTGGTAAATCTTTATAAGACTTCACTTTTTTGGTTGTAAATTCTACAACTGCTTCTTCTGCAGTTGGTGCTACACAATAATCTCCCTTTGATGTTTCTATTGTAAGCATCACTCCATCGTCAACATATGTATTCCATCTTTTAGATTTTTCCCATAATTCTCTAGGTTGTAATGTTGGTAATGTTACTTGTGAACAACCTACTTTATTTAATTCTTCAATA
Source organism: Clostridia bacterium (assembly GCA_017510825.1). GTDB lineage: Bacteria > Bacillota > Clostridia > TANB77 > CAG-508 > CAG-793. The sequence continues at coordinate 22,242 of JAFWMA010000004.1, read as the reverse complement.
ATTATATTTTTAATATTTTCTTGAACTAGTAGTGGTATATTATTATATCCATATATTCCAGATGCATATTGAACTAATTGACCTGATTGTACTAATATGTCTTGAACAGGAAATTGTTCATCAATATTATGAAGTCTTGTTGTACCTATACCCATATTACTTAATTTCATTCTTATTTTCATTCCTTTCAGTTCAATTATATTTTGCCAAAAAAAACCCAATAATTATTATATAATTTTTCATTCTTTTTGCAAAATAATACTTATATATTTTATTAAAAAATATATGATTTGTCAACGAATTTTTAAATAAATCGTTGTGTATTGTAATTAAATGAATATTTTTATTTTTTTATATCATACTATTATTATTGCTTTTTATTATAGGAGGTATTATGAAAAGAAAATTAATTGTTTCTGTTATTATTTCAATTATTTTAATATTATATTCGTTTACTTGCTTTGCAAATAACGAAGTCATTGGTGGTGTATCTGGAGAGGCTATTAATGGAACAACTAATATTGTTAAAGATACTGCTGATGGTGTTGGTAAAGCTACTGAAAGCGTTGCTAATGGGGTAAGTAACATAGCTGGTAATATAGGTAATGGTGTACAAGAGGGTGCTAAAACTACTGGAAACTTTGTTAGTAATATAACTGATAATTCAATGAGTTCTTCTTCAAATGAATATAATATTGCTTCAACTAATGCTAATTCTCCAAATACTTTTTTAGGTATGGATTCAATGACTTGGTGGTGGTTAATTATTGGGGCAATTTGTGCGTTGGTTGTTGTATTACTTTGGCATAAAATGAGTGAAAAAAGTAGTGATGAAGAACAATAGCGGATACTTAATAATTTTATATAATAGGAATGTAGAACTTTCCTATTATATAAAAAGAGAGTGTTTTTAACACTCTCTTTTATATAGAAATTATTGTTAATATTAGACTATTGTAAATTGATTGTTTACAATATTTCTAACAAATTCTTTATCATCAATATGCATTAAATAAACTTCCACCCCCGAGTCTTTTATGTTAGTTAACTTTTCAATTATATTTTCTATCTTTATATGTGCACCCCCATTTTTTGAAACATCAACATATAGTTCATTTGCTCCATCTAAATATTTTATAAAAGGTTCTAATGTTTTTGTATCTCCAGTATAAACAATTTTTTTATTGTCTAACTCTATTATAAACCCATAGCAGTCCAAATATGGAGTATGTTGAGTTTTTATCATTTTTATATTATTGGTCTTTGGTAGTACTTCATATGCTTCATCAGGTGTTCCACATAAATTTAAATATTGCTTAATATTTTTACATCCACTTACAACTGTTATTTTCCTGTTACATTCAAAATAAGCGTATAATATTAGTTGACTTAAAGAACCTGCATGATCATTATGTAGATGAGTTACTATTACTTCAATATAGTTAAATCTGCTAAAATCAAATATCTTTTTTACTTTATTAAATACTGTATAACCACAATCAATTATTGTTAGTTTTCCATTGTGTTCTATAAATGCAGAATTATTTTCTTCACCATATCCTGCATCACTTCCTAAAAAAGTTAATGTCTTCCCCATTGTATTCCTCCCTTATTGTTTTGATTTTATTATAATACTATTTTATCAAATTATTACTAAAATTCAATATTTTCAGTAATAAAATCTGCATTTTTTTATTATAATGTAGAACTTTCCTATTATATAAACTAAAAGACGACTTGTCGTCGCCTTTTATTTATTGTTATTATCTTGAGGTGATGGTAATGCTTCCGGTAAAGAAAGTGAAAGTCTAATTCTGAATGCATACTTAAAAGCTCTTACAAATTTACTATTTTTAATCTTATTCCATAAAGATTCTCTAACCTCTTGTCTTGTTTCTGAATAATAATTTTGATATACTTGATTTTCTTGCCCTACTGAAGCAGTATTTACAACGACAGCAGTATTTTGTACGGTATTAGCTACTTTATTATTTGATATTTGAGCTGTTTCTACTGGAGTTGGAATTAATTTTAGTGCATCCGCAACTTCAATTCCGATATAGCTTAAAGCTTTTGATCTATCTTCGACTCTTTCCATATCTATTTCAATATGTAAATTAGATTCAAGATTTACTATTTTGGCGCTTAAAAGCTTCATAGCAGATTGATAGTCTTGAGAACCTGGATTGCTTATTGATTTTCCAACTATAGTTAGTGCTTGAATAACATCTTCTGGTAGTCTTCCTGATACATCTGCAATAGCTCTAGGCCATTCAGGGTCTCCACTTTGGACAATAGCTAATGTTTGCTTTATAATTGCTGAAGTTTTTATATTATATTCTCTTTGTTTAATTAATCTTTCAATTTGTTTAGTATTTTCTTCAAACAAATTTGTAGCATATTCAACTAAATCATATGCTGAATCATAAATGTTTTTTGGAAAATTCTTTTTTTTGGGATATTCGATTAAATAGGTTTTTATAGATTCTACCAAATCTTTAAAATATGTATCATCTTCTAATTCAATTATTTGTCTTTTACTATTAGGGTTGATTAGTTTTTTTACCCTATCAATGTTTGATAAAATCTTTTCTTCCGTGATTACCATTTTCACGTTTACTATCCCTCTTCTAGGCATTGTAAACATAGGTACTACCTCCTTTGTTTTTTATGTTTGTTATCTTTTTTGATACTATCATTTTATACAACTAAATGTTAAAAGTCAAGGTTTTTTTTGTCATATTTTGTTTACATTTTTGTTACAAATATTACAAAAATATTACAAGATTTCAAATGCCTTAAATTAGTCTTTTTTTAATACTTTTTGTTTATTATTACATTTTTATAGCTCAAAGCAATTTACTTTAGTAAGTGTAAATTGCTTTGAGCTTTCACTTTTTTATTGATTTAATTCCTTATATCTTTTAACTTTCATTGTAGATGTTTTTTCGAAATCTTCTTTTTTTATTTCAAGTATTTTTATTGCTTTATATGATGTTAATTTTTTATTTGTTTCCTTAATAATATTCCAAATTAAATCATATATTTCGTCATCTGATAATTCTTTTTTATTTTGGTTTTTTATAATATCATAATTTGGAACAACACGTGCAGTAATAATTAATTCTTGTTTATCTTTTTTTTCTGCAGTTGAACCTTCTGGTGCTTTTCCATAAACTATAACATCTTTTATTTCCTGATTTTTAAGTAAAAGAGTTTCAATTTCTTCTGGATAAATATTTTTTCCATTTTGTGTAACAATTACATTTTTACTTCTTCCTGTTATATATACAAATCCATCATCATCAAGATACCCTATGTCACCAGAGTGAAAATACCCTTCAGTATCTATTGCTTTTTTAGTTTCTTCTTCATCTTCGTAATACCCCAGCATAAGAGTTGGACTTTTAATTAGTATTTCTCCCTCCCCCTCATTATTTGGATTTTCAATTTTAATATCTGCTTGCCATATTGTTTTTCCTGCTGAGCCAATTGATAATTTATAATCTGGAGTTACTGCAGCAATTGGTGCTGTTTCAGTTAATCCATATCCTTGAATAAATAACATTCCAATATCATCCAACCATTTTCCAACTTTTTTATCAATTGGAGCAGCTGCTGAAACAATTATTCTTAAATTTCCTCCTAAGTTATCATATATATCTTTAAAGATTTTTTTCTTAATATCAATTCCAACAACCTTTAATAAGTTTGTTGCAATTATCATTGAACTTACTACTTTTTCCTTGTGGCTTTTTTTAATGCTTTCATTTATTTTTTTATATATATTTTCAACAAGAAGCGGAACAGTTAATATAGCTGTTGGTTTTGCTTCTTGAAGATTTGGGACAATATATCTCAATCCTTCACAAACTGCAACACTAGCTCCTTGTGAAATTGGATATAAAAAGCCAATGGTAGATTCATATGTATGGTGTAGTGGTAGTACTGAAAATAACATATCGCTAGGATATAATTTCACGTATGCTGTAATCGCATTAATGTTTTCCGCTAAATTTTTGTTACATAACATTACACCTTTTGAATTTGCAGTTGTTCCAGATGTAAAAATAAGTACTTTAAAGTCTTCTGGCTCTATTTCGATTTTTTCAAAATCTCTGTTTCCCGATTTTATTATATCTTTTCCATTCTCAATTAAATACTCTAGTCCCACATCTTTTCCGTTAAGTTTGTCATCTGATTTCATCTCAATAAAGTAATTTACTTTTTTTAGCCTCGATCTAATTTTTTTTATGTCATCTTTTTTCTTAGGTGAGTAAATAACAGCTGAAGCTTTTGATCTTTTAATTAAATTTTCTAGTTCATTAGTTGGTAGTTCTCTATCTATTGGAACAGCGACTCCGGCTCCACAAAGTATTGCCATATATGAAGTATACCACCCATACTGTGTTTCCCCAACTATTACTATCCTTTTATCTTTTAAATTTAGTAGTTTAGTCAGTGAAGTCCCTAGTGCATTAACATCATAATAAAAATCATTATAAGATTTAATCTTATATGGTTCTTTGTGATTTGGTTTCTCTAAAATACATTGATTTTCTCCATATAAATTGACTGCTCTATAAAAGAATTCTTTAACAGTTTTATAATTTGTATGTTCATATGGTCCCTTTATATTCTTTGGAGGTGTTTTTGATTTTGACATTTTTTCATAGTCAACAATCTTGTCAAATTCTTCTGCTGAATGCATATCAATTTTTCCAAACTTTAATTTTGGTATTTTTAAATTTATATTCATTTTTATATATATGCCTTTCTCTTTTTCATAATATACTTTTACACTTTTAAACTTTTTATAATAGTTTTGTCAATTTCTTTAAATACTTTTTCTATGTCCAGTTTATTATTTTTCGTATAGTATAAAACTGTACATACAATTCCAAAAATTTCATCTGCTACGATTTCAACATCAACTTTTTTTATCTCATTGTTTTGAATTCCATCAACTATTATATTTTTTACTATTTTTAAGTAGTCTTCAAGAAATTCTTGACAGGTTTTGCTTCTTGAACTATTGCCCCATATTTCGCTTAAAACTATGGACATAAAATTTTTATATTTTGCTATAATTTTTATTTGTATTAATATTATGGCTCTTAATTTATCAATATATTTTTCCTGTTTTTTTGTCTTAATTGTTATGCTGTTTTTTAATAAGTTCATTCCTTCTTCAACTAAAAAATTAAATATTTCTTCTTTGCTTGAAAAATGATAATATAAAGTTCCTTTTGCTACTCCTACAACTGATGTTATTTCTTCTATACTAGTTCCATCATATCCTTTTTCAGCAAATAGTTTCATTGAAGTTTCGAATATTTTTCTCTTTGTCTTATTCATACAATTAACTCCATGGGTTTAAAAAGTATACTAATTATCTGTTTTTTGCTTTTTATTTTTTTCATCTAGTAAATCTAAATTATTTAATGCTTTTCCTGTTCCAATTGCAACACATGATATTGCATCATCTGCAACTGTTACTTTGATTCCTGTATTCTTTTGAATCAGTTTATCTATTCCATGTAATAAGCTTCCTCCTCCTGTCATATAAATTCCTTTATTGCTTATGTCTTCTACTAGCTCTGGTGGTGTTTTTTCTATTGTTGATTTTACAGCTTCAACAATTCTCATGCAATCATTTACTATTGGTTTCATTAGCTCCTCTGAGCTTATTTCAATCTCAGCAGGTAAACCATTTGTTAAATTTCTTCCCCTTGCTTTCATTCCAATATTTTCAACCCTTGGATATGCACATCCTATTGTCTTTTTTATATGTTGTGCTGTTTTTTCTCCTATTAATATTCTATGTCTTTTTTTAAAATATCTTATTATGGTTTCATCAATTCTATTACCCGCAAATTTAATTGATGTGCTCATCACTGCACTATTCATTGATATAACTGCAACATCAGTTGTTCCACCACCTATATCTATTACAAGGTTTCCTGATGGTTTTGTTATGTCTATTCCAGCTCCTATTGCAGCTGCAACTGGTTCTTCAATTAAATAAACTCTTTTTGCACCAGACTGCATTGCCACATCTAATACAGCTCTCTTTTCAACTTCAGTAATTTGTGAAGGAACACAGATCATTATTCTAGGTGCAAAAAAGCTCTTCTTTGAAACTTTTTTAATATAATGTTTTATCATTTTTGCAGTTAATGTAAAATTTGATATAACTCCATCTTTTAATGGTTTAATTACTTCTATATTGTTTGGAGTTCTTCCAAGCATTTTATTAGCTTCATCTCCAACAGCAATAACTTCATTTGTATCCTTATTAACAGCTATAATAGAAGGTTCTCTTAATACGATTCCTTTACCTTTAATGTAAATAATAATATTAGCTGTTCCTAAATCAATGCCTATATCTTCGCTCATTATTGCATTAAGTCCTCATTTTTTATTTAGATTTTTAGGGTAATCTATAAACCAATTCGCATATCTTTTATTATACAACATTTCCTATAAAATATCAAATTATCCTTTAATAATTGTAATATTCTTATTTGATTTCGTTAGTACTCTTGGTTCCATATTATTTATTAAGACAGTATCTTCTATTCTTATACCAAATTCATTAGGTATATAAATTCCTGGTTCATCTGTAACCACCATATTTAGGCGTAATTTGTTGTTAAATCTTGTACTAAAAAATGGTTTTTCATGTATATCCAATCCAACACCATGTCCTAATGCATGTATGAATTCAAAGTTATTAAATGAAAATTCGTTTTTAACATATTCGCTTATTTCTTTTGTATCAGCATTGCTTTTCATCTTATTTAGAGCTCTATTTTGTGTATCTAAAACTAATTTATATATGTTTTTTTGAATATCAGTTACTTTACCCACAAATATTGTTCTTGTCATATCAGCACAATATCCTTTGTATTTTGCTCCGAAGTCTATTAATATTATATCTCCAAATTCTATTTTTTTATCTGTTGGAATAGCATGGGGTTTTGATGAATTTTTTCCACTTGCAACTATTGTGTCGAAAGCGATTCCCTCTGCCTTGTGTTCTATAAAAAATTTATAAATTTCAAATGCTATTTGTTTTTCTGTCATTCCTATCTTTATAAAATCTTGCAAATATAAGAAACATTCGTCAGTTATATTACATGCAATTTCAATATTTTTTATCTCGTTATCATCTTTTATTTCTCTCATTTTATCAATCAACAGATTTGCTTCTACTGCTTCTTTAATTCTAAATGTTCTGATTAGTTTTGTATAGTTTGAGTATGTTATATAATTATCTTCAAAACCAACTTTATCACATTCAGCAAAAATATTTATGTAGTCATATTCTTGATATTGTGCTATATCGTGTACTATTATTTCGTCTGAAATTGTTATTAACTGATGGGCTTCTTCAATATAACGACCATCAGTCAATAAAATGTTTTCAGTTTTATTTATTAAAAATGTTCCTTCAAGGTTAAGACCAGTAAAATATCTTATATTGATTGGATTTTTAATTATGAAACCGTCTAAATTTTCGTTTTTCATTGATTCTTTAAATTTTCTGATTCTTGTATTCATAACTATTCCTTTCTTTTTAGCACAATTTTTTATATTATTATCCTTGATACATTCCTAATGTAAATATTTTTAATAAAACAGTAAGCATTATATTATCTGGAACAAATATTAGTAAAAATGTTGCTAAAATAATAAATGGTCCAAATGGAATATATTCACTGCCTTTCTTTTTACGCATTACTAGCAGTGCAATACTAATAATTGATCCAAGCAGGAATGATGATACAGAAATCATTATTGTGTTTAGCCAACCAAACACTAATCCAAGTCCAGCCATTAGTTTTACATCGCCAAATCCCATTGCTTCTTTACCTGCAATTAATCCTCCAATTAGTGTTATTAATAAAAATATTCCTCCACCTACACACAGTCCTAAAACTCTATTAATAAAAAAATCAAAATTAGATATTCCAAAAGCAAATGTAAATATCAATCCAATTTCAAAAATTGATAGAGATAGTCTATTGGGTATTATTTGCTTTCTATAATCAATTATAAAAACAGATACGAACATTGGTGCTAGAATAGCATATTGAAGAAATTCCCAAGTCCATCCAAAATTATATAATAGTCCTATATAAATTAAGGCCATTGGATATATTAATTTTGCATTTATTTTTATGTGGCGTAAGTATGATGTAAAGAATTCTTTACATAAAATCTTTTCATGGTTTTCTAGTCTTACATTCGCCCAGTCTAAAAATTGTCCAACAAATAATCCTAATACTCCTATAAAAAAATAACGTAATATGTGTAAATCATTAATATACATAATTTCCTCCTACTCTCTTTCGTATAATTATTGTCTTGATAAATACCATTGTTCAATTTTTCTTTTTAATTTATCGATTTTAAATCTATCTTTTGCGATTGGTTTTGTTAAAATAGAAAATAAATTCATCCTATTAGAAACCCAAACATCTGTAAATAGTTGATCTCCTACTTCTGCAATATTAGAATTATTAATATGCAAAATTTTTATTGCTTGTTTTATTCCTTTTTTAGATGGTTTAAAGGATTTATATACATAAGGTACATCTAATTTTTTTGATAACTTTGATATCTTTTCTTTGCTGATACTATTTGTTGCAATACATAATTTTATATTTGATTTTTTTATTTTTTTTATCCAGTCAATAATTCCTTCTAGAAAGTTCCCATCTAAATCAATTAGTGTATTATCTAAATCTAATATAATTCCTTTAATTTTATGCTCTTTAAGAAACTCTATTTTTATATCAGTAATTTTCTCAAATTGTGCGTCTGGTTTAATCATTAATTTGCTCCTGATTTATTTTTTAATATTTTATCATAATATTATAAAATTTTCCACCCCTAACCTCTAGAAATGCAAATTTTATTTTTATTTTTAAAATCTTCGTTATTATCAATTTCAAAAGGTTATAATATACAGTTTTGCTTGGATATATTGTTCTCTGTGCAATCTTTTTTCACTGTATATTATAACCTTTTGAAATTGAAGTGTTAGGTATATAGTTTTCTATATATCGTATAATCTTTTAAGATTTTTCTTACATAAGTATTTGTTTCTTTGAACGGGATATTTTCTATGTCTGTTCCATCTTCTTTTATAACTCCTTCATCTATCCATTTTTGTACATTACCGCTTCCTGCATTATATGCAGCTAGAGCTATGTTATCATTTTTAAATTGCTTTCGTAAATCAGAATAATATTTTGTTCCAAGCTTAATATTTTCTTCAGGATTATAAAGTGTTGTTCCCGACTCATAATCTATTGTTTCATTTGTAGAAACTTCTTTGGCTGTGTTATCCATTAACTGCATAAGTCCTGTTGCACCTCTGTTTGAAGTTGCATTATAGTTAAAATTACTTTCTGCTTTTATAATTGCATATATCATAAATGGGTCAACATTGTATTCTAAAGAATATTTATTGACATATTCACTATAATCCATTTTATAAATAATTCTTGAAAAATTATTTATATTAAAAATTAATAATATAGCTATTATAATAAATGCAAATATTTTAGGTATTTTTTTCATATGATTCCCTTCGATTTTTCCTCTTATTAATTTATTTTGCATTATACCAGTCATCTGCCTCGCATAGTTCAACTTTAAGAGGAATGTCTAGTTTTATTGTTTCTTCCATTGAAGTTTTTAAAATTTGTTTTGCTTTTTGTGCTTCTTCTTTTTTTGCTTCAATTATTAGTTCATCATGTACTTGTAATATAATTTTTGCGTCTATTTTATTTTTTTCTAGCTCTCTATGAACTCTATTCATTGCTATTTTCATTATATCTGCTGCTGTTCCTTGAATAGGAGTATTCATTGCTGCTCGTTTTCCGAATTCTCTTATCATATAGTTATTTGATTTTAATTCTGGAATATACCTTCTTCTTCCAAATAAAGTTTCAACGTATCCCTTTTTCTTTGCATTATTAACTATTGAGTCCATAAATCTTTTTACTCCATCATATTTTTCTAGGTAACTGTTTATATATTCGTTAGCTTCTTTATTTGTAATTTCAAGTTGTTTTGCTAAACCATATGATGTTATCCCATAAACTATTCCGAAATTAACTGCTTTTGCTTTAGATCTTTGCTGGCTTGTTACTTCATTAAATGGTGTATTAAATACTTTTGATGCAACTTCTCTATGTATATCTTCATCATTATTAAATGCTTTTATCATGTTTTTATCTTGAGCTATATGTGCTAAAACTCTTAATTCTATTTGAGAATAATCAGCATCAATATATATATATCCCTCTTCAGGTTTAAATGATTTTTTAATGTTTTTTCCAAAATCATCACGTGTTGGTATGTTCTGTAAATTTGGTTCTGTTGAACTAATTCTTCCAGTTGCTGTTATTGTTTGATGGAAATAAGAATGAATTCTTCCAGTTTTTTTATTAATGTATGGAACTAATCCATCAACATAAGTTGAATTTAACTTTGTCAAACTTCTATATTCTAAGATTTTTGATATTATTGGATGCTCTTTTTCAATTTTTTCTAGTGTATTAACATCTGTTGAATAACCTCTTTTATTTTTCTTTATAATAGTAAGTTTTAATTTTTCAAATAGAATCATTCCTAGTTGTTGTGTGGAATTAATATTAAATTCTTCTCCTGCCATATCATATATTTCTTGTGTTATTATATCTATTCTTTTTTTTAATTCATTTCCAAAGCTGATTAATGTTTCTTTATTACATAACATTCCATTATATTGCATTTCACCTAATGCAGATACAAGGGGCATTTCAATTTCATTAAATAATTTATAAGAATTGTTTTTTTCTAATTTTTTCTTTGAATACTCATAAAGTTTGCGAATTGCATATATGTATGAGCCTATTTCATTTTTATTTGAATTATCTTCAAATAGCGTTATTTGTTTTTCTGATGTAAATTTTGATAAATCCAAATTCAAGTATTGCATTGAAATTTCTTCAAGACTGTGTTTTATATTTGTAGGGTCTATATCATATACAGCCACTTCAATATCATATTTTAAATTTTTAGGTTTGATTCCTATCTCTCTTAAAAGAACATAATCTTCGGTTAATTTAAACCCTATTTTTTCTATATTTTCATTTTCAAATATCTCTTTTAAATTGTCCATACTTGGTTTGTGAATATATACATTTAACGATGTTGTTTCTTCGTATATTACAATTCCTTCAATGTCTTTTTTTATTATTTTTGTTTCATTATCTGAAGGATTTGTTACTAGATAATATATTAATTTTTCTTTTATTGCAATATCTTTAAAATCTTTATTTACTATCGTTATTTGTTTTTCTATTTCTTCTGCTTTAGTTTCATTGCTATAATTCATGTTTTCCTCTAAATTAAATCTTACCATAAATCTATTAAATTTATAGTATTTAAATAGTTTACTTACTTCTTCATTATTCCATTCTTTTACTTCTACGTCTTCTAAGCTATATCCTATTTCGGCATTTGTGTCAATTGTACCAATTTCTTTCGAAATGTATACTAATTCCTTATTCTCTATAAGTTTTTCTTTTAGCTTTGGTCTTATTTCTTTGCTTTTTTCGTCATCTTCTAATGCTTCATATAGTTTATCTAAAGTATTATATTTTTTTAATAATTCAGTTGCGGTCTTTGGTCCAACCCCAGGGCAACCGGGTATTTCGTCGGATGAATCTCCCATTAGTGCTTTTAAGTCAATTAATGTTTTAGGTTCTAATCCATATTCTTCTTTAACTTTTTCTATATCATATACAATTGTTTCAGTTTTACCAAGTTTTGTTCTAGGAATTCTTATATAAATGTTATCTTCCACAAGTTGAAATAAATCTCTATCTCCAGATAGTATATATATCTCTAGGTCATTACTTGCAAATCTTTTTGCAGTTGAACCAAGAATGTCATCTCCTTCATAATTATCTAATTCCAAATATTCTATGTTCATTGCTTTTAATATTTCTTTTATCTCTGGCATTTGTTCAGCAAGTTCGTTAGGCATTCCATGTCTATTTTTTTTATATCCTTCATATTTTTTTTTTCTTGTATCTGAGCCTGTTTTTGAATCAAATGCTATCATCATATAGTTAGGATTAACTTCTTCAATGTTTTTGAACATAATTGATAAAAAACCATATAACGCATTTGTGTATTTTCCATCATCTGTTGTTAGTATTTTACTACTCATTATTCCATAAAATGCTCTATTCATTATTGAATTTCCATCTATTAATAGTAATTTTTTCATTTTTTATCCTTTCCTTTTGTTTTTTAATATGTTATTTAATCATATATAAAACAATTTAGTAACTCAAAAACCTGTTTTATATTAAGCTTTGAAATTTCCATACCATCATAGTCATTATTTGACTTTATTTTTAAATAATAAGCTAATCTACTTTCCTCTCCAGCACTTGAAAAAACTTTTCTTCTTTCAATAGCTACATAAAGCATTTCGTACCCACTAAAGAATTCTTTATTATTAATAATTAGTTTACCGTCACTTGTTACAATGTAAGTTTTTAATGATTTCTTATAAATTTTATATGCTATAAACAAAAATGGCAATCCTAATGTTGCACAAAAAATTGCAAGTGGAATATTATTGCATAGTATCAATACTATTGCTATCAATCCCCAACCCAATAATGTTGGAAATCCTATTGCATATGCCATATAAATATTATCTGTTTTAAGGCTAATGGTTTTAGACTCTTTTTTTATTCCTTTAGTCCTTTTCATTTGTCCTAAAAATAATCTCCACTTTTCTAAGTACTCTATGTTTTTCGCATATTCTGTTTTATTTACACCAGGGTTTATTGCTTTTTCCATATATAAATTATTTAAAAAAAATCTAATTTGTTCTTCACTAACATTATTATATTGTATTGCAAAATTCTGGTTTTTATCCTGAATAAATATCTTTTTACTTTTTCCAACTTTATAACCCGAATAAATTAGTACATCGTTATTAATATTAAATACTCTCTTATTAACAAAACCTTTTGTACATATAATCTCATTATTAGAAAATTCTATTTTAGTATAAGCAAAGATGTTTTTTATTATTAAAAGAGAAATAAATGCAAACATTGGTATAATATACCAATATAAAGTAATTAAATTATAACTATATAATAAGAAAAATGTTAATGCTATAAATATCCACAAAAATATAAGTAAAAATACATTTTTCAATGCCTCTTTATCATATACCTTTATTATTTTGTTAACATCAATAATTCTTGTAACTTTTTTGATATCTGAAAGTATATCAATCACTTCTTCCATAATTCCCTCCAAGCTCAAATTTCGTCAATGAAACTTGAGTCAATTTTTTCTGCTAGTTCTTTAGTTATATCTCCATTATCTACCATTGAAGATATAACTTTTTGTTGTCTTTTTTTACATAAATCTTTGTTTACCGTTGGAGCATACACACTCGGGGCATTAGGTATTCCAGCCATCATTGTACATTCTGCCAAATTCATGTCTTTCGGGTCTTTGTGTAAATATCCCTGGCAAGCCTCATTTATCCCATAATATCCATTTCCAAAATATATTATATTTGCATATAATTCTAAAATTTCGTCCTTACTATATTTTTTTTCAAGTTCCATTGCAGTAAACATCTCAGCAACTTTTCTTTTTACAACATCACTATCATCATCAATAAAATACATATTTTTCGCTACTTGTTGCGTTATTGTGCTTCCTCCTTCTTGCAGTTCCTTATTTTTTGTATTTACAACAATAGCTCTACCAATTCCAAAAATATCTGCTGCACCATGGTTGTAGTATCTTTTGTCTTCTACTGCAACAACTGCTTTAAAATAGTTCTCTGGAATATTGTCAGATTTTACAAAGGTATATTCCTCTCTAATTTCCTTTACTTTTGTCTCAATCGGTGTTTTAGCAATCGTTTTTTCGTAATATCCATGGCCATACCACCCAATAACAGCTAAAGCAATTATTATAACTATTAAAATAAATATGAAAAACTTTATTATTTTTTTTACCATATTATTTTTCAACCTCTATATCAACTATTTTCCAGTCTTTTGAATCTTTATGAAAAGAACTTCTGCAAAATTTACATTCATATACATCTTTTTCTTTGTTGTATTCCATCTCTGATCCGCAATTTTTACAATTATTATCAACATTTGATAATGCTTTATATGTAATTATCCATGTATCATTCCAATTTTTATCATCAAAATAGTTTCTTGTTTCGTTATTTTTGTAATTATCATAAAAATTAATAGTAGTATAGATTTTTACATAACCAGCATCTTCTTTTCTTTCGTAATCTATTATATCAGCGTATTGAACTACTATATTATCATAATCTTTTGAAATTCTATATAATTCCATATTGTTAGAAATTTTGTTTAATAATTCTTTAGATACTCTAACATTAATATTATTTAAATCACCATTACTAAATGAATTATAAATATTTACAATTGCAGACTTAGTATACTGATTTAGTCTTTCTCTATCAAAAGTTGGTATATCATTTTTTATTCTATTCTCAACTATAATTTTTTCTTCTCTTTGTATCATATTAGCTCCTTTTGAATATTTTCTATATTTTAGTACTCCTCTATTTTAACGTAAACCTTTTCCTTTTCACCATACCTTTTTTCAACAGATATCTTACTAACTTGATTATCGTCCTTAAATACAAATTTATTCATTGCATCTAGAATTGATTTTGCAATATTGTCTATATCAGGTTTTTTAGTTGGGCTTATTTGATTATCTAACATTGCCTGAGTTTTTACTTTACTTGTATTCTTAGGTATGCTCATATATGCTATTACTTCAATTGCAACTCTTCCATCAAGCATCTCAAAATTTGGATTCTGTACTTTAAAAGATTGTTGGACTAGAAATTCATATTCCTTAGTTCTATTTGGTGTATACACCATTCCAGTATACATATTTACCCTAGGCCTTTCTTTTCCTACAATTTTTCCTTCAACTTCAAATTCGTAAATCATTTTCTTTATTCCTATATGTTTTTTACTGTAAATATTCTACTATATTTACAATAGAAAATCAAGTTTTCTGTTATCTTATAAACTAAAAATATGCAATACCACAGAGAAACTATCCTCTATGGTATTGCATCTAACGCTAAACAAATGTGTCAGGTATGCTAAATCGGGAGTGAAAACTCTATTGCTTTTTGCTGTAGTAACCTAATCCTACTACATTTTTCTTGATATAAAGATTTAACTTTTTGAATAATTCTTTGCTCCTCCTGATGATTACTTGCATCAATATCAAAGCTTATTGTATACTTTAGCATTCCACTGTATGGATAATATGAAATGCCTAAACTATTATTGTAATAGGCATTGGTTCTAAGGTTAAGACTTTCAACCTCAGATTGATTCTCTATAATACCAATTTTCCATACTTCTCCATTATCAATATAGTAGTGATAAGAGTCTATGAAAACATCCGAAAATTCAAGTTTCCTTGGAGAGGAATCTGATGCTTCATAAATGACTTTGAAATTATCGCTAAAATAAAAGGTAATAAATGCGTTGTTTTGAATGCATCCCCACCCAAGTGTGAATTTAATACTGTCAAAATTAAATTCATTTTCTTTTGGTGAATATGTGATACAACAACTTTCTTTTGGACACAGAGTATCCAAGATGTCTTCCAGCTTTGAGTAGTCTATCAGGTTTTGCATAACCCATTTGTTTAGCTCTGTCATTGCACTTGATGCGATTTTAGTTTTGCCCATTAAAGTTCCTTTCGTCGTGGGCTTATAAAAGTATACATAATAAAATTATACCATTTTTTTGTATTATTTGCAATACTAATCTAATGTTCTAGAAATTGTATTTAGCTTCTTCCTTATATTCAGTATGTAAATATTTGTGAGCTTTGTGACTATTTGGTTTTTCAAAGAAATCTTTGTAAATTGTTTTTATAATTGGGTTTTCATGTGACTTTCTTATTGTAGATTTCTCATCAATTGAATATATTGAATTAGCTCTTAATTGTCTAACATCCTTAGTAGCTCTAGTTTTACTATCTTTAATAGGTTGTCCACCACCATTTATACATCCTCCAGGACAAGCCATTATTTCTACAAAGTCATAATCTGCTTTTCCTGCAGAAATTTCATCCATTATTTTTCTAGCATTAGCTAATCCGCTAGCAACTACAATTTTAATATCTTTTCCAGCTATTTTTAAAGTTGCTTTCTTTATTCCTTCTTGTCCACGAACATCTTTATAATCTATTTCTTTTAAGTCTTTTCCTTCAATTACATCAGCTGCTGTACGAAGAGCTGCTTCCATAACTCCACCAGTAACTCCAAAAATAGCTGCTGCTCCAGTTGCCTCTCCCATTGGATCTTCAAACTCAGAATCTTCTAATTCAGTAAATTCTATGTCACGAGCTTTTATCATGCGTGCAAGTTCTCTAATTGTAATCACAGCATCTACATCACGCAATCCATCAACTTCCATTTCTTCTCTTACACTTTCATATTTCTTAGCAACACATGGCATAACTGAAACAACCTTGATTTTTTCAGGTTCAACATCATATTTTTTAGCAAAGTATGATTTTAAAATCGCACCAAACATTTGATGAGGTGATTTACAACTTGATAAATGATCTAATTGCTTTGGATAATTTTTTTCTGCAAAACGCACCCATGCTGGGCAACAAGATGTCATCATTGGAAGTTTTCCTCCATTAGTAAATCTTTCAATAAACTCATTTGCTTCTTCCATAATTGTAAAATCAGCACCTGTATTTGTATCAAATACTTTATCAAATCCCAATCTTTTCAAAGCTGTAACCATTTTACCTTTTACATTTGTTCCAATAGGCATTCCAAATTCTTCGCCAAGTCCAACTCTTACTGCAGGTGCAGTTTGTACTATTGTAAATGAGTCTTCATCATTAAGCATTCTCCATACTTTATTAGTATCATCTTTTTCATGCAATGCTCCAACTGGACAAGCTTCTATACATTGACCACAGAATGTACAGTCAACATCATTTAAACTTTGATCTCCTGCAGTTGATATTGTAGATTCGAAACCTCTATTAGTGCTTTCTATAGCACCAATTTCTTGAACTCTTTGACACATTCCAACACATCTTCTACAAAGAATACATTTACTTTGATCTCTTACTATAGATGGAGATTTATCATCAATTTCATTACTTGTTTTTGCTCCATCATAACTAATATCTCTTACATTATATTTTTGAGCTAATTTTTGTAATTCACAGTTTCCATTTCTTATGCAAGTCAAACATTCTCTATTATGATTTGACAAAATTAAATCCAATACAGTTTTTCTTGCATCAACAACTGAAGGTGTATGTGTATGTACTACCATACCAGCCTCAGCTTTTGTAATACATGAAGTTGCAAAGCCTCTTCTTCCCTCAACTTCAACAATACACATTCTACAATCTCCAACCTCGTTTATTTCTTTTAAGAAACAAAGGGTTGGTATATCGATGTTGGCTTTCCTTGCTGCTTCCAGTATTGTAGTTCCTTCTTCTACTTCTACTTCAATGTTATCTATTTTTAATTTAATCATTGAATCCTCCTTAATACAATTTAAAATTTAAAAAACCTTGTAACTGTTCTTTCGTTATATTTTTTCCATTTATTACTTGAATTGTTAATCCATATCCTTTGGGTAATGTTGCATCTAATACTATTTTTCCATCAGTGGTTAATGTAGTTTTATAAAATACATTTTCTCCAATAGTATATTTTATAACTCTGTTGCTTATTTCAAAATCATAAAAATTATTGCTATTATATATTTGGGCAGTTCCATCTAATACTCCACTTAAATTCCTGTCATACTTATTTAGAAAACTATAGTTTATTTCGCTATTATTAATTGAATATACTCTTTCACCATCACTTATTTCCTTTATTGTTTTTGTATTGTACGGTTTATAAAACTTGATCGTATGATCTCCTGCATTTAAAGTTTCCTCTGAATAGTTTTTCGGGTAGAAATTTTTATCATCTTCAATTTCTTTAAGTATTTTAAATAGGTTTGCTTGTGGCGTTGTAAATATATAGTCTTTTATAAAAAAGCATATAATAACAATTACTATAATTGATATTACAACTAATACTAAATTTATAAGAGTAATACCCCTCATTCGTCCTTTGTTCCTTTCTGATTTAAAATTATCCCAGCCATATTGTTATGAAATAGCTTTAAATGGACAAGCAGATACACAGCTTCTACATTTTATACATTTGTTTTGATCTATTTCATGTACTTTTGTTACTTCACCTGTAATAGCATTTGCAGGACAAGCTTTTTTACATAGATCACATCCCTTACATTTTTCTGGATCAATTTCTATCATTGTAAGATTTTTGCACTCTTTTGCTCTACAAGACTTATCAATAACATGCTCTCTGTATTCATCTTCAAAGTATTTTAATGTACTTATTACTGGATTTGGAGCAGTTTGTCCTAGTCCACATACTGAAGCTTTACATATGTTTTTCGCTAGTGTTCTAAGATTTTCAATATCTTCCTCTTTTCCATTCCCTTCACATATTTTATCAAGTATTTCCCACATTCTTTTGGTTCCAACTCTACAAGGAGTACATTTTCCACAGCTCTCGCTTACTGTAAAGTCTAAATAAAATTTTGCTAAATTTACCATACATTTCGAATCATCCATAACAATAAGTCCACCAGACCCCATCATTGAACCTATTTCTTTTAAGCTTTCATAGTCAATTGGTGTATCCAAATATTTTTCTGGAATACATCCTCCTGATGGGCCACCTGTTTGAGCAGCTTTAAATGTCCTTCCATTAGGGATTCCTCCACCAATGTCAAATATAATCTCTCTAAGTGTTGTTCCCATTGGAACTTCAACAAGTCCTACATTATTAACGTTTCCACCTAATGCGAAAACTTTGGTTCCTTTTGAGCTTTCTGTCCCAATTGATGAATACCAATCTGCTCCTTTGTTAATTATTCTTGTGATATTTGCATATGTTTCCACATTGTTTATTAATGTTGGTTTTTGCCATAATCCACTATTTGCTGGGAATGGTGGTTTTAAACGTGGCTGTCCCCTTTTTCCTTCAACAGATTCTAGAAGTGCTGTTTCTTCACCACATACAAAAGCTCCGGCTCCAAGCCTTATTTCTATATCAAATTCATGATCTGTTCCTAAAATATTTTTTCCAAGAAGTCCATATTCTCTCTCTTGGTCAATAGCTATTTGTAATCTGTGTACTGCTATTGGGTATTCAGCTCTTACATAAATATATCCTTTATTTGCTCCAACAGTGTAGCCTGCAATTGACATAGCTTCTAAAACTGCATGTGGGTCTCCTTCAAGTATACTTCTGTCCATAAATGCTCCTGGATCACCTTCATCAGCATTACATACAACATATTTTTGTTCTCCTTGTTCTTTAAGAACAAAGTTCCATTTCATACCTGTTGGGAATCCAGCACCTCCACGTCCCCTTAATCCAGATTTAGTTAGTTCTTCAATAACTTCTTCAGGTTTCATCTTTGTTAATACTTTTTCTAATGCTTTAAAACCGTCAAATGCAATATATTCGTCAATTATTTCTGGGTCAATAACACCACAATTTTTAAGTGCTATACGTTTTTGTTTTTTATAAAATGGTTGATCATCTAATTTTTCAATTGCTTTTTTTGTATCTATTGTCTTGCAAAGTAATTTTTCAACTACTTTACCATTTATAATATGTGAGTTTATAATTTCTTCACAGTCTTGAACTGTAACCATTGAATAAAATGTGTCATCTGGTCTTACTATAACTACAGGACCCTTTGAACAAAGTCCTAAGCAACCAACCATTACAACATTTACATTCTCAATTTTTTTTTCTTTTAATATTTTTTTTAATTCTCCTAAAATTTCAGGTGATTTTGAGGAAGTGCAGCCTGTACCATGACATACTAGAATATCTTTTTGTTTGCCGCTATAATTATTGTCAACTCTTAAGCTTAATTCTTTATATTTTTCTGCTCTTATTTTTTCGATATCTTCAATTGATTTTTTCATTTTAAATTACATCCTTTCATTTTTTATAGTTTTGCGGTTTGGGACGACCTTTTTTTGCAAAGTTTTTGCAAAAAAAGGTCGTCCCAATTTGCAAAATTTTATTCATTTATAAGTTTATCTAATACTTCATCTAGTTTTTTTACTGTTGCCTTTCCATACACTTCATCATTTATTGTAAATACCGGTGCTAGTCCACATGCTCCAACACATCTCATTGTTTCCAATGAGAACTTCCCATCTTCTGTTGTTTGACCTTCTTCGATTCCAAGTTTTTCTTTAGCTCTTTCAACTAAATCTTTTGCACCTTTTACAAAACACGCTGTTCCCATACATATTGAAATATTATATTTTCCTTTTGGAATTAGTGTAAATCTAGAATAAAATGTTATTACCCCATATACTTCTGCTAGGGGTATATTTAAATATTCTGCAATTGTTAATTGAGATTCTTTTGGAATATAACCATATTTGACTTGAACTTCATTTAAAATAGCTATTAAATTGTCTCTATCTTTAGTATATTTTTCTGCTATTTCAAGTGTTTCTTTTCTTGCTCTTTCATCAGCACAATTTCTTTTTTCTGACATTTTTCCACACCTCTTTCTATATTTTTCTACATTATTATATCAAAAGTTTGTCGTATAAACAAGAGGATTTTTAAATTTTTGCAGTTTGTAAATCGTAACATAATAGTTCTTATAGAAAGTAAAAAAAAATAAAACATGAGGTGAAGCTTATACATAAAACTCCACCTCATGTTCTTATTCTACAATTCCACCAATAATTTGAGGAATCATAGTGTTATCATTTCCTATTATAAGTTCATTGTTATTAATAATTGCATTACCTGTTCCGGAATTAATAATCTTACCAGTGTTATCAGTTGATGAATCATATATTTGTAAGATTCCATTATTAGTTATAGTAGCATTTGCATCTGACGTTATAGAATAGCCATTTACGTCTAATACAATATTTTGGCTCTCTTGTATTGTTAGTGTTTGATTAGAAGAGTATCCATTAAAAAGTGTAATGTAGTCCTTTTCTTCACTAATGCAATCATTAATTGCATCCTGCAAATCTCTATAATACTTTCCATTACTATAAGCTACTACCTCATCATCTGTTCTTAGCTCTAGATAAGCCTTATGATATGTGTCTTCAGTTGATAATGTAATACCATAATGTGGTTCTAGTACATTTATGCTTCCTCTTATAGCATCTGTTTTTCCTTTAAATACTCCATCATAATACTTAATTGTTCCTCCAGTTTTATATAGGCCATATTTTTCTCCTTGTATAATTGGTACTGTTGTACTAATTCCATTGGCTTTGTTTCCTACAGTAACCTCTCCCTTTTCTATCCTTAATCCAGAATAGCATCCTTTAATATTTCCTGATACTATTTGAGTTTTTCCTAACTTTCCTGAAGCATATACTCCATACATATTTGCAGTAGATGATGGATTAGTTATATCTATATTTACATCTTCTATTAGTATATTTCCATCAGCATTGTTTATTGCGTATCCGGATGAATTACTACTTAATTGGGCTGTTAAATTTATATTAGAATTTTTTATTGTTACATTTCCTTTATTTACATACACTGCTCTACTAACTGTATTATTAACATCAATATCTGTATTTTCTATTAATGTATTTCCTTCATTTATTTCTATTGCATATATTCCAGTTGTATTTATTTGTGCATTTTTTATTATTAGTTCTTCACATTTATCTTCTGAACTTTTTGATGTTAATCTGCTTCCACTAATTATTACTTCTAACTGTGTTCCTTGAATAGTTCCACCTGTTATATTCATATTTCCTCTATTATATATTGCATTTTTATAACATTTTATTAATCCATCACTTATATTTACTGTTCCTCTATCATATAGGTCAACTTTATCCCCTGTATCTTCATTATATACTTCAATGTTGTTTACATATGTACTTTTGGAGGTGTTCCCTAATTGTATATAATATATTTGTCCACCTTCTAGTTCTGTTTCATATGCTTTGTCTGGGATTGCTGATGTTATATAAATAAATTGTCCTTCCTTTTCATTTTGCGTTACAAAGTTTTCACTATCTGTTACT
>JAFWMA010000003.1 GCA_017510825.1 Clostridia bacterium | reverse complement strand
ATAATGCAACAAGTGGATCAAGTTATGGAAATACAAAGGCAAAGAATATAAGTGAGTTTGTAAGTAGCGCAAACACCAACCATGGATATTATTTAGCAAGATATGAAGCAGGAATAAATGCAAGCCAAGACCAGTATAATTGTGCTGGATGTTCTGGAAGTGGAAGTTCAATGACAATTGGAACTCCAGCAAATAAAGTAGCAGTAGATGGAAGTGTAAAGCCATTATCAAAAGCAGGAGTGGGAGTATGGAACGCAGTAACCCAGCCAGAAGCTGCAACAATATGTCAAGCAATGTATACAAAAACAGCAGATGGAGTAGAGAGTGATTTAATAAATAGTTTTGCATGGGATACAGCAATAGATTATATACAAAAATGTGGAACAGCAACAAATAGTAGCACATATGCAACAACACAAGGAAAATCAGAGACGGACACCAATCCACAAACAACAGGAACAAACACTTTATTAGCAACAACTGCAGTTGATCAGCAATGCAAAATTTTCGATATGGCAGGAAATTGCCGAGAATGGTCTACTGAGGCCAGCACTTTCAGCAGTGGGAGCTACCCTTGTGTTATTAGAGGAGGCGTTTACTACGACACCTTCAACGCGAGTTGCCGCAGCATCAGTTATACTGCCGATCGCGACAAGTTCTATTCGTTTAGGCCCTTACTTTATATGTAATCCTGAAAGCTTACATGCTTTTGGGGATGCTTTTGGGGCCACCTTCCGAAAACAGGTCGTTGCAAATAGCTTGCAAAAGGGAACAACAATCGTTTGACTTAACATAATTATAAATGTCAATATATACAATAGCTAAAAAGTTTATTGTCATATATTGACATTTTGTTTTGCGCACTGTATAATATTACCAAATTTAGTTTATATTCAATAATTTAATTAAGTATTCTTATTATAATTCTATTTGAGCAATTCGCTCAACCATCAGCAGAAATTAAAAATTTAGAAGATGTAGAGATTAGAAAATTGAAAGATTTATATGAAAGGAAGTGGTTTTATAGAACTATTAAACCCAAAATCAGATTATGTATTTAAAAGAATCTTTGGACATTCAGGAAACGAAGAAATAACCAAGAATTTTTTACAAGCAATAACAAATGAGAAAATAGAAAAGATAGAATTAAATTGTAATCCAATAACAGAGAAAAATTTATTAGATGATAAAGTAGGAATATTAGATATAAAAGCAAAATTGAATGATAATACTAATTGCAATATAGAAATGCAAGTGATTGATAGAAGAAACATAGAAAAAAGAATACTTTTTTATTGGAGTAAATTATATACAAGTGGAATAAATGAAGGAAAGGACTATACAAAGCTAAAGAAAGCAATAGTGATACTTATTGTAGATTATAACTTAGAAAAGCTAAAAGATATAGAAAAATACTTAACAAAATGGAAAATAATAGAAGAAGAGAATAGAAAAATAATCTTGACAAATGATTTAGAAATATTTATAATAGAAGCTAGAAAAGCGAAAAAACATAATTGTAAAACTGAACTAGATAAGTGGCTTAAATTTATAAATAACCCAAAGGAGAATGTAGATATGGGAAATAAAGAAATAAAAAAAGCTAAAGAAGTATTAGAAGAAATAAGTCAAGATGAAAATGAAAGATATCTAGCAGAATTAAGAGAAAAGTACATAATGGATCAAAAAGCAATAGAAGGAGCTGGATATGACAAAGGTGTGAAAGCTGGAATCGAGCAAAAACAAATTGAAATAGCTAAAAAAATGAAAAAATTAGGATCAGACATAGATTTTATAGTAAAAGCAACAGAACTAACTGCTGAAGAAATAAAAAAACTATAAATTGATTTCAATAATAAATTTGAATATAAACTAAATTTTTTGCACCAAAAGGGGGACACATAAATATATTATAAACGACACATCTACTTTGCAGAGTATGTGTCTCTATCTAACTAAATTGAGGTAACCACATATCTGTGATTACTTACTTTCTATAAATATTATTTTAAATTTTATTATATAAGTCAATACAATTAAAAAAATTGTCAATGGGGACTGTCCCCATTGACAACTTTTTAAAATTCACAGTTTTTTGGTGTTCTAGGGAATGGGATTACATCACGTATATTTTTCATTCCAGTTACAAACATTAACATTCTTTCAAACCCTAAACCAAATCCAGAATGAGGAGTACTTCCAAATCTTCTCAAATCCAAATACCACCAATAATCTTTTTCATCCAAATCAATTTCTTTCATTCTAGTTTTTAATTTTTCAATATTTTCTTCTCTTTGACTTCCACCAATTAACTCGCCAATTCCAGCGACTAATAAGTCAGAAGCTGCAACAGTTTTTCCATCATCATTTTGCTTCATATAAAAAGCCTTAATTTCTTTTGGATAATCAGTAACAAAAACTGGCCTTTTGAATATTTCTTCACTCAAATACCTTTCGTGCTCTGTTTGAATATCAACCCCCCAAGACACTTTATATTCAAAATTATCATTATTTTTTTCAAGCTCCTTGATAGCATCTGTGTAAGTTATTCTTCCAAAAGGTTTATCAATTGTAGTTTGCAATTTTTCTATTAAACCAGGTGAAATAAATCTATCAAAAAACTGCATTTCCTCCGGAGCGTTTTCCATTACATATGATGTAATATATTTAATCATATCCTCAGCACAGTCAAGAAAGTCAGTTAAATCAGCAAAGCACATCTCAGGTTCAATCATCCAAAATTCTGCAGCATGTTTTACAGTATTAGAATTTTCAGCTCTAAAAGTTGGCCCAAATGTGTATACATTTCTAAAAGCATGTGCATATGTTTCACCTTCTAATTGACCACTAACAGTTAAATGGGCATTTTTATCAAAAAAGTCCTGACTAAAATCTACTTTGTTATTATCATCTATAGGAACATTTGCTAAATCCATTGAAGTAACATTAAACATTTCACCTGCACCTTCGCAATCACTAGCAGTAATTATTGGAGTGTGAACATAAACAAATCCTCTTTCTTGAAAAAATTTATGAATTGCAAATGATAGCAAACTTCTTACCCTAAATACAGCATTAAAGGTATTTGTCCTTGGACGCAAATGTGCCTGAGTTCTTAAAAATTCAAAACTAGTATTTTTCTTTTGAATCGGGTAATCAGTGTCTGCAATATTTAAAATTTTAATTTTATCAGCATGAATTTCAAAAGGTTGCCTTGCATTATCAGTTTTTATAACTTTTCCAACAACTTCAATAGAAGAACTAATACTTAACTTGCTTACTTCTTTATAATTAGTTAAAGCATCAGTAAAAACAATTTGCAAATTTTTAAAAAAGCTTCCATCATTAACTTCAATAAAACCAAAATTTTTAGAATTTCTTATTGTTCTAACCCAGCCACTAACTTGAATTTTTTCATCAATAAAACTTTCAGTATTTTTATATAAATTTTTTACTAAAATGTTTTCCATAATTAATATGATTCCTTTCATCAAAGATTTTTTACATATATAAACTAAAAATATATAAATATAAAATACTATTACATTATACAATAAAACTAATTTTTTAACAAGAAAAAAAGTATAATAAAGACAATTGAAGAAAAGAATATTATAAAAAATGGAAAAAGTTAAAAAATTTTTGAATAAATTGTTGTATATTTTTTTGTTTTATTTTATAATATATATATATTATGAAGGGAGATTATGTTTTGATGAATGAAGATAACAATAATCCAGAAGTTAACGGAGCAGGAGATATGAATAACATGCAAAATGACTATGGTGTACTACCAGGATTAGATCAAAATAGTATGAGTAACAATGATGGATTTATTCTTCCAGGAATGGAACAAAACAATATGAGCCAAGACTCAAACATGGATCCAATGCCAGGAGTGAATCAAGAACTAAATATGGGAGCAATACCAGGAATAGACCCTAACCAAACTGTTGGACAAATGCCAGGAATGGATGGAGTATATAATCCAAATGATCCAATGATGGGAAATCCAATGGGAGGAGATTCATATCAAGGGATAAATCCAGATCCAAATATGGGAGCCATGCCAGGAGTAGACCCAAATCCCAATATGGGAGCCATGCCAGGAATGGATGGAGGATATAATCCAAATGATCCAATGATGGAAAATCCAATGGGAGGAGATCCATATCAAGGATTAAATCCAGATCCAAATATGGGAACAATGCCAGGAGTAGACCCAAATCCCAATATGGGAGCCATGCCAGGAATGGATGGAGGATATAATCCAAATGATCCAATGATAGAAAATCCAATGGGAGATCCATATCAAGGAATAAATTCAGATCCAAATATGGGAACAATGCCAGGAGTAGACCCAAATTCAAATATGGAAGCCATGCCAGGAACTGATGGAGGATATAATCCAATGGATCCAATGATGGAAAATCCAATGGGAGGAGATCTATATCAAGGAATG
Source organism: Clostridia bacterium (assembly GCA_017510825.1). Lineage (GTDB taxonomy): Bacteria > Bacillota > Clostridia > TANB77 > CAG-508 > CAG-793. Next base: position 33,834 of record JAFWMA010000003.1, on the reverse strand, counting down.
AATCCAGATCCCAATATGGGAGCCATGCCAGGAATGGATGGAGGATACAATCCAATGGATCCAATGATGGGAAATCCAATGGGAGGAGATCTATATCAGGGAATGAATCCAGATCCGAATATGGGACAAATGCCAGGAATGGATGGAGGATACAACCCAATGGATCCAATGATGGGAAATCCAATGGGAGGAGATCCATATCAAGGAATGAATCAAGATCCAAATATGGGAGCAATACCAGGAATGGATGGGCAAAATATGAACCCTCAGCAAGGATATGGGATGAATCAAGGAAATCAAGATTTGGATACAGCATTTGTAAAAACATGGATGGGAACACTATATGATAATGCCCATTCAAAAAAATTCAATTGGTGTGCAGCCCTATTGGGTCCAATTTATATGTTATATAGAAAAGTATATACAACAGGTGCAATACTATTAGTATTAGAAGCTGTATTACTAGCTATTGGATCAATTGTAGCAAAAAATTCAGCGATTGCAGGAGCCGCAATAGACATCGTAGTTATACTAGCGATTGCAATTGGATTAGGATTAGGTTTTTATGGATTGTATAGAAGCAATGTTAAAGGAAAGCTTGAATCATTTAAAAAGCAAACAACAGATGAAAATCAACTATTAGCCATTGCCTCAAAAAAAGGAGGAGTATCAATTGCAGGTGCCATAATTGGAGGATTACTATTAGTGATTGTTGTTACAATATCAACAGTATTAACAATGGGAAGTTCATCACCTAAACCTAACACTAGTAATAGTACAGTAGAGAATACCTCTACAAATACAATTGCAGAAGAACCAGAAACAAACAAATATAAATTTGCAGATAGCTACTATATTGAATATTCAAGTGATTGGTTCTTAGATGAAATTAATAATGTATTAACTAAAGGCGATAATAGCTTAGCCTACACAATGAAATTTACTTCAAAAGAATGTGGATTCCAGCTAACAACACAAGAGGGTCGTACAGCTTTACTAGATTTTATGATTAATCAATTTACAACTCAAATTGATCAAACTCAAATGAGAATTGAAAAAGTTAATGATAATTTTGTACCTAAAAATGACAATTTCTATAATTACATTGATTTTGTAACTGCAAATTCAATACAAAGATATTATTTTGTAGTTTTACAAAATGAAGATACAGTATTCCAATTTACATTGTCAAACACAACTGACACTACTATAAATACAGATACAAATATGTCAATAATAGAAATGATAACAAAAATAGAAAAAGATGATAGTTCTCCAAGTGCATTTGGAAATGAAATTACAACATCAAATATTACTGCAGACAATAGTGTAGCATCAAATGCAATTACAAATGATGTGTCTAATGTCCTTTCAAATAATACTCAAACTGGAGGTACTACTGGAACAGGTACAACCACAGGTACTGCTACCGGAACAGGAACAGGCGTTGCAGATAATTCAGTTAATCAACAACAAACAACTCCAGCTCAAAGTACTACTACTCAACCTACACAAGCAGGTAATGCAGGGCAGCAAACTACACAACAACAACAAACAACACAACCACAATTAAGTACTGCAATTCAATAGAATAATTTATAAAGAAAGTATACATAATTAATATATTCTCCAAAATGTATGGAGAGTATGAAAAATATACTTTCTTTTTTATAAATTTTTTTACAAAGATATTGCAAAATAATGCATAAATTGATATACTATACTATATAAAAATAAATAGGAGGTATATTTATGAAAGAAGATAATGCTAATAAAGAGGTTGAAGTTAACAATGAAGGAATACAAATTGCAGATGATGTTATAGCTGTTATAGCTGGAATGGCAGTAGCTGAAGTACCAGGAGTAGCAGAAATGGCTGGAGGATTTGCTGGAGGAATTTCAGAAGTATTAAGTGGAAAGAAAAATATGGCGAAAGGCATTAAAATTGAAGCTGAAGATAAAGATGTTAAAATTGATGTTAACATTATAGTAGAATATGGAACAAGAATTCCAGATGTTGCTTTTGAAATTCAAAAGAGAGTTAAAAAAGCGGTTGAAAATATGACAGGATTAAATCCAACAGAAGTAAATGTTCATGTTCAAGGAGTTGTAACATCAGGTGAAGGAGCTCCAGAAACAGTAAAAGAAAGTGGTAAAGCAGAAAAAAAAGATACTAAAACAAAGGCACCAAAAAAATAATCAATAATTAAAATTAATACTTATTAGTTTGTGAGGCTTTTGTAAAAGAGCCTCATAAATGTTGTAAAAGAGCTAATAAACTGCATATAGAAAGGAATAGTAAATTATGAAAATTTTAGATAGAATTGGTCTAGCATTATTTTCGATGTTGATATTAACAATTTCAATAGTACTACTCTTAATTAGTTTTGGATTTGTAGATATATCTATCTTTAGTATTTTAATTGAAAAAGTACTACAAGCAACCCATTCTACTTACATACTACAAGGAGTATGTGTAGCACTTACATTATTATCTTTAAAATGCCTATTTTTCAATTCATATTCAAAAGGTTCTGAAGAAGGAGTTATGATGCAAAACAACAATGGCAAACTTCTAATAACTAAAACAACATTAGAAAATATTGTTACATCAACATTAAAAGAATTTCCTAATATAAAAAAATCAGAATTATCTGTAAAATTTGGAAAAGAAGATAATATAAATATAAGTATAATCATTAATGTTGAAGAAGGGACAATAATAAAAGATTTATCTACAAAAATCCAAAGTAAAGTTAAAAAGAATATAAAAGAAACTACTAATATTGATTTAGGCTCAGTAGACATTGAAATAGAAAGTGTTGAAATAAAAAAATCAGAAACAGAAGAGGATAAGAAAAACAAAGAAGGGAAATAAAGAAAATGGATGACTTTAAAAAATTTTTATCTAAATATTGGGGAGCAATTTTAGGAGGAATAATAGCAACTATTATTGCATGCACTGATTTTTATAGAATTGTTATAGGAATTGTTTTAGTAGGAATGGGAATATGGGCAGGAAACTATTTCCAAAACTATAAAGAAAATGTTAAAGATAAATTAAAAGATATTATTGATAAAATGTAAAGGATATAAAATGAGTAGATCAAAAAATAGAGAAGAAGCTTTTAAACTACTTTATAGTATTCAAATAAATAAAGATACCGACTATAAAGAGCAAATTAATCTGTTTTGTGAAATAGAAAATATAAAACAAGAATCAACAATATCATATATGAATGAAATTGTTGAAGGTGTTGTAAAAAACAATGAAAGTATTGAAAAAGAAATAGAATATAACATTAAATCAGATTGGACAATTTCAAGAATTTCAAAAATAGACATTACATTATTAAAACTTGGAATATATGAAATAGTTTATTCAAAATTACCCTATAAAGTTGTAATAAACGAGGTTGTAGAACTATCAAAAAAATATGGAGATGATAAATCTAAAAGTTTTGTTAACGGAGTTTTAGCGAGTATTGTAAAAAAACATAAACTTCTTGATGACAACTAAGCTTATTTCAAGCCTAAATTAGTTTTATAATGAAACGAGAAAGGAATGTAATTTTAAATGGAAATTACTCCAATAAGTGTTGAACAATTAAATAAGTATATAAAAAACAAAGTAGATGGAGATGAATTTCTAAACAATGTATATGTTAAAGGAGAAATCTCAAATTTTAAGTTGCACTATACAGGTCACATGTATTTTACTTTAAAAGACGAGAAAGCTCTTGTAAAATGTGTTATGTTTAGAAATTATACACCCCATCTTTCTTTTTCTCCAAAAGATGGAATGAAGGTTGCAGTTTTAGGAAGTGTATCTGTTTTTGAAAGAGATGGAGTATATCAAATATACTGTAAAGCAATGAAACAAGATGGTATGGGGTCTCTTTTTGAAGCATATCAAAAGCTTAAAGCTAAATTGGAAAAGGAAGGTCTTTTCGATGAAAGTCATAAAAAAAGTATTCCAAAATTCCCAAAAACAATAGGTGTATTAACAGCGTCAACAGGAGCTGTAATAAGAGATATAATAAATGTATCAACTAGAAGAAATCCAAATGTCCACATAAAGCTTTTACCAGTAGCAGTTCAAGGACCAACTTCAGCAGGACAAATTGTTGAAGGTATAAAAAAAATGAATAAAGATAATATAGCAGATGTTATAATCTTAGGTAGAGGAGGAGGATCATTAGAAGATTTATGGTCATTTAATGAAGAAATAGTTGCTCGTGCAATATATGAATCCGAAATTCCTATTATTTCAGCGGTTGGACATGAAACTGATTTCTCAATTTCTGATTTCGTAGCTGATTTAAGAGCACCTACTCCATCTTCAGCAGCAGAACTTGCAGTACCAAATATAGTAGATGTTATTAGAGAAATCAATTCTTATGAAAATAGATATAGAACTGCACTTGATAAAAAAATTGAATTAATGAAACTTAAATATGAAAAAGTAATGCAAAGAAGAGCTTATAGCAATCCACTACAAAAAATAAATGAATATTTAATGACACTAGACATTCTTACAAAGAAAAATATTACGAGTATTACAAAAGTAATTTACAATAAAAAAACAAATTATGAAAAAATAGAAACAAAGTTAAATGCCTTAAGTCCTTTAAAAACACTAGCAAGAGGTTTTACAATAACTGAAAAAAATGGAAAGATAATAACCAAATCATCTGAATTAAAAATTGGTGACAATATTACAGTAAGATTTAGTGATGGGAAAACCAATGCAGAAGTGGTTGATTAGAATATAAACAATTTTTATATATTGACTAGTATATATAAAATTTAGAAGAAGGAAGGAGAAATTAAGATGTCTGAAAAAAAAATAGACTTCGAAGATTCTATTAAAAAGCTAGACGAAATTGCAAATGAATTAGAATCAGATAATTTAAGCTTAGATGAATCTGTAAAAAAATTTGAAGAAGGAATGAAGATTTCAAAACAGTGTAAGAAAATATTAGATGAAACTGAGAAAAAAATTACAATTCTTATAGATGACAGTGAAAAAGATTTTGATATAAATGATGACGAATAATAATTATAAACAGAATAAAATATAGAAAGGATAAAAAAATGCAGGAAATATTGCAAGAATATAAATACTTTATTATACCATTAAGCTTATGGTTTGGAATACAAATCTTTAAAGTAATATATGATAGAGTTGAAACAAAAGAATGGCATTTAGGAAGATTTTGGGGAGCAGGGGGAATGCCTAGTTCTCATTCTGCAGTTGTGGTAAGTCTGGCTACATTAATAGGAAAGAACATAGGAGTAAATTCACCACTGTTCGCGTTAAGTGGAGCATTTGCCTTTATCGTAATGTATGACGCTGCAGGAGTGCGTAGAGCAGTAGGAAAACAAGCCAAAATACTAAATGATATATTAACAAACCAGAAACTTACAGGAGTTGAAAAACTACAAGAAATGACAGGACATACACCTATTCAAGTATTAACTGGAGCTTTTATAGGGTTTGTGGGAGGAATGATGTTTTAGATTTAATAAGAAGTAAAAAATTCTTTTAAGTCAATTTAGAAAGGACTTTCCGATGAATATTTTAGATATAATTGCAAAAAAAAGGGATAATAAAGAATTATCAAAAGAAGAAATAGATTTTTTTGTAAAAGAATATGTAAAAGGAAATATTGCAGACTACCAAGCTTCAGCTCTAGTAATGGCAATATACATAAATAGAATGAGTGAACAAGAAATAACAGACTTGACTATTTCTATGGCAAATTCAGGAGATGTATTAGACTTATCTGATTTAGGAGATGTGATTGATAAGCATTCCACTGGTGGAGTAGGTGATAAAATCACATTAATTCTAATGCCAATAATTGCATCATTAGGAATACCTGTTGCAAAGATGTCTGGTAGAGGGCTTGGAACTACAGGTGGAACAATTGACAAATTAGAATCAATTCCTGGTTATAGAACCGATTTAGACATTGAATCATTTAAGAAAAATGTAAAAGAAATTGGAATAAGCTTAATTGGACAAACATTAAATTTAGCACCTGCAGACAAAAAACTATATGCACTACGTGATACTATTAACTGTATAGATAGTATCCCATTAATAGCATCAAGCATAATGAGTAAAAAAATCGCAGCAGGCGCAAATAAAATTGTAATAGATGTAACATGTGGAAATGGAGCATTTATGAATAATAGATTAAAAGCATTACAATTAGCTGTTTGCATGAAAAGAATAGGAGATCTTTCTGGAAAAGAAACCAAATGTATTGTAACAGATATGAACCAACCTATGGGAAGGGCTGTTGGAAATGCATTGGAAATTATAGAAGTTATAGAAGTACTTAAAGGGAATCAAGAGATGACAATAGACGAAAAATTTACTGTTACAGAACTAGGTGCTAATATGTTAGTACTTGCAAAAAAAGTTAATACAATTGAAGAAGGAAAGAAAAAAATAATTGAAAACTTAAAAAATGGAAAGGGCTTTGAAAAATTTGTAGATTTAGTGAAAAAACAAGGAGGAGATATTTCATATTTAGAAGATACATCTAAATTTGAAAAAGCAAAATATATAGAACCTATTATTGCAGAAAAAGATGGAACAGTAAGAATACTAAATGCCAATACAGTAGGTAAACTAGCATGTTATTTGGGGGCTGGAAGAATAAAAAAGGAAGATGCAATAAATCCAAGGGTTGGATTCATTTTTGAAAAAAAAGTAGGAGACAAAGTTAAAAAAGGAGATATATTAGGATATATACATTCTGATGATAAAGAAAAAACTGAGTATGTAAAAAAACAAAAATTATTTAACATAGGTTATTGGAGATTATACGAAAGAAGTAGATATAGTAGAAGATATCATATTTAAAGAAGGAAAACTAATAAAATGAATGAAGATGATTTAGCCAATATAGTTGTAGTAAAGAGAAGCGGAAAAAGAGTCGCTTTTGATGGAACAAAAATTGCTGTTGCAGTAAAAAAAGGATTTGATAGTATTGAAGAAAAGTATAATGAAGAGGATATTAACAAAGTTTATAATAAAGTAATCATTAAAATAAAAGAAAGCAGTTTGCAAAGAATAAAAATTGAACAAATTCAGGATTGGATTGAAGAAGAACTTAAAAATAATGGATATGAAGATGTTTATGAATCATATAAAAAATATAGAGATAAAAGAAATCAATCTAGAGAAATATTTTTTGAAGAAAAAAGAAAACATAAATTTTTAAAGGCACTTGAAAAACTAGGGTTAAATTCAAAGAATTCAGTAGACGATGCAACTGACAATAAGAATTCTATCGAAAAATTACAAGCATATGGAGAAGCAGTAGCTGAAGAGTTTGCAACTTCTTACTTAATAAAACCTAAGTTTTCAGATAGTCATGAAAATGGAGATATTTACATTAGAAGTCTTGAGTATTATCCAATTGGAACAAGTGAAAGCACACAAATAGATTTAGAAAAACTATTTAATGATGGTTTTGAAACTGAAAAGTGCTCAATAAGAGAGCCTCAAAGTATAGTATCTTATGCAACACTTGCAATAATTGCAATATGCAATAATCAAAAAGATCAATCAGGAGAACAATCAATTCCAAACTTTGACTACTATATGGCTCCTGGAGTATTGAAGACATTTAAAAAAGAATTCAAACAAACTATTTATGACATTTTAGAATATACAGATTATGATAAATTTATTGCCATTAATGGAATTGAAAGAGAAATAGAAAAGATTAATACTATAGATTTTGACATTTCTCAATTTTATAAATTTACTAGAGATGCAGAAGAATTAAAGAGAATGTTTAGAATCGTATATAATAAAGCTTTACTGAAAACAAATAAACAAGTATATCAAGCAATGGAAGGCTTTGTCCATGATTTAAATAGTATATGTGATGATAGAATAACAACAATTAACTTGGGAACAGATACAAGCAAAGAAGGAAGAATGATTACTAAGAATATTTTAAGGACCATAAATGAAGGAATTGGTGAAAGTAAAAGAGCAATTTCTCCAAAGATTATTTTTAAAATATCAAAAGGAATTAACTATAAAGAAAAAGATCCAAATCATGATTTACTAAGAATGGCATGTGAAACTATTAATAAAACAAATAATGTCTTATTCTCTTTTTTAGATACACAGTTTAATAGACAGTTTTACAAGGAAGGAGATTTTAATACAGAAGTTGCTTATTTTGAAGATGGGGCAAGAGTAATTGATAATATTTATAAAGACAAGCAATTATCAAGTGGAAGAGGAGTATTATCATCTACTGTAATAAATCTTCCAAGAATAGCACTAAAACATAAAGATAGTTTATCTGAATTTTATGAAGAACTAAATCAAAAAGTTGATTTAGTTTGCGAACAACTGACGGAAAGGCTAGATATTCAAAGCAACAAAAAGGTTTATAATTTTCCCTTTTTAATGAAACAAAATGTTTGGATAGATTCTGAAAAATTAAAAGATGATGATAGAGTTAGAAGAATTCTTAAACAAGGAATAATGCAAGTAGGATTTACTGGATTAAATGAATGTGTATTAGTCTTAAACGGAAAAACAATGGAAAATAATAAAAATGCACATTTATTAGGAATAGAAATAGTAACTAAAATGAAAGAAAAAGTTCAAGAGATTTCCAACAAATATAATTACAATTTTATTATATCTGGAATTGATGACGAAAAAATAAATAAGGAATTTATTGAGCTAGACAGAATTATTTTTGGAAAAATAAAGAATATTACAGATAAAGAAAACTACACATCATCATTTGAAACAACAGAGACAACTACCTCAAAAAAAATCAAACTAGAAGCACCATTTCATGAAATTGCAAATGGAGCGCACAAAATAAAGATTGATTTAAAATCAGTAAGTAAAAAAGAAGATAAAACAGAAGAACTATTAAACATAATTAATGAATTATACAAAAACGAAATAGGAATAGCTGAAATAAGGTAACTATTGCGTTTTACAATAAAAAATGTTAAAATAAATACTAAGTATTAGTATTTTATGTACTAGCTAATAATTATTAGGAGTTTTACAAAGCTTTTCAATAAAGTTTAATAACTTAGAAGGGAGAGTGAAGCAACTAAGGAAGAAGTACTTTAGCAACTTTAATGCAAGTGATACACTAGACAGTTAGGAAAATATAATGAAAAACAAATATCTTATTAATGGATGGTATGGACATAAATATTTGATGCGAGCAGATGAACTCCACCTTCGTGTAATGAATGATAGCGAGGAATCTAACTTTAATTGGATTGCTTCTGCTACAGAACTGATAAGAATTTGTAATATACCAGATTTTCCAGATGATTATGCAACAGACATTAAAATTGCAATACTTAATTGTTTTTCAAATCTTGAAGGTTCAAGAGTTGATGCACATCTAGAACCTTCAGATGAAAAAGCAGTTCAGGATGCTTATAATTCACTATCAAGCAAAGATGAACGGTGCATTTCAGCTAAGAAACGATATCTTTGGGCTATCATCTCTGCAATAGAATCCGATTTCTATGAGATACCAATTCACCATGGAAGACACTATTTCATTTTCATTAGACAGTGGAAACTGAGCTGGTTTAGCAATTATTGGGGAAAAGATTATATAGATTTTTCAGAGCTTAAGGATTTGTTAAATCGAGATTTTAGCATTAAATTGAAAAAACTTGAGAAATCAGGGGTACTAATAGAAGAAGATGATGAATTCTGGAGTGCAATAAGAAAAAGCAATGAATGGATCTAACACTTGAACAAAAACAAGTGGGAATTTTGAGTATCAATCTCAAAATTCTCACTTATTTTTGTTTGAAAAATGTGAATAGAAGAATAATTTAATATTTTTACATACACATTTCATATTTTTATAATGATATATTAAAACCATTATTAAAATTTTTCTTTAAATCAGAGAACTCTTCTGTTTGCAAATATCTATTTACATTTTTTAACTCAATTCCAGAATTTAAAGCTAAATTTTCTATATTAGAAGGAATATCATTATTAGAAATATAATTTCTTAAAGTAACTTTATCAATTTCATCTTTTGTTTGACAATTTGGGCATAGGCTGTCTTCAGATGAAAAAAAACAACCACAACGAATACACTTATTAAACTTCATAATTTTATCTCCTCGTACAAAAATCATTACTATTTTATCATAAAATAAAAAAAAATCAATAAATATATAGAAAATTTAACAAAAATGTAATATAATAGATACATAGTTTTATGATAATCAAGAAAGGAAAGATTATTTTTTATGGGAGCAATCATGACTACTTCTAAATTTGGAGGAGAGTTAATAAGCTTCAAATTAGATGGTATAGAAAAGATTCACCAAGGAGAAGAGTCAAGAGATGAGAATGGAAAAGTTTATTGGAATAGACATGCACCAGTATTATTTCCTATAGTAGGAAAATTAAAAAGAGGACAAACCCTTATAAACGGCAGAACTTACGAAATGTCCCAACATGGATTTGCTAGAGATATGGAATTTGACCCTGTTACAAAATTGGATAATTTTCATTCTTATGTTCTTAAAAGCAATAAATACACAATGGCTAGATACCCTTTCGAATTTTCACTTTATAACACATACAGGCAAGAAGAAAATAAATTAATATTTATTTATAAAGTAGTAAATAGAGGCAATAATAATATGCCATTTGCTATAGGAGGGCATCCAGCGTTTAAGGTAGACCCAGATGATTTAAAGAAGGGAAACTATTACTTAGAATTTGTTGAAGAAGAAGAAAAAGCTCACTTTTTATATTTAGTAGATGGACTAGTCGGAACAGAGTATTCAAAAAATTTATTAATACAAGATAAGTACCTATTGTTAGATGAACACACATTTGACAATGATGCACTAATAATAAAAGGAATACAAAACAAAAAAATTATATTAAGAAATAAAAGAACAAGAAAAACAGTATTAACATTCGAATATGAAGGATGGCCATATTTAGGAATTTGGTCAAAAGCAGGAGCACCATTTTTATGTTTAGAACCATGGTCTTCAACAGCTGACAGAGTTAATAGCAATAATGTTTTTGTACAAAAAACTGACATGAAAGTATTAGAACCAGGATCAGACTTCGAAGGTAAATTCTCAGTTGAGTTCTATAATTAGTGGAAATAGGGACGGGCTATTTTGACAAATATTTGGCAAAAAGGGTCGTCTTTATTCCTAAAAAATATGAAAAGGATTTTACAGAATGAAATTAGTTTTATGGATAATAATAGCAATAGGAATAACAGCTATTTTTGATGCTAGACAAATATCAACAAAATATTTTCCGAGCAAAGATATTAATTTAATAGTAAAAGTAATGAAAGCAATGGGATTTCTCGTCTGCATAATAAGTGGATTTTTTTTGTGTATTATGTAAAAGAGAAAATAGAGTAGTAACCTCATGAAAGGAATAATTTATGGATAATAACATATTAAATAGTAAATATGAACCAAGAGATTTTGAAACAAAAATTTATGAAGATTGGGAAGAAAAAGGATATTTTAAGCCTAGTAATGATAAAAAAAATGAACCTTTTTGTATAATGATGCCACCACCAAATGTTACAGGGAAACTACACATGGGGCATGCACTAGATGATACAATACAAGATATATTAATTAGATATAAAAGAATGCAAGGATATGATACATTATGGCTTCCAGGAACAGATCACTCAGCTATTTCAACTGAAATGAAAGTTGTTGAGAAAATTAAAAAAGAAGGTAAAACCAAACAAGATTTAGGAAGAGCAAAGTTTTTGAAAGAAACATGGGCTTGGACACATAAATATGGCGGAATAATTCAAAAGCAACAACGTATGCTTGGTTGCTCTTGTGACTGGGAAAGAGATAGATTTACAATGGATGAAGGAATGAGTGAAGCCGTTCTTGAACAATTTGTTAGATTATATAATAAAGGTCTAATATACAAAGGAACAAGAATGGTAAACTACTGTCCAAGTTGTAAAACAACAATTTCAGATGCTGAAGTAGAATACAAAGAAGAACCTTCTCATTTATGGCATATTAGATACCAGATTGTTGGTGAAGAAAATAAATATGTTGAAGTTGCTACAACAAGACCAGAGACAATGATTGGAGATACAGCAGTAGCCGTTCATCCAGATGATGAAAGATATAAAGATTTAATTGGTAAAAAATGTATTCTTCCATTAATGAACAAAGAGATACCAATAATTGCAGATGAATTTGTAGATATGGAATTTGGAACAGGATGTGTTAAGATTACTCCAGCTCACGATATGAATGATTATCAAGCAGGATTGAAACACAAATTAGAGATAATTAATGTTTTTGATGATGATAACAAAATGGGAGATTTACTTCCAGAGCTTAAAGGAATGGACTTACTTCAAGCTAGAAAAGAAATAATTAAAATGCTTGAAAAAGAAAAGTGCCTAGTTAGCACAGAAGATTATACACATAATGTTGCAAAATGCGAAAGATGTAAAACAACTCTAGAGCCAAAAGTATCAGTACAATGGTTTGTTGCAATGAAAGATTTAGCAAAAAGAGCCGCTGATAGTGTACGTAATGGTGAAATGAGATTTATTCCCCAAAGATATGAAAAACAATATTTTAACTGGTTAGATAATATTCAAGATTGGTGTATTTCAAGACAACTTTGGTGGGGACACAGAATTCCAGCTTATTACTGTGAAGAATGTGCACATATTAACGTAAGTAAAGCCACGCCAGAAAAATGCGAAAAATGTGGGTCTGAAAAACTACACCAAGATGAAGACACTTTAGACACATGGTTTAGTTCAGCTCTATGGCCATTTTCTACATTAGGATGGCCAAATGAGGAAAGTGAGGACTTTAAGCGATATTATCCAACAAATGTATTAGTAACTGGCTTTGATATTATAACATTTTGGGTATCAAGAATGATGACTCAAGGTTTAGAATTTACAAATCAAGTTCCATTTCCAGATACTCTAATTCATGGAATTATTAGAGATAGCCAAGGTAGAAAAATGTCAAAGACACTTGGAAACGGTATAGACCCATTAGATGTAATAGAGCAATATGGTGCAGATGCTTTAAGATTTTCAGTAATCTCTGGAACAACAATGGGAAATGACATTAAATATATGCCTGAAAAACTTGACTCAGCTAAGAATTTTGCAAATAAAATTTGGAATGCATCAAAATTTGTTTTAATGAATTTAGAAGATTATGACGGAAATGAAGAAGTAAAACCTACAGTTGAAGATAAATGGATTTTAACAAAACTAAATAGACTAATCAAAGAAGTTAATATAAATATGGAAGCTTACAATTTAGGAGTTGTACTAGATAGAATTTATGAGTTTATTTGGAATGAATTTTGTGACTGGTATATTGAGATAGTAAAAACAAGATTATACGATAAAAATTGTGAAACAAGAGCAACTGCTCAATATATACTAAATAAAGTGTTGGGAGATTCACTAAAACTTCTCCATCCATTTATGCCATTCATAACAGAAAAGATTTATAGATGTTTATACAATGATGATGAAAGTATAATGATTAGTAAATATCCGGAATATAATGAAAAAGATATATACGAAGATGAAGAAAAATTTATTGAAGAAGTAAAAGAAATTATTACAGAAATAAGAAACATTAGAGCACAGATGAATGTTCATCCTACTAAAAAAACAAAAATAATTGCGGTTACTACTAAATATAAGAATGAATTAGAACAGTCAAATGAATTTATCAAAAAACTAGCATTTGCTGATGAAATCATTATTAGAAATGAAAATAATAACATTCCTGAAAATGCAACAAATGTGGTTTCGAATAACATTGAAATATTTATTCCTTTTGAGGATTTGATAAATATAGAAGATGAAATCACAAGACTGGAAAAAGAGAAAGAAAAATTATCAAAAGGAAAACAAGGGACAGATGCAAAACTAAATAATAAAAACTTTTTAGCAAAAGCACCTGAAAATGTGGTCAAACAAATAAAAGAAAAACAAAAAGAATATGATGAAAAAATTAACAATATTGAACAAAGAATAAAAGAATTACAAAAATTATTATATAAATAGTAGAATTAAAGTTATTAATTATCGTGCAATTGAAGATTTAAATTACAAGGAAACAGCAAGTGTAATTAATATAATTTTATCTACATTTTAGATAATAATAAGTGTCGAAATCTTCTAAAAGTTCGACAAAACTTTCTATGGAAATATATGTAAAAAAGAACTATAATATTTATAGTTCTTTTTATTTAGGGCAAAATCACTATACAAATTGAACTAAATAAAAGTTAGGAGGAAAAAATGAATATTATCTATTCAAGAGAAGACAAGCTGTTAATGATTGAATTAACAGAAGAAATTGATCAGCATACTGCTGATAAAGTTAGGAGGAAAATTGATGATGAAATTGAAAGATTTATTCCAAGAAAAGTTGTATTTGATTTTAGTAACATTTCTTTTATGGACAGTTCGGGAATAGGAATGGTATTAGGAAGATACAAATTAATAAAAATGTTAGGAGGAGAACTTGAACTTATAAATGTACATAAAACTACCAAAAAAATTTTTGATATGAGCGGAGTTTCAAGAATAATAAAAATAGCTGAACAAGAAGAAAAATATAAAATCAAGCAACAGAAAGAAAACATCCACAATCAAATATTAAATAATCTAGATAAGGAGGAAAAAAGTGAAGGGATTATATGATAATGAAATGATATTAAAATTTGTTAGTAAACCATGTAATGAATCATTTGCACGAATAACAATTGCCGCATTTATTTCTCAATTAGACCCAACAGTAGATGAATTATCAGATATAAAAACAGCAGTATCAGAAGCTGTAACAAATAGCATAATACATGGATATGATAGTGAAGACGGCATAGTTGAAATAAAAGCAAAAATAATTTCAAATACAATTGAAATTGAAATTTTAGATAATGGAAAAGGAATAGAAAATGTTGAAGTTGCCATGAAACCACTATATACATCAAAACCTAATCAAGAGAGATCAGGAATGGGATTTACAATTATGCAAAGCTTTATGGATGAAATTAGAGTAGAGTCATCACTAGGATTTGGTACAAGAATAGTAATGCGTAAAAAAATAAACATAAAACAAGAAAGCAAAGCTATTTGTTAATAGGAAAAAAACTTTTTGACAGTTACTATTGGCAGAGATATAAAGGAGATGCAAATGAATGAAAACTTAAAAAATAAGATTCAGCAAGCTCAAAAAGGAAACAAGAACACTCTAAACGAAATCGTAAAAGAAAACTACGGACTAATATACAGTATAGCAAGAAGGTTTGAAAACAGAGGATATGATATGGAAGAAATTCAACAAATTGGAGCAATAGGATTAGTAAAAGCAATACAAAAATTTGATTTCTCATATAATGTAATGCTATCAACATTTGCTGTAACATATATAATAGGTGAAATAAAAAGATTTTTAAGAGATGACGGACCTGTAAAAGTGTCAAGAGAGCTAAAAACGCTTGCGACTAAAATTGATGTTGAAAAAAAGGAAAATCCAAATATAACTATAAAAGAATTGTCTAAAAAATTATCGGCAAATGAAGAAAGTATTATTTTAGCAATTGAGTCATCAAGCATGCCTGAATCTTTAGATGGAAAAATAGATGATGATAGAATAAGCTTATTAGATAGAATAAGTTCAAAAGATAATAGCGAAGAAAAAATAGTTGAAAAAATATCTTTAATTGACAGTATAAAAAAATTAAATGATAAAGAAAAGCAACTGATTTATTTAAGATATTACAAAGGACAAACTCAGCAAAAAATTGCTGACATTATAGGGATAAGCCAAGTCCAAGTCTCACGACTAGAAAAGAAAGCACTAAAAACACTAAGAAAAGATTTAGAAGAGGCATAGATAAAACTTTTTAAATAATAAAAAGGAGAGCAAAATGAAAAAAATAATTGTTATATTTATTATATTTTTTATAGCATTATTTGGTTTACCAATTATTTTTACAAAAAGCAATTTTAATGTTGGAGAAAAACGAATAGAAGAGAATATTATAGAAAATGTAAATATAGAAGAAACAAAAGAAATTAAAGAGAATAACGAGCAACCTTACCTTTACAGTCAATATTCTAACATAGAATTATTACACAGTACAACTGGAGAAAAAGAAAAACTTCCACTAGATACATACCTACTTGGAGTTGTTTCTGCTGAAATGCCAGCTCAATTTGAACAAGAAGCTCTAAATGCACAAGCTGTTGTAGCTAGAACATATACAATTTATTCAATAAAAAATAACAACAATAAACATGAAGAAGCAGATATTTGTGATAATCCAAGTTGCTGCCAAGCTTGGATTTCAAAAGATGATAGATTAGCAAAATGGGATAATAACAATAAAGAAGAATTTTGGAAAAAAATAGAAATATCTGTTAATACAACGAAAGGCAAAATTATAACTTATGATGGAGAACCTATAGATGCTTTTTTTCATTCTAATAGTGGAGGAATTACTGAAATACCAGTTAATGTTTGGGGCGGAACAGATTTTCCATATCTACAATCAGTACAAACATCTGGAGAAGATGCCTATGCCCAGTATAGTTCTGAAGTAATTCTTAGTAAAGAAGAATTTATAAAAAAAATAAAAGAAAAATATAAAAATTTCGAAATTGACTTTAATAATAAAGATTGTATAAAAGTAGTTGAATATACTAATTCAAATAGAGTAAAAACTATACAGGTTGGAAATATCAAAATATCAGGGATTGAGTTTAGGAATATAGTAGGTTTAAAATCTGCTAATTTTAAAGTACAAACAAATGAAAATGAAATCTTCTTTGAAGTACAAGGATATGGGCACGGCGTTGGGATGAGCCAAACAGGTGCAGACAGCATGGCTAAAAATGGAGCAAGTTATGAAGAAATAATAAAACACTTTTACACTGGAGTAGAATTAATTAATCTTTAAAGTATTGAAATAATATAGTAAAATATGGTATAATATATAAAGTGATTTTTTAGTCTTTAAGCTAATAATAAAGCTTAAAGAACTATCGATGCAATAATGATATGGAGGAACTACAATGACAAAGATACGGAAAAAAATAGAAAAAGAAGCTCAAAAAAGGACAATAATGCTGGCAACTGGAGTTTTTTGCACTATATTGATTTTTGAAATATCAATAACAATTGAAACGAAAGTGAAGATTGATCCTATAACTGTTCTAACGATATTTTTAATACCGACAATACCCGCTGTAATTACATACTTAAGATATATAGGTATTTTTTTCAATGAAGAAAAACATCGCTGGTGGACAAGATATGTTAAGCATAAAATAGAAAAAAAAGAGTTCGTAGAAGTTGAACAGGAAAAAACTGATGAAAGCTTCTTATCTGATATAGTTGATTTGGTCGCCGTACCTAGTCAAGAAAATGACAAGGTTATTGTAGCAATGGCACACAATGAAGATATAATAAATTTTCAGGAGTTGCCAATTGATACATTTGAAGAAAACTATAATGTTATTGAGAAAGAAGAGGAATAGTAGTTTCATAAAGCATCAGCAAGGGATAGGTAGTGCCTATCCCTTTTGCTCATTAATAAGTAATAAGGTAATAAATTTTTCCTAAAAAAGTATATCAATCTAAAATATGGTAATAATATAATTAATTATTTTTAGGAGGATATACTATGGCAAAAGAAAACAAAGTAAAGCATACTAACAATAATAATGAGAGTAAAAGATGGATAAGTGTTATTGGATTTTTTATATCAGTTACACTATTAGCCTTTGCAATTTTTCTATCTATTAAACAGGAGAAAGTGGATAGACTTGCCTCTACAAAAGAATATGAGTTTTCGAATTATACTTTATCAACAAGTTCTGAAATTAATACCAGAATAAATAGTGTATTAAGCGATGAGATAGGAAGTAATGCACCTATTGTAATAAACGAAACAATAGAAGAACAGGATAACAACATGGTAATTATTGAAGAATCTGCACCAAAAAGCAACAACGAAAAAAATGAAGAAGATGAAAATAAAAATGATTACAGTAATCAAGCTGAAGACAAAATAAATAACCAAGAAATAAAAGAAGAAAGTGAAAAAAAACAATTTATTAAACCAGTAGAGGGAGATATATACAAAGACTATTCAATGGACAGTTTAGTTTATTCTGACACTTTACAAGAATGGGTTACCCACAGAGGAATAGACATACAAGCAAATGCATCAGATGAAGTTAAGGCAAGTGCCTCAGGAACAGTAAAATCAATAAAAAATGATCCAAGATATGGATGGAGTATTACAATCGAACATAATGATGGATTTTCAACAGTTTATACATGTTTAAGAGAAGTTAATATTGTAAAAGAAGGAGACAAAATAGAGCAGGGAGAGGTTATTGCAAAAGTAGGAAATTCTGGAGTATTTGAATCTGCAGATGGTTCACATTTACATTTTGAAATGATAAAAGATGGAGGATATATCAATCCTGAGATGTATATAAAATAAAAAACAGCCTTCTTTTAACAACTTTTTGACATAAGTTACCTCTAACTTGCTTCTGCTCCTAAGAGCTAACTTAAAAATGTAATATAAATGTAATATTTCTCGAAACTCCTAGAGCAGAGCTGAAAGAGAGAAAATGGTAAACATAAAAAACTTTGACTTTTTTGACAGAAAGTGATATGATTCGACTTAGATTAAGAAAAGTAGGTGATAAAATGATTTACCAAGATGATATTACAACTTTACAAACGAATATTAAGGAAATTGTAGGACAAAAAATAAAAGTGAAAGGCTCACTTGGAAGAAGTAGATTATTTGAAAAATCTGCAACACTTGAAAAAGCTTATCCAAATATTTTTGTGGTTAAGTATGAAGAAAACGAGAGAAATGTTTCTTATCAATATAAGGATGTTTTAACAAGAACCGTTGAAGTAGAAGTCTTTGATGGAGAAAACTATAATGCTTTAATTCCACCTGCAGTTGAAGAAAAAAAGAAAAATAAAAAAGACATAAGTCAGACATTATAAAAAAAATAAACTTTGGGGACACTTTCCAAAGTTTATTTTTTAGTTTTCGTGAATATTTTCTTTTTTCTGTTGCTTATTATAGTATAATATAATACATCTATTGTATGGGTTTAAAAAATATTTAAACTGCTATGCACTAATAAATATTTACAAAAAGTAACATAATGTAGTATAATGTAGTAAAAATAGAAAGGTAGGCTCAAATGAATAAAATAATGGATTATGAACAAGCTGAACAAAGGCTTGAACAAATGGTAGCACAAGGTAGAATAAATCAGGAGGAAGATTTGGAAACAACCACATATGGTTTGCCAATTCATCATTACACTATAGGAAATGGAAGTAAAGAAATTGTTGTAACAGGTGCAACACACGGATGTGAAATAATATCTGCAGATTTTGTCATGAATTTGATGGAACAACTTTCCAAAAGAGAGAATGCTGACGGAATTAATTTAAGTGAGTATAAAATTCATTTTATTCCAATACTTAATCCAGAGGGATATTTAATTTCAACTTCTGCAATAAGGCAGATAATTCCTAGAGACATGCCATCAGAAGAAGCAGAGAAAATGTGCAAAGAATACTATATGAGATATATAAGCGATGATGCAGAGGCAATAAAAAGAAATAGAGAAAATGCTGAATTACGAAAAGAATTAGCAAAGGCAGAAGAGGAAGGAAATGGTGAAGAAATTAATAGAATTCAGCAGAGAATTCAAGAAACATTGCCAGATAGAGATCCAGAACATTTGAAGCACTTTCAAGAAATGTTCAAAGGTGTAGATTATACATGCATACCAGAAAAATATTCAGGAATAAGAGAAAGAGTAAGAGAAATTCTTACACAATATCCAGATATTCCAAAAGGAATTCTTCAAATATGGAGTGCTAATGCCAATGGAATAGACCCTCAAGCTAATAGTGAATATAATGATGTGATAACTAGAATTCTAAGTGGAGAGCTAGATCCAAATGACCAAGTATTTAAAAATAATTTGAGATATAGCAATATAAACTCAATTCATCCAGGACCAATTAATTGTGGTTTTGACCCAGAAAGAGGATTTAAAATAGAACCAGAAATTAGTGCAATAGCTGGTTTATTACAAGAATTATCTGAGAAAGGAACACTTCATTCTTATTTTAATTATCATGGCACAGGAGGTGTTCTATACCAAAGACCAATGGATGCTCCAAAGGAATTAAGTATTAACTTAAACGAAATGTGGACAAGAACATTACAAAATTTTTCACTTTCGCAATTTTATGCTAGAAGAACATATAAAAATGCTAATGACAGGGTGCATACTAGATATAGAATTTTAACGGGTAAAGGTTCTGGAAAAGTAACTAGCTCTAATGATTTGTTTAGAGTAAAATATCCAAGAGATATATTAGTTGAACTTTCAGGTATGGGAGGCAATCCAATAGGACCTTATGGTGACTTGCAAGGGAATTATAAGAATTTAATGGACAGTAATTTAGAAGCATTCAGATTTGCAGTAGGATATTCTGATGTATCAGAAAAAATATCTAAGGCAAGTTATAAAATGATACAAGATAAAATTAAAGATGAAGTATCAGAAGATATTGTTGATGAGATTTATGGTATAATGGGAACTGCTTCGAAAATGCTTACTAGTTGGCTTGAAAAATTTGGAACAAAAACAAGGTGGCAAGTTATGGAAGAAGGAATCAAAAGAGTAAACAGAAATGAAACAGACAGAGACGAGGAAGAAAGATAAAAGTTAGTAAATAAGATATTTGCATTTTTTTGGTATTGGTATTTATGATATAATATAAATGTATACCTATTAATCAAGGAGGTAGTAATATGAGTAGAGATAGTTTTTTAAATAGTATAAATGCAAAAAATAATGAGGAGATAATTGATGGAGTTAGAATAGTTTATTCAGGCTTTACTGATGAATATGGAAATGAAATGTTTAGGGCTTATGATTCAAGTGGAAATTCATTTTATTCTAATTTTTCTTCCTTAGAAGAAGCTGAAAAAGAAGTGCAAAGACTAAAAGAAAGTGGAAAAGATGCAGTAGTAGGTCCAAAAGGACCTTGGCTTGGAAAAGATGGAGCTACTAAAAATAGAAATAAAAATGCTGTTGGAGTTTATATAGTAATAAAAAAGAAAAAGAAAGAAAATGAGGAAAAAGAACCATCTAAATAAAGTACAAGTCTAAGATTTTTAGGAGATTTTGGGGACACTTTTCAAAATTCCCTTTTATTACTTAAAAAGTATAAATAGCTTTCCAAAAGGACCGCTATTTATACTTTTTTTATTCATTAGGTTCAATATAACCATAAATACAAGTTTTCTTATATTTATAAGCAGCCCACATTTTATCTCCATAAGAGAAGTGCCACCATTCAGATGGAAAATTGTTAAAGCCATGTTTTTCTAATTTCTTTTTTAAATAAAATCTATTTTTCTTTTGCTCATCAGTAATTAAATCATTGTGAGTAATGGTTTTTTTATTATATTCTTCATACTTGGTTCCCATGTCAATTTCTTTTCCATCTTTAGTTAATGTGATGTCAATTGCACCACCAGTTTGATGCCCTCCGACATTGGATTTATCTTCAACATGAGCAACTCTTAAACTAGTTGCTCGTATAACTTCTTCTTCCGTATAATTAGGAAATTCTTTTCTGGTTTGCTCTAAGCGTTCCTTCCACGAATTCATTTGATCATCAAAAGACCTATAAGCATCATAGAGTTTAACAGAATAGCCATCTTTGGCAACATCATCTATAAATTTACACAATAATGAATATGCAGTTTTTCTTAAATAAATAGGCTTATTTATTCTTCTATCAAATTCAATATTAGTGTTTGTGTCAATTCGAACAAGAGGTTCGCCACATTCATTAATTATAACCTTTCTTATACAGTCGTCAGGCAAGGTATGCCTGATTCCAAGTCTAACTAAAATAGAATTTGCAAAAACGCGTATAGTCATATTGCCTCCTTACATATCTCTAAATTTCATTTTAAACTGCTCAAATTTTTCCTTGGCAAGTTTGTAGCTTTGATCAACAACTACACATTTCAAATAGTATAAATCATTATTAATAGGATCTAAATCGTTTACTAATGCTGGAATAATACCAGTGTAGTCTCCATTATAATTATATGAGCAATCTCCTAAACATTCTTTAATTTCTTTTATTAAATCATCTTGTTTCCTAGGGATGCCAATTGCATATGAAATTCCATACATTTTTTTATTATGATATACTTCTGATGTTTGAACATTTTTTAGTAACATAGTTCCAGCTGAAAACCTTGCATTTGGATCTATGTTGTAACCTTTTAGCTCTCCAGTTTCAGTATTTTGAGTTACTAAAACATCAATAGTCATAAATCCCCTATATCCTTCTTTAGATACTGCAACAAAAGCATCTTTAGCAATATTTTGTGCAAAGTCCAAATATTTATAAGTATTATCACAAATCTTACTACCAACATAAGTTCCGTTATTTGTGTCTTGCTCAACGCCACCTAAAATTGTAACTTTATTTTCTGATATTACAGCTTCAACGCCAATGTTTGCTACTTCAATGTAATTGTCAAGATTAATGTCGACTTCGGCGATTAGAGCCATTTCACTGTTAATATAATTGTCATCAAATATGGGCTTAGCTATATCGTAAATTTTATTTTTTATTTCTTCCACAGAAGTATCGTAGTAGTTTTCTATTTTCAAATTTCCAGTTCCTGATGACTGAGATTCTAGCTTGATCCATAAATTATTTGAAGTTGGAGATAGTGATTTTAGTTTGTTTAGCTTGTTGTTAAATTCGTCTAAGCCTTTTATTGTAACTCCAGTTGGTATTGCAAATCCATACTTTTCAGATATTTCTCTAAAATAGTATTTGGAATTGAAATTTTCTTGTACTTTTCTATCCATTAGCAAAGAACCATTTATTAATCTTGCCGTTTCTTCATCTTCTTTGCTAAGATATGATGAAACAATTGTGAAACCTTCTAATAATTTTCTGAAACCGT
This sequence comes from Clostridia bacterium, assembly GCA_017510825.1. Classification (GTDB taxonomy): domain Bacteria; phylum Bacillota; class Clostridia; order TANB77; family CAG-508; genus CAG-793. The sequence goes on along the minus strand of JAFWMA010000003.1, from coordinate 10,706 downwards.
CATCCTCTTTTACTTTTTTATTAAGCATAGTGGATACTGAATTATATGGATAATCAATTTTAGCTTCATTTATAACTTTAATGATATTGCTCTTATCAATTACTTTCATTTCATCCATTAAATTTAATAAATCATTATTAAAATAAGATATTGCTGATTTACTGCCGTTGCTTAAATTGGTAGTATAGGATAAGATTTCTGCATATAACATACGACCTTTATTTAGAGCCTTTCTTCTTATGTTGTCTGCATCAGCCTCATTAAATGATGTTGAGTGCAAAAATATTGTTTTTGATGGATTTAAGTTTAAATACTTTGCAATATCATTAGTGCCATTTTTTATGTTATCATAATTTACAATCATGTAAACCTCCTTTTAATATGTATTAGTATAACATAAAAATTTATCACTGTAAATTGCTAAAGCGATAATTAATGCTGTTGATTAGTAAATATGAATAATATAAAAGTGTGTTACCACTAAGAGATACTAGACTATTTATTATAAATATACTAGCATATTACAAAAAAAAGTGCATAAGATTAACAAAACGATTTTTTTTAGGAGGTTTGAAATGGCGATTGAGGTTGAAAAAAGTAATTTAGTTATAAATCAAATAGTAGCTAATAAAAGTGAGTTTGCGACAATAGAGGGAGCCTGTATTGTGCCTGATGTGAAGCCTGATATAATGAACATAATTGGTACAAGCGGAGTTGTAAGTATATATAAAAGAGAAGTTTCTGATGGAAAGGTTAGAATTGATGGATGTGTGTCTGTGTATGTGATGTATAATGGAAATGATGGGGAGAACAATTCTATAAGAAGCATTAACCATGTTTTAGATTTTTCACAGATAATTGCAGTTCCAGAGGCCAAAAGTGATATGAACGATTTGGGAAGCATAAGCTTACAAAATATAGAATGCAAAATGGTAAATGAAAGAAAGATTAATTTAAAGGCTAATTTGAATTTTGAAGTTAAACTTGGTGCAAGCACAAATATAGAATATATAAGCAACATTAATATTGAAGATTTGCAAAAAAAAGATAGTAAGGTTAGTGTAAATTCGGTAATTGGAATAGGAAATACAAAAACAAGTGTTAGTGAAAAGATGCAAATAGAGGGAACAGACAATCTAGCTGAAATTTTAAAGGTTAATACTTGCATAAAAAATATACATACAAAAGCTAGCTACAATAAAGTGTTAATAAAATCAGATATAAACATAAAAATACTGTATTCTACTGAGGATGGAAGATTTAACGTGGTAGATTCAACATTTCCAATTATGGGTTTTGTTGATATAAAGGATGTTTCAGAGGAGAATGTTATTAATCCAATTGTTGAAATAAAAAATATAGTAATAAAGCCAAACGGTAGCCAAGATCACTCTATTTCAGTTGATATTGAAGTTGGAATTGGAATAATTGTTTATAACAATAAAGAGATAAGCGTTGTTAAAGATATGTACAGTCCAAGTACCAATTTAGCATTCACTCAAAAAAGTGTTCAAACATTACAAAACACACAAGTAATAAATAGTACTATGAGTTTTAATCAAAAAGAACTTTTAGACATAGGAGATGAAAAAGTTTATGATGTTGATGCACAAGTTATACCTACTGATGTAAAAGCTAACAATAATTCTATTGATATAAGTGGAAACATAAGATTTAGTTTTATTCATTCAACCAATAAAATGACAGGAATTGATAATAAAAAAATTGATGTACCATTTGAACATAGAATAGCATGTGAAAATGTTAAACCAAAAGCTACAATAAAATTAATCACTAACATAAACAATGATAATTTCAACATAATGCCAGGGGGAGAAGTAGAGCTTAGAATGGATGTGAACTTTAGGGCAGAAACTTCAAATTTTGCAGATATAAATTTAATTGATAGTGTTGAAGAAAAAGATAATAATACATCAACTAGATATAACATGGTAATTTATTATACAAAGCAAAACGATGATTTATGGCAAATAGCAAAAAAATTTAGAAGCACCAAAGAAGCAATACAAAAAGAAAATAATTTAGAAAATGCAACGCTACAACCAGGAACACAACTATTTATAACAAGATATACCAGATAATGAAAAGGGGAAACGGGGAGGGAAAATGGGGGTGGAAAATGGGGGTGGAAAATGGGGGTGGAAAATGGGGACACTTCTCAAATTCCCCCTAACAGGGGGAATTTGAGAAGTGTCCCCATTTTCCACCCCCATTTTCCCTCCCCGTTTTTCCGCTTTTTTAATTGCACACAGGAGGTCATAATGGAAAAAATTTATTCTAGATTTAGGATGCCTAATTCAAGTAATTTCAATTTGAAACCAGCAAAAAAAATATTTGTAATAGTAATAATTATATTAATAATAGCTTATGCTACAGCATTAACAATAATAAACTCCATAAATCCATCATTAGAGAGACAATCAAAAGTAATTGCAAAAAGAACAGCTGAAAAGTATTCTAGTGAAGCATGTCAAGAAGTAATACAAGGACTAAAATATGAAGACTTATGTAAATTAGATAAAGACAATGATGGAAATGTTACTTTAATGAATATGAATGTAATAAATGTAAATAAAGTTAGTAGTGAAATTGCAATAAAACTTCAAGAAAAACTAAATGAATCAGATGAAAACCAAATTAAAATTAGTATGGGAAGCTTAACTGGAAATAAAATACTAGCAGGGAGAGGACCTAAAATTCACGTAAAGCTAGAATTGATGGGAAATGTTCAAACAAGCATAAAATCTGAAATAAAAGAAGTGGGGATAAATCAATCTTTGCATAAAATTTACTTAAGCATAAACTCTCAAATGAGTATAATTTCACCATACAAAGATACAGATGAAGAAATAACAACAGAGGTATTATTAGCAGAATCAGTAATAATAGGAAAAATTCCAGAAACATATTATGACCTAGATGGTCTAACTCCTGAAGACGCACTAAATGTAATAGATTAAAGAAGATAGGGGGAGAATAGGGACACTTCCCAAATTCCCCTCACTTATTTTTTAATTTGTTCTATTATTTTTTTTGATACAAAAAGTTTATTCATAATATCTATATATTTAAATTTATAATAAAATTCATACTTTAGAAAGTATATTAGTTCATTTAATGTTTTCTTATCAGAAAATATGTTTATAATGGATTTATTCCTAGTGCTTAGAAAATGATAGATACCGTATATTCATATATTTTGATATATCATTAGAATTATGTTTATCATTATCTATAAATAAGTAATCAGTAGAATTATTTGAAATAATGAAAGAAAAATCTTTACCAATGGTTTCTAGAACAATGGGACTTTGTGAAATACCTATATTATACAAATAATCAGAATAGGAAGAAAATGAATAATCTTCACATTTTTTTACCATTTCAGCTTTTACTGGATTCATATGTATATATTTAATGCAATTAATTAGATATTTAATATTATATATTGCCTCAGACTTATATCTATTTCTAAATAAAACTCCAACTCTTTTTTCTTTTTGATTATAAAAATGAGAGTATTTTAAATTAACTTTTTGCATAAATTTAGCCAATTTATCTAAGTGTTTTGTATAAACTAATAAATGGGCATGGTTATTCATTATACAATAGGCTATAATATTGATTTCGAATTCTTTAGAATATTTGTTTATTAAAAATAGATATTCTTTTATATACCTCTCAGTTGAGAAGATATACTCTTTATTAACTCCTTGAACCATAATATGAAGAAATGAGCTGTCAATGGATGAGCGCGGATTTCTTGGCATAAAATATAACTCCTTTTTATAGAAATAAAATAAAATAAAATGAAATGAAATGGAATTGAAAATGTGAAAAGTTAAAGGGGAATTTGAGAAGTGTCCCCAAATTCCCCCATAATTCTATTTTAATGCTTTTTGAGCTGTTTTACAGATCTCTGTAAAAGCTTTTGGATCTGTTATTGCTAAATTAGCTAACATTTTTCTGTTCACAACAACATTAGCTTTCTTTAAACCATTAATTAAAGTGCTATATGTAAGTCCATTCATTCTTGCACCAGCATTAATTCTTGCAATCCATAATTTTCTAAAGTTACTTTTTCTGTCTTTTCTTCCAACATATGAATATGCACCAGATTTCATAACTTGTTGTTTAGCTTGTCTAAATCTATAGTGCTTTGCACCAAAGTAACCTTTAGCTCTTTTTATTATTTTTTTATGTTTCTTTTTTGTTATTATTCCAGTTTTAACTCTTGCCATTTTTCATAACCTCCTTATTATATTATTTATTACCATAAGGCAATAGTTTCTTTACATGATTCATTGATGAATCATCAACATATGCATTTAACACACTTCCACTAGCCTTTTGTCTATTAGTTTTATTTCCTAATAAGTGTCTTCTGTTTGATTTTGTTCTTTTTACTTTACCTGTAGCTGTAAATTTATATCTTTTTTTTGCAGCTTTGTTTGTTTTTAATTTTGGCATTTTTTGTTTCCTCCTTTTTTTATTTCTTATAAATCAATGGCTAAATTATGCCACCTACGTTTCAAATGTTTTCAACATACAAAAAGTATGTCTTAATTTTTTATTTAATTAACTACTATAAATAACTAACTCTTTTTAGGAGCTAAAATAATGAACATGTTTCTTCCTTCAACCTTTGGTTTTCTTTCAACTGTTGCAACTTCTTCTAATTCAGAAATAAAATTATTAAGTACATTTTCACCAAGTTTTAAGTAGTTCATTTCTCTACCTCTAAATCGAACTGTTATTTTTACTTTGTTTCCGTCATTTAAAAATTTCTCAGCATTTTTCCTTTTAAAATCAAAATCATGTTCTCCAATATTAGGAGTAATACGAATTTCTTTCATTTCAAAAGATTTTGATTTTTTTCTAGCTTCTTTTTCTTTTTTAGCTTGTTCAAATTTATACTTACCATAGTTCATTATTTTACAAACCTTTGGATTTGTATTCATAGCAACTAAAACTAAGTCTAAATTTCTTTCACCTGCCATATCTAAAGCTTCTTCTAAGGGGAAAATTCCCAATTTTTGATTGTTTTCATCAATCAATTGAACCTTATCGGCTCTAATTTGTTGGTTGATTGGTAAATCTTGTTTTATTATTAACACCTCCTAATTTCTATATTTTTATTAAGATATGCTTGATAAAAGTATAAATAAATACACATTAGAAACAAGCAAACTTAATGGTAAATAAAAAAAGATTGGTAAAAGCCAATCTACTCCTCAAAAATATAATGAAATTAGTTAATAAAAATTTCACATATTTAACCTTTTCCCTTAATTGGTGAAGGTGAGAAGTAAGCTTCTTCTTTCTAAATACCTATATATAATACTATAGAAATATAAAAAAGTCAAGGTTTTTTACTCAATTTCCTTGACTTTTTTGAATTTATGTAATAAAATATTATAGCGATTAAGTAAATGTTACTTTTAAAACGATTCCCCGGTGGTTTTGGAAGTTTCATATATATTATATTTATTAATGAATGGAGGGAATATTACCATGAACAATACTACATATGTTGTAAAGAAAAATGAAATTGAAAGAAAATGGTATATAATTGATGCAGAAAACAAACCTTTAGGTAGAGTTGCAAGTGAAGCTGCAAAATTACTTAGAGGAAAACACAAACCTACTTACACACTAAATGAAGATGTAGGAGATTTTGTTATTATATTAAATTGTTCAAAAGCAATTTTAACAGGAAATAAATTAAATCAAAAAGAATATACTCATTTTACGGGATATATTGGAAACATGAAAAAAACTTTAGCAAAAGACATGATGGCTAACAAACCAGAAAAAGCAATGTACATTGCTGTAAAAGGAATGTTACCACATAATAGTTTAGGCGCAAAACAACTTAAAAAATTAAGAGTTTATGCAGGTAGCGAACACGAAAATCAAGCGCAAAAACCAGAAAAATGGGAATTTTAAAAAAGTAAAATAATCCGTTCAAACAGAATTTAATTTTTTGCAAGGCAAACGAACAAGAAAAGAGGAAATGTACTCATTGTACTTTGACGAATTTCGAAGTGAAGTTTAACGCAGCAAAAAACAAATTATGTTTGAACAAGAATAAGGGAGGAATAAAAATGGCAAAAAAAGAAGTATTCTTAGGAACAGGTAGAAGAAAAAGTTCAATTGCTAGAGTTAGATTAATGGAAGGAAAAGGAAAAATAACTATTAATGGAAAAGATATTGAAGAATTCTTTGGAGAAGAGACATTAAGAGTTATCGTTAGACAACCATTAGAAGCAACTGAAACTTTAAATAAATTTGATGTAATTGCAAAAGTAACTGGAGGAGGATTCTCAGGTCAAGCTGGAGCAGTTCGTCACGGAATAGCAAGAGCATTAAATGAAGCTAATAGTGAAGAATACAGAGCAGTATTAAAATCTAAAGGACTTCTTACAAGAGATGCTCGTAAGAAAGAAAGAAAGAAATACGGACTTAAAAAAGCTCGTAAAGCACCTCAATTCAGTAAGAGGTAGAAAAGAGCTATTAGCAAAAATATAATAGAATCTCGGAATTATATTTAATTTCGAGATTTTTTCTTTAATAAGTTTTAATATATTTAGGCAAATGGTTTTACTATGTTAATTAAGACAAAATGTATTGAATATATAAGAAAGAACACACAAAAAAAGTTAAATTTTAAAAAATGAATTTTAAAATATTATAAAAAAATTTGTAAAACATATATAGATGTTATATAATAAATGTTGAATGAAGTAATATTATGAATAGATTGCCTAAGAAATACAAGACTCTATAAATAAGTTTGTTGTAGAAAGCAAAAATATTATTTACATGCAACTCATTTAATATAAGTGCAAGATATAAAGACTATAAAAATGAATTTTATGAACGTTGCGCAAAAGAGTATACTGAAGGCAAATTAAAAATATAGAAGAGATGAGAGAATGGAGTAACACTATACTTTGCTTTAAGCGACAATGGATTATTGGGAAAAGCAACCTATGCATCAAATACATGGGCAAATGGAACAAACCAAGTTTTTTACCAATCAGAAATAGGAGCAATAGGGGATAATAAACTAAAATGGTATATCTTGAGTGTAGATGAAAATGGGGTAAACTTAGTAAGTGAACCAACAAGGAAAAAAGTACAGTTTAAGGATTCAGCAGGATATGATAATTGCCTATACTACCTAAATGAATTAAGCACAAAACTATTTGAAAATGAAGAATATGGAATAACGTCAGATAGAATTCACACTCTAAGATTAACAGACATAAAAAAAGCTGCAGAACAGTTTAATAAAGAATACAAAATTATTGATAATGAAGTAGAACGTGATTGGAATTGGAACTATGACTTTATAAGAAGTGCTCCATTCCTTAATAATGGATTTTACACTTATAATGATGGGATAATTGGAAAAAAACAGATTGAAGGAATAAATGATAAGTATTACCCTGAATTATATAAGTCAGATATAAATAAGGAAGTAATGGCGAATAATGAATTGTATGATGAAGAACCGTCAACACTTGTTAAAGATAATGGAATTAAAAGAGAATTAGAAGATGGCTCAAATCCTGCAAGTAAGCTAACAGTAAATTTAACTTATATTTGTTATAATAGTGCAAAGGATTTAATGATTGAAAAATTAGGAAATTTTGGACAATCAAATATTGCACAAGAGATTTTTGGTGAAAATAAAGGATGTAGTTTATGACTACGAGAATAATAATGAAACACCACTTGTTACAGAAATACATTTAGACAGTATAAAATAAAGCTAATTTTACTATAAGCAACACTTCCACTCTCAAAGCAAAAGCTATAGACTTAAAAAACTCGAAAGTTTTTCTTTCGAGTTTTTTATATAAATCATATAATTGAAAGATTTTTACAACTCTAATTCGTTATTTTGTTCAGGTTGTCTATCATTATGTATTCTTTGATTAATACTAAAACCACGAGAATCAAATTGCATTATCAATGGTTGAATTGCAAAAGCTAATGCATAATTTAAAGCTTCATTAGGATATCCATCATCAATCGACAGCAAAGCATTAACTGCATTTTGAGTTTCTTGGCTATTAGAAACCAAATCATAATAATCAATTTTTTCTAATCTACCCTTATCTAAATAAGTTACTGATATTTCGCCTCCCAATGAAGTATTATTAACAATTGGATCAAAAGTAAAGGTCGGAGTATAAGGAGGAATTACACCAGGTGAATCAAAAGTACCATTACTAGAACCTTTGGCATTCATTATTACCTTCTCTCTAATTATTCTATCAGAAATGTAATGAGCTAGATTTTCATCATCACCACCTAAATCCATATATGTTCTTAAATTATCATAAACAGCACTTGAAAATCCAAGATTTTTTAATAAATCAGGGTTAGATTTTAACTGCTCAACATTAATTTCACTCTCGGGAGAAATAGAAGTTAAATCTTGAGTGTTTATATCATTACTATTGTGTGAAGTATTCCCATTTCCTGGCTCTGAAGTAATAAGTTTTTCAGCTACTTTTGCAGTTAGAGCTAATCCTGTAATACCTAGTCCAATTTTCAAGAAATCTCTTCTTGAAACATTTCTATCCTCCATATTAGATTTTCTAAGGTTTTCAGCTACTTCTCTACGTGCCTCAGCATAATCTGCAACAAAAAAAGGTAACTTCACTTGAGCTTCAGCTAACTCATTTATTAAATTTTTTCTTACTTGAATTCTTTGTTCACGAGTTGGAGTAACCCCATCTCTTAAGAAATTACTTTTGTATTCTGATAATCTAATTAAATACAATTCTTTTTCACATTGAGGTATAGTATATCTCTCAGAAGTTAGAGTATCATAATACTCTTTAGCCAAACGTTCCTGCTTAACTTGATTAATTTTTTTTCGATCTTCCTCACTTAAATTTGAAATATACATTTTAGCTTGAGCAAAAGCTAAATAGTATCTATAAAATTCCTCCTTATTTTGTGGTGAAAAACTTCTATGTAAAAATTTATCCATATTTTTTTCCATTACTATGAAAAGTCATAGCTCCTTTACATAAATTTAAGTTTTAAGGAAACTTATAAACCTTCAAAAAAATTATAGCATATCTTTTTATATCTTTGCAAGCAATAATTTTATTTATTTGACCTAATAATATTTTACTATAAGCCATATAAAAAATTTAGTAAGTAGTAGAAAAAAAGGGCAATAAAAAAAGATTTATCATACAGATAAATCTTTTCTGGTGCCAACGACGTAGACACTTACAACTCGTTAGCTCTCTTGGCGATTGATATAAAATCAATCAAGCTAATAAAATTATACCATATTTTTATTAAAATACAAGCCTATATAGATCTATATATATATATATAGATGCCCTAATTTTTCAAATTGTTTCTTGGATACCTACCATTAGTATATATTTTTCAGAATTACAAAATCTCAAATAATTATATTGCTTCTTAGTTCATTAAAGAATTAATTATTGAAAACGGAGCAATTTTCAGCTCCGTTTTCTTACGATAAGAATTAATAAAATTAATAATAAGTGGAAACTATCCAAATCAGCTTCATTGCGATTTTGGTTAGGTTTGTGCTTCGATATGAATATTTTTCGATAAACTGGCGATAACGTTCATTCCTTTCAATAGAAAATGAATAGATGTTTTCATAATCTTTTTTTTCTAAAACATAAACTAAATTGTTGCCGTCAACTACAAATAAGTCATCAAGTGCACAACTTATCGGATATAAATCACAAGGTAACACATACTTGCGTCCAAAAAGCTCCATATTGTATTTTTTTATGTTTGCCAGTGTAATCGTATCTTCACGGCAAAATGTACAAAACACACTCTTTGTAAACATTATCAAAGAATCAAGAATATGTTTTGCATAATCAGAGTTATGCACTTTTTCTTCGATTTTTCCCCGATTCTGCCAATTTAGATCATTCTCCTTCCAGCTCACTCGTCTCACAAATGCTTGACCATATTCTGAAAAGAACATGTCTACTTTTTCAAAAAAAGCTTGTTCATCAATAGTTAGTTCTAACTTAATCTTCTCATTTTTAGGAACCATGTCACGCCACATTTGTGACATAGCATTCATAACCGAAGTTTTGTTATATCCTTTCTGAATCGCCTCCTCAATCATTCTCCGAATTATCGGAGTAAGTTTCTTATCGTCCAAGACAATCTCCATTGCGTCTGGCTTTTTCGCCATTTCCTTCATAATGCTTCCTCCTATTATCTTGTTGTTAACACAATGTGTTACTATATAGTTATAGCATAAATTACTCATATTTTCAAATTTGATTGACATTTTGATAGTGTCAATTTTTTTGACGGTGACTTTTTTATTACTTTGGTTCGATTTTGCATAAGGTTGGAGCGATTTCGAAACAGGTATGCGAAAAACTAGAATACTCTATTACATTGTCTCTTATATAATTCGATTTATTATTTATGCATTACTATAAATCTTGTAAACTTTCAATACCTTTTTATAAAAAATAGGTAGGGAATATTATTCCCTACCTATCCAGATTGTTGACAAAGCATATAAAAATATTTTGTCAATAGTCTTTTCTTTTTTTAAAAAATAAGTTAAAATATATGTATCCGTATTTGACCGATATAGGATAAAAAAATGTAGTTTTTTCTTTGAAAATACTGCATTTTTT
>JAFWMA010000002.1 GCA_017510825.1 Clostridia bacterium | reverse complement strand
CGCGGAATATACTTACCGCTTACCTCTTCGCTTTTTTATTAAAAACTTTCGTTTTTAATGCTCCGAGGTAAATCATATCTCTATCACTCGCTTCGCTTGTTAAGAGCTATGACTTGGCTAAGTCGCCCTATTTAATTTTTTATATATAATAAAAAACTGGAGCGGGAAACGGGGCTCAAACCCGCGACCTCTGCCTTGGCAAGGCAGCGCTCTATCAACTGAGCTATTCCCGCATTTTTTCATCTGCAATTCTAATCTTAACAAACTTTACTAACTTTGTCAAGTTTTTATATACATTTTATTATAATTGGTTCTCTTTTGGTTACAATTGACAGCTTGATTAGATCTGTAAAATGTCATAGTATAAAGTTTCGAAAGTCTTTGTTGTCGGACATCTTTTGTTGTATTTTATATTTTAGTTTTTATTGGTTTTAAGTTCTTAGCTAACTTTTCATATTACATACAGATTGTTTTTGCAAATAATTTACAATAGTCTAACATATTCATTTTTTTTATTTCCTTCTCTATTAAAATCTTTATTTGTTCAATTGTTTCGTTATCCCTCTTTACATTTATTATACCTACTTGTTCATTTTTTTCTATTGGGGCTTCCAAATATGTAATTGAATTAATATCAACTGTTATATCGCTGTTAGACACTATTTCTTTTATTGGTATTTCTCCTATTATTGTGTTGATTTTTGAGCTTCCTTTATGAATATATATTCTATCTTGATTTATATTTTTCCAATTTTCAAACTCTACTTTTACTTTTTCTTCTATGTTTTCTATTCTATAATTTTTATACGCATAATCAATTAGTTTAATGGTATCATTACCTCTGTCTTTTTTTGTATCTGCACCTAAAACTACAATTATTAAGTCAATATTATTTCTTTTTATTGCTGTTACTAGACATCTCCCTGCATTGTTTGTAAAACCTGTTTTTACTCCATATACACCATCATAGTTAGCACAAAGTATTTCGTTTGTGTTTTTTATTTCTTTTGTTTCTCCATTTATCATTATAGTAGCGTATTTTGTCTTTACAATTGTAGCAAATATTTCATTTTTTAGTGAATAATCAGTAAGTTTTGCGAGTTCAAGTGCTGTAGTATAATGGTTGGGGTTATCTAAGCCATGTGGTGTTACATAATTTGTATTTGTTAATCCTATTTCTTTTGCTTTATTGTTCATTAAATTTGCAAATTCTTCAATACTTCCTCCAATATGAGTCGCTAAAGCTACTGCTGCATCATTTCCTGAACGCATTAATAATCCAAATATAAGATCATTAATGGTAATTTTATCTCCTTCTTTTAAGCCTAGTCTTGAGCCCCCTGTTGCTGCTGATTTCGAATCTATTGTAACTATTTCATATAGATTTGAACAGTTTTCTAGTACAACTATACCGTGTCATTATTTTTGTAGTTGATGCCATAGATGTTTGTTTATTTTCATCTTTATTGTATATACTTAAACCACTTTTTCTATCAAAAATTGTATATTTTCTTGAATTAATTGTCGGTTTATCTACTTTTATGTTACTTGAATTTATTGTTTGATTGTTTTCTTTAATTAATTCATTTAAGATATAATTTTTTTCTTGTTGTTCTTCATCGATATCATCAGCAAAACAAACTGAACTTATGTTTATTATTATAGCTATTATTAATAATGATCTAAATATTTTTTTTATACTCATAAAAATCACCTAATAAACTATATGTTATTAGGTGTTTTTTATTCTTATTTTTTTATTTTTATATTAAAGCTATATAGTTTTTCTGCATTTTCAGGTTTTAGCTTTGTATCATATACATCATATATTCTCACATTGTTAAAATTAATTTCAGTTGGATTTCTTCCATCATCTGCAAATTTATCAAATACAAAAGTTAATACTTTTGTTGAGTTTGGAGAAACTAAAAATGTGGTGCTTGGAGTATTAGTTGCATTTCTCTTTTGATCTCCTAGATTAAGAGTAACTGAGTCAGTATATGTTCCATCTGATATAAGTATATATTTATCAGTTTTGTTTGTGACACTTATATCGTATGATTCTTTTTGGTAACTAATGTTTTTAGTTTTTATTTTTATTTTCATGTTTTCGTCTTCTTCTGTTGTGTTTAATTCTTCTTTTCCTATATATCCTTGATTTGAAATTCTCCATTCTCCGTTAACTTTTTTCAATGCTATTTTCTCTTTTGTTTCATTATATCCGCCTGTTCCGCCTGTTACTTCTAGATTGTCTGTAACATAAAAATCATAGATATATACATTATTAGTGTTAGAATAGTTTTGAAGATAATATGTTTTGTCTCTGCCTATTCTCTCTCTAATATACTCAGAAAATTTTGATATACTATTATCATATAAAAACTCTTGACATTCATCAGTTAGCATATTAAATGCATATGCATACTGTTCTCCTTTACAATAGTCAAAGTATTTTTTTATTGCATCATTTATTTCAGGTCTATATCTGTTTGGTACATCTCCATTTTCATCCATTATCGCTTCATCTGGTGTATATGTATTTGTACTCATACTTGGTTTAGGTTGTGTTTTTAAATATTGATTTATTATAAATATTATTAACCAAACAATAAATATTATTAGTATTTTCATTCCATGCTTTTTAAAAAACTTGTGTATTGACATTGTAATTTTAGAATTAATATTCACTTATTTACTCCTTCCGCTTGTATCCCTTATATCTTTTGAGAATGAAATTGAAAAATTATTCATTGATATTTCTCTAATAACTATATTCTCACTAAATTCTTGAAACCCTTTATCTTTTCCATCACTTATTATTACTCCTAAAACAAATATTTCTCCTTTTCTTTCAACTGTATTGTATTTTACTACGATTCTGTTTTTCGGATATTTATTTGACATATATTCACTAAATTCTTGTAATGTTTCAAAATAATTTGCTTTAAAATCATCATTTAAATAGTTATAAGCTGATGCATAATCTTTTGATTGAATAAGATCAATAAATTTTCCATAGTATGATTTTATTCTATTTCCTTCATCCATGTTTGAAATTTTATTTTCAACAACATTCTGTATAACCTTATTCTGATCTATTATTACTGTTGTATTAGAGTTTACTATATTTTCTTTTTCTTCTTGATTTGTATTGTTTTGATTAACTTTTCCAAAATAGTATACAAATATTCCTATATTAGCTGCTACAAGAATTAATATTATAATCAAAAATAATAGTCTTTTAATCTTTTTTTCCATTATAATTCTCCATTTTGTCCATTTATTTTTATACTTGGTATAGATTTATTTAGTGCTAAGCCAACATTTAATTCAAATTGTTCTGTTTGTTCAAAGTTGAAATTAATTTTAAAATTTGCATATCCATCGGTTTCTTTGTATGTGTCTAGTTTTATTGTGTAGTAGCTAAAATTAATTTGTTCAATCCAGCTAATATTTGTATTAATTTCAAAAGCTACACTTTTAAAGTCTTTTTCTGATTGAATTCCAATATTATTTAGTTTTGATAAATTTAACTGGTAATATTGTGATTGATAGTTTAAACTTTTTAGTTTGGTGTCATCATGTATGGTTTTCATTGAATCTATAAACTCATCTAGTGTATTTATAAACTCATTTTTATCTGTTGTTCCTTTATATCTCTCATATATTTGTGCAATCTCTGAATAACTACTTAGAATCAATTTTATTCTATCTTCTTTGTTTTTAGCTATTTCACATTTTAAATTTATTTTTGTACCATTGGTATATGAAATAACTAGTTTAAATTTATAATAATCGTCCTTAATATTATTATTATTTTCATTTAATTCTATTTCTGCACTTCTAAGTATTACATATTTTTCTCTGAATGTATTTTTTATTTCTTCAGTAATTATAACAAACTCATCTTTAGAGTATATTCCTAAATTGTTTATTTGTTCAGTGTTATTATCATAGTATTGTTGAATTTCATTTACGTTTTTATTGTTAACAATATCTTTTATTGTATATATATTTGTATTTATTGTATTGTATAATAAACTTTCTATATCTGTTTGAGATAGTTGTCCATCATACTTTTTCATTAATTCTACCATGTTTTTTATATTCATTTTTTGGCTTGTTGTCTGGTAGCTTGTATTATTTAGTATAATAGTATTTGTTTCTGAACCATTTTTTTTAGTTTTATTATTAAAGTATATTAACTGTATTATCATTATTAAAATTAAAATGATTATTACTATAATTGCAGTTTTATTATTTTTCATTCTATTTCCTTCCTTACTATCAATTATAATCTGTAGTTATCAAAAAATGTATATGTTTTATCTTTGTTATTTATTTTTACAAATACTGTTGTTCTGTTCTCATCATTTAGTTCATAACTGATTATTGTAAATTGATTATTAGATTCATAGTCTTTATATTTTGCCTCAGTTGCTTTAACTAAACCATTCTTATACAAGTATTCTTTCATATCTATGTAGAATTTCTCTTCATCTACATTTGCTTTCTTTTTTATTTCTGATGTACCTATTATTTTTAAATCAAAATGATTTAGTATTTCTCTACTATATTCTACTGTACCACCTTTTTCTATTCCTAAGTCTACTGTATCATCATTATTTATTTTAATTATAGTAATAGTTGCTAGAACTGCCCCAATAGTTATAATAACTACAAGTATTAAAATAATAAAACTGTTTTTCATTATAGTACTCCTATTTTATCTTTTTTTATAAATAAAGTAACCCTTGTGTGAAGCATCTACTTCATCAATGGTGAATCGTCTATCATTAAAACCTTTTCCAATAGCATTCGATTTGTTAGGATCTAATACTCTTATTTTGTTGTCAGAATCTATATCTGCTAAAACAATAATGTGTCCTCCGCCAGTAAATATTCCTGGTGATTGAGAAGATATTACTGGGTAACCTTGTTTTAATCCTTCGATTGCTTCGTTAGTATCCCAAGTTTCAATTACATCACAATTTAAGTTAAAATGCTTTGCGGCTGCTGTGAAATACTCGTAAGTTGTACCAGTTTCAACTGTGTATGCAGTTGGTCCACACCACTGAGTTGCTGCTGGAGGATCAATTTCTTTACCGGCAATATGTGTTGCTACCATGGCAAATGATGTTGGTCCGCATCCCCATCCAGGTAACTCTCCTCCTCCCCATGGATATCCTGGGTAATCACCTTGATAATATTGTTTCCAATCGCCTGACCATCCTACTTTAAATGCGTCTTCACCAAATATTGTTTTTGCAACATCTAACATTGTATCTACGTATTCAACAGCGTACTTTGCTTGTCCTGCTGGATTTGAATCTGCATCGTCAAGACATGCATAATTGTCAAATACATCATAAATTGTTTCTACTCCGCCACTAAAATTACTATTATGTGGTTTTAGTCTAGCAGATTCTTCTGGTACTCCTAATTCTCCTTTAAGTCTTTGATTTATATTGTCGCAGTACTTTTGAGTATATTCTTTTACACTTCCTATATCACCTAGAATAGATGTTGATGTATTATTGAATATTCCTAATCCCCAAAAGTTAAATCTTGCTGTACTTGGGGAATTCCAATTCTGTTCTATCCATCCTTGGGCAGCGCATATTACTGGATTTATTTTGTTTTTTACACATACATCATATATTTCTCCAGCATATTGTGCAAATTCTCTAGGTGGCTGATATGCTTCGCATTTTTTTATAAAGTCTTCTCTTGAAATGCTTGTATCTGTAAGTATAGAAATATCCGTATTTGTTTCACTTGATGATGCAGCGCCAGTTTCAACTAGCTGAGTTATATCTAGTCCTTCACCGTATGTTGCTACTGCATCTTTTTTTGCTTTCATTATTTCTTCATATTTATTGTTTTCCTCTTGTCTAAGGTATGTTGAAATATCTTCTACAACAGATTTATCTAATTGATACATTGTTACAGTAATTGATTTATCTTCATCTGTTTCTCCAGCTGCATATCCAAGTTGCTGTCCTCTTTTTACCGTCATGCCTTGTGTGATGGCATCATTTATTCTAATATTATCAATTGTAAATTCATATCCTGTTAATAAATCTCTGTTTATCTTTTTAAATGGATCTTTATGTTGATAGATATATTCTAGTAGTTCAGTAGCTTCTTCATTTAATGTTGTAAATTCTAGCGTTATTGAATTTCCATCAATTTCTTTTACTATAGCATCACTTGGAGCTAATACAGTATCTTCTTCTCCTTGGCATTTAATTGTAGTTCCAAATTTATTTTGGTCCATTGTAGTATCCCATTTTTTGTCTTTATTGTCAGTTTTTATTGGCCATAGTAAAAAGTTTTGTAAATCTTCTGTTAATTCTGCACTTGTAAAATGTTTTAAATATATCATTAATTCTTTTAGGTTTCTATATACATAATCTGCTGCTTCAGTATGCATATTTCCTAGTATTCCAAATGCTGCTAAAGCTTCTGGTTTGTTTTCTTTAAATGATACTTTCTCCTTATTTATATCTTTTATTTCTTGTTCATCTACAGTGTATGTTTCTCCATTAAAATCAAATGTTGTTTTATTCAAGTCTTTAGCTTTTTTCATTTCTATTTTTAAAGCTCTGTCTATCATTCCATCATATTTGTAGTATTCTCCATCAAATAGTTTAACAATCCATTGATTTGGTCCTTTTGCTTCTGGTTCTGCAACTTGGTACATTACCCCCATATCAGATGTGATTTTAGAATCAAGTTTGACAGTTACATTATTTTTATTAAGTATATTATTTTCATCATCTGGTTTATAATCCATTGTTTTTGTTGCTGCTTTAGCAAATCTGTATACTCCTTTTGTAAAATCTATGTCTTCATAAAACCAGTGATTTGTTACACTAGATATAAATGGCCATTTAATGTTTAATCCATCAGCTTCTTCGCTACTTCCATTATGCTCATATTCTCCTTCTAAAATGTCTTCTCCAAATATGTCTTTTGCAAATTTATATATAGAATATTCTGGATCTTCAACATAAGCAACACTTGGTGCTGGCTCTCCAAAACCATTATATGCTCCGAAAATATCATATATTGTGTTCATTCCTCCTGTAAAGTGTTCTGAATCTATTGCTTGATATTGCTTAGAAATCTCTGTTCCATAGCTATGATATTGTTCTGCTTTTTCTTGGCTAAAGTTTGAATTAGCTTTTCCATCAATGTAAGCATTTAATGTATCACACCATAGTTGTACATAATCATCTACTGGTCTTGAACCAAAATAATTTTGTCCAGTATCCCATATTCCTAGTCCCCAGAAATTATTTTTAGCAATGTTTGGTGAAATCCATCCTTGTTCTACCATTCCTTCTGCAGCACAAATTACTGGGTTTATATCACTTTTTACACATATATCATATACTACTCCTGCATTTTGTGCGAAATCTCGTTCTCCTCCTAAAGAGTTTTGGTATTCTTCACATTTTTTCACAAATTCATTTTTGCTTATATTAACTCCTGTTAATATTGGCACTCTTCCATCTTTTACACTTCCTGTACCGCTGCTTGATGATGTTCCTACTTCATTTCCTGTTGAACCCAAAAGGAATGATGTTGGATCATTTGATGCATCTCCATATATGTTACACATATCTGAGTGGCCTGCTCCTTCTACCCATTTGTGTGTTGCTGAACCCCCTCCACTTACAACAGCATCAACAGCTGCTTGAGCATTATAGCTATCTGCTGTTCCAGATAGTGCAAGTATGTTAGTTTTACACTTTTTAAGTGCATCATATTCGTATCCTTCTGATGCTATTGGTGCAGCTCTTGCAAACATTGTAGGATATTTTGCTAACATCTCCCATGTATCGAATCCACCTCTTGATACTCCTGTTATTGATAATCGTGATGTATCTGCTTTTGTTTCTGAAGCAATTTTATCAACAAGCTCTTTAAGTGCATCTATATCCCAAGCTCCCCATGCTCCAATTCCTCCCGGATTGCTTGGCATTAAGACGATACAGTCTGGTTGTTTTTCTCCACTTAATATAAATCTTGCAAGAGAGCCACCATATTTTAGTGCACTAAGTCCTCCTCCATTTTCTCCTGAACCATGAAGACTAAGCATTAACTGTTGTCCGCTAGCATTTGGTCTCGCATTATATAAATAATAGTCAAATTGTCCATAATGTCCTTCTGTTATTGTTGGATTTAGTGGTGTGTTTGATGCTGATGAGCTACTGCTTGATGATGAACTACTACTTGAAGATGAACTACCAGCAGATGATGCTCCAGTTCCGTTTGAGGCTGGTTCACTTGATGGATCATATACATAGTGAAAATCACTTCCAAACTTTTCGTGGTATCCAAATGGGTCACTATTTTCCGCTGGAAAACTATAAAATGTGTATGTGGAACCATAGCAATTATTTATTATTGTTGTATCTTTTATGTATGCTGATCTATCTGATACATTTATTGGTGTACCATTATTAGTTGCACTTGGTATATCTGAGAAGCAGTCGTGTTCATCTATGTATGCAGGTAGTGTTCTCTTTCCATTTACTAATACCTGTTTAACTATTTCTTTGTGGTTTGGATCATTGTCTGTACTTCCAGTACTTGCTGCTGCAAACCATCCTCCATGAAGTACATAGTCAACTAGTCCATCTGCACCGCCTTCTCCTCCTCTTCTTAGCTCAAATAGATTTGCCATTAAAGAGGCTTCTGCTGCTGCTCCTGCATCAGATCCTTGTTCTCTGTATGCAACATATGTTAATTGGCTTAATTGATAGTCATTTAAATTGTATTTTTTAAAGTTTCCATTATCTTCTCCAACAGCTGTAAATGCTGGATTTGATGACGAGCTTCCAGAACTTCCTGTACTTTTGTTCATTCCAACATGGGTTATTGCTGCTAATTCTGCTATTTCTGACGTTGTCCATACCGTTCCTGGTATTTGTTCATCTTTTGCTGTTAAATTTGCTATCGTCATTGCTATGATATCTTCTGTTGTCTTTTTAAACTCTTTTTGTAATTCTTCATCACTTAATCCTTCTACATCTTCTCTTCCTATGCAATATTGAAGGAAGTATCTCATTATTTGTAAGCTATCTATTGTCGAATCTCCCTTTGTTGCAGTTGGTGCAAATTGCACAGTTGCATCCATCATTCCTATATTAACTTTTGTGTTGAACTCCTGATTTGTTGCTATATTATATGTTAAATCTGGCATCATTGTTGATAAGTGTAATGCTAAGAATAATTCTGTTGGTCTTCCATATCTTCCAACCCAGTTATTCAAATCGTAAGAGAATGTTTCTCCCCATTGTATTTTGTTGTCTCCTGTTATTATTCTTTTGCCTATTCCTAGCCATCCGAAATCTGGTAACTTAAATGCTTCTGAATAGATCTTCATTTGTTTTGTATTTCTGTCTATTGACACATAGTCTTTCGCATCTGATGACTGAAATATTGAGCTATCTGTTTGGCCTACTATATTAATCATTCCTGTTGAATAATCCTCTGCTGTTGTCGCTTTTAAATCATCTGGTGTAATATCTATTAAACTGTCTATTGCTCTTACTATGTTGTTTCCTATACTATTAAAAAATCCTCCTATACTCCACTCAGATAACACATATGTATTTTCGTTTGCGGCAATATATGATCTTAGATAGTGCTTTCCATCTATTGATTCTTTTATTGCATTTATTTTTTTCGCTTTTCCATTTCTACTACTTGATGTGCTTCCATCCTTTTCGTATTCAACACTTCCTAATCCATATCCTTGTATATCATATCCCATTGCCTGTAAGTGTTGTGCTAAATCTACAATCTCCTCACTTGATATTTTTGCAGTTGTTGAGTCTCCTGTTAGCATCCCTTGTAAGTTTCCTAGTAGGTTTCTTCCAAATTCATCTATACTTCCTAATATAAGTCCAGGCATATTTACGAAGAACATTACTAATCCAATTAAAAACAATACTGCTATAAATACTAATATTGCTATTATTGTTTGGGGAATATGTGTTAATATAAATTTTTTTATGTATTCTTTTTTCTTTTGTTTTTGTTTTTCTTTAATTCCTTTTTTTTGTGCTCTTTTTTTTCCTAGTTGCTTTGCTCTTTTTCCTGCCTTCTCCGCAGCTTTGCCTGCTTTTTCTGTTGCTTTTCCAGCTTCTTCTGTGCCTTTTCCTAATGCTTGTGTTCCTTTTCCTACTGTATTTCCTGCTCCTGATACTACAGCTCCAACTGGCGCACCTACTCCGGTACTTGCTAATGCTTCTCCTGCTGCTTTTGATCCTTCTGCAAGGGCTTCTCCTCCTTTTTGTGCTCCTTTTCCTAATGCTTGCATTCCTTTTCCTGCTGCTTGCATACTTTTACCCGTAGCTTCTGCTGCTTGTCCTGCTCTCGTTGCTGTTTTCTCTACTCCTTTTTTCCCATTATTAGCACTTTCATTACCTTTTGAACTACTTTTTTTTGATTTATTCTGATTTTGTATCTTGTCTATTACCGTCTTTGCTCTATCCTGTTGTCTTGATAGAGCTCCTTTTTTCTTTGCTCTGTATTTTTTTGTAGCTCTTTTCCTGGTATTATTTACTTTTTTCTTTGCTCTATTAATATCGCTATCTGATTCATTTAACATTAAATCATCATTATTATCTTCGTCCATATATACTACCTTTTTTTATTTTTTTCATAAAATCAACTACTATTTAGTTTTCATCATTATTTGTTTCACTCTTTGGTGTTTCATTCAAAGAGGTTTTCTCTTCTATTGGTTTTGTTTGTTGGCTATCTTTTGGTTTTGGTGTTTCTTTTAGTCTTTCACTTTCTCTTGTACTAGTGTTGTTTTTTGCTTCCTCTTGTTCAATTACTGTATCGTGCATTTCTGGTGATGAGCTTCCCTCAATTGGAGTTGGAACATTATTATCTGATTCCCCATTTGTACTTTCAGTATCAATGTTTCTAGCTGTTTGTGCATTGCTTGGTTGAGGTTCATTAGGACTGTCATTTCTACTGAATTTTCTTGTACTTCTTCCTTCTCTTGTTCTAGTTTGGGAATTTTCTTCATCGCTACCACCATTAGTCGATTCGCCATCGTTATTAAATCTATTCTGTGTTGTTGGCTCTCTATCTTGTTTTTTCTTTTCTTTTCTTGGTACTTGAAGAGGAAATTTCTTTTTCTTTTTACCTTCTCTATTGTTGTCTAACAATTCTTGCATTTTCTTTTCAGTATTGTCTAATCCATCTTCTTCGTCATCTCCTAATTTAATGCGTCTGTCATACATTTCCATTAACGCATCTCTTAGTTCTCTTTCTTCGTCTGTTCTAGCATCCCTAGTTCCATCAAGCAAGGACATTCCTTCTTCAATAATCTGTTTATCAGATATATTTCCTCTTTGCTTTTTATAGTCCTCAAGTGCATTTGATGTTCTATTGTTTATTTCTCTGTTTATGATGGTATTCATTCCTCTTTGTTTTATTCCTCTTCCTAGAGCAAATCCTGACATACCACCAGTAACACCAGCTTTAAAATCTCCTGTTGCAGCACCAGCTATTGCTCCAACTGCTGTTCCCAAAAATACTGTGTTTGCCCCTATAATAACTTTTCCGGCTTTTGCTATTAATGGGTGACCCTTTTTCTTGCCCTTTTCGTTGTTTGATGATTCTCTTGTATTATTTCCACTTTGATTGTTGTCATTATTACCGTTATTATCTCCTCCATTATTGTTGCCTTGGCTTCCTACAGAATATGCTCTTTCTTCACTTGCAGAATCTAAAGCTGCTGCACTTGCTCCTGTAGCTATTGCTTGATTACTTACGTCATCGTGCATTTGTACATTTCTGCTTGAAGAATTAGTAGGTAATGCTTTCTCTCTTCTAGTTTCTCTTTGTAGTTTTTCTGATGGGCTACTTCCTTCATCATCTCCTCCTTTAGCAAAGCTTTTTCCAATGTTGGTGAATCCATTAACTGCTGCCGTCATTATTGCTGCATTAGCAAATGTATCTGACATGCTTCCTGCTCTAAAGTTAAAGATGCTTTTTATTATTTTTTCTGAAGTATTTAAAAATATTAACATACATATTGCTAGTACTGCAGATTTCAAATCTTTACTGTCAAGCATTTCGAGGGATGTTGCACATAGTGCTAAATATGTTACACACTGAAATGGTTGAATAAGGATATTATATGCAAATTCTTTAAACCAAGCATTTAATGCTTGTGATTTTCCATCACCCATCCTGTCTATTGAATAAGTTACTGTAACTAATGGTGCAATTATAATTAAGAATCCTATTGTTATCATACGTCTAATATAAGATACTAAATATAGCAATGTCATAAATTCAAGTAGTAAAAAGGCTAGTGCTTCTGCCATGCCTTTTGAAAAACTTACATTAGCCCATGCTTGATTTGCAAATTCCCTTGCTACATCATTGAGTTTTGAATCTGATACACTTTCTCCTATTGTTTTTACAAGTGTATTGTTAAGCTGTATAACTAGTACCATTATGTAATGTAAAATAAATAATAGGCATAGGCTAGTTAACCAATCAATAAGCATTTGTTTATATTTTGCTTTATCTTCTGCAATTGTGCTTATTGCCATTCTTAATCCTACATATATAGCTACTATTACAAGTAGTACAGCGGCTAGGTTTCTTACTCCAATATACCATGTTGCAACATTTTGTCTTATGGCTTTTACAGCTGGGTCTATACTTGATGAATTAAAATCAAAAAAGTTAATATCTGTAAGTGGTAAATCATTAAATAGTATTTTTTGTATTGTAAGACCTTCACCTCCTTCGCCTGCAAAAAATCCTAATATTATTCTTATTGCTTCTCCAAGAAGAATTATTATTGCTTTAGCAGGTAAAAGTAGTATTCCAGCAACACCATCTAATATATCTCCTCCATCAATGCCATTGCTTTCAGTAGTTGTCCCATCAGGATTTGTAGTTATAACTGTCCCAGGGTTAGCTGTTGGAGCTGGTGATTTGTATTCTTTTTTTGTCGGTGTTTCAGCTGTTATTTCTTCCCTTGTTTCTGTTACAGTTGAGCAATCTTCTATTTTATCTTGAATAACTACTTCATTTACTTTACCATAAACTGTACTACCTATTATTGTAATAACTGTTAATGTTATTAGTAATAGTTTTGTTATTTTTTTTATGTTTAACATATTTCTCTCCTAAATTATAAGCTATCTAAGAATCTATTAGTGTCAGCTATTGTCCTTCCTCCAAGTTTTCCTACGCTCTTGTCGTTTGTATCTTTTATGCTGTTTATTTCTTTTGCTAAATCTGCAGTAAATTTATTGTCTGTTTTCTCTTCTATGACTGCACTTTCGATTCCATTAATTATTTCTCCAAATGTGAAGTTTTCTTTTTCTTCTCTATTGTTTTGAGTTTTACTTCCTCCTATAGAACTATTTCCTGTTTCTGTTTTTTCAACATCTTTATCGCTTTCTGGTGATTCATATTTTGTTTCTCTATCATCTGTATTTTCTCTGTATTCTTCACTATCCTCTTGTGTTTCATTTACTCTTTTTTCTATTTCTCTATCAATTTCAATATTCTCTAATGCTGTTTCTCCTGTTTCAAATCCAATAGTTTCTTGTGCACTATCATTGTCACTCTCTAAACTGTTATCAGGTGTCTTTGTCGCTTGTATAGGTGTTTTCTCTTTTTGATTATTTTCATCAGTTTCGTATCTTGTCTTTTTCTTTTTCTTTTCTTCATACCTATTTTTCAAAATAATACTCTTTGCGTTTTCTTTAATTTGTTTTCTTTCTTCGTCTGTTAGATCTCCTTGCATATTGTCTACTATATCTGAAATTATTAATTCTAGTTCGTCTGAATCTATTTTAGTTATTTTATTTTTTTCTATGTATTGAAGTATAGCTTCTTTTATGCTATTAGGATTTGCATTTATGCTGTTGATTGCTTTTAATTCATTTAATGCTTTCTTTCTATCGTTTCCAGATATTTTATCAAGTTCTTTTTCAATTCTGTCCATTTTTTTACCAGCTATTTTTATGCCTTTTACGGTTTTTTCAAATTCCTTATCTGCTTTTTTAGTTGTTTTTTGAACTGTCTTAATATTCTTATGACTTGTGATAAACATTGATGGTATTTTCGTCATCATCGCAATTCCTTTTGATGGATCATCAGATGATGCAATCATAGGTATTGCAATCACGGCACCTGCTACTCCTGTTCCTAAGTCTCTCATTATTTTAAAGTTGCTCTTATATCTTTTTTTAGTAATATTTTTTTGTTTTCTTAGTGCTTTCTTTGCTTTTGCTCCTTCCTTACCTCTCTTCCTAGATATTTTTCTTAATTTAAGTGTTCTATTTATTCTATTTTTAGTTTTTCCAAATTCTATTGGGCGTCCAGTTTCGTCAACTTCGTCCCCAATTAGTTTATCTCTAATTTTGTCATCTATATTGTCCTTAATATTAGTAATAGAGTCTTCTATGTCTCTTCTGTGATTTCCTCCATATTTGTCGTCCAACATGTCCGTTACTTTTGTAAATCCTCTATCCAAAGTTTGTACAGTTGTATCTTTAGTATCAATTAATATTTCTTGGCCTGCAACAAATGCACCCTTAGTCAATTCATAGCCAGCTTTCAATTCTATCAAGTCTTTTGCTGGACTAAATGGTTTTCTTAGTCTATCTGCAGTGCTAGGATAGAACTGAAATTTAAATATATTAATAAAGATTTTGTCTGCTGCTAGAATAAAGTTTAAGAAAAATAGTGCAATGAAAAATCCATGTAAATCTTCCAAAGCTGTTTCTAATGCTGTTTCAACAAATATCACATAAATCATTGCATGAATTGACTGTATGAATACTGCTGTTGTAAATCTCTGAATCCAATTTGTAACTAGTTGGCTGCCTTTTCCTGATGCACCTTCTATTGAGTATCTGATTCCTACTAGAGGAGCTAAAATTACTAAAAATGCTACTGTAAATGTTCTTTTGAAATACGTAAAAATGAATCTAATCCACATAAATAGTAGAGTAAAATACAGTATTGTTGCTGGTACTGCAACTTTTAGTGGCGCTTCAAGTGCTCTAGTTTTAATGGTATTATAAATTGACACTTCATGTTCATTTGTGTTTGCTATAAAGTTGACAAAAGTTTCGTTAAAATAAATAATAGCATACATTATATAGTGTATAATAAACACTATAATAATACTTTTTAACCAACCTATAAGTATTCTTTTATAGTTAGCTTTTTCACTTGCTACAGATGAAATAGCTAGTCTTATTCCATAATATATTATTAATATTGCTAAAGCTATAAAGGCTATATTTCTAAATGTAACATACCATGCTGCTATTATTTTTCTAATAATGCTAACTATACTGTCACTTTTTAACTCTTTCCCAGCTGCTGTTTCTGAAAAAAAGTTAACATCAAATATTGGTACTTTATTAAAAAGAATTGATTCAATCGTATAAGGTTCTTCATCTTCTGTTGAGCCTTCTATATAGTCATATAGTGTTTTTTTATTTCCCACTTCTTCTGTTATTTTTTTAAATAATTCGGTTGCATCTTTATTTTCTTCTTTTTTTATATCTTCTTCTTCACTATAGTACTCTTTTGCTCCTAGTTCTTTAGCTTTAATATTGTCTGCATCTGTTTTTAATATCCATCTTTTTTTGTCTTTTGCATTTTCATCCCATTGACTTCTTATAGGATTTTGTATGTATTCGACGATATGAACTTCTCCTTCAGAATCATAA
The DNA here is from genome assembly GCA_017510825.1 of Clostridia bacterium. GTDB lineage: Bacteria > Bacillota > Clostridia > TANB77 > CAG-508 > CAG-793. The sequence goes on along the minus strand of JAFWMA010000002.1, from coordinate 95,522 downwards.
TATAAGTAATAGTAAGCATATACATCTTTAACATCTTCTTTTTTTATAACTGCTATTCCTATTTGTTTGTTTATATTTTTATCTTCTTCTTCTCCTTTTTCTTTTTCTTCTTCTCTTACTGATTTTTCTGGGTAATCTGTATTATATGCATAAACTTTGCTAATAGATGTCGCTATCATTAAAAAAATTACTAAAAACTTTAGTATTGTAATTATTTTTTTTGTTTTCATATTGATAGCGACTCCTTTCTTTTTTAATTTGATGATAATAGTTTTATATCTTTTAATCCTGGTCCTAGTCTTGGTCTTAATTTTAGAACATGTTTTACTATTCTTTCAACATGTGACAGTAGTGCTAGGAAAATAATCCCTAAGACTGGATTTCTTACAATTATTTCTCCCATCGATGAAATCATTATCATGTAAATAAGTAAATGCATTGGTTGTATAAATACTGTAATAGTTATCTCTAGTGCCCAGTTGTTGAATGCTTGTGGTCTTCCATCTCCAACTTTATCAACAGGATATGTCAGACATACCAGAGGTGAAATAATTATATAAAATGCTACTCTAATCAACCTTCCAATATATAGAGCAAAAAATTTTAATTCGTAGTATGAAAACATTGTAAACAAAACGATATAGAAGAATAATGTATGAATTTGGTTTATTGAGTCTAAATTTTCATCAACGTTTTTCATTATTTGTTCTTCAATAGTTGTAATTGATGAGTCGTTTTCAATTGTACTATTGAGTGTATCTACCATCCAATTTGAGGCTAAAATAATTGTAACAATGAAAAATTGTAGTGTTAGCATTATCCCGATGCCTTCAAACCATGAAAATAACATTCTTTTAAATTGTGCTCTTTTGGTAGATACTGTAGCAGTTGCTAGTCTAATTCCGACATACATTAATGTAATAATACTTCCAGCAAGTGATAGATTTCTTACTCCAATAAACCATGTTGAGGCATTTTTACTTATCGGTTCTAAAATTCCGCTTGTACCTTCTTTTTTCCCACCTTCTGCTGGTGTTATCAAATATTTTAGATTAAATAAATCATAGTGATTTGTTATTGTCCTTTCAATAGTAAATATTTCTCCACTGTCGCTAGTAATTTTAGATAAAATATCATTCATTACCATTGGAATCGCTGTAAATAATCTTCCAACTAGTCTGTTAAAAATGTTTATACTATTTCCTGAAACTTGTGTAGGAACATTCTCTTGTCTTGTTTCACCATTTGTTGAAACAGTTCCTGATTCTTGTAGTTTGTTAAAGTTTTCGGCTTCTGTTCCACCTTGTATTTCAGTTAAACTTTCGTCTTTCCCAAATTCAAATACATCTGTACCTAATACTTCTTTGGTTTTGTAAAATGATGTGATAAGTATTATTAGTATTAGCCCAATAGTAATTTTCTTTTTCATTAATAACTCCTGATTAGTTTATTACATTTTTACTGTTCGCTTAATTCATTTATATTTGTATTAACAAATTCTAGTTCTTTTTTTGTTGGTCTTATTTCAATTATTGCTGTTTGTTCACCAACTTTAAATAGCCCTTGTCCTCTGGTGCATGTGGTTAAGAAATTTGCTTCTCCATCACTTAATTTGAAAACTTCTTTTATATATTGTATTTCTGATTTATCTTGTGCTAAAAACAATTTTGTGTCTGATGATGTTAGTACGGCTTGTACATCTGACATTTCATAAAAATCCTGAAATCTTTGTGAAACAACAGCTAAACAAACATTTCTTTTTCTAGCACGTCTAGCCATTTTGTTTAAAAAGTCTACGGCTTCTGGGAACGGTAGTAACATCCAAGCCTCATCCACTAAAACCCTCTTCTTTCTTGCTTTTGTTCTATCTTCACTATTTTTCTTTACAAACTTTTCCCAAATCCAAGATAATAGTATTTGTTGGGCTAGTGGTCTTGCAAATCTTTCCTCTAATTGTGATATATCTAAATTTATAAATGTTGTTCCTTCAAGTAAATCAAATGTTGACTGTCCGTCAAAGTATGACATTTGTCCATTATATTCTCTAACATATTGTCTCATTACTTTTGATAAATAACTGTAGTGCATTCTATAGTCTGGATTTCTATTTTGACTTCCATTAAGAATAATTCTTCTGTACCAAGATCCAATAGTAGGCATTGGTTTCTTGTTTTTTCCTAAGTAGTCATTTTGAACTGTTCCCCTTCTGTTTACTGCATATAAGCTATTAACATCATTTGTTATACCTAAACTTGCATATTCTTCTGAAACTGCTTCGGCAATAATCTGTTTTGTTAATTCGTTAACGTCTTCTGTTCTAGTACTTCCTCTTGCCATTGTTAATAATACTTGTGTAACATCTTCAATTTTGTTTTCTACATTAAGTGAAACCATTTCTTTACCTGTTATTTCATCTCTTGTTATTTCAGGCTCTATATCGAATGGATTAATTATTGTGGTTGAATTTGGTGAAATTGTTACATTAAAACCTCCAAGTGCTTCTGCAACGACTCCATATTCACCTTCAGCATCTAATGCCAAACTTTCAATTCCCATTAAAACTGCTGATCTTGCTATTAAAGTTTTTATTGTTACACCTTTACCAGCTCCTGACTTACCGAATATAACCATATTATAATTACTTAAACTAGAATTAAAGTTATCATATAATATTGGTAATCCTGTTTGTCTGTTAAAGCCTATAGGTATTCCATCTTCGTGTCCAACTTCTGAATTAATAAATGGAAAAACTGTAGCCATTGATCTACGGTCAAATGTGTGTTTTTTTCCAATTTTATCTTCATTAAAAGGTAAGTTTGATTTAAACGCATCTTCTTGCATTGCCCATGCAGTTTTAATTCCTGTTAAGGTTTTTGACATTTCTGAAGAAAGCAAATCTGTTTTTCTTTCAAGCTCTTCCATATTATATTCAAATATTGTGCAAAAAATTGAAGCATCAAATAATTTATCCAAACCACTTGCAATAGCATCCCTTAGTTCTTCTGCTTCTTGTCTTTTTTGCGCTAATAAACTTTCACGGTTAATGTTTCCTCTATCTGCTGCAACTAGTCTTTCAGATTCCAAATCATTAATTGTTCTATTTAATTCATTTTGTGATGTAGCTTCACTAATTGGTGTAATGAATACTGAAACATTTATATCACCAAAATTATACATACCTCTTAATAATAATGGGAATGTACACATTCTTGGTAAAGATGAGATTGTTAGTGTTCTAGCAAATTTACTAGTTCCAGAAATTACTTCTAAGTGATTTGTACTTGTTGCATCAATTCCTGATGGTGCAATAAGGTCTTTTATATCTTTTTTATTAGCCATTAAGTGTCCAAGCTGGTCTGTTAAATTATTAGCTTCCATAACCGTTGTTGTTTGTTTTTTATCTTTTTTCATTTTTTTCCCTCCTCGTTAGTTAGATATTTATGCTCTTGAGTTTTGTTTTTCATTTATAACTTCATTCTCACTTGCTTGGTCTATTTGTTTTTTTGTTTCATTATATAAAGGTCCACTTAGTTCGTCTTTATAATCATCAACCATTTCTTTAGCTCTTTGTCTAATTCTTCTAATTCTTTCTTGTCTTGTAATTAAATCTGCTTTAACAATACTGTTTGTTGCTAATCTTTGAGCATCTTGATCTATTTTTTGTTGAAGTCTCTGTTTCTTTTCTTCTAGAACATCTCTAGCTGTAGAGTAAAGTCTGTCATAATCAGCATTTAATGCATCTCTTAATGTGTATTTTTCTGATGCGTCTCTGTTATATGCAACATATAACAATTCTGCTAGCTCTTCTGATGTTAGTACTCTTCCATTTACTTCTGCAGATGCTAGTGCTCTAATAATTCCTTGGCTTCTTGTATATAGTTCTGAAAAACAAATGTCGTTTATTTCTGACTTTGAATACTTACTTATATCTCCATATTCACTTGGACTATATGATAAAATAATATACATTTTTTGTTGTAATATGTTTTTGTTTCCACTAATTCTTATTGTATATTCTTCAATTGATTTTCCATATTCATATATATTTTGTTTTCTTCTTCTCTCTATTTGTAGTTTTTGTGCAGATTGATTATCTCCATTACTTAGTGATTCTCTGATTTTTAAGTCTGTTTTTGATATTTGATCTTTTATATCATCTGTTCTTGTAGTGTATTTTTCAATAAGTGATCTTAAATTTAGAGTTCTTGTTTGAACATATAATTGAATTGGAAATCTTAATGTGTTAAGTAAAGCAACAAATCCTGCTTCAACTGCATTTTTTTCGTCTTCAGATAAAAGATCATAATTAATTCCTTTACATTCAATAGCCATTACATATTGTTTTGAGTTTTTTCTAATTATCATGTTATCGGTTATTGAATCAAATTCCATAAATTGATATATAGAGTTTATTTCTTCACCAGTTCTGCTGATTAACTTACTCATATCTCTTGAATTTGCTAGCTCACCATTAATCATAGCGTTTTGTTCTTTTTTGGCTTGGCTTTTTTTATTCTTAATCCTTAATATTATAACAAGAGCTGATATTCCAAGAATTGCAATTAGTAAAAGAACAATTGCTAGAATTAAGTTTAATAGTTGAATTGTATCCATTATTTTTCCTCCTTTGTTTTTGATTCTTTCTTACTTCCATCCATGAATCCAAGAAATGGAGCTGTTAGATCATTATTATCTATGTAGTCTGGATTTTTTCTAGGCACTATATATGTGTAAAGTTTTTTGTTTCTCTTATATAGAATGTAGTTTTTTATAATTTCATCTACAGAGTCTCCCCCAACGTTTTTTGCTAACTTTGATGTACCTCCAGTAGGGATTTTTATCGTTCCTATCCCGTAGCCTATTAATGCTAAAATAAGTAAAATTCCAATTCCAACTGCTTGAAGGTTAAAAGCAGTAAAAAGAAAATAAAAAATTAGTCCAAACATTCCTCCAATTCCAGTATATACTAATGATTTTGCGGTAAAAATATATAGTATTCTATTTTCACCTTTTAATTTATTACTTGGTATGTAATAACTTCCCATGTTTATCCTCCTTAGTTTCTTATATTCCAGATGAATTAATTAGACTAACAACTATATTGTATATTCCTCCTGCGCCAAAAATTAAAACAGCTGCAATAACAAACCAAATTAATTTTTGTTTCATGTTAGCTTTTTCGTCTGCACCTGAAAGCATATATTTAACTCCCATTATTGGTCCAACAACTAGCAAAACTGCTATACCTATTCCCATTAGTATATTTCCTATAGGTAGTAAGTCAGCTTGTGCTTTAGATATATCTATTTCTCCGTTTCCACCTCTTTCAATAAATCCTTGTGCCTCTCCCTGTATTTTGCTCCAAGATAGAATCTTTGTAAAAGCTATGTCTTTCATTTATACTCCTTTCATACTGTTAAAATAAGGTGTCAGTTATTGATGATATAAGTCTCAATATTCCTGTAATCGAAAAAACTATTGCTGCACCTACTGCAATTGCTATCATTTGTTTCTTTATTTCTGCCTTTCCCTCTGGAGAAGCATTCATAAATTGAACCCCTTTAAAAACCAGTACAATAACTGCTGCTGCTGCACATAAATATCCTGCAATTCCAGCTACAGTACTAATAATTGAATTCATTCCGCTGTCAGTTTCTATTTTTTGATTTATAGTTGGTGCTGATACAGGTATTAATTTTAAATTTGTATTTTTTGTTGTTTCTAAGTCTATAGCTTGTTCTATTGTATCAAAGTCTTTTATTTGTTGCGCTGCCATTGTACATGATTGTCCAATTAAAATTATACTAGCCACTATTATCATAAATAAATAAATTTTTTTCATAGTTTTTTCCTTCATAATATTTACATTTATTCTATAATATTATAAAGTTGTTTTTTAAAAAAATCAATACTTTTAATAAAAAAAAAATATATGTAATACTATTGTAATAATAAAAAAAGAGATGGAGCCCATCTCTTTTTTTTATTTTCACTATGATAATACTGGTGTTGCTGTATTTACAATTAATCCTAAGATTAAACCAGCTGCAAATACTAAAACTGCACCTATAACATAAATTATAGCAGATTTTTTTATTTCTGCTTTTCCTTCTGGAGAAGCTGTCATAAATCTAACACCAAGTATTACTAATAATATTACTGCTGCAGCGTAGCATATATATTGAACAATTCCTATGATTCCTGTTGTTGCATTACTAAGTGGACTAGCTTTTCCTGTATCTCCTGATGGAATATCTGCACCAAATACTGTGCTTACTGCCATTGTTATTGCAGTTATTATTAATAGGACTGATATAATTTTCATAACTTTCTTACTATTCATAAACTTATCCTCCTTTTAACATACTTAATATAATTATAGAATAAAATGTAAAAAATGTCAAACATTTTGTCGTATTTTTTTATTTTTTTATTTTTTTACTGTTAATCTAATTGAAGATTTTGCTAACTTCTTTTAAGTCATAGTTTGATTCTCTGTAGTATTGTGCAATTAGTTCATCTAATTCTGTGCTTAATTTATAAATAACTGAATAGTCTTCGTCATTAAGTATACTATCATCTAATTTTTTTCTTAAAGTATTAATTTCATTTTTATTCAACATAATATCACTCCATTCACTCAACTTTATATATAAAATACCATATTTTTACATGTATGTCAATATTTTTTTGTTTTTTTATTGAATATTGAAGTGATTTTTTGTTGTTTGTTTATTAGTTTTATTTATTTTTTATAATTGATAATACAGATTTTTCTTTTATAAATATTTCTTCTTTAATTTTATTAACATCTTTTAATGTGATTCTTTGAACTTCATCTATATACTTCATACTATCAATTCCTTTTATACTATCTGATAAGTACATTCTGCCTATGTTTTCTACATCGTCGTATTCTGTAACTAATTCACCGTATAATCTCTTTCTGCTTCTTTCAAAGTCTTCTTCTGTAATAGTTTCATTTTGTAATTCTAGTGTTATTTTTTCATATATTTCCTTAGGCTTGTTTGATTCTCCTGATATTAATATGTGTGAATAGTGTTCTCCAAATTCAAAATCAAAATCTAGTTCTCTCATTATTAAACCTTTTTCATATAACTCTTGATATGTTTTAGAACATTTGCCTATTATACAGTTACAGATAATTTTTATTGCTATATTCTTTTTTATCATGCTTTCGTTTTGCATAAAATCCCTGTATCCTATCATAAATTGAGGCATATTTACATCCATTGTTTTTTCAATATATTTTTTGTTTATGTCCGGTTCATATTGTGGGTATATTCTTTTTATTTTATCTATTTTCTTTTTGGGGAGTAATCTCTTTTTCACTTCCTCAATTATTTTTTTTACCTCAAAATCTCCACTTATACACATTATCATGTTTGATGGATGATAAAATGTATTATAGCAACTATACAGTGTTTCTTTTGTAATATGACTTATGGTTTCAATTGTTCCTGCAGTATCAATTGTTATTGGGTTTTTATCATATAAACATCTAACTGTATTTATATATAATTTCCACATTGGTTCATCATCATATCTTTGTATTTCTTGTCCAATTATACCTCTTTCTTTTTCAACGTTTTCATCTGTGAAATATGGATGTTGAACATAGTCCATTAGTTCATCCAATCCTTTGTAAAAATTATCTGTGCAGGCAAATAAGTATGCAGTATGGTCATTAGTTGTGTATGCATTTGCGTCTAATCCTAAAGCCATAAGTACATATAAGCTATCTTCACCGTTTTCTTGTTCAAACATTTTGTGTTCTAGGTAATGTGCTACGCCGTCGGGAACCTTAATTTCTTTATTAGTTGTTGGTTCTATAAAATGGTTGTCGTTTGATCCAAATTTAGTTCCCCATATTATATACTTTTTATTTGTGTTTTTCTTTGGAATTATTATTACTTTCATCCCATTTTCTAATTCTTCAGTATATACTTTCTCATCTATCTGTTTATTTTCTATTATTTTCATTTAATTTTCCTTTCGTCAAAACCATATAATTTATTTTTCTAGGTAATATATTGTATCAATTTCAACTTTTTGCGCAATATCTATAACTTCCTTTAAAGTAATCTTTTCGATCTTTTCTTTATATTTATCTATTGTTAGATTTTCCTTAAAAAGCTTTTGATCAAATTCAAAAGAAATCATATTTTCTTGAGATTCTTTTAGCATATCCAGTGATGAAATGATTAATTGCCTTGATTTTTCTAATTCTTCATTCGTAATATTTCCACTTTTCATCTCATTTATTTGTTGTTTTATTATTCTTAATGCCTTTTCATAGTTTTTCAATTCTATTCCTGTTATAATTAAAATTACATCTTTTCTTCTAATATATCTTGATCCTATAGAATAAGCTAAACTTGCTTTTTCTCTAACATTTTGAAATAGTTTTGAGTTTGCTCCTCCACCTAAAATTGCATTATACAATGAAATAGCATATTTGTTTTTTTCTGGGGCTCTTAATCCAAGTATTAACTTTCCTTGAATTACATCAGCTTTTTCTTTTACCATATTTATTTTTTTATTTTTCTTTTCGCTTTTTTTTAAAACTGTTGTGTTATCTTTATTATATATTTCTTTATTAATTGAAATGCTTTTTGCATCTATTCCATTTAGTATTATATCTATTTTGCAATCATTAATTATTTGTTTATAGTATTCATATAAATTACTTTCATTTATTTTTTCTAGGTCTTCTATATATCCATTTTTGTATATTCCGTAGGAATCATTTTTAAACATTTCTTCTATACATCTATCAAATGCGTATAGCTCTTTGTTGTCTTTTTTTGATTCTATGATTTTTCTTAAATTTTCTTTTTCTTGTTTAACATACTCTTTGTTGAAGGAATTGTTATCTGCTAGGGGATTGAAAATTATATCCCATAACATATCCATTGATTTTTGAGATACTGTTTCTCCATTAGGTAAAAATCTATCACTTAATGTTTCAATATAAAATTTTAATATGCAGTAGTCCCCTGTTTTATCAATTCCACAGTTAAAAAAAGCTCCATACATGTTTTCAAGTTGCTTTCCTATTTCAATTTGATTTTTATATGTTGCACTACCTCTTCTAAGTACTGAAGGTATTAATGCATTCATCGTTATTGTTTCTCTTTTTAGAGGTAATGTTAAGAAAATTGCTATTTCATTTGTCTTAAATTTGTTGTTTTCCATTTTGGTTATTTCCATAATTTATTATTCTTCCTTTCATCAGTTTTTTATTTCATAAACATCAAAATTCTCAATTTCGTCAATTTTTATATAATTACTATTTACAAAATCTCTTACTTTAGTAGTATATTGATATTGTTTAAAAGCTGTTCTTTCATTATTTTCAACTAAAAATATTGTATTATTAGGCATATTCTTGATTTGTTCAATTAAGTTTTGATTACCATTTTTCCCTAAATTTCCATTTAAGGGCATATCAAAATACCAATTATCTATATTAAGTTCTAATGTATAATACATTGCAGATATTGAAAGAATTTTTATATTTTTATCTTCTTTTTGTTTTTGAAGTAAATAATTTTTTACATTTTTTATACTTTCATTCATGTGCCTTGTGACAATACTTCCTTTAAAAATTCCTTCTTTTTGGATGTAAATATTATTTATATCTATAATATCTATTGGTTTAATAAATAATACTATTATAAATATTATATTTGAAATAGTTATCACATTATTAATCTTTTTCATTTTTAATATATCTTTTAATAAATATGATAATTCGTAAAATAATAGTATTGACCAAAATATTGAGCATATTCTAACATGATAATCATTAGCAATAGGTATTGCGATAAAGTTGCTTCCTATTGCTGATGCTAAAAGTATCATGGCTGTTTTTTTGTTTATTTTACTGTTCTTAATTAGCCAGAGTAGCAGGCCAATTGGAATTAGTATTACTATAATATTACCAAATATAAAACTGAAATTTGTATTGTTTGTAAAATCTGATAATCCTGCAATGCATAAATCGTAAATATATTGAAGTGTTCCATTAAGGTAATAGTAAGCGATTAGTAATAGAGTAATGCATGTACTGATTATTGTTGTTTTTATTATGTTTTTTATAGCTGTAGATTTTTCTTTGTTTGTAAAAGCTTGTATAATTATAAAAGTTATAAAATAACCAGCTGCTAGTTTTTGATATGTTAGTAAAATTAGTACTATAATAATCGAGTGTAAAACTATATTGTTTTTTTCGTTTGAAAGAAATAGTAAAACTCCTAATTCAAAAAAAATAAAAGAAAGAATTACATAGTTTGCTGAATATGGCACAGTATTTATAGTTATGCCAATTAGTAAAATAGTATAAAATAGTGATAGTCTTTTTTTTAATTTTATTTTCTTTAGTATTAAATATATGAGGAAATACATTGTTGTGCATAATAATGCTCCAAATAGTAAAAACACTATGTAATTTCCTGAAAAAAGTTGATATATTGTTTTTCCTAATTGATAGAATAGTGGTGTTGCAACGGCATTAACATCTTTATATAGTATTTTTCCCGTTGAAAGTTTAAATATGTTTCCAAAATTCCATAAGTTATCATATGGTGTTAATATTGTAAACCAACCTTTTATTATGGTTAATAAGAATACAGATAGTATAAAAAAACTATTGTTATGTTTTTTTATAAATTCTTTCATTTATTCTGTAGTTCCTTTCTTAATTTTTTTATTTTAAAAAGGGGAACGTTTAACAAAACATTCCCCTAATTTATAGTTCGCTTATTAATATTTTCTTTTTCTAGCTGCTTCTGATTTTTTCTTTCTCTTTACACTTGGCTTTTCATAACATTCTCTTTTGCGAACTTCTTGTAATAAGTTATTTCTAGCATTTTCTCTTTTTAACTTTCTTAATGCATCTTCTATATTTCCATTAACAACTCTAATTTCAGGCATCCTTTATCCCCTCCTTCCAAAGCTTTCACCTATTGTCTGGGATTTTTAAGCTTAATAGCTTAAAGCTTTTTCACACTATAATATTATACATTATACTAAAATACCTTGTCAAGGCTTATTTACAAAAAAATTGTTTTTTAGCATAATTGTCTGTCCATTCAAAAAATAATAGCAACACAAAATCAAATATAATTTATGCAACTATTTTACTAATTGTTTCTTAAATCTCTCTTGCTTTTAATACTAATCTTTCTTGTCCATAATTGGTACAAGTAATAAGTGTTATTTCTCTTTTTCCGTTAGTTAGCTGGCTTGTACAGCTAACATCTGTTGGGTCAACTTTGAATTTATTGTATATCGAGTATGTTATTGTTCTTCCTGATAAATCTGAAAGTTTTACTTCATCACCAGTTTCTGCATTGCTTAATTTTCCAAACATTTTACCACTTTTGTAGTTATGCCCAACAACGCAGTAATTACCAATGCTGTTTGGACTTGGTCCCCAATATTTACATAATGATACCTTTAATAACTTATCATCTTCTTCTGATAATACTGGATATTTTATTCCTAGTCTAGGAAATGATAATATTGCTTCTGTATCATATGAGTTTCCATCTTTTGTTTTTACTGTACTTTTTACAGTATCAGATTCTAGGTCTTCACTTTCAATTGGAATTATTTCTTCTTCATCTGGATTATAGTCTGTTTCGTCTAATGAAATAACAATTGCTCTATCTTGTATTGTAGTATTATCGTTACTAATTTGTTCAAGTATTTCTTGCCCTAGTGCCTCTTGCTCATTTCTTCCTGCTTCTGCCATTACGAAATATCCGAGAAGGATAATTACTGTTATTATAGATAGTATATAAAGAATCTTATATGTCATCTTTTTTCTTTTCATTTCTTTTGTAACATATATTCTTTTTGAAATAAGAATTTGATTCAAAATTATCCCCCTTTCTTTTTTATTTTAGTTTTGTGTATAAGTTACTAATCTTTGCAAATTGTTCTAATGATAGTTCCTCTCCTCTTTGCCTTTCATCTATTCCTAATTGTTTTAAAATATCTATCAGTTTTTCTCTTTCAATAATGTTTGATATTGAATTTAATAAATTTTTTCTTCTTTTTGTAAAATTCTCTTTAATTATCTTAAAAAACAAATCTTCATCTAGTACTTTTACTCTGGGTTTATCTAGTTTATTAATTCTTACAATTGCAGATTCTACTTTAGGGTTGGGTATAAAGCTTTCTTTTGGTACATTTTTTATTATTTTAGCATCTGCATAGTAATAAATGTAATATGTAATCGCTCCTGCGTGTTTTGTTCCAGGAATTGCACATATTCTTTCTGCTACTTCTTTTTGTATTAAAACTGTTATATCTTCTACGTCTGATTTTATTATTTTTGTAATTATTTGTGTTGTAATGTAGTAAGGTAAGTTTGCAACTATTTTAGCTTTTTTAGCAATTCTGTTAATGTCAACTTTCAGTATGTCTTGATTGATTATTTCTATATTATTATATAGTTTAAATCTATCTTCAAGAATTTCAATCATTTTATTATCAAGTTCTATTACTATAACTTTTTTTGCTTTTTCTAATAAAATTGCTGTTAATGTTCCTAATCCAGGTCCTATTTCAATTATGGTATCATCTTTCTCCACGTGCTCTGCAATTGTATTTAATGCTTCATCATCTATTAGAAAATTCTGGCCTAAGTTCTTATTTGGATGAATGTTATATTTATGCATGGTGAACTTTGTTTCTTTTATTATCGACATCAGTTATCCTTTCATGATTATTGCATAATTGTTTTAATACTTTTTAAAATTTTCTTTTCTATGTACTTTATCTAATTTTGAGACTTTGTTGCTTGTTCTTGGAGTGTAACTGTTACTACTGTTCCTTCATCAACAGATGCTTCAACTTGTGGGTTTTGGGCTATTACTATTCCTGTACCCGTGCTTGAAATATTAAGATTTTTTGCTTGTAACATTATTTTAGCTCTTTCAAATGAAACACCTTTTAAATCAGGCACAGTTTGTGATACTCTTTCATCGTTTCCACTTGAATACAATTTTACTATACCACCTTTGGTTAGTTGAGTTCCACTTGCAGGTACTTGTTCTGTAATAATATCATCAGCTTGTCCTGAAGTACTACATGTTAGTCCTAAATTTTCAATGATCTTTTTAGCCTCTGACAATGTTTTTGTTTTTACATTTGGAATTGAAACTAAATCATTAGTTACTGAATCATTACTATTATTTGATGGTATATTTAAGTATGGTAAAACTTCAGATAGAATTTGAGAAACAACTGGAGCTGCTATTTTACCACCATAATAATTGCTTGTATGTGGATCATAAAGTGTAAGTAGTACAACAAGTTTTGTATTTTCAATTGGCGTTATTGCTAAAAAAGATGAAACATATCCGTTTTCAGGGTGGCTTGGATCTGGTTCAGATGTTCCTGTTTTTCCTCCAACGGTATAGCCTGCAACTTGTGCATATGTTCCTCCACCTACTTCAACAACATCTTTCATTATATCTTTCATTTTGTCTGCTACATTTTTAGAAATTACTTGTTTTTCTTCTACTGTTTCTACATTTGTTGTTGTTCCTGTATCAACATTTTCTGTTTTCTTTACTACATGCGGTGTAACTAATACACCTTCATTTGCTATAGCACTTACTGCTTTTACTAATTGCATTGGTGTAATTGTGAATCTTTGTCCAAATGACATTGTTGCTAATTCAACTGGTCCAACATTCTTTTGACTCCAAAATGAACTACTACCCTCACTTGGCAAATCAATGCCTGTTTTATTAAAAAATCCAAATGATCGTAAATATTTATAAAACTTATCAGTTCCTATTCTTTGTCCTAGTGAAATCAATGCTGGATTACAAGAATTCTCTAATGCTTGTCTTAAGCTTTGAGCACCATGTCCTGCTGTATTAGCACAACTGATTTCTTTATCTGATACTTGCACCTTTCCACTGCAATAAAAATCTCCTGAGGTATCAGTTTTGGCTAGGTTTTCTTCTAAAGCAGTTGATGCAGTAATTACTTTAAATGTTGACCCTGGTTCGTATGTGTCTAAAACTGCTCTGTTTCTCCACATATTGTATAGTTTTTTCCCTTGTTCTTCCGAAGATAAATCTTCCCACCCATTACTTAGTGTTTGATTTGGTGTATATGGTTCATTTAGATTGTAATCTGGATATGTTGCCATTGCAAGAATCTCTCCAGTTGTTGGGTCTTCTATAATAACATTTCCACCTCTAGAACAATTATTTTCTTCAACTGCTTGTTTTAAATACTTTTCTGCTATTGTTTGTATGTTCGAATCTATTGTTAAATATACATTACTACCATTTTCAGGTGCAATGTAACTTTCGTCATCATCTGGAATTGCGTCTTGTGTAACAGAAATTGATGTTGTAATTTTACCATCAGTTCCTTTCAAAATATTGTCATAACTTAGTTCAACACCATCTAGTCCTTGATTGTCTGAACCGCAAAAACCTATTAAATTTGATGCCAAATTGTTATATGGGTAATATCTTTTTGTATCAACATCTATGTTTATTCCGGTAGATATTTTATTATCTTTTAGCCAATTTTTAAGTTCTTCAACTTTAGGTATTTCAACTTTAGAAGCAATTGTTTCTGAACTTTTTTTGCTATTTAGTTTTTCTAATGTTTCATCATAGTTAAGTTCAAATATATCTGAAAACTTTCTGGCTAATTTTTCTTTCAATACTTTATTTGCTTCTTCTTGATCTACTCCGCCTTCTTTTTTTGCCTTAATAAATTCTGGGTTTATTGTTATTGTATCAACATCAGCGCTAATTGCTAATGCTTTTTTATTACAATCATAGATTGCTCCTCTTTTGGCACTAATAACTGAACTTCCTATTGACTGGTTATTTTCTCTTTTTTTATAATATTCGCCTTGAACAAATTGTAAATATCCAACTTTTCCAATCAATCCAGCTAGAGTGATTAGTATTAATCCCATAAATGTTATTGTACGCTTTGGAGAAAGACTGCTAATATTTTTTTTCGTTTTTTTTACATTTTTATTATCTTTATTTTTTTTACTCTCTGGATGAGTTTTTTTGTTATCCATTATTACCTCTATTCATTTTTGTTTTCCTAAGTAATATTTATTAGTATAATTTATTTCATCCCCAGTATACCATAATAATATTGTACCCTAATTTTACATAAAAAGTCAATACCTACATAAAATTATTTTAAAAAAGAGTTTCTTTTTAAGAAACTCTTTTTTTACTACTCAAATATGGCATCAAATTCTTCACCTGTTATTTTTTCTTTTTCAATTAAAATTGCAGCAACTTGGTCTAGTTTTTCTCTGTTTTCTTTTAGTATCTTTGTCGCTTCACCATAGCCCCAATCAATTATTTTCTTAATTTCTTCATCAATTATGCCTGCGGTTTCCTCAGAATAAGACTTTTCTTGGGTAAAGTCTCTTCCTAAGAAAACTTCTTCTTGGCTTGAGCCAAGTGTTATTGTTCCTAGTCTTTCGCTCATTCCATATTTTGTACACATTGCTTTTGCAATTTGTGTTGCTCTTTCAATATCATTGCTTGCACCTGTTGAAATATCTCCTAATACAATTTCCTCAGCTACTCTTCCTCCTAAAAGTGATACTATGTTTTCAAGCATTTCTGTTCTCGAAATAAATGATTTGTCTTCAGTTGGTCTATACATTGTATATCCACCTGCAACTCCTCTAGGTATAATTGAAATTTCATGAACTGGATCTTGTGTTGGTAAAAATTTACTTACTACTGCGTGACCACCTTCATGGTATGCTACTAGTCTTTTTTCTTTGTCATTTCTAACTTTGCTCTTCTTTTCTGGTCCCATTGTTACTTTAACCATTGCATCTTCAATTTCTTTTTGACCTATTGCTTGTTTATCTCTCCTTGCAGTTAGTAGTGCTGCTTCATTTAGTAAGTTTTCTAAATCTGCGCCTGTAAATCCTGATGTATTTTTTGCAATTACTTGTAAATCGACGTCTGCTTCAAATCTTTTCTTTTGGCTATGAACTTCTAGTATTTGCTCTCTTGCTTTAACATCTGGTGCAGGAACAACTATTTGTCTGTCAAATCTTCCTGGTCTTAAAAGTGCTTTGTCTAATACATCTGGTCTATTTGTTGCAGCCATTACTATTACGCCTTCGTTTGCTGTAAATCCATCCATTTCTACAAGCATTTGATTTAATGTTTGTTCCCTTTCATCATGTCCTCCACCTAGTCCTGCTCCTCTTTGGCGTCCTACTGCATCAATTTCGTCTATAAATATTATTGATGGTGCATTTTTCTTTGCTTCTTCAAATAAATCTCTTACTCTCGATGCACCAACACCTACAAACATTTCAACAAAGTCTGAACCACTTATGAATAAAAATGGTACTCCTGCTTCTCCTGCAACTGCTTTAGCTAACAATGTTTTACCAGTACCCGGTTGACCTACTAAAAGTACTCCTTTAGGAATTCTAGCTCCCATATCTGTAAACTTTTTTGGATTTTTTAAAAATTCTACTATTTCTTGTAGTTCTTCTTTTTCTTCATCTATTCCTGCTACATCATCAAATTTAACTTTTGATTTTGTGTTTCCATTAATCATTTTGGCTCTACTTTTACCGAATGGAAGTGATCCTCCACCACCTTGTCTTTGTCCTCCTCCCATAAATAACATAAGCATTAGAAGTATTAAAATTATGCTTGATGCTGGTACTAGTAAATCAGCAAGGATTACCCAAAATGGTTCATCTTGCATTGTTACTTTTACTGATCCATCTTTCATAGAATTATTTAAATTTTCCATTAAATTATCAACGTTTGGAATATTTACAGTTTTAATATTGTTGTCATTTTGTAATTTTACATCTGCAGTTTCTGCTCCATAGTTTATTTGCACATCTGTAACATTTCCATTTTCAATTTCTTTTACTAATTCTGTGTATGTTATCCTATTACTTCCATTGTCTAGTATTGCTGGTATTACAAAAACTAGTATAGCACCTATAATTAACCAAACCGTTAATGTTTTTATTCCATTTTTTGATTTCATATTATTTTATCCTCGATTTCTTTTATTTAGGTTTTTGGTTTTACCTATAAACCAATTATCTTTTTGCTTTTTGAAAAATAAACATTTTTCTACTTGTATTAGCTTATCACATCAAGCTAATTAATGCAAGAGTTTATTAGAAATTTTATTTGACAAAACACTAAAAAACAAGTATAATAATTATAGGAAATGGAACACCACAAACGTGGTTTTACCAGGTTTTTGTAAAAAACTCACATCCACTTGGCAAAGTACAGATGTGAGTCTTTTTTTATTTATGTAGTTGCTTGTTCACCCAGTTCTTATATAGAACTGCTGTCAAGGCAACGTTTAATGTTAAAGATAACATTAAGGATAATATCAAAAATAGTATTACTTTAACCATAAACATCACCACCTCTCTTACGACATTTCGTATAGTTTGGTGGCAAAACCACATCTATGCATTCTCATTTCCTATGTTTAACATTTTACAATATTTTTATTATTTTGTCTACAATATTTTCCATTTTTATAGTATGTATTGTTTATGACTATTAAAAAAATAGCACTATTAAGTGCTATTTTTTTTGATTAAATCTTAATTATTCTCCTCCAAAGTTAACTCCAGATTCTTTATATCTTTTCATGCGTTCATATAAACTAAAATCAGTTTTGCTACTCTCTTTATTAAGTATTATATCTTTATCAGATAATCCATTTGCATCTTCAAACAATTTACTCATATCTTGTAAAGTTTTTTCATCTTTAATTTTTAACGTTCTTTTCTTAGATTCTCTATTTAATCTAAGTGCTGCATCTGATGAGTGGCAGAAAACTCTATTTAAAACTATATCTCCATTATTGTCAATAAACCAATTTCCATATTCTCCTGCTGATGCCCAATATCCATATTCATATTGGTAAGTTCCATCACTTGATAATATTAGTTCTACTGTTACAGTTTCTTGTGTTTTCTTTCCTGGGTTAGTATCATCAGTAAAATCTATTTTAGCTTTATATGTACCTACCATACTTTTCATACTAATTTTATTACTTGAAGCTTCTTCTTTTTTCTTTTCTTCTTCTTTAGTTTTGTTAGAAATTTCTTTTTCTGCCTCTTGTTCAGCTATCAGATTTTGCTTTTCTTTTTCCTTTGTGTCAACTGTATTCTGTACTTCTGCCAAACTTCTTTTTAGATCATTAGATTCTGTGCTTAGTTGTGTAACAATATTATTGTTTTGTATTATGTAATATGTTTCTCCTCCTATTATTGCAATTAATACAAGTATAAGTATGATTATAAATAATGTCTTTAGTTTCATGTTTTTTCCTCCTTTGAATTTTATATTTTATATTATATACAACTTTCTTTTTTTTTCAACAATTTCTGTTAATTTTCTATTGTTTGAATTTTTTCATTGTTACAATTCATGGCTTAATCATCTTCGCAAAAAGTAATCTACAATTTTAAGTTAACCGAGAATTGTAACTTTCCATTTTCTATAAAAGCTTGGACTCTTTTGTTTATATTAAATTTCTTGTTTCCAATATTATTTTCTGCTAATTTTATTATGTCGTCTATGTTAGATTTATTAATATTCTTATTGTTTCCTTGTATAGTATTTATAGTTTTTATAATAGTATTTCTTTTTAATATATTTGACAAGTTATTAAATTGTTTTATGTCTATTTTTATTAAGCCTGATTCAACTTTTGCAATTTGCTTAAATAGTCTTTCTGTTTCTGCTTCAATAAATTCATTATTTTCTGTTACTATTATTGATGTTCTGCTTAATGTTTCAACTATATTTGGATTTAGTTCTTCAATTTTTGGAATAATTGTATTTCTAATCTTATTTCTTGTATAAATGTTCTCTGAATTTGTTGAATCAATTCGTGGTTCTAATTTATTCTTTTCACAATAATCTTCAATGTCTTTTCTTTCACAATTAATTAAAGGTCGTATATATTTTTTGTATTGCATAGGCTGTATTCCTTCAAGCCCTGCTAAGCCAGTTCCTCTAATAAGATTTAATAGCATTGTTTCTGCATTGTCATTCATATTGTGGGCAATAGCAATTTTATTTGCTCCTTCTTTTTTGGCAACCTCATCAAAGAATTCATATCTAACAATTCTACCTATTTCTTCAGTACTTCTTTTTTGTTCTTTTGCTAATTTTTCAACATCTTCCCTTTTGCAAAAAAACTTAATCTCCATTTTGTTACATAAGTTTTCCACAAATTGTTCATCATCTGTGGAATCTTTTCTAATTAAATGGTTAATATGTGCAACAATAATTTCACATTGAAGTTCATTTTGGAATTTGTGTAGGCAGTTTAATAAAGTTATTGAATCAGGCCCACCTGATACACCAACAATAATTTTATCTCCTTTTTCAATTAAATCATTTTCTCTAATAGTATCCCAAAAACTTTGTTCAACTTTATCTAGTCTTTTAGCCATGTAATACTCCTAAATATTATTTTATTCATTACTACTCAGCAATATTTAGTTTAGCTGTGAATTGTAACTTTTTTTCACCTGATTTTGGATGTTTTTGGAGCATGTCCCCAAAATCATTTGTTTTTGACTAGTAGCATTTCTTGTCAACTATAAATCAATTTTTTCTTTATTTTCTTTTAATCCTTAATTTTATCTTATTAATTCATTTGCATATAACTTCTATTCATTATATTTATTTACAAATTTTGTGAAGTTTGGCATCCATAGTAGTTCTGTTGTTCCTACTGGACCGCTTCTGTTTTTAGCCATTATAATTTCTGCTATGTTTGTTTGCTCTGATTGTGGATTATAATAGTCATCCCTGTATATAAACATTACTATATCTGCGTCTTGTTCTATTGATCCAGATTCGCGCAAATCTTGTAGCATTGGTCTATGATCTGTTCTTGCTTCTGGCGAACGTGATAATTGTGATAATGCAATTACTGGAACATTTATATCTTTTGCAAGTATTTTTAATGAACGACTTATTTCTGCAATTTCTTGTTCACGTCCTGTTGTTTTACCACTTCCTCTAATTAGCTGTAAATAATCTATTACAATTAATCCTAAACCTTTTTCTAAATCTAGTTTTCTACATTTTGACATTATTTCTGAAACTGTAATTCCTGGTGTATCATCAATATATATTCCTGCAGATTCAGATAATTCTCCTGAAGCAAAGGCTAACTTTTCCCATTCTTCATCATTTAAATCTCCTCTTGAAACTTTTTGACTGTCAACCATTGCTTGTGAACACAATATTCTATTTGCACATTGTTCTTTTGACATTTCTAAGCTAAATACAATTACTGGTTGATTTGCATGAATAGCTGCATTTGTTGCTATATTCAGTGCAAATGCTGTCTTTCCCATTGCTGGTCTAGCTGCAATAAGTATTAGTTCAGATTTATGAAATCCTGATGTTTTATGATCAAGATCTGCAAATCCACTTGCAACTCCTGTAATGTGTTTTTTGTTGTTGCTTAATTCTTCCAGTTCTTCAAAAGATTTTACTAAAATATCTTTTATTGATGAATAACCTCTTTGTGATTTTTTCTGCATTACTTCATAAATCTTTTTTTGGGCTCCATCCATTATTTCTTCAACTTCTTCGTTTTGGCTATATCCTAAGTCTATTAATTCGTTTGCGGTTTTTATTAAATATCTAAGAAGCGATTTATTCTCAACTATTTTTATGTATTTTTCAACATTCGCTGTGGTTGGAACCTTTTCTGGTAATAATGCTAAGTATTCGATTCCTCCAACTGCTTCAAATTTCCCCATAGAAGTTAATTCGTCTTTTATTGTTATAAGGTCTACAGGCTCTCCTTTAGAATATACATTTGAAACAGCTTCATATATTGTGCTATTATCATTTCTATAAAAATCTTGTGGTCTTAAAATTTCCATAGCTGATGCTACTGCATCCTTGTCTGTTAGCATACTTCCAATTACAGCTTGTTCTGCTTCATCATCGTGTGGTGGAATTTTTTGTAAATCCATTTCAATTTCCTTTCCAGTTTATTGACAAACTACGAAAAAGTATGTATAATAAGAATAGAAAATGAGTAACACAAAGTGTGTTGCCGGTTAAGATTATAATAAACCATTCGTACCAGTCAAAGCAGAATGGTTTATTTTTATTTTTGCCCTATAAGTAATATTGCTATTACAATAATTAAGGCAACGTTTATGATTGCTAAACTCACTATTATAAAGAACAGTAAGTAGGTGTAATTAATTAAAAATGTTTCTATCATAGACACCACCTCCTATCTCATAGCAAAAGTTATGTAACGATTGGTGGCAAAGCACTCTGCTTATTCTCATTTTCTGTGTTTTATAATATATATTATTTCGTCATAAAAAGTCAAGTAAAAACATAGATTTTTTTATTATTATTTCGCTAATGTTTGAACTTTTAATGTTCCTATTATTCCTTCAAATAGTTTTACATTTACGTTAAACACTCCTAATGTTTTTATAGTTTCTTTTAGTTCTATTTTCTTTTTGTCTATTTCTATATTAAATTGTTCTTTTAGTTGTGAAGAAATTTCCTTTGCAGTTACTCCTCCAAAAATCTTTCCATTTTCACCAGCTTTTACTTTAATCTCTAATGTGATTTTTGTAAGTAGGTCTTTAATTTTTTCTGCTTCATTTTTTTCAAGTTCTTTTTGATGTGCTTTAGAATCCTGTTTTGATTTTAATCTTGATAAATTTCCTGGAGTTGCTTCAATAGCTTTTTTTTGTGGAATTAAAAAATTTCTTGCATATCCATCGTTTGCATTTATTATATCATCTTTTTTTCCCACACCTTTTATATTCTCTAATAAAATTACTTTCATAAAAACTCCTTTCCTTTTGCTAATATATATTATCATAAAATTGTTATAAAGTAAATAAAAAACCAACTATTGTTGGTTTTTTATTTACCTCTATATTTGCTAATTATATTTATGTTATTAATTATTAGTTTTCTGTTTCAAAAAAATATTCATTTATGTGATTTATTAATTCTTGTTTTGCATCTTCTATACCCATACCTTCTACTTGAGCTCCGGCTAGAGTTATGTGTCCTCCACCACCTAGCTTTTCAAGTATTATTTGAACATTTATATCTCCAATTGATCTTCCACTAATGTATATCTTTTCTCCAATTTTGCCTAAAACAAATGATGCTGTTATACCACCTATTGTAAGTAATTCATCTGCTGCTTTAGCTGCAATAATATTTGCATCTTCATCATCTTTGTCATACTGTGATATAGCAATTGTTTCATTAATAATTTCTGATTTTGATACAATGTCTGAAATGGTTTGATATGTTTCTAAGTCACTTTGAAACCATTTTTTTACTTTAATAATGTCTACCCCACATTTACGTAAATATGCACATGCTTCAAAAGTTCTAACTCCTGTTTTAAATGTAAAGTTTTTGGTATCAAGCATTATTCCTGCATATAGGGCTTCCATTTCAATGTTTTTTAGCTTTATTTTTAGCTGTGAGTATTGAAGTATTTCTGTAACTAGCTCTGCTGCTGAAGATGCATATACTTCGTGAAAAGTTAATAAAGCATTTTCTATGTAATCTGTACTTCTTCTATGATGATCTACAACTACAATTCTTTTTGCTTGTTCTAATACTTCTGGTGCTTCAACATAGTTACTCTTGTTTGTATCTGCTACAATTAATAATGTCTTTGGTTTTAATAATTCTTTTGCTTGTCCAGACGAAATAAAACACTCTGAGTATTCTTCATCTTTTTTTGCTTCATCAATGAATTTTTCAATTCCTATTCCTGTTGTTTCATTTATTATTTTTGCGTCTTTTCCTAGTGTTTTTGTTAGTCTATAAAGTCCCATTGCTGAACCTATAGAATCCATATCTCCGTGTGAATGTCCCATTAAAAGGACATTGTCTGATTCTTCTATTAATTCTTTTAATGCTAAAGAAATCATTCTTGCTTTAACTTTTGTCCTTTTTTCAACCTCTTGTGTCCTACCACCAAAGAATTCATATTTATCATCTATTTTTACAATTGCTTGATCTCCACCTCTTCCAAGAGCAATATCTATTACAGCTCTTGTTGCTTCTTCTTTTTCTGCAATTGTTGTTCCTTCATTTGAAAATGCTACACTTAGTGTCGCTTGAGATACATCTGGAACATCCATTTGTTTAATATCATCTAAGATTGACATTTTGTCTTTAATCATTTCTTTTAATTTGCTGTGATTAACTATGCAGTAAAAACTATCTCTATCTGATTTTATAATCATTCCATTATATTTTGATGCCCAGTCGTATATTTTTTGTTCAACTTTTGCTATTAGAATAGGTTTTGATTCTGTTGAAATCCTTTGGCTTACTTCTTCATAATTATCTATCATTATTATACCAAGGCAAATTTCATCATCTTCGATATTCCTTTCTAATTTTATTTTTTCTGTATCATCTATAAAATATAATATTGTTGTATATTCATTATTTTTTGAACGATTTCTTTTATGTGATTTTACATATGAGCCCATTATTTGATAATGTTTATTATTAAATTCGAAATCTGTTGAAATTTTTCCTTTTTCTTTATTCTCTAGATTATCAACATTTTCTTTTATTTTTTTTATTACTCCATTTATTACATCATCAACTTCATCTTCCTTGAATTCATATGTGAATTTTTCACTTCTCCAAATAATATTCCCATCTGTTTCAATCATAACTAGTGGAAATGGTGAATTTATTAATGTTGTTTTGGCAGCAGTATTTACATTTAGTGTTAAGTCTTTTAGCTGTTCTGATAATTCCATTTTTCTTCTTCTATTGCTCCATGTATTGTAAAATAAAATTATACAATATAACACTACTGCAAATGGTATTAGGCTAATATTTAAAATACACAAAATTACAAGTAAAATACCTATTAATATTAAATAGATTTTAGTTCTAGATATAAATCTATCTATACTTAAATTATTTCCATTCGGCATATATTATATCCCTTTCATTTTTGAAATAGTCTTTGTACTATTTCACATTTTATATTGTACTATTTTTCATTGATTTTGTCAATTTTTTTGTTTGTAAGAAATCGTGAAAAAATAAGGTTTGAAAAAGCATTTAAAAATTTTTCAAGCCTTATTTTTTTAGGGTATTAAATTTTTCCGATAGTTGTCTGCTTTTTTATAGTAATTAAAATGGTAGCACTAGATGGACTAAGAGTCCATCTAGTGCTACCATAAAACTAACAAACAGTTGTTGCTAGTATAAAATTACCTAGCAATAGTCAAATGTCTGGTAAATTGAATTTTCCTCATCTTCTTTACCAGGTAATACGACAAATTCAATCTTAAGTTCATTTCCATGAAAGTCTTCATTACCTTGCCATGCGTTGTCGTCGAAAGTTATTTTTTCAAGAATTTCATCGTCAATTAGGACGATAGTTCCATAACGGTCGATTCCATACAGCATGACTTTCTCCTAAGAACAAAGATTAATCTGAAGACCTACATTAGATTAAATATAGGTGGTGCATGTTGCCGTATCATAGCAATTCTTCCTCTCTCATGTCAAATTGCCTCACATGAGACAAAAACTTTTAAAACTTTTTTTATTATACTACATTTTTGCACTAATTTCAAGTTTTTTTTTAGATTTATGTATTTTTTTCTTAGGTGGTCACAATTTACAGATAATTATTCCTGTATAAAGGGATAATATATAGTTCTGAAATATTAACATTGTTTTTTACTTGTATTTTATTTTTAAAGCTTAATATTCCATGCTGTTTCTCTGGTGTTATGGGCTGTTTCAGTTTCGTTGTTGTTTTCAAAAATACATTCAGTTTTTAGTGTTACTACCATTCTTATCCCTCCTGCAACATCTCTTCCATATGAGCTAAGGGCTGCTCTATTGCTACTTGGATCATAGTTGCACCATGATATAGCACCAATGCCTTTATAATAATGTCCTTCTGTCCAAAAATTAATTCCAATTAATCTTTGCCATTGTTGACCCCATGTTTGGTGATGTCCTGCTAAAGTTTCGTTTCTTGTAACAACATGTGCGGATTTTCACCATTTTCTTTTTTTATCCTCCTATTTTTCTTATTATTTTTTCTTAGGTATGTTGTTATTTTACAAATATAATTTTTTATTTTTCAATATTTTTTTGTTATTTATCTGGGGATTTGTTTCTCGTTAATTGTTTTGCAATAATATTGGTGGTTTTTCGGGTCGTCGGGGACGTCGACCCCTACGGTTTTTGCAGTATATTTGTGGTTTTCGGGTCGTCGGGGACGTCGACCCCTACGGTTTTTGCAGTATATTTGTGGTTTTCGGGTCGTCGGGGACGTCGACCCCTATGGTTTTTGCAATATGTTAGTTTTTTTCTTGGTGTTTGGCGTGTTGACCCATACGGTTTTTGCAATATTCAAGATTCCGTCTTGTAGTTTTTCGTTGTTTAATTTATGAGTTGAATTTGGATATCAGGTGGTAGAGAAACTGCTGGTCTTACCGTTAAATTTGCTGATGTAGGATTACGTGTTAACGATTTTCCGGCGTCATACTTAATGCATACATTGTCATAAGCATAAAATGATGGAGAAGATATCCACTTGTAACGTCCACCGTGTGTCCCATATATATCACCACTTATTGGATAGTTTGTACCATTTGTCACATATGAATATCCATCTTTTTGTATAGAAGCTGAAGGATTTAATGGCTTATATAAATATCCATAAATATTACTTCCAAATGCCTTTGCTTCAAAATAATCCTCGTCTGCTTTTGTTTTTCCTCTTATTTGGTTATACGAATCACAAAATAATTCAGCGCTCACTCCTCCTATTGCATATGCTCCTTTTTCTGAATCTCCTTCTGCTAGATATGTTTCATTCCAATTGTCTGGGTTACATAAGTATGCTACTCCTCTAAGATTATTAGACCAACTATTTTTTTTTCTTATTTCTGTTCCAAATTTTTTATTTAAGTCTGGATTAATTTTCCAAAAAATCGAGTTTTCTTCAGCAATACCTGTCGTTTCAAGATGCTGACTTAATTGTATGTCTCCAACACCTTCCTTATATTGTAACCATATACGAGGTTCTTTATTGCTATATTTACCAACAATATCTACATAAAATAGTTGATATACTTGCTCATTATACATTACTTCATGACCATAATAATTTGCTATTTCTTTTATATTTATGTATTCTCCATTTTTATCTTTTATTATTATTGGTGTTGTTATTGTAGCAATTTCAGTTTCTATTTGTTCCATTATTTCAAATTCATCTTTTGTTTGCATTGCATATATATTTGAGGCAAATTGGCTCTTGTTCATTACTCCATTGTCATTTAGTGCTAAGTTTATGGTTATTCCTGCTAAAATTAATAGCACAACCATTGTGACAATTAGTGCTACTAGTGTTATACCTGCTTGTTGTATTTTTGTCTTTTTGTTATTTAAAATACTGGTGTGTGTGTGTGCAGCCACGCGGGTTTTCGCCTTCTTTACAGTTTTTGATTTTTCCATTTTTTTACTTTCCCTTCTCATTAGATTTTTTATTATTCTTTTTATTTTCTCTTAGGTATGTTGATGTTTTTTTCGGGTCGTCGATGGCATCGGTCCTAAGGTTTTCATTGATTTTATAAATCTTGTTCTTTTCCTTATTTTTTAACTTTTTGCATTGAAAAACACGAAATCATTTTACTTTAATTTTAATTTTACAATAATGTTATATAATTGTCAACGATAAAAAATTTTTAAGTTTCGGTGTTTTGTTCAAAGATGGATTATTTAGTTGACTTTACATGCTATATTAATAAAATTTTAATATACTATGATTTCCCGCATTTTTCTAACATTAATTGCTTAATAAATATAAAAATACCGAAATTTAAAGTACATGCACCTTGACATATTTCTTTTTTTTATTTAACATTATAGATAATTAAGTATTTAGGAGTTTTTAATGGTTGATTATAGCTTATTGCCTAATGAAGGTGTTTTATTAAAAAATGAAAGTGTTTGGCATCCTATTGGAAAAAGGAATGGTAATATTGGAGAGTTAATACTTACAAATCTAAATTTGATTTACTTAAAAAAAAGTGCTTTTGGTGGTATTAAGGAGGTTCTGAAATTTCCATTAAATCAAATTAAAATAATTGATGATAATGTTCAAGTTATTATTAGTAAGTCTTCTGGCAATTTTTGTCAAATGGAATTGTTTTTTATTAATAGTCATGAAGTATTTATATTTAATAGTCTTATAAAAAAACAAGTCTTAAGATGGGCAGATAAAATTTCAGAGCTTCTAACTGGCCATGAGGCTAATATTGATCCAAGTGAAAGAAATACTATTCCTGGATTCGGAATAGCAACTGATTTATTGAAAAATACAATTGGGACTTTTAAGGAAGCTTTAAAGGAAAAAGAAAATGTTACAAATAGGTGCATTTCTTGTGGAGCTCCTCTATCTGGAATTAAAGGTGAAGTAAAAAAATGTAAATATTGTGGTGTTAAGCAGACTTTGAAATGAGTTTTTTTCTATTTATAATTATATCTTCTTTTGTCAAAAAAGAATACTTAAAATAGTATTCTTTTTATTTTGATATTGCTTTATATATTTATCAATTTTCACAAACATTCGGTCAGGTGTTGATTGTATTATTTTATTATGATAAAATGTGTTTGTGCTGATTTAAAGTAAATCTATAGAAAGGAATTAGATTTAATGATATACTCTGATGAAGAAATAAATGAAATAAGGAATTCTAAAAAGCCTGATAGAAGAATATATCCACTTAGAAGAATTAAAAATTATAGGAGTTTAGTTGAGTATAGTGTTGAACATTTTGGTGATCATATTGCTTATAAATACAAAAATAAGCCTACCAGTAAGAAAATAAATGAAATTACATATAAACAGGTAGGAGATGATATTAAGTCCTTTGGAACTGCTATGCTTAATTATAATTTATCTGATAATAAAGTAGCCGTTATTGGAAAAAACAGATATGAGTGGTGTGTTACTTATTTGGGTGTAACTACTGTTGGTTTGGTTATTGTTCCATTGGACAGGTTACTTCCGGAAAAAGAATTAAAAAGTCTTATAAAAAGAAGTGGTGTTGAGATAGTTGTTTGTGATGGGCAATATGTTGATATACTAAAAAAACTTAAAAATTCAAAAGATTATGCTTTAAGCACAATTATTTCAATGGATAAAGTTGATGATGATGAAGTTGATTTATGGAAAAATGTTGTAAAAGAAGGAAAGAAACAAATATGCAAAGGTGACACAAAATATGATGAGGTTAAAATAGATGAAAATAAAATGACTGCACTGTTGTTTACATCAGGAACCACTTCTGAGGCAAAAGGAGTACTACTTTCACAAAGAAACATTTGTGTAAATATTGAAGACATTTCAACTTATTTAGATTTAAATGATAAAGATGTTCTTTTATCTGTTTTACCATTGCATCATACATTTGAGAGTATGGTTTCTTTTTTATACGGATTTAGTAGAGGAGCATGTATTGCTTTTTGTGATGGTCTAAGGTATTATGCTCAAAATTTGAAGGATTATAAAGTTACAATAATAGTTGCTGTTCCTCTTCTTTTAGAAACAATTTATAGAAAAATAAAGAAAGGAATTTCAGATTCAGGAAAGAAAGATACTTTTGATAAAGGAATTAAGATTTCTAAAACATTAATGAAAATGCATATTGATGTTAGGAAATTATTATTTAAAGAAGTACGTGCTCAGTTGGGTGGTCAAGTTAGATACAT
This sequence comes from Clostridia bacterium, assembly GCA_017510825.1. GTDB lineage: Bacteria > Bacillota > Clostridia > TANB77 > CAG-508 > CAG-793. The sequence goes on along the minus strand of JAFWMA010000002.1, from coordinate 66,663 downwards.
CTATTATGGTTCTGCTAAAATGGAAGATGATACAATTGAAGGATATCGTAATTTAGGAATAGGTTCTATTCAAGGGTATGGTTTAACTGAAACTTCCCCTATTCTAACGGCTGAAACTAATAGAGATAAATGTCCTGGTTCTGTTGGTGTACCTTTGCCTTCTGTTGACTTAAAGATTGCTAATAAAGATAAGGATGGAACTGGTGAAGTTTATGTAAAAGGTCCTAGTGTAATGCTTGGATATTATAATGATAAAAAGAAAACTAAAGAATCTTTTGATGATGATGGATATTTTAAAACTGGTGATTATGGATATCTTAATCAAGATGGATTTTTGTTTTTAACAGGAAGGAAATCTGATACAATTGTTTTAAGAAATGGGAAAAACATTTATCCTGATGAAATTGAAGTTTTAATTAATAAAATCCCATATGTTAAAGAAAGTTTGGTTTTTGCTAGAAATAAGGATAAAACTGATACATTACTTGCTGCTAAAATTGTTTATGATAAGGAAGAATATGAAAAACAATTTGGCGAAATTACTAGCCATACAAAAATGGATAAAAATGTTATGAATGATATAAAAAAATATGTTGACTCCAATCTTCCTTCATATAAACATGTTAAAAGGGTAATTATGACTACTGAAGAAATGGAAAAAACAACTACACACAAGATAAAGAGAAATATTGAATTACAAAAGATTTTTAAAAAATAAAAATAATGTCAATCATTAACAATTAAGCACGTCAAAAAGATTAGGAAAAAGCTATTTTCCTAATCCTTTTTTATTTATTCAGCAAGTTTTATTCTATAATCTCTATTCTTTTCTCTTTGTAATAGTGTTTTTGTATGTACTTTTTTATATTCTTTACCAGTGTTTTGCTTAAGTTTAAATGATAATTGCTTTTTTATTATATTATTAATGTTTTTTGAATCATCTTTTTCTTGTTTTATTCCTAATTTTTGTTTTTGGACTTCTATTGCATCATTTAATGGAACTGTTATATTAACACTTTCAAGTTCTTTGTTAATAATTTCAGTATTACTTTTTAATAGTATTTTGTTCATTGTCTTTATTCTAATAGGAATTTCTTTGTTTTCAATTTCATCTTCTAATTCATCAATTTCGATATCATCAATGAAGTCATTTTTTTGTTCTTTTTTATTCTGTAATTGACTTGTATTACAAAGTTTTGTCTGTTGAAGAGAGTCTTGAGTCATAATAATTTCATCATTTAATGCATCTAACTTACTTGTGCCATTTTTATAGTGTTTTTTAAATGTTTTTACTTCATATTTTTTTATATCACAATTGTTTAATTTGTAATCTGCCAGATTTTCTGTCTTTTGCTCCAACTTTTGGTTTGTTTCAGTTGTAGATTTTGGTGTTTTTTCTTCACTTATACTATTTACATTTTCTTTAAAGAACTTTTGATTAATCTGTTTTTTAAAACTATTAAAGTCAATTGTATCTAGCTTTTTATCTTTGTGATTATTTGGTTCATCTATTGCTTCTGAAAAAAGTATTTGGTTCATTTACTACTCCTATTTAATAGCTCAATATTTTTTTCATAAGTTGCATAATATATAATATCATAATTTTATAAAAAAATAAACAATATAAAACAAAAAAATCCCTAAAAGGGATTTTTTTTATAATGTATAATATCTGCTATTGTTCTTTTTAATTAGTTTCTGCAGTTTCTTGTTGTGGTTCTTCTTCAAATTGTTCTGTATTAATATATGTTTTTTGGTACATCTTCATTCCTGTTCCTGCAGGGATTAATTTACCAATAATAACATTTTCTTTTAATCCTAGTAATTTATCTGTCTTTCCTTTAATTGCTGCATCTGTAAGAACTCTTGTTGTTTCTTGGAATGATGCTGCTGATAAGAAACTTTCTGTTGATAGAGCTGCTTTTGTAATTCCTTGAAGGATTCTCTTACCTTTTGCAGGTCTCTTTCCTTCTTTTTCTAGCTCTTCATTAATTCTCATTAAGTTTGTTATATCAACTAGAGTTCCTGGAAGAATTCCACTGTCTCCACTTTGTTCAATCTTAATCTTCTTAAGCATTTGTCTTGCAATAACTTCGATATGTTTGTCATTAATATCAACACCTTGGTTTCTATAAACTTTTTGAATTTCTTGAACTAGGTATTCGTGAACACCTTTTGGTCCTTTTATTATAAGAATTTCATTTGGATTAATTGAACCTTCTGTTAGTGGATCTCCTACTTCTATCTCATCTCCATCATGAACGCATAGCTTTGATCCAAATGGAATTGAGTATTTTTTGCTATTATCTTTAGATTTAACAATAACATGTTTCTTTTTCTTTTCTTCAGATATTTTTACTTTACCACCAATTTCAGAGATTATTGCTAATCCTTTTGGCTTACGAGCTTCGAAAAGCTCCTCAACTCTAGGAAGACCTTGTGTAATATCTGCGACACCTGCAACACCTCCAGAGTGAATTGTTCTCATTGTAAGCTGTGTACCTGGTTCACCAATTGATTGAGCTGCTATTGTTCCTATAGGTTCTCCTATTTGAACTAGTTTTCTTGTAGCTAAACTCATTCCATAGCATTTTGCGCAAACACCATGCTCTGATTTACAGTTTAGTGGTGAACGTACAACTACTTTTTCTATTCCTGCTTCAACTATTTCGTCTGCTTCTTTTTCTGAAATAAGATGTTCTATGTCACAAATTATTTCTCCAGTTTTTGGATTTTTAATATCTTCTAGTGGGTATCTTCCAATTAATCTTTCTTGCAATGGTTCAATAACTTGATTTCCATCTTTTATTGCATATACTTCTAATCCTTCTTCAACTCCACAGTCATCTTCTCTAATAATTATATCTTGAGATACATCAACTAATCTTCTTGTTAGGTACCCTGAGTCAGCTGTTCTAAGGGCTGTATCTGAAAGTCCTTTACGAGCACCATGGGCTGAAATAAAGTATTCTAGTGAATCTAGCCCTTCACGGAATGATGATTTAATTGGTATTTCAACTGTTTTACCAGTTGTGCTTGCCATAAGCCCACGCATACCTGCTACTTGTCTTAACTGGCTAACATTACCACGTGCTCCTGATTTAGACATCATATAAATTGGGTTTGTTTCTTCAAAGTTATCTTGCATTTCTTTAGCAACGTCGTTTGTAACTTTCTCCCAAATCTTAATAACACTTGTATAACGCTCGTTATCTGTTATTAATCCACGCTGATACTGCATTGTAATGTTGTCTATATCTTTTTGTCCTTGCTCTAATAAGTCTTTTTTAGCATCTGGTACTTTAACATCATCAATTGATACGGTCATACCTGCAGTTGTACAATAGCTATAACCTGTTTGTTTGATATAATCTAGTAATTCTGCAGTTCTGTCTAGTCCGTGAACATTAATACACTTTCCAATGATTTGTTTTAATTCTTTTTTCTTTGTTGGAAATTCAATTTCTAATTTAAATTTATTCGCTTTTTTGCTTCTATCAACAAATCCTAAATCTTGTGGAATTCCCTTATTATAGATAATTCTACCTACAGTAGTTTCAATGATTGCATGATCCACTTCAATTCCCGCTTCATTTATTTCAGACATTCTAACGTGAATTTTAGCATGAACACCAATATCTTTGTTTTCATATGCCATTTCAGCTTCTTCAACTGAAGAGAAGTATTTTCCTTGTCCTAAAGTACCTTTTCTTTCAATATCTTCTTCTGTATCTCCTTCTTCAATCTCTGCATCCATTGTTAAATAATATGCTCCAAGAATCATATCTTGAGATGGTTCTGTAATTGGTGCTCCATCGGTTGGTTTTAATAGATTGTTTGTTGATAGCATTAGATATCTTGATTCTGCTTGAGCCTCTAGTGACAATGGTAAGTGTATAGCCATTTGGTCACCATCGAAGTCAGCATTAAATGCTGTACAAACTAGTGGGTGTAATTTTATTGCTCTACCTTCTACTAGTACTGGTTCAAATGATTGAATACCTAGTCTATGAAGTGTTGGAGCACGGTTTAACATTACAGGGTGATCTTTTATTACATCTTCTAAAACTTCCCATACTGATGGGTCTAATCTTTCAACCATTCTTTTGGCATTTTTTATGTTGTGAGCTAAGTTTCTCGCACATAATTCTTTCATTACAAATGGTTTGAATAATTCAACTGCCATTTCTTTTGGAACACCGCATTGGTAAATTTTAAGTTCTGGTCCAACTACAATAACTGAACGTCCAGAATAATCAACACGTTTTCCAAGTAAGTTTTGACGGAATCTACCTTGTTTACCTTTTAGCATATCTGATAGAGATTTTAATGCTCTACCACCAGCTCCAGTAACTGGTCTTCCACGTCTGCTATTGTCTATTAGTGCATCTACAGATTCTTGTAACATACGTTTTTCGTTTCTTACAATAATTTCTGGTGCTCCTAATTCTAATAATCTTTTTAATCTGTTATTTCTGTTAATTACCCTTCTATATAAATCATTTAAGTCTGATGTTGCGAATCTACCACCATCTAATTGTACCATCGGTCTTAAGTCTGGTGGAATAACAGGAATAACATTCATAACCATCCATTCTGGTTTGTTGTTAGATTTTCTAAATGCATCAACTGTATCTAGTCTTTTTATTAGTTTTACCTTTTTTTGCTCACTTGCCTTTTCAAGTTCTTTTTGTAATTTCTTTGATAATTTTTCTATGTCTACTTCTTGAAGTAATTTTCCTAGAGCTTCTGCTCCCATCTCAGCTTTGAAAGAGCCTTCCCCATATTTTTCAACTGCTTCATGATATTCTCTTTCAGATATAATTTGACATTTTTCTAGTCCTGATGAGCCTTTATCAGTAACAATATATGATGCAAAGTATACCACTCTTTCAATTGCTTTTGGTGATACATTAAGTATTAATGCTATCCTATTTGGAATTCCTTTAAAATACCAAATATGTGCTACTGGTGCAGCTAATTCGATGTGTCCCATTCTTTCACGTCTAACTTTTGATTTTGTTACTTCAACTCCACATCTGTCGCATACAACACCTTTGTATCTAATTCTTTTATATTTTCCACAATGACATTCCCAGTCTTTTACTGGTCCAAATATTCTTTCACAAAATAGACCATCTTTTTCTGGTTTTAGTGTTCTATAATTAATGGTTTCTGGTTTCTTAACTTCACCCTTTGACCATTCTCTTATTTTCTCATCTGAAGCTAAACTTATCTTTATTTGACTTAAATTTGATATATCGTCCACTAAATTTGCCTCCCTTTAAATTTTTGTCGCAATCTTTTTATTAAAAACATTTACACCGCTGAACAAATCACTGTTGTAATGCTTTTATATAAGATTTGCGTTATTCAATTGTTTGTTTCAATGTTAAACATTTACCATTTGTCCTTGATGGTCGACTCGGCTATACATCGCTTCCATTCGCACTGCGTTTTGTTGCTGCTTGGACTGTATTGTATATGTTTAACATTTTTACAAATGGTTTACTTTTACTCAAAATCTTCTTCAATGTCATCTTTAAGTAGCTCATCATCTGCATCTTCTGGTAGTTCTTCAAATATTTCATCACCGTCTTCAATAGAATCATCTTCTATTCCTTCTAGTTCTTCATCTTCCTCTGAGTCTTCATCAGTTTCAGTGTATCCGCTTTTTAGTTCTTTCTCATCTATAATTTCATTACTATCAATCTTGATATCATTTATTTGATTAAAATCTACTGCATCTTCGATGTCTTCTTTAAGCTCTATTTCTCCTCCATTGTCATTGTATAGTCCTATATCTAATCCTAGTGCTTGAAGTTCTTTTACTAAAACTTTGAATCCTTCTGGTATTCCTGGTTTTGGAATATTTTCACCCTTAACAATAGCTTCATATGTTTTAACACGCCCAACAACATCATCTGATTTTGTTGTAATCATTTCTTGAAGTGTATATGCTACACCATAAGCTTCTAGAGCCCAAACTTCCATTTCACCAAATCTTTGTCCACCAAACTGAGCTTTTCCTCCAAGAGGTTGTTGTGTTACTAGTGAGTATGGTCCAGTTGAACGAGCGTGAATCTTGTCATCAACTAAGTGGTGAAGTTTTAACATATACATAACTCCTACTGTAATAGGATGGTCAAATGGTTCACCTGTTCTACCATCATATACTATTGTTTTACCATCTTCGCTTAATCCTGCCTTTTTTAGTAATTCTTGAATCTCTGTATCTTTTGCACCATCAAAAACTGGTGTTTCAACCTTCCACCCTAAAGCTCTTGCTGCCATACCAAGGTGAACTTCTAGAACTTGACCTAGGTTCATACGAGATGGTACACCCATTGGGTTTAATACTATATCTACTGGTGTTCCATCTGGCAAGAATGGCATATCTTCTTCAGGAAGTATTCTTGAAATAACACCTTTGTTACCGTGACGTCCAGACATTTTATCTCCAACTGATATTTTTCTCTTTGTTGCTATATATACTCTAATTACTTCATTAACTCCAGGTCCTAATTCATCTGAATTCTCTCTAGTAAATACTTTTACATCTACAACTGTTCCTGCCTCACCATGCGGTACTCTTAGTGATGTATCTCTAACTTCTCTTGATTTCTCACCAAAAATTGCTCTTAGTAATCTTTCCTCAGCTGTTAACTCTGTTTCTCCCTTTGGAGTAACTTTACCAACTAATACATCTCCTGGTCTAACTTCTGCACCTATTCTTATAATTCCATCTTCATCTAAATCTTTCAGTGCATCTTCGCCAACATTTGGAATGTCTCTTGTAATTTCTTCTGGTCCTAACTTTGTATCACGACATTCACTACTATATTCTTCAATGTGAATTGAAGTATATACATCATCTTTTACAAGTCTTTCACTGATTAATACCGCATCCTCAAAGTTATATCCTTCCCAAGTCGAGAAAGCAATTAATGCATTTCTTCCCAAAGCCATTTCTCCGTTGTCTGTTGCTGGTCCATCTGCAATAGTATCTCCTGCTTTAACTTTTTCACCAACTGATACAATTGATTTTTGATTTATACAAGTTCCACCGTTGGTTCTCTTAAATTTTAATAAGTGGTATGTTTCTGTTTCTTTCTTTTTATTTATGATTTGGATTTCATCACCAGTAACTTTTGAAACTACTCCATCTTCTTTTGCAACTACAGTAATTCCAGAGTCTTTTGCTGCTCTGTATTCCATACCTGTTCCAACTATTGGAGCTTCTGTTTTTAGTAGTGGTACTGCTTGACGTTGCATGTTTGATCCCATTAGAGAACGCTTTACATCGTCATGCTCTAAGAATGGTATCATTGCTGCAGCAACAGATACTAGTTCTCTTGGGGAGATTTCAATATAATCTACTTGATTAGCTGGAATTTCTTTAAATTCTGTTACTTGTCTAACTTTAACTTTTTTATTAGCCAATCTTCCATTTTTATCAAGTGGTTCTGTTGCTTGACCTATTGAATATTTGTCTTCTATATCTGCTGATAGGTAGTCAACTTGGTCAGTAACTTTTCCTGTTTTCTTATCAATCTTTCTATATGGAGTTTCTACAAATCCATATTCATTAATTCTAGCAAATGAGCAAAGTGCTGAAATTAGTCCAATATTTGGTCCTTCTGGTGATTCAACAGGACAAAGTCTTCCATAGTGTGTATAATGGATATCTCTAACCTCAAATCCTGCTCTTTCTCTTGTAAGACCACCAGGTCCTAATGCTGAAATCCTTCTTTTATGTGTTAATTCTGATAATGGGTTTGTTTGATCCATAAATTGTGACAATTGAGAGCTTCCGAAAAATTCTCTAATTGCTGATGTAATAGGTTTTGTGTTGATAAGTGCTTGTGGAGTTATTGAATCTAAGTCTTGAATTGTCATTCTCTCACGAACAACTCTTTCAAGTCTTGCTAAACCAATTCTAAATTGGTTTTGTAATAATTCCCCTACACATCTTACACGTCTGTTTCCTAAATGATCTATATCATCAATTGTTCCTAATCCATGATATAAGTTTAATAGGTAGCTGATTGAAGCAATGATGTCTTCGTTGGTAATATGTTTTGAAACTAGTTCGCTCATTCTTTCTTTAATTTCATCGTGTAATTTTTCCTTTTCAGTATGTTCTAAAATATCTTTTAAAACATCGTAATTTACTAACTCCTTAATATGTAAATCACTTAAATCAATATCTACGAAATTATTTATATCAACAGTACCGTTTCCAATAACTTTTATAAATGATTCTCCACATTTAATATTAACACTGTTGATTCCTGAATTTTGAATTGCTGTAGCAACTTCTTCAGTTATTTTTTCGTCTTTTTCTACAAAGATTTCTCCTGTTGCTGGATCTGAAATTGTGTCGTATGCTTCTTGACCTGTAATTCTTGTAGCTAAGCTAAGTTTTCCATCAAACTTATGTCTTCCAACTTTAGCTAAATCATATCTTTTTGAATCGAAAAATAATCTTTCAAACAAAGTTTGGGCAGCTTCAACTGTTGGTAATTCTCCTGGTCTTAATTTTTTATAAATCTCAATAAGGGCTTCATCTACTGTTTTTACTGGATCTTTTTCTAATGTTGTTTTGATTAAGTGTTCATCACCAAATAGGGCTAATATTTGGTCATCACTTTCAATTCCAATTGCTCTTAACAAAGTTGTAATTGGAATTTTTCTTGTTCTGTCTACTCTAACATAGAAAATATCATTGTTGTCTGTTTCATATTCTAGCCATGCGCCTCTAAGTGGCATAACTGTTGACGTTAAAAGATTTTTTCCTGTTTTTGTATCCAATGTTTTTGCATAGTAACAACTTGGTGAACGAACTAATTGGCTTACAATAACTCTTTCTGCACCATTAATAACAAATGTTCCAGTTTTTGTCATTAATGGAAAATCTCCTAAGTAAATTTCTTGTTCTTTAATTTCACCTGTTTCGCGGTTAAATAAACGAACATTTACATGTAGTTTTGTAGCATATGTAACATCTCTTTCTTTTGCTTCTTCTACAGTATACTTAGGTGTTTCCTCCATACGGTAATTTAAAAAGTCTAGGACTAAATTTTCTGAGTAGTCAATTATAGGAGAAACTTCTCTTAACACTTCTCCTAATCCTTCGTTAAGAAACCACTCGTAAGAATCTCTTTGAACTTTTATCAAGTTAGGCATTTCTATAAAATCGCCTATTTTAGAGAAAGATTTACGTGTGGTTTTTTCGTGTTTTACATCTTTTACCTTTACCAAAGATATGACCTCCTTATTTTTTTAAGCAGAAGTATATCTTTTTTTTAGAAGCCCCTCTTACAGTATTTAAGTTTTTATAACTTTTTATAGCTCCTGCTCTATAGCTATAAAAAATCATAATCTTTTAATATGTAATTCTTCTTCTTAAAAATTTACGTAAACAAAATTAGAAGGCAAAAAAAGGTAAACCGATAGATTTATCGATTTTACCTGTTTTATAATATTATTCAATTACTTACCGATTACGAAATTCATCATCTATTAGCCCTCTAGATTTTATTCGTACAAAATATACTTATAATAAGTATACAAGCTTTTTAAGTAAAAGTCAATGATTTTTTGGAATTTTTTTGATTTTTATTTGAGATTTTTTTATGTGCCAGATGGGGAGTCGCCATAAAGGCAACTCCCCACCTGGTTAGAGTATTTCAGTAAAGTTCGTCTTCATACTCTTTTCTTAAGCTCCGAGGCATACACCACTTTGTGCCTCGAAACCTTTCAGCATAGTATTCTGCTCTCTCTTGTTCCTCAATTTTTGCCTCAAATTCTGCTTGGGCTTGAGAATCGTAGTCGTCGTAATCATCATAGTCGTAGTCATAGAAAATAAGGTCGTCATCATCATAGTCTGATTCACATCCGTAGTCCCAACTATAATTTGGAAATGAATCATACCAATAACCATACTCGTCATACTCATCATCATAGTCATCGTTATCATCTTCGTCATAGTAATCTTGCTCTTCAAGTTCGGTGATGTAGTATTCTTCTATGGTTTCTTCAGGTTCTTCATCATCATCGATGTAGAAAAGTTCCTCTTCCATCTCTTCTTTTAGATGATTGGGAATATTCCCCCATTTAGTATCACGAAACTTTTGGATGTGGTCTTTGATTCTCCTTTTATTGTCTTTTGTATAATCGACATAAGCTGTATCGATTGACATATCTCCTCCAATTTCGGATTTGATCTTTGTAGCACCTTAAAACAATTATAGCATATTTACATAAATATGTAAATATGCTAATTTTTATCTATCTTCATGATTATCTCTAACTTTTTGTACTAATGCTGTTTTCATTTTGTTTCTTTTTCCACCTAGAATGTCTGAAAACAAATCATTTCCAATTACCATTACTTTATCTGGACTAACTTCCATTTGTTCACATGCTTTTAGAAAATTCCTTCTAAGTGGTTTTAATGCAAATGTTATATAATCAATCCCTTTTTCATTAAAATACCTTTGCATTGGCTCACTTTTTCCATTACTTAGTATTGTAACTTTCAATTCACCTTTCAATGCATCAATCCAGTCATCATTGCACTTTGGAATATTTCCAAATTCTTTTCTCAATGTTTCATCTACATCTAGTATTACTCCCTCAATACCATAATTATATTTAAGTAGCTTTATCATTCCTTTATTTAATACAGTAACATCTCTAAGTGTTACATCTGGGTTAACAGCTTTTACTAGTGCAATATTTATCAAACTTGAAATCTTTTCATATATTAAAAAGTCTAATCTTTCCATTTTAGAGTTATCCCTTTCTATTTCTTAGACTTAAATTAGGAAAGAATTGTAACTTTATTCAAGGAAAATATTTTGAGCTTATTCTTTCCTATTTAGTAAGATAATCACTTGTTTCTTCTAGTCCTTTAAAATCTATTTGCCTTAGTACTTCGTAAACTATTATTGCTACTGAGTTTGATAAATTTAGTGACCTAAGTCCATTTTTCATTGGAATTCTTATATCTTTATCAATGTATTTTTTGAGTAAATCTTCTGGTAGACCTTTTGTTTCTTTACCAAATAAGATATATACCTCGTTCATATTGCTATAATCCACATCTGAATAACACTTTGTGGATTTCGTTGATGCAAAAAACATATTATTATCTTCAGGATTATATTTTTCAAGGAATTTTTCTAGTGAATTGTGTTCTTCAATTTCGAGTTTATCCCAGTAATCTAATCCAGCTCTTTTTAAGTATTTGTCGTCTACTAAAAATCCTAGTGGATAAACCAGGTGTAATTTTGCTCCGATTGCTGCACAAGTTCTTGCTATATTTCCTGTGTTTTGTGGTATTTCTGGTTCAACCATTACTATGTTGATTTTCATTTTAGCTCCTTTTTTACTAGAGTGTCATATTTTTATTATAACTCGCTGATTCTTTGTTGTCAAATGTAATCAATAAAATACATCTTCTAATTCGCTTATTTCGTTTTTTACTTTTGATATTACTATTACTTTGTCCCCTGTTTTAAGTTCGATATTTTCATTTGCCATTATTACCTCTTTTCCTCTTACAACAGAAGCTATTAAAGCATTTGGCTTTATTTTTAAAGTGCATAATGGTTTGTTACAAAAGTCATAGTCTTTATTTATGTAAAATTCAATTGTTTCTATTTGATTATTAGCTATTCTATATAATTCTTTTATTGAATTATTTAAACTATTTTTTATTCCCTTAATGTATTTTATAATAGATGATAGTATTATTGAATATGGTGATATTGTTGTATCTATTTTTACATTGTGTAACATTGATGTATATGCAATTGATGTTATTTTTGTTATTATTTTCTTATTTTTGCATGACCAAGCAAACATTGAAACAACTAGATTTGATTCATCATTTTGGGTTAAAGAAATACAACAATCAAATTGTTTTATTCCTTCTTCAACTAAAACCTCTGAGTTTATTTCTTCGCAATATACTACTTCAATGTTATCAAATTTTTCTGATAATTGTCGGCAAACATCTAAATTAAACTCAATGACTTTAATTTTTATTCCTATTTTTGTTAAATTTATGATTAATTGCTCTCCAATGTTTCCTGAGCCTACAAGTAAGACTGATTTTACTGTTTTTTCAATTAATTTGTTTTTTTTCAAAAACTTGTGTAAATCAATTATTTTAGCTAAAACATAAATAGTATCATCTTTTTTTAGCTGTATAGTATCAGTAGGAATATAAGCTTTTTCATTTCTATATATGCATCCTATTTTTATTTTGTTTTTATATCTTTCTTCTAGCTCATTAATTGACATTCCAATTAATGGGCTTCCTTCTCTTAATGTTATTTCTGCCATATCTATTTTGCTCTCAAAAAAATGTTCTACAATAATGTTACTTGGGTAGCTTACTGTTCTTGTAATTTCATCTGCTGTACTATGTTCTGAATTAATTACTAAGTCTATTTTAAATTTTTGCTTTAGAAACACATCATTATTTTGATATTCTAAACTTTTAACTTTTGCTACTGTGTATTTTGCTCCTAAGTATTTTGCTGTTAAGCAACTCATTAAGTTTATTTCATCTATTCCCGTTAGTCCTATTACAAGATCAGCTGTATCACATCTAGCTTTTGTTTGAATATCTCTACTAGCACCGCTTCCTACAATTCCTATTGCCTCATATTTATTTGTAAAATTATCTATCAATTCTTTATTCTTGTCTATTACTGTAACATCATGTTTTTTTTGAGCTAATTCTTTTGCTAATTCTTGTCCAATTTGACCTAGTCCAATTATAACAACTTGCATTATTAACCTCTTTCTTTTTATTAAATTATCTTCTATTGTTTAATAATTTTAAAAATTATTTTTTATTATTAAGGATTTTTTCTTTGCATCTTCTTGTATTTGTTTATAAATAACTGGAATTAATAATCCATTAATTATTGTAGTGAATAATATTGTTATTATAGTAACATTTAGTACTGTAGTGTAGTCATTTTCTCCAATCAGGTTTATTGTAGTAAATGCCATTGCTAAAGAAATACCGCCTCTCATTGCACAAATAGTCATTAATTTTGTAAAGCTTTTTATTGTATAATTGTTGGGAATATCTGATTTTCCTATAATTGTCCCTGTTACTTTAACACTTAAGTATCTGCTTATGAAGTTTACTATTATTGCTATTGGAATAATCCAAATTATTTTAGGACTGATTGGTATTAAAAAGGCACTTAATCCTATTAATACAAATAAGCTTTTATTTAAAAGTTCATCTATAATATTCCAAAAATCGGTATATAGATTACTTGGATCAACAACTTTTTTCCATCTTTCACATTTTTTATTCTGATATGAAAAATAGATTCCAGATACTACTGCGGATATTACTCCTGAAAATCCAAAATCTTCACATACTAAATAACAAAATGATACATTTAATAAACTTATTAGTATGTGCATATTGGGATTTTTAGTATATTTTATTAATCTAAATAAAATATATGAGCTAATTAAACCAACTAATACTGCTCCAAAAATATTCTTTCCAACAATCCAAGCAAAGTTTGGGCTTTTTCCATTTGTAATTATATTTTCAATAAATACAAATAATGCTACCCCTATTCCATCATTAAATAATGACTCTCCTTCTATTACTGATGAAATCCCTTTTGGAAGTCCTAACTTATTTAATATTGTAGTTGCCGAAATAGGATCTGTTGGAGATATAATACATCCCAACAATACACATGTTGTAGGATCAATTCCTAAGTTTAGTATAATTGAAGCAAAATAAAAAAGTGCTGAATAAATAATTGCATTTAAAACTGTTGCAATAATTGACATAGCAGATATTGTTTTAAAATTATTAATAAATTTTGGGAACTGCATTTTGCTTGCACCTGCAAATATCATAAAGCATAGCGTACCTTCTAATAATAATTTATCCAGATGTAGTCTTTGTAATTGCTGTATGATAAAAAACTCATCTGTTATTATGTTGAATTTACTTAAAATTACTAGTAAAACACTTATGCAAAATGATACCAATAGTAAAGCGATACTACTTGAGATTTTAAAAAACTTTTCATTTATTATTTCTGTTAATACAATAGTAAAAACTATTAAAACAAAAATTGATAGTATTCCTTCCATTATTTTATCCTTTTCCTTTGATTTTTGTCATTAAGTACACCTGTTTTTGCTAAACTCAAAATAAGTCGTCAATAGTGGTGATAGTTTATGTTTACTCATTTTATTTCTCTTCTTTTCTAGCTTTAGAGTATCCTTTGTTTAATTAAATATAATTGATTTAAACTCTCTATCTCTAATTTTAGCAGATAAATTCATTGATTTCGCTGCTAATACAAAGTTTGATAATCCTGTATATACAAATATTAATCCCCAAATTGTTACTGTTATATCTGGATTTACAAATAACCAAATTCCCAAAATTATTGATATAACATTTATTATAAGGTATAAATATGGTATTTTTGAAGTCCTATCTACAATATCATTCATTATATTTGTTATTTTGTCAGTTTGTGTTCTTACTTCTTTTTCTATATCACTATTTTTTCTTTTTTCTTTAATTTTGCTTTCCATATTATTTTTGGTATTTATTATTTGAGATGATATTTTGTTGAATCTTAATATATTTAACGTGTTTATTACACCATTTGTGATAATAAAAACTGATAATATGAATTTTAAGTAAGTGGCTGTAACTTCTGGAAAATATGCAGTAAATATGCATAGTCCTAAAGCCATAAAAGATACTATTGCTGATTTTATGTCTATTTTTTTAGATTTAAAGTTAGCTATAAGTGATGTTATTGATGCAAAAGATACCAAGAAAGCAATGGTTAGTGACATACCAATTAATGACTCATCCTTAAAAATCAAAAAATTTATTCCGTCTATTATTAATAAACCTGCAATAATTAGTCTATTACGCATTATTATATCAATTTTACTTGATGTTTCTTGAATTTTTTCTTGTATTTTTTTCATCAAATCCTCCTTTCTAGCTTTTTCATTCTATAAACTGACTTTTAACTGTAAAATACTTTTTTTATTTATGGTATGATTACTTTTATATTGAGTTTTTGCTTAAGTGTCCCAACTAATGATGATGGTGATGATGGTGATGACGGTGTTCATTATGATTAATATCACATTCTTCGTCATCACAGTGTTCTTCATTTTTTTCTATTTCAATTGTTGAATGATTTATCCCATATTGCTTAAGTTTTTCTTTAACTTTATGTTTTAAATTACTTTCATAGTTAGTTGTTACGATATGCATTGTCGCAAGATTTTCATATCCATCAATACTCCATATATGAATATGATGGACATTTATTATTTCTTTGTCTTTTAGTAATTCTTTTTTTATTTCATTTATTTTTATGTTTTTAGGTGTTTTTTCTAAAAACAAATCAATTGCTTCTTTTAAATTTTTTATCGCACTTATGAAAATGAATGATGAAACACATATTGAAAGTATAGGATCTATTATTGAAATATTAGTAGTGTTCATTACAATTGCTCCAATTAAAACAACTGCCCATCCTAAAACATCTTCAAGCATGTGGAGATTTACTGATTTTTGATTTAATGAATCTCCTTCTCTTGTTACATATGCTGATATTAAATTGATAATTAATCCAATTACTGCAAAGATTATCATTTTACTATAATCAATTTGAATTGGATTTATAATTCTTTTTATTGATTCATAAATTACTAAAATTGATCCAGCTATTAGTATTACCGTTGTTATTACGCTTCCCATAACAGAATATCTAATATATCCATATGTGTGTTTTTCATCAGGTCTTTTTTTACTCTTTTTCTCAAGATAATATGATATTCCTATGCTAGTAGCATCTCCTAAGTCATGTACTGCGTCTGACATTATTGCTACACTTCCTGAAATTGCTCCCCCAATAAATTCAAATATTGAAAAAAATATGTTTAATAGAAAAGCAATTAATATATTTTTTTCTGTTTTCATAAAAAGATTTACCCTTTCTATATTTTTTATTTTTTTGATTCATTTTATTTTTTTATTTAAAACTATGTGGTAGCAATTCACTGATACTATATTCTTCGATTTTATTCTCCTTATTTACAACATAAATTTTAAAATCATCGTCTACAAATTCTCTAATAAATTGTCTGCAATATCCACATGGCATACATCTATCTGTTGGCTCTTCCCCTTTTTTTGCACCTACAATTGTTATTTGTTCAAATTCTCTCTCTCCTTTTGAAATTGCTTTTGCAAATGCTGTCCTTTCAGCGCAGATTCCTTGTATTCCGTGGTTTTCAATATTGCATCCTAAATATACGTTTCCTTTTTTTGTTCTTAGCGCTGCTCCAACTTGAAAATTACTGTATGGTGAATAGGCGTTTAGTCTAGCTTTTTTAGCTAATTCTATATCTTCTTCATACATAATTAAAACCTCCAATTATCATTTTTGTTCATTTTATTTTTTGTATGTAAAAAATAATTATCTTGTACTTTCATTAAACTTTGGTATATTGCCTTCATTAAATATTCGGCTTTAGTTTTATAAATACATGTCCATCTACTAATTATTATTGTTTATAATCCATCTGTAAAACTAGTTCGATTATTTTTTTCATTTCTTGGTATTCCATATTTTTCTTTACCCAAGTTTATGCAATTTATCATAAATGCCATATTTCTTCCTAAATTTCTCATTGTTTGAAGTCCTTCTAAATCTTTTTCTACATCTTCTTTGCTAGCTCCATGAACTTCATTCCAATATGTGCTTGAAACAATTGGCATACTTGATATTGTAAAGTACTTGTTTATTTCTTCAAATGCTGATGTGCTTCCTGCTCTTCTTGAGGAAACTACTGTAGCTCCAACTTTCATGCTTTTATCTATTCCTGAACTACTATAAAATAATCTATCTAAAAATCCTATTATTGTTCCGTTTGCATGGGCATAATAAACTGGAGTACCAACAATAATTCCATCTGCTTGTTCGAACTTTGTAGCTACTTCATTGACTATATCATTAAAAACGCATTTTCCTTTTTCTCTACAGCTTCCACATGCAATGCACCCTCTTATTTCTCTATTTCCTATGTCAATAATTTCAGTTTCTATATTCTCTTCTTTTAGTATTTTTTCAGCTTCTATTAAGGCTCTTTTTGTACATCCATCAATTTTAGGACTTCCATTTATTAATAATACTTTCATAATACCCTCCACTTTTAATAATATTATATTATTATTATACTTACTTTCTATGCTTCCTATGACCGAATTTTATTCTCCACTATAAATGGTTTTCGTTTGCAGATAGTTTAGAATTCTCTTCTATTTTCCAGTTTTAGCAATTACGTGTTTAATTAATCAATATACTTCAGTGTATACTTTAGTATATTGGCTTTCATTAGTTATCATTCTTATTTCCTTTCTATCTTATTATTTTGGTTAATTATATAGTATTATTTTTTTTAAGTCAATCCTAACCATAAATGGTTTCAATGTCTATATTTTCTCTTCCAGATATATTTACAATAATTGCGTGATCTTTCTTAAATTTTTTAGCTATTCTTATTGCATAGGCAATTGCATGACTACTTTCTAATGCTGGAATTATTCCTTCAAGTATAGTTAAAAGCTTAAATGTTTCATCTACTGCTTCTTTTAATGTTTTTTTAACATAAGCTTCCCTTTTATTTAAAAATCCTAAATCATTCATAAAACTAAAAACCCAGGAGTAATCAAGTGATTACTCCTGGGTATGAGAGTTAATAACTAAAAAATGCTATAGCCTTTCTATTTTCTTATATTCATTGCGTCTTTAACACACTTGGCTATTACAGATTTGGACATATTATTTGGCAGGTGCTTACACCACTCTTTCAAGCTTTCCAGAATTTCCATTGATAATTCTGCGGTTACTTCCCAACTATATTCTGTCCAGTCTTCAGCATGAATCCAAATAGTTGTTTTTTGTTTTCCTATAAGATCGTCTATTCTGCAATAGACTTCCAAAGATGGAATATCCTCGTTTTTCCTTTCCTTAGATGTTTCGTTAACATACTGTTGCAGTAATAGTAGTACTGTTTCCAATGTTGCTGGTCTTATTGCTACTTCATAGGTTCCTCCTATACATTGTTCATCAAAAAGCTTTTCCTTTTCAACCCAATAGGAAATGTTTTGCATGTTTGCCTTCCTCTCATTTTCTATAAGTTTGCAGATGTTAGCATTATAACATAACTGTTTGTGTTATGTCAACTGTTTTGTGTTTATTTTTAGTTTTAAAAATTTTTTATTTAAAACTATACTGTATAGCTTAGGCTCATTTTGTTTTTTGCTTCCTTCTCAGCAACTTTAATAATTTTATTTATATAGCAAATGTTTTCACTATTCCCCCTATACCCTTGTCTGCAAAATACTCTTTTTTTGCATTTATGTATTCTTCATTATTAAAGTCAAAGTCCTTTTCCCTAGCTTTTTTAATCATTATTCTTGACCTTTTCTCATTACTTTCATCCTTCTTTATGCTACTTTTTTGATTTTCTGATTTTTTGAGTTATCTTAAAATTTGTTATATTTCCTATACAGGCATTTATTCTACCACTGTTATTCTTTTATTTCTACCCCTATCAAGTACAATAAATCCACTGCTTGAAATTGATTTATTTTTGCTCCTCTAATATCTTCAAGGGTTACAACCATTCCTTCAATTATGCTATCTGAAAAATCTATTCCTTTTAATTTTGTTTTAAGGAATTGTGCTTGAGTTAAGTCTGTTTTATTTAAAATAATATTCTTTAGTTTATTTTCTTGAAAACTACTATTTTTTAAATTTGAATTATCAAACATCACATTTTCCATTGCTGAAATCGAAAAATTTGCATAATTTATGTTACATTCTATAAAACTAACATTATATATTGTACTTTCTGAAAAATTACATCCTGTTAGTTTACAATTATTAAATTCACATCTTATAAAGCTACTGTTTTCGAAAGAAGTATTTGAAAAATTACAATTATTGAATTTAACATCCATAAATGTATTTTTTTCCAAATTTCCATCTATTAGTTCCACGTTTTTTAGTATTGCCTTTTCAATTTCAACATCGGTAAAACTTACATTATTTTCTTTATAGTCTTCAATAGAAATATTATCTATTTCTTTATTTGTTTTTGTTTCTTCAGTTAAATTGTATACTGTTTTTAAGTTGTTAATAAATATTTTTTTTGGTTTTAATATACTCAATTTTTATCTCCTTGATATATTGTTATTTTGCTATTCAGAAATAGATGTTTCAATATATTCTTATTTCTATTTCTATTTTATTTTCCATAATTATACAAAAATTTTCGGATTATTAAAATAAGCAATGTTGGCTAATAACTATCTTTTATTAGGATGGAATGTATTCGTTTAACAAAGTTAAATATTTAAATGCTTGAGGAATTATTAATGGAAATTAAAAATCTACAAGTCAATTGTTGCTGTAACTTTTGCTTTTTCCTTTTTCTCAATAATAATATTATACCTTTCACAAAAGGAATCGAAACTATCAAAATTTCTATATATAACACTCTGAGAAATTGGAAATGTATCAAATAGTTCTTTTCTATTTTTAAAAACTCTATTTCTTGAATCAAGTACTTCTTCAATAGTTTTGTCTATTCTATCAATAGTGATTAAGGTAATCCATTTTGCGACTTTAAATCTTTTTCAAACAAATCACCGTTTATTTCTATATATTTTTTTAGTGCTTCTCTTATTGTAACTCTATTCCAAATAATCTTTTCTTTAACATTAAAAGATTTTTTTAAAATATTGATATCTCCATAGTACTTTTTTACATAATAGAATGGTGGTAAGTCATTGTATTCTCTACTAAAATCAACTCTACTTATATTACCTTTATAGATTTTAGTTCTATTCCACATATTTCGCAACAGATTTTACCGTTGTTTTTTTCTATATTCGTTCTTACAATATCGTATTTAATTGCATCTGAAAAATCCCTCATATACTCACCTCACATATTAAGTATTATATACTAGTTTTAAACTTCTTTTCAAGTGTATAAAATGGTAGTATTTAATTATCAGCTTGATAAATATTTTATGGATTATTTATACTACTGGAATGAGCAATATTATAAAAATGGATTTGTTGATGGCTCTCAGCTAGTTATTGGATGCTTTGGTGAATAATATATTTTTAAAATAAGTGTGAATGTTATCTTGTTCTATATACTGTTAATACTAAATCACCTTTATCTATTTTATGAATTAAAAGCCAGTCAGATTGTGTATGACATTACATGTATTCATTTATATTATCCTGCCATATAATAATATTTATACTTTTTAGGTAATGTTTGTTCATTAGCAAGCATATCAACAACTTCTTGTAGTATCTTTAGATTAAGTCCTCTTTTTTATTTTTTTATGATCTTATTTAAATAAATTAGTATATTTTATTGTTAACGAATTTTTCAGTCCTTTTTCTCTAAATCTTTCCACATTTCATCTACATTAGTATATCCTTTGCTTAATTCTATTCCTTTTTCTGCATCTTCAATAATTTTATTTGTATCCTCATTAAAAGCAATTAAGTTATTACCTAAATCGTTCCAACTTTCTGAATGTTCTTTGTTTATTCTAATTAAAGTATAATATTCATTTTCTTTTACTAATTGTTCAAAAGGAAATCTAATAATTCCAGGTGTATTGAAACCAACACCAATTTCTATTAAAGCTACCTTCTTACCTTTTATCTTATTAAGAAATTCACTATATTTATTATTTTGCTTATACCAATAATCATCTTCTACAAAGTAAGCATCTTTTCGTAAATTAACATCCATTTCTTCATTACAAACAGGACAATACATTACTTCATCACTTGGAATTTTACAATCATTTGTATCTTTTAACCACTTCTCAACTAATTCTTTATTAGAATATAGTTTATTATGACAAGCCTTTGAACATTGTAACATCTCATAATCGCCTTGTGTAGCAAAGATATTATCTTTATTAAATCCAGCTATTTCAAATTGTGCGTCTACATTTGTTGTAAGTACAAAATGCTCTTTATGCTTTACTAAATCAAATATTTCACTATATAATTTTAATGGTTCTTTATTGTATCTATTTAAGTTAATAAGTCTAGCCCAAAATGCCCATTTTTCTTCTTGCGACCTAAAATCATAAAATGTTGCAGTATATAAATCAGTAAATTGATATTTATCTATAAAATCTCCAAAGTTATTTTTGAATTTATCTCCACTATATTCTAATCCTGCTGCAGTTGATAGTCCTGCTCCTGCACCAATTAAAATATAATCAGCTTCGTTTATAACTTTTCTTGCATTTTCAATTCTTGATTCATAATTAAACATTTCCATCAACTCCTTAAAATAATGTTACTTGTTCTAATTCATTATCTATTCTCCAACTTTTTTGTTTTGCGTCTGTTACTTTGTCATCTGGTGTACTTTCTCCAATTAAAAATGGAGATTTTGGATTATGAAGTTTATAATTTTCTTTTACTAATGTTTTATTAAAATTAGCATAACAATATTTGCAAAGGTGCATACAACTATTATAAGCTCCTATATCATTTCCCATTAAACAGTTACAAATAGGTTTTCCTTTATCAGATAAAGTTATATCTTTTGTAACTTCTTTATTACCATCAGTTACAATTCTTTTTGATTGCCTACTTGGTGCTTTTAAGTTAAAGCCTATTGCTTTTTCTACAATTTCTTGGCTCATACAACCTGTTATATCAATTCCAACTTCTTTCAAGTTTGGATTTTCACAACATCCATGAATTACCATATTATTTTCTTTTCCTATTCTAACAAATTCTTTTGCAATATACTTTTGTTCTTCATTTGTTGGTGGTCTAATATCTGGTGCGTTTCGCTTTACTTTTTCATATAAATCCAAAAAACTAATTGTAACATCTTCTGTATAACCATTTAAGCTTTTAGCAAATTTATCAAACATTTCAATATGCTTATCTGCTGTATATTCTTCGTTTATAAGTATTGGATCATAGCGAAGTCCTACTGCATTTTTACCTATTTTTCTTGATAAAGTCTTAAAATCATTAATAACTTTTTCAAATTGTGGTACATTAGGCTCTAAATCTTTTCCATAAGGTGTAATCGTTACAAACCAAAACATCTTATATTTTTCTTTTAATTCATCTAAATATTTAAGCATTTGATATGGATTTTTAGTACAAAAAGAAAGGCAATTAACTACATCAGGAGATAGACTATATTTGCTTACTTGTAATCTGTAATATGGGTTTCTAACATAAACAAAACCATCTCGAACTCTATTCATTAACCACTCTGAATAAAATGCAGGTATATCAGTTCTCATTCCTGTATTTATAATCAATCTCCTCATCTCCTTACTTTAATTCATTTATATATATATCTAAATCTTCATCTGAATATACACTAAATACTACTTTTTCTATTGTGTTATTATTTTCTAAAAATTCTTTTACTGACTTAATTGCAGTTATACAAGCATTATCCTTTGGAAATCTAAAAACTCCAGTTGATATACAAGGAAAAGCTATTGTTTTAATTCCGTTTTCTATCGCTAGTTTTAATGAATTTGTATAGCAATTTGCAAGTTCTTGCTCTTTTTCTTCTGTAACTTCATTTTCAATTATCGGTCCAACAGTTTGAATTACATATTTGCTTGGTAAATTGTAACCTTTGGTAATTATTGCTTTTCCAGTTTCAAGATTATAATTTAAACCTTTCATTATTTCATTACAAGCAAGTCTAAGTCTAACACCTGCAAAAGTATTTATTTGATTATCTATGCAATTATGATTTGGTAAGAAACACCCTAATCCTTGTGAATTTCCTGCATTTACTATTGCATCAATTTTTAGTTTGGTTATATCTCCTTGCCATAAAGCAATTCTATTTTCTGCCTTAATATCATCAGCATTTGTAATACTTCGCTTTTTTAATTCTTCTTGCAAATATTCATCTTCAACTTTCAAAAAATCTTCTGAAATAGGGTTTGCTTGTCTTATATTAACTAATGCCCTGTATAAAGACTTTTTGTCTCTATTGGAATAATTGAAATTTCCCCTACCTGACTCTTTTAATAAATATTCTATTAAATAATCTAGCTTTTCCATAATACCACCTCGTAAAATTAAAGACTGATATTTCTATCAGCCTTAATTCTTATTTTTTGTCTTTGTATTTGTTTCCAAATTCTTTCATTAAATCAATTATAGGCTTTAATTCTTCTCCTTTAGAGCTTAATGAATACTCTACTTTTGGAGGAACTACAGCATAAGTCTTTCTATTTATAATACCATCATTCTCCATTTCTCTTAAATTTTCTGTTAATACTTTTGCAGATATACCAATAATAGATTTATTTAGTTCATTAAATCTTTTTGTTCCTGTTAGTAAATCTCTTAATATTAAACATTTCCATTTATTTGATAATATTGAAGCAGTATATTCTACTGGACATTCTGTATAAACCTTTGCCATAGTTCATCTTCCTCCTCTAAATTACATTGCTTTTGCAACAACTTCTCCACTCATTGTTTTCATATTTCCTGTTTCTTTATCTAATAAAAGTGGATCAGTAGATGCTAATATTTTATTTGAATTTTCTTCATCATACCAAAATACTTTATCAGTATTTAATACATTCATTCCAACTAAAGCATTTTCAGGAACATTACTTGTATAATTAGTAGCTCCCTCTATTGCTCCATTTTTTATTTCATCAATTTCCTCTGATGAATAAGGTTGTGCATTTGCTGGATTCACTATTCCTTTTCTTTCAAAATATTTTGCAGAGTAATAAATTATTCCAACTCCTGCTCCTTCGTGATTTAAACTAAATTCATAAGCCCAATTTTCCATATCTAATACCTCCTAAATTTTTAATCTGTTCATATTATAACAGCCTATTAAATGTTTGGGAAGTACGCACTTTTTTGTAATGTAGTTACCTAAAAGTAAGTTTTATTGATTTTACTGGTCCCTATGTTATAAAAATTTTTTATTTTCTAAAATTATATAATAAAAGACTGATAATTTCAACTCATTATCAGTCCAATTTTTTCTTTTATCTTATTCGTAATGCCAAAATCTTGTTAACATCTCAATAACTTGTAATTTATCTTTCTAATTTATGATAAATTCAGTTTATCATATTCTAATATTCATTTAAAATTCTATTTTAAATTTTTTCTTATAAATTCTTCTATTTTATCAAATGGTATAATATCTTTTTGGTCATATAAATCACAATGTGAAACACCTTCTATTGAAAGAAATTCCTTATTATTTGCATATTTACTATCTTTAATCATATTTTCATAAGCATCTTTCCCAAAATAATATGAATGTGCTTTATCTCCATGTACTATCATTACTGCATTTCTTATTTCTTTTGAATAATAGAATAATCTTGTATTCAAAAGTGATGTTCCTGCTGTAACATTCCACCCACCATTAGAATTCAAACTTCTCTTATGGTATCCACGAGGAGTTTTATAATATGCATGGTAGTCTTTTACAAATTGAGGTGCATCTTCTGGTAGTGGGTCTATTACACCACCTCCAAGTTTATATTCTCCTGCTTTAAAATCTTCTGTTCTTTGATTATTTATTGCTACTCTTTTATTATATCTTGCTTCTTCACTATCTTCTCCATCAAAATATCCATTCCCTGTAACTCTTGACATATCATACATTGTTGATGCAATTGTAGCCTTTATTCTAGTATCTATACATGCTGTTTGAAGTGCCATTCCTCCCCATCCACATATACCAATTATTGATATTTTTTCATTATCAACATTTTCTAAATTAGATAGAAAATCAACTGCTGATTGAAAATCCTCAACATTTATGTCTGGAGAGTTCATATATCTTGGCTCTCCTGAACTTTCTCCTGTAAAAGATGGGTCAAATGCTATTGTTAGAAACCCTCTTTCTGCCATTTCTTGAGCATATAATCCTGAACTTTGTTCTTTTACTGCTCCAAAAGGTCCACTTACTGCTATTGCAGGAAGTTTTCCATCATATTCTTTTGGGACATACATATCAGCTACTAATGTAATTCCAAAATGATTTTTAAAAGTTACTTTTTTAGACTCAACTTTTTCACTTTTTGGGAATACTTTATCCCATTCTTGATTTAATTTTAATTCTTCCATATCTTAAATTCCTCCATATTTTAAATTCCTAATTTATTTAACCAACTATCAACTTTACTGCTTTGGTCAGAAACCATATCTCCACCACGAATTGGTAATCCCTCAAGAACCTTTGCTTTTGGTTCTAATTTTTGAATATCTTCATAAGTTCCTGAACTTCCTGAACCTTCATGAGTATTAAATGGTATTATGGTTTTGTCTGCAAAGTCATAATTATCAAATAATGTGTACATAGCCATTGGCATTTGATACCACCAAATTGGATATCCTATAAATATAGTATCATAATCATCTAAATTGATATTTAATGTTTTTAATTTTGGTCTATCATCATTCTCTTTCTCTTTTTTAGCATCATCTACTAATTCATTATAATCTGTTGGATATACTTTTTCTGTTTCAATTCTTATAAAATCTCCTCCAACTTTATCACTTATAAGTTTTGCCAATTTTTGAGTATTTCCTGTTTCAGAAAAATAAATAACTAATATTTTATCACTATTTAAATTTAATTTTGCTTCTTTTCCTTGCTCATCAGTAATTGTTGAATCTAAAGTTTGATTTTCTTCTGTATTAATGTTTTTAATAATAACAGCTCCTAATCCTCCAACAACAACTAATGCAATTAAACAAATAATTATTATTTTAACTTTATTCATAGATTATTCCTTCTTTCCCCAGTTTTCCACTTTATTATTTTCTCAATATTATAATTAATTATTGATACTCCAAATATTATCATAAAATTATTCCATAATGAAATCCAAATATTGTTTGTATAATTGCCAAATGATGCTTTTGCAATTAAATAATTAATTATATTTGTATCAAAGAATAGTTTTATTCCATAGATTACAATTAATATTTGCAATAAATCCACTATATATTTTAAAATTTTATTCTTTTTTAATTTGCTAATTAACTTTGCAAAAATTGCTTTAAAATGTAATCCCAAATGCATTGACAAAAATATCATTCCCCAATAGCTAAAAAGTATATGGAGTTTACTAACTACTGCTCCATTAGAAATACTAAAAAAACTAAATAATTCTTTTGATATTGGTATTCCTAAAATTATTGTAAATAGCATAAATATTAAAAATCCTATATCAACAATTGTTAAGAAAGCTCTTGAAGAATTATATTTCCCTTTAAATAAATTTCTATAAAAATTTATATTTAAAATATTATGTATGATAAATAATATTAATAATGCAATTCCTAATATTTCATGAATTAATTGTCCTGTATATATTTTAGAATATTCTAATATCATAAATATTAACATAAAAAAATCTACTATTATTCTATATGCTTTATTTTTCATATCATATCCTTTTAATTATCCAATTCTATTTTAACATCAAAGCTTCCACTTAATTTATCAATTTCACTAATTGTAGAAGTTATAACTCCAATATTAACTTGATCACCATATTGTTCTGATATTTCTTCATCTTTGAAAAGAATTGTGTAATATGGTGCATCAATAGCATAATCAATATCTCCATTTAGCCAACCATAATGCACTTCATCTTCGTTATATGGTAATTTTTCTGTTACTCCACAAAAGTCATGTGTATATCTTGATTCATGTTGTGTGATAGGCAACTTTTGAATCAAAGCTTTTGCTGTTTCCGAATCATTCAACACACCATAAATAACTGTGTCTCCAAAAGTCATTTTAATTTTTGTTCCACCAGTTACTACCCTTGTAGATTTATTTTTATCTTGTGTTTGAATAGATTCTCCATCTCTCAGGCTATTTTTGGCTGTCTTTTTTTCATTATTATTTTGTGTACTTGCTTTTGCATTACTACTTAAATCACTACTATATTGATTTGTTTGAGAATTGTATTGTTTTTTATTAAATAAAAAATATGCTCCTACAACTATTACAGCTAATAAAACTATAATTCCAATCAAAATTTTCTTATTCATTAATTCTACCTCCAAAATTATATATTTTTTTCCTAAATTATAGGCTTCTTCTAATTTATCTTTATGGCTCAATATATCTCCGACATCATTTGCACCAGTTCCTTTTACAACACCTTTTAAAGTTACACCTTCAAAACATTCTACCCAACCTTCAATATCTTTTATTGCTCCATCCATTGCTTTTGAATCTGTATCATTTGCTGCTGTTAATAGATAAACATCTTTAAAATTATGCCCTGCGCTATATATTGGATTCATTCTATCTAAAAATGTTTTTAACTGCCCACTTACCGCATAATAATAAATTGGTGTTGAAAAGCATAAAACATCAGCTGTTCTAACTTTTTCCATTAATTCTTTTGCATCATCATCTATAACGCAATGATTTTATTTTAAACAAGCAAAACAACCTCTACAATAATTTAATGTAATATCACGAAGATATATTGTTTCTACTTCATTTCCAGTTTCTTTTGCTCCTCTTATAAATTCATTTGCCAAAGTTTCACTATTTCCATTTTTTCTAAAACTACTTGACACAACTACAACTTTTTTACTCATTTTTTAATTCCTCCTATTTATTTACTTACTTTCTCTCTAATTAATATTTTGCCATTAACTTCCATTTTCCCCTCCTTTAGTCTATACTTAATATTAAAGTTACATCTCCTGAACCTAATATATTCTTTAATTCAGCTCCACTTACATTCTGAACTCTTCCAAGTTTTGTATAACTCCACGAGTTTGAATTATAGAATAATGATATTTGATTTCCTTGATACAAAACTATATCTCCTGCTGATGTAGTTATACTTTTATCATTTTTTGGTAAACTAAAGCCCAAATTACCTACTTTTTCAAATCCTCCATATTCGTTTGCATTGACTGAAATATCTCCATTCTTCAACCTTTCTACTAAACTTTTTGTAGCTTCATTATCTTCTAATTTAGCCTCTAAAACATTACTATTAACTTTTATTTTTATCATATCTATATTTTCCTCTTTTATTTTTTCCTTTACTTGTTCTTGGATTGAAGTTTCTGTAGCATTATCTGTTTTTACAGAATTGGTTTCAGTTGTAATATTTACATCTTCTATACTTTGATTAGAAGAAATATTTTTTTGTATATTCTCATTGCTTTTTATATTCTCCTTATTACTATAGTTTTGATTTGTTTCTAATTCGTTTCTATTTGTATTTTGTTTGTTAATTAAAATAATGGCAATTATTAGTGCTAAAATTATTAAACCTATAACAATATATATAATTAATTTCTTATTCATAACTTAAACTCCTCAAATTTTAAAATTATTTTGAATGTCCAAAATTAAATAATCTAAATCATCAATCTCTTTTTTGTCTAATCTTAATTTTTTTAATAAATTTTCTTTGTGTTCCTTTAACATTGTTATTATTTCATCTTTTTGCCTTTGCTCATATAGTTCAAAAAACTTCTCAATTTGTTTCTTATTACATCCACTATCAATTAAATTTTGTTTAATTGCATCTTTTAAGTCTTGTTCTCCCCTCATTTGTTCTTAACTCTCCTTTATTTTTTCAATTACATTATACTTTACTTTATTACAATTGACAAATACTTATTTGTTATATGTATATATAATTGACAGTTATTTGAAAATGTAATATAATGTTTTTGATTTTTAAGGAGTGAAATGTATGGAAATAAGCGATTTAAGATATTTTTTAGCTGTTGCTAGAGAAGAAAGTATAAAACTTGCATCAGAGTCTTTATATATTAGTCAACCAGGACTTACAAAGGTTATACAAAGATTAGAAAAAGAACTTGGAAAAGATTTATTTATTAGAAGTAACAGAAAAATAACTTTGACTAATGATGGTATATTATTAAGAAAAAGAGCTCAAGAAATTATAGATTTAGTTGATAAAACAAGTAATGAATTTATACAAAATAATAATGATTTATCTGGCGAAATCTTAATTGGTGGTGGAGAGTCTGATGGGATGAAAATAATTACGCAAACTATGAAATCTCTTTCTGATAAATATCCCAAAATACATTTTCAAATGTATAGTGGAAACGGAGATGACATCTGTGAAAGAATTGATAAAGGTTTATTAGATTTTGGCGTTCTTATGGGAGTTGCAGATTTAAAAAAATATGATTTTATTAAACTTCCTTACTTTGATAATTGGGGCATATTAATGAAAAAAGATGATCCTTTTGCGGATAAAGAATATATAACATTAAATGATATGACCAAAATGCCTATTATTTTCCCTACTCAAACAAATGATGCTCCTAACTTAAAAAATTGGTTTGAAAATAGAAAACATGACTTAAACATTGTTGCAAAATACAATCTTATATATAATGCTGGTTTAATGGTGGAAGAAGGAATTGGAAATGCATTCTGTATTGATAATTTAATAAATACAACTAATATTAGTAATTTAGTTTTTAAACCTTTAAAACCCAAATTACTGTCTAACATTATGATTATATGGAAAAAATATCAAGTTTTTTCTGAGCCTAGTAAAAAATTTTTAGAAGAATTAAAAAATAATATATCTAATAAACTGGAGGATGAAGTTAAAGAGGGTGTTCTAGAATAGGAAACCCTCTTTATCATTTATTTAATATAAAATTTTATTTTTTTGTTCACAATATCAAAATATTATAATCTAATTGCTAAATTGTAATTTATCGTACCTACTATATTTTTAATAAAACCCTAAATCCTCGATTTGAATAATAAGATTCTGCTCCATTATGAAATATAAATGTTCTATTATATTTTTTATCTCCAAATAATGCTCCACCTAATTTTCTAATTTCTATTGGAGTTAATATCCAGCTTGTAGACTTCAAATCAAAATCTCCCAATGATTGAAGATATTTATATTCTGCTTCATCCAATACTTTTACCATATTATTATTTGCTTCTGTTATAATATCTGAATTTGGTTTATTGCTTTTTCTACTATTCAAAGCATCTATATCATAACAAAAACTTCTTCTTCCAACAGGAGATTCTATTGAAGTATCACAATAAACATACTTATCATTGTCTTTATCATACATAATAACATCAGGTTCTCCACCAGTTTCTTCCATATATTTTAAAGATGGAATTACCTCTCTTGTTATTCTTTTTTTTACATCATCCCACTTAATATCTTTATGCATATTTTTATTTTGAATAAATCTTTTTTCTAAAATTAATATTATTTCATCATCACTCATATTCATTCTCCTCCACAAATTACTATTTTTCTATTTATAATGCTAATATTCCCAAATGCTCTAATAAGATTTTTAATCCTATTATTATTAAAACAATACCTCCTGCAAGTTCTGCTCTATTTTGAAATTTATCTCCAAATTTGTTTCCAATTATTACTCCTAAAAAAGACAATGCAAAAGTAATTATTCCTATAATTGATATTGAAAGTAATAGATTAACTTCAAAAAAAGCAAATGTTACACCAACTGCTAATGCATCAATACTTGTTGCAATAGCCAATAAAAGCATAGTTTTCACATCAACTTTATCATTTCTTTTTTCTACCTCATCATCTGTAGAATCTTTTATCATATTTCCACCAATTATTGCTAATAATATAAAAGCAATCCAATGGTCTACACTTTGAACAAATGAACTAAATGTACTTCCTAAAAAATATCCCAAAATGGGCATTAATGCTTGAAATATTCCAAAATATAATGCAATGATTATTGCTTTTTTCCAATCTATTTTTTTCATTGATAGACCTTTACATATAGATACAGCAAAAGCATCCATAGTTAGTCCAACTCCTATTGCTATTATTTCAAATAATTCCATTTTCATTTCTCCTATCTAAATGCACTATTGCTATTTTTTCTTTTTACTTGTTAATAAGCGATAAATTACTATTTATATTTTTCCTAATATCAAAAGAATCTGCTAATCTTATTTAACTACATTTTCAAATCTAAACATTCCATCATCTTCTTCATAACAATCTTGAGGTCTGTTTGTATCAGGATGTTTTTCATTAATAATCTTGTTATTTTCTATCTCATATGTAGACTCTTTAATCTTACTGATAGCATTATATCACAAACGCTAATTTAACACCACTTAAATTGAAGTATTATATCTTTTTTTTGCAAAAAATAAAGATGATTTTTTATAATCATCCTTACTTTTTTGTCCACAAAATTTTTTATTTGTGTACACATTGTAGACATTTTTGTCCACACCACAATATTTTTGCGTTTTTTGTATTTTCTGTAATTCACTATTTTCAATAGTTTAAGCATTTTTACCACAGCAGTTTTTGTACTTCTTACCACTTCCACATGTACAATGCACTACAGTTTTTATTGTTCTAATTAAATCTTATTTTCCGTTGACAAATCGTTGACACTGTCAACAACATTATCTACACCTTTAATATATTGCTATAATTAAAATAAATCAAATGCATAAAAATAACATTTTACATCTACTCGTGAAATTGTAATTTATATATTAAATAAGGAAATGATTCTATATAAAACCATTTCCTTATAAATATTATTTAATTTCAATATGTTTTGCTTCTGGAAGTTCTTTTCTTTCTTCTTTTTTTGGAATACAAATTTTTAATATACCGTTTTTAAATTCTGCATTTACATCTTCTTCTTTAATTTGCTCTCCCACATAAAAACTTCTTGAGCAATGTCCGTAATATCTTTCCTTATGAACAAATTTGTCCTTTTCTTCATTGTCATCTTCTTTCTTAACCTCAGCTGTTACTTCCAAATATCCATCTTTCAATGATAGGTTAATGTTTTCTTTTTCATATCCAGGAAGATCCATTTCGATAATGTATTTATCTTTTTTCTCTTTTATGTCTGTTTTCATTATTGCACTTTCTCTTCTAATTGGAAAGAAATCATCTCCTTCAAAAAAATCTCTGAACAAATCAAATTCGTTCCTTTTTCTTGGTATCATCATCATAAAAACCACTCCTTTCACAAAATAATTTTTTATGTGTTGATACTCTGTTTCAAGGGTATGCACATATATGTAATTCTCATTACATTTATATTGTATCACTATTTTTAGCAATGTCAAGTGTAGAGTGCTAATTTTTTGTGAATTTTTTGTGAATTTATATTTTTATTTAAACAAAAAATTACTATTTATCTTTTTTCTTTCAAATATCTTTTTAATAAGAATGTTAGGAAATATGGAAATGTATAGAATTTACCATTAAATCCAATATTTTTATTACATAGCTTAATTCCATATTTTATATCTTTATATTTATCATTATCAATCAAATTGTTTAAAGAAGCTGTTGCATTATCATTTGCTTTAACTTCAACAGGTATTAATGAATTTGTATCTCTTACAAAGAAATCCATTTCTTGCTTTTTACTATCATCTTTATAAAAATATAAATCATATCCAGCTTTTACAAGCATATCCCCTACAATATTTTCATATAAAGCACATTTATATGTATTCATATTTTCATTATTTCTTAAATCTTGCTGAACTTCTTCTTCCAATGAGCCTATTAACAAACAAGTATCTGCAAAATATAATCTATAATTATCTGGATTGTAATTTCCTTTTAGTGGCAAACTAGGTTGTTCTAAGCTATAACTAACTTTTACTATACCAGCACTTGAAAGCCAATCAATAACTCCTACATATTCTCAATTTCTTGCACCATCAGCAATTTTTGATATTTGGAATTTTTTATTTTCATTTCCTAAAAATACTGGTATTTTCTTATAACAGTTCAAAATTTTTGTTTTATCTAGTCTACCTGCATATTTAGTAATGTCTTCTTCATAATCTAATAAGATTTGCTGTTGCATTTTTAATATTCCACTGAAATTCTTATTAGCCATAAATTGATTAACGATAGCGGGCATTCCTCCAACTACCATATAATCTTTGAAATTAGAAAGCATAACACTATATTGTGTAGTACTTAAAGGTTTTACTTCTACCATGCATTTATATAAATCTTCAATTTGTTCTTCTTTATATCCTTTAGCCCATAAGAATTCCTCAAAATCCATAGAATGCATTATATAATCTTCTTTATTTCCAACACTATTTGATTCTATTTCTTTATAATTAATTCCCATTAAAGAACCTGAACAAATAACATCATATCTTCCATCTTCTCTAAAAGCCTTTAACGAAGTTGCTGTGCTAACACATTCTTGCATTTCATCAAAAAAGATTAATGTATCATTTTCATTTATTTGGATTTCTGGCATTTTCAACGTTATGTTTTTTACAATATTATCTACTACAAAACCATCTTCAAATATTGTTTTAAATTCTGGTTGAAATGCAAAATTTATTTCAATAAAAGTTTTATAGTTTTTTTCTCCAAAATTTCTAATAGCATTTGTTTTTCCAATTTGCCTTGCACCTTTTATTATTAAAGGCATTTTATTACTACTATTTTTCCAATCTATAAGATACTGGTCGATTTTTCTTCTTAATCTATCCATAATTTTGTACCTCCAATAATATCTTATCACATTTTTAGAAATATTTTAAGTGTGTAATATCACATTTTTAGAAATGTTTTTGTGTTATATTTTCACATTTCTCGACAATATGTTACTTTTTTGTGTTTTTTTCTTTTTTATTATCGACCTTCGGGTTATGAGTGGCAAAAAATGGTTTTCATGATAGGTGTTGAATTGTGTTGAAGTGCAGTGTTATCAATACTTTCAAAAGTTTTTGTTTAGTGAATAATTTGGCTAAAAAGTGCCCTTTTTTGAGAAATTGATCCCCAATTTCTCCCCAATTTTTGTTTGAGAATCTTTGGAAGTATTTGGTTGATTATTTTATAATTTGGAGGTTATTTTATGGATAATAATTTTAGACAAGTTAAAGATGATTTGATGAAAGAATGGTTTGAATTCTTGGAAGAATACAGATTTTGTTATTCTACTGAGGAGGATAAAAAGCATTATATTAAGTTTGATGAAATAAGTGAACGTATTTTGAAGAACGTTCCTAAACAGAATAAAAAGTATGTAATGAAACAGCTCGATTTACTTGATAGGAATTTCTTGGATTATGTTTGTTATTATAATGAGAAGTATTATAGGAATGGATTTGTGGATGGAGTGCAGTTGATTGTTGGATGTTTTATAGAATAATAGAATTTGACCTTTGTCAATAATCAGAAAAACCAGGAGAATAATTTTCCTGGTATTTTTATCTTAATTATATATTTAATATATTTTCTATATGTTGATTCATTAAATATCTTCTAACATTAACTCTTTGTGAATTAATTGTTTCTAAAAAGAAAGTATTCTCTTTGTTAGATTTATTTATAATTTGTATCAGTATAGTCAAATTTTCTTTTCCAATTTTATTCAAACTTTTAAGAGTATTTTCGACATTTTCATTTGGATAGTGCGTCAAAAATTTTAAATACTTTGCAATTATATATATTATAATATCTGATATTTGTATATTTACTTCATCTTTAGAATCTATAAACTTATAGTTTTCTAGTTTATTTCCATCATTTAAAGTCATATATTCTTCATTCATTTTTTGTTCATCCAATAATTCTTTATCAAATATGTGCATTGAATCTCTAAAAATAATACATCTCTGCTGCCTCAAAGAATAAAATGATTCCATTATTATTCTTTCCTCATTATCCTTTAAGAATACTAAATCATTGTAATTTATAAATTGCTCTATTAAGTCCTTTAGTAATTTTAGTGTATTATATTTTTCTTGTTCTTTATTTATAATATCAATTAATCCTTGACAAAATACTTTTATTTTTTCATTGGTTATATTAGGATAATCGGTTTTTTTACAAATATCTAAGAAAAAATAAAAATTATTTCTTATAGTCCAATATAATTCATCTTTAAACGCATCTATGAGATCTTGTGGAAAATATTTAGCAATTGGATTATTACATATAGAATCAACAATATCTATTACACTAAAATAAATAGAATCTATATCCGAATAATGTACATAAGCATTATTTAATACCCAATTGAGTATTAAATTTAATTTCTTGTGTTCGATACAATCTTTAAATGTATTTTTCCCCTTAAAAAAAGTTTTTGACTTTAGTTCTTGACTAGTTTGTAACTTTAAGTTCATTATTAATTCTTTTGCATCTTTTTCTTTGTTTTTTTCAAAACAAATTCCTCCTAATGTAAAATTATCAAACATAACTTTAAAATCATTTAACCCTTTTTCCGTTATTTTTACTTTTCTGTAATTATTAGTTTCGTCATAATAAAATATATATTTTTTTCCATTATCTCTATATCCATGTATTTGTTCTATTGCCGTAAAAAATTCTTCAACATTTATCATTATTTTTAAATCCTCATTTATTATATATTTTCTTAATTTATTTTTTCTTTATAAATTTTTTATATAAAATATAGATCAATACTATTGTACTTATAAAGCATAGTCCTCTTAAGTATTCTGCCTTTATTAAAAAACATAATTGTGTAGTTTTTATTTTTTCAATGAAACTATAGATTTTTTCGAAATGTAAAATATTGTTTATAATTGGAAAAAATATATAATCGCAAATAGGACTGGCGCTTAATAATAAAGCAAATAGTGCTGTTTTTTCTTGATAATAATTTTCTTTTTCTTTAATTTTCTCTTCTAATCCTGTTTTTAAAAACTCTATTTTTTCTTTACTTTTCATAAATGTATGCATTAGTTCTAGCGTGTCTTCTATTTCTCCATAATTTGAGTCTCTATACTCTATATTTTCATATAGGATTTTATTATATATTTTTCTTAATTCATTATATGTATATTTATCATTCTTTAAATTTTCTATTATCTGACTTTGTTCAAGAACTTGTAACATCATTCTTTCTTCAATTGCTTGAATTTCTGATTCTATTTGTTCAGCATTTTCTCCTACAACAATACTTGCCCTTTCATTAAAGTATTTCTTATAATTTTTATTTATACTGTTATCTTTTAACTCATATTTATAATTGCCCTTTACTCCTTTTAATAAAGTATCAATAAATTTCTTACCTACATGATTATTTTTATTACTTTCAATAAAATATGAACACCTTGCATAAAATGTAACTGATTCATCAGAGTGATTAATTAAATTTAATAGATACCATGAAAAATTAATTATATTTCTAAATTCTTCATTTTTACAATCTACTTCTATGTATTTTACATTTTCCTCGTCCATTACAGCATCAACTTCATTTTC
Source organism: Clostridia bacterium (assembly GCA_017510825.1). Taxonomy (GTDB): domain Bacteria; phylum Bacillota; class Clostridia; order TANB77; family CAG-508; genus CAG-793. The sequence continues at coordinate 30,222 of JAFWMA010000002.1, read as the reverse complement.
TTTTTTATATTCCGGTGCATAATTAACTGGAATAGTCAATCTTTTAAAAATATGTCGGTTAAAATCTGCATATACTTTTTCAAATTCATCAAAATCACTTTCATCATCAATATATATTTTGTAACTAATTATTATACTATTATTCTCAAATATCTTTATTATTGGATATATAAGTACGTCTTTTTCCAAAACTTTAACTTGGAATGGTAACATAAATAAGTCTAAATGGTACATTGGATTTATCCAAATTTCTTGTTCTTGAGTATACATTAATATTGCTCGTTCTAAATTAATTTCTTTAAAAATAGTATCAATAAATTCTGGCTTAGTAAATCTGGCATAAACTTTCATATAGTCTTTTTCTATATCCACATCTTGTATCTCTATATCTGTATCTTTTTTAGTATAACATCTCCCATAACTATCAATACCATATACAACTACATTTTCTTTAATCAAATGCATTGCATTAAAAAATAATATATCTTTTTTCAAATCACCTAAATAAAAAGATTTATTAATTACTACCTTACTTTTCTTCATTTTACACCTCATCTCTAATTGTACTTTTTTTATTGTTTTTATATAATTTTAGGATAAATTTGTATAATATAAAAATAATAATAATACTAACTAAAATTATTATACTTATTGCTTTGTTGGAATTAATATATTTTGTTAACCACATTACCACACTTAGTATATAAAATAAAGTCGTAAATGTAATTAATCTTATAATCCAGTGAATAATTGATCCCGATGATTTAGTCATAATTATTCCACAATCATATAATTTTCTTACAGAATTCCACGCCACTTTTAATGCTATTATACCTATAATACCTAATATAATATAATTGTATATAGCATTATCAAACAATACATATTCTCCTGTTATCATTTCAAAAACTGGTTTCAATATTTGTTTCAACTTTATTTTTTCTCCCTTCCAAACAAAAAAGCAAAATATCTAGTAAAAAACTAAAATATTTTGCTTTTGATTCGTTATTTAATTATATTTAAATTCATAGCATATTCAAATGATATCTCATCAAATTTTTTAGTTTTTTTCCACCCTTCCTCTTCATGTGACATATTTGAAATATCTGTCACGTTTTTATTCTTTAGTAATTTAATTATTTTGTTAATTATTTCGATTTCGCTTTCTTTTAATTTGCTCAAATCAAAATTTTTGTTACTTGTTATAATAGTTCTCGTACCATTTTCATCTTCGTAATCATTTCTAATATATTTATCATCTAGTAAAGAAATTTCTTTATACCTTTGATCTATTATAGTAGGACCATATTGTTGTTTTTGGTATGTTAATCCAGTAATTGAAACTCCCCTTTGATTAAATGATAATATATCTATAAACCATAAATATTTATTAAGACTTGTAATTGTTAAATTACTTACTTTGCTTGAAATATAAGATATAATATTTTCTACTAGGTCTAAATCAAATGATTTATATCCATTAAAAATGCTTGGTTTTAATTCCAAAGAATTATTTATAACCCTTCTATACATATCTTGAATGTCATCTTTACTTATTTCATTTTCTAAATTTGTTGAAATTATTTTTTTATATGTTTTTTCATTAATACTACCATTTTTATATGCTTCTTTTACTTTTTCTATAAATTTACTATCATTATCAATTAATAATTTTATATAGTCACTTTGTGATTTTGTTGGTACTCCACCTCTTTCATATCTATTGATAGTCATTTTACCAAACCCAAGAATAGCAGTTAATTCTCTTTGTGATATATCATATTTTTCTCTTAAATTAACTATATCTTGTGGTTTTATAATGTTTGCTTTTTCTCTATATAGTTCATATATTCTTTTGTTGTTTTTTTCTTCGATTTCATTTACATATAAGTCTTGATGGCATTCTTTACATACAGCTACATTTTCATAGGTATTTATTTCTATTCCTCTAAATTCTTTTACGTCCCTTTTTTCTATTTTATAATCTACTTCTTTTTTACAATATGGACAATATTCTCTCATTTTAATTCACCTCATCATATTTACCAAATTCATGCACTGACAAACAAACTGACTTTTCTGTACTTTCAACTCTAATCTTTATATAAAGTTTAGTGTCTTCAAATAAAGGATTAAATTTAAATATCCACCCTTCATATTGTGGATCTCTGTCTTTTTCTGGACCAGCAAAGCAGTCGTCTACTGAGAGTCTTCTTATAATATCCTTAATATCTTCTCGATTTAAGTTGTGCTCTCGCATAAACTCTTTATTTTTTTCAGTCCTGACAATAATAAATTTATCTCCATCATTGTCTTTGTCTACAATTCTTTTAATTTTCAGTAAATTTTGACTTTGTATTTGACCTCCTATAGTGTTCATTATATGCCATCTCCTTTATTGATGTGCCACTTTTTGATGGCACTTTTATTGTAGCATATTTTCTTTTAAGAGTCAAGTATTAAAAAAAATTATTTATTATATACAAAAAAGCAAACATAAATGTATTATTTCCATTTATATTTGCTTTATAACTTATTAATTTTCAATCACACCTTTACATTTTAACTCTGCTTGTTTAATTACAAGTTGAACTGCATCTTCTCTTTTTATTGGAGGGTAATCATATTTTATAAGTAGTTTCTTTATTTCATATCTCATTCTAGCTCTAGCATCTTTTCTTATATCCCAATCAATAGTCATATTATCATTTATAATATCTACAAGCTCTTTAGCTATTTTTACTAATGTTTCATCTTTCATTAATTCTTTTATTTGAGGATCATTTCCTAAAGCATCAAAGAATGCTTTTTCTTCTGGAGATAGATTGTATTCATTTCCTGCAGCAAGTTCTTTTTCAATCTCGTTCTTCAAGTTAATCATTTCTTGAATAATCTTTTCAATATCCTCAACACTTGTTCTTTCATTATATGTATCAGCTATTTTCTTAAATTTAGTAGAAAACTTTTCCATTAAAACGATATTCTGCTTACCAATCTTTTCTACATAATCTTTCAATGCTCTGTTTAATATTTCAACAGCTATATTCTTTTTCTGCATTTTAGCAATTTTACTCATTAATTCATCACTTAAAAGCATTATTTGATTACTATTATGTACTTCTCCGATTTGTAACATTTCGTCATCTTGTATTGCTCTTTCTAACATTTCAGCAACATGTGAATTAATCTCGCTAATATCTATTCTTGTCCCATCTCCACTTAATTTAGTTATAAACGAACGTACTGATGTAAAGAATAATACTTCATCTTTTACTGTTTGCTCTAATTCCCCAGCACATAGGGCATAAAGGCTTTTACAATCATAACTATATTTCATAAATTCTTTTTTGATTTTATCTGTTTTTAATACCCAGTTAGCACCTGCCATTATAATCTCATATTTATCACTATCAGTTGTTGTAGCAAAATGTCCATATTCAAATCCATGGAATATATTTCTAATAAGTTCTATTTTATCCATTAATACTTTTACTATTTCAGTATTGTCAACAATTTTGCCCTGATCTCTTTTAGTATATGTTTTTAATGCATCTACTAACCATCTTTTAAGTCCTATATAATCTACTATTAATCCGCCTTGTTTGTCTTTATAAACTCTATTAACCCTAGCAATTGCTTGCATTAAGTTATGAGCTTTCATAGGTTTATCAACATACATTGTTCCAAGTTGAGGAACATCAAATCCTGTAAGCCACATATCAACAACTATTGCTATCTTAAATTCAGAATTGGCATCCTTAAAATCTTTTTCTAATTGATGTTTATCTTTACTTGAACCAATTGCTTTTTGCATGTCTTCGTCATCTTTATTATTAGCAGTTATAACCATATGTACTTTATTCTTCCATTCTGGTCTTAACTCTAAGAATTTCTTATACATTGTATATGCTGATTTTCTTGAATATGCAACTACCATAGCTTTATTTGCTATCGAATTTTCTATTTCTTCATAACCTTTTATTATATCTTTTACTATCAATTCTAGTCTGTCAGGATCTTCAATGATTTCCTGCATCTTAGCCATTTCTTTTTTAGATTGGTTTAATATTTCATCTTCAATACCTTCATCTCTTTCAAGATATGTATAATAATCATCTATTTCATCAAGGATTTTTTGATTTAATCCAACTCTTGCCATTCTGCTTTCATACATAATTGGCACTGTTGCTCCATCAAGAATAGCTTGTGTCATATCATAAACATCAATTATTTTACCGAAAACATTTGAAGTTGATTTATCTGCCGTTTCAACAGGTGTTCCTGTGAATCCAATATATGTAGCATTAGGAAAAGCTTCATGTAAATATTTTGCCGTACCATATTTTTTATATGCTATCATTTTCTCTCTATCAAATTTAATTGTAGCATCTATTCCATAATGACTTCTATGTGCTTCATCAACTAAAACTAATATATCATCTCTTTTACTAAATAATCCTGTTTCTTCTTCAAACTTTTGAAGTGTTGTAAAAAATATTCCTCCTGAAACTCTATTTTCTAATTTTTCATTTAAATCTTGTCTGCTTTCAATTTGTACTGGTGTTTGTTTTAAATGTTCCGCACAATGTGAAAATGTAGTAAACAATTGATTATCCAAATCATTTCTATCTGTTACAACAACAATACTTGGATTTTTTAATATCTTAATCATATTACTAGAATAGAATACCATCGAAAAGCTTTTTCCTGATCCTTGTGTATGCCATAAAATACCTGCTTTACCTGTTTTATTCTCAAATGCTTTAATTGTACTTACTATCGCTTTCTTTACACCAAAATATTGATGATATGCAGCTAATATTTTATTATCTTCACTCCATAGAATATAGTTGCTAATAATGTCTAATACTCTGTCTTTTCTAAGCATTCCTTTAAATAAAGTATTGTGAGTAGGCATATGTTCAGTTACTTCATCTGTATCTTCAACTTTTTTCCATTCGGAGAATCTACTCCATGGACTTGTTATTGTTCCTGCTCTTGCTTGTGCTCCATCACTTACTATTAAGAATTGATTATAGTAGAATAGGGAAGGGATATGTACATTTTGATATCCTTTTAATTGTCTATATCCATCTTCAAGTTTTACATCTTCTCTTATTGTACTTTTTAGCTCTGCTACAATTAAAGGCATACCATTAATGAATATAATTATGTCGGGTCTTTTTTCACTTTCTTCAACAATAGTATATTGATTAATTGCTGTAAAACTATTTTTATCAATATTATCAAAATCAATTATTCTAATTGTTTTATATCGAGTTGCACCATTTTCAGTTATAGGGACTTTAACACCTTCTAATAAATAAGATGTAAATTGCTTATTATTTAATATTGTATTATTGTTATCTAAATTTTTAATTAATCTAATTACTTCTCTAATTTCATCATCAGATATTCCTTTATTTAATCTGATAATACTATTTTCTAATTCTTGATCTAAAATAACATTAGAATAATTATCTCTTTCTAGCTCATATCCATTTATTGTTTCATAGTTTAATTCTGATAATAGTTCCATTGTTACTTTTTCAAGTGTTTCTTCATCAAACATAATTTGCCCCCTGATTAAATATTATATTTACAAATTTTTCTGATATTTCGGTCTTAGCAATTGTAAAATTATCCAATAAAAGTTCTTCATCTTCAGAATAATATCTTGAACTAGAATTTAAATTTACTAACCCAATAGAAGCAATTCTATCTATTCTATATCTATTGTCAAAATCATCTATAATATCCTTATTATCAATAAAAATTTCTTTTAATACCTGAATGTCTTGTATAAATAATCTATTAACAATTTCTGAATACTCACAAAACTCATTCCAGTTAATTATTTGATTTACATATGCTTTAAAAAATTTACCTAGCATTATACTTTTTTCTTTATCCATAAAACTATTAAGATATAATAAAACTCTGCCTAATTCATCTTCACATTTTTGTTGATTAGTCTCTATTGTAGTTTTATAAGCAATCAATCTATCTTTGCTAATAGTTCCATTATTTAATTCATTTAAGAAAGTTATAGTTTGCATTAATAAGTTTCTATCATGAATATTTTTTGCTATTTTTAAGCCGCTTACAATAGAACTTACAATTGGAATATCTTTTAATATGCCATCATCTATAAAACTATCAATTCCTAACTCTAAATAATCTTCTATTCTATCTTCTGTATTAGATATTAGTGAATCTTTAAATTCATTTGACAACTTGTCCATTTTTAACCTCTACTAATTGTTTTTTATTCTATTTCTTTAAATGACCTATTGAAGAAAATTCACATATAAAGTTTTCAAACATTTCTGTACTATTATTCTTATAGTTACTATATTTTTGTGCCATTGAATACAATATTGAAAATAAAATAAAGTCACTCTCATTAGAAATTTATTTTCTGAATCTTCAATAGCATTTTTGCAATACTTTTTTGTTTTATGTTATCTGAATTAATTATTCATTTTGCTCCTTACAATACATCTTCAACTATTATTTTATCTTTATATTTTAATTTTAACTGCCCCTTTTCTCTATATGTAACAGCCACCTTTTTAGTTAGAGAGTCTTATATATTATAATTATTATTTATTTTATATCCATCAAATAGAGCAAAAACAATATACACACTATCATTGTGTCCTTCCGTTGTAGCTAAACATATTGAATCATTTTTACTATCAAATAATAAACTAACTTTTCCAATTTGTTTTCCTAAGTTATCTTTTTTATTTTTGTCTTCCAAATAATACTTTGCACTCTGTAATAAAGAAAAAATACATAATGTTATTTCTTTTAATGTTTTTGGTAGTATCTTTATTTTATTATCAATGGCTAATTTTTTCCATTCATTTTCCCATTCGGTTTTATTTAGTCCATTATATCCTATAATTTTATTGCTACCATTTACATTATATTTATCATCTAAAGCCGATTTTATTGCATTTTGAATCAATCCCTGATTTCTTTGCCTATGAGCAATTAAATCAGCAAATTCTTTAATATATTGTAAATTTTTATTATATATATAATTTCTCATAAAAATCAGAAAACCATATATTTCCATTTTCGTAAAATTATTGCTCTCAATAATTTTTTTATAATAATTAAAAATTTGTCTTTCTTTTAAATCCATATTTATCTCCATAAAATCACAATTTGTCTAACTTTTTATTCAGTTAAAAAATTACTTGAATCCATAAAGCAATTATCAATTCCATATTCTTTCCATTTAATAATCTCACGCTCATCTAAATTATATACAAAAATTTTCTTATTCTTTATTTTTTTGATTTTATCAATTATTGCTTTGTCTCCATATGGGGACATACCAAATATTTCAATATTATCAATACTATTTAAATCTTTGTAAATATCTCTTCCTCCGTATGGAAACAAATCTTCAGCAGGAAACAAGTCATTACCTGGGTATAATCCGTCAATAATATAATTATATTTATCAACAATATTATTTGTTGGCATAAAAACTATATCTTTAAAATCAATTTTTATATAATTACCACTCCTGAAAGTACAATATTCTTTATTATAAATTAAAACATTTGAGCAAATATCACAATATGAATTTATGTATTTTTTTACATTTCCATGTAAATATTCTACTTTACCATTTTTATCCCAATCTTCAATATAATTTAGTGTAAATACATTATCATAATCATTTAAAATTTTGTTGATATAGTCATTAGTTATTTTAGGAATATTAAAACTATCATCTTTAAAGAATATTGATTTTATTGAAATTTCTCCTAAAATTTCAACTAGCCTATAACTATCATTTTTGTTAAATTTTCTTTTCATTTCTATTTGCTCATACACATATTGAAAAACTATTCCTGCAATATCTTCTATTCCCTTTTTATCATAAGAATCTAGCTTTTCAATCAATTTTTCTAAATTCATCTTGTCTTGATAAAATAATCTATTTATTAATTCCCAATAGTTTATTAAATTAATTTTAAACCTTTCATAAATACTATTTACAGTTAAAAAACAATTGATTTCATAGTTCGTTAAGTTTAATCCATTTCCTATCAACAAATTCCTCATACCTATATATTCCTTTTAATCATATTTCTACTTTATCTAAATCTATTTCTCCATTCATTAGCTTTGGTAATAATGTATCTCTTAATTGAATTAATGATTCATTTTCTAATTCATTGCTTTTTATTTTAATTAATAATGACTTAATTTGATTAGATAAAGTTTTGAAAATATTTTCGTTATATTTCACTTTAAATTTAGCAATATCATTAAATACAATATATGGAATAGCTGAACCATGAGTTCCTCCCATAATATCATTTTGCAAATCATTATATACCATGGCATATAATAAATATATGTAATCATTATCTTCTAAGGTAGTTATTCCATATGTTCTCTGATACAAATCAAATTTTCCATTAAAAAAAGTTGTCCTTCCTGTATATGCGCCATTTCCGGCCACAATAATCGCAGGTCCATCATAAATATATGTATTAATATTTAATGGCTCTGGCGCACAAGTAAAGAATTTATACTGTCCATTATCTACACTTGCATTTGCATTTTTCTTACCGGTAAAAATATTACAGAATTCATCTAGAGTTTTTTCTTCAAATATATCATCATTATTATTTTTAATCTTCTCGATATACAAAGATTGTATCAAATTAAGCAAATTATCATTTATCTGATTATTTAATTCTATTTTTTTATTAATATCATCTAAAATATTAGCCGTTTTAGTTTGCAATTTTAAATCAGGCAAATCTATTCTCAATTCCCCAATATCTTTATGAGAAATATTAGCTTGATTAGCACTACCATGGCATAAAGATGCTATTTCATAAGTTTTATTATGCTGAATTAGCCAATAATATAAATAACTCTTGTTTATAATTTGCTCATTTGGTATAAGCTTGCATATTCTTTGATTTAAGTATGCACAATTATCGTACATATATCTGCTAGTTCTTCCCACCCAAGTTTCATAACTTCCTTTATTTACTGGGTCACCTGTTAAAGCCATCAATATATCGTTTTTATATATTAAATAGTCTTTCAAACTCTCGTTTTCTTTAACTTTTGTGTTATTATTTTCAAAAATTATTATATTATTTTTAAGAGATTTTATTTTTATTAAGTTTATTCCTTCTTCTCCCATTTGTGCTGTTTTAAATGCATATCCTGGTTTAAAACTGACAATATCTTTTAATCTATATTCCATACCCTATTGCCTCCAAGTTCCTCTTTATTTCTTCCTCTAACTTGTGAGACTCTTCAAATTGATTCTTTAGTTCTGATGTTATAGTTTTCATCTTTTCTTCAAAAGGTATTCCATCATCTGTTGGTCCCTCTGTTCCAACATATCTGCCAGGTGCTAATGTATAATTATTTTCTTTGATTTCATCAATTGTAGCTGCTTTACAATATCCTGCAACATCTTCATAGTTGTCATCATTTACAAATTGATGATATGTACCTGCTATTTTTAAGATATCTTCTTCTGATAATTCTCTTAATTTTCTAGTAACCATCGTTCCAAAATTTCTAGCATCTATAAATAAAGTCTTTCCTTTTTGTTTCTTATCTCTATTTAATATCCATATACTACAAGGAATAGTAACTGTATAGAATAAGTTCGAAGGCATTGCTAAAATACAATCAACTAAATCTGTTTCTAATATATTCTTTCTAATATCTCCTTCACCTGAAGTATCAGAAGATAGGGCACCATTTGCTAATATAATTGCTGCTTTTCCTTTCATAGATAATTTATCTATCATATGTTCAACCCATGCCATATTAGCATTTCCTTTTGGTGGAATACCATATCTCCATCTAGGATCTTGTAATAACTTTTCTTGTCCCCAATCGCTGATGTTAAAAGGAGGATTGGCAAGGACGTAGTCTGCCTTTAAGCCTTTATGCAAATCATTTTGAAAAGTATCATCTGCAAATTTTCCTAAATCTCCGTTTAAACTTCTAATTGCTAAATTCATTTTAGCTAATTTCCAAGTTGTAGGATTTTTTTCTTGTCCATATATCGCTAAGTCTTGTACTTTACCTTGATGTCTTTCAATAAACTTAGTACTTTGTACAAACATACCACCTGAACCACAAGCAGGATCATATACTCTTCCTTTAAATGGCTCTATTATTTCAACCATTGTTCTAACTAAACAAGCAGGTGTATAGAATTCTCCACCTTTTTGTAATTCATTAGATGCAAATTGTCCTAAAAAGTATTCATATATTCTTCCTAAAATATCTTTATCTTGAGCTTCTTTACTACCAATTTTTATATTAGTAAATAAATCTATTAATTCTCCAAGATTAACATTTCTATAATCTGGACTATTATATTCTTTAATTAAAACTCCTTTTAATGTAGGGTTTTCTTTTTCTATTTCGTCTAAAGCTTCATCAATAAGTTGTCCTATATTATGATCTTTTGAATGAGCATTTAGATATTCCCATCTAGCTTTTGCAGGAACATAGAAAATATTATCCATTGTATATGAATCTCTATCTTCTTCCATTCCATCGCCATCAGCAACTAATTGATTGTATCTTTCTTCAAACGAATCTGAAATGTATTTTAAGAAGATTAATCCTAATACTATAAATTTATAACTTGATACTGGAACAGCACCTCTCATCTTATCTGCAGCAGCATATAATTTCTTTTCTAAGTTTTGTAATTCTTGTTCACTATTCATTCTATCACCCTTTCAATTATCACTTATAAAAACTCTATTATATTTTATATCATAAATCGACATTTTTCTCAATAAATTCAAGCAAATTTGCTTTACTATTATCATACTTTTTTTAAAACATTTTTTCTTCTCCAAAAGGGATTAGGATTTTATCCCATTGAATTGAATTTGAGCAGAGCAAAATTTTCGATCTTCCAAGTTCATTGCTTGCTAGGTTAAAATCTCTTTTTCTTATTTTTAATGTATCAGTTTATGTACAAAAAAGTTTCTATAAATGTTCTTATAAATCATAAAAAGTACCTAAATTTTCAATTTAGATACTTTTTATTTACATTTTTTTAGTTTTATATTAAAATATATTTAACTTGATAGGGTTAGTATTATTAAGTTTTCCGACTTTATACTAACTCTTTTTTCATTTCTTTTAGTGTTATTCCATATCACATTTGATACAATTTTGAGATTGTTGCATCTGCTAAATCTTTGTCGTTACTATAACTAAATCTCTCAATTAATCCTTGCTTATTAAACCTTGTTGTTATAATAATTGGTAATCCTTTTTCGCACCTGTTTTGGATAATCGTGTACAGTTTTTCTAGTGCCCAACTGCTTATTCTTTCTGTTCCCAAATCATCAATTATTATCATATCTACATTGGAATATAGTTCAATTAATTCATTTTCAGACTTAGTATCATCTCTAAAAGTTTCTTTTATCATGTCTAATAAAGTTGTTAATCTCCCCATTAAAACTATCTTATCATCTTCAATTAACTTGTTTGCAATGGCACCTGCTAAATGCTTTTTTCCAACTCCTGACTTGCCTGTTATTATCAGTCCGTTGGATTGCATATTTGTTTTACTTTTATTTGTAAAATCGTTAGCAACTTTTACTGCATATTTATTATTTTGATCTGAATAGAAGTTTTCAAAATTCATATTTTGAATATTTCTTCCAACATAGTTTTCTTTGTAAATTCTGTTTATTAGATTTCTGTCAAAGGGGCCGGGGCAATTTGACACTATTTCTGATTAAATAATTTTCTTACAGTTTCCCTATTTATGTTTAAAGTCATTGCTATATTTCGTAATGATATTTTATAATCTTTTTTTAGTAATACTATTAGGCTATACAATTTTTGCTTATTTTTCTTTAATTCTTCTATACTACAATTATTTTCATTTAAGTACTTATTTATTATTGAGTTACATGTATCGCTTGTATCTTCATCAATATCCATAAAAGCATATTCATTGTTTATATTTACACTTTTTATTTTTTTGTAATTCGAATACAAATAATCTTCAGGTTTGCAGCAAATTTTTGCTTTTACAGGATTATTATAAATATAATTGATGCAGTTATACAAATGTTTTTCACTATAAATTCCCTCTGCTTTATATCTATCTCTAAATACATATCCTATTCTCTTATATTTTTTATTATAATAACATGCATATATTGTATTTAAATCATGCATATATTTACTTAGATTATTAATTGTTTTTGAATTAATTAAAATATGTGCATGGTTATTCATTATACAATATGCAATTATTTTAATATTATATTTGTTTTTCAATTCATACATTTTTTTAATATATAATTTTATATCTGTACTTTCATTAAAAATATAATTCTTATTAATTCCTTGTGTTATTATATGAAAATATTCTGTATTTAAATACATTCTTGGAACACGTGACATAGAAAAAACTCCTTTGAAAAAAAATAATATGAGAATAAATATCTCATATTATATATTATTCTATTAAAAAAATGTGTCGAATTTTGTATGTATTGTTATCTTTTTGCTGTCAAATTGCCCCGGCCCCTTTGACATAAAACTAATATTGTTGCTTTTGAAAGGTGTTTTTTATAAACATAATTGTTAAAAGGTTTCAATTTCACTTTTCCACAATTATATCATAAAATGTGGATTAATAAAATAATGTATTCGGAAGGTGTTCCTAAAAGCATAAAAAAATGATGCATTTGGAAGGTGTCCCCAAATACATCTTTATTTGACTTTATAAAAAATGTATGATATCATAATTAATAGTTTATGTAAACTTATATGTGGAGGATAAGGTAATGAGTAACAGTGATCATCAACTAGTATCTCGTGCAGAAATCGAGTTGCTCATTTCTGAAATGAGCATATCTCCTCTATCTGACAAAGAATACTCCCGGCTGATAAGCTTTGTTAATCAAATTATTATTACAGATTCTACTTTAGTAAACGAGTATGGTTCTCTTTATCAACGTCGTTTTGCTGCTCTGTCTAGCAAAGGAACTGATGTTATTAATGATAACAAGGACATAACGGACACTCAAGAACTCATCGATATGATATTATCTGCTATTAGTGATTTTCACGATTATCAGATAAAGACATCAAATCTCGATCTCGTTCAAATAAGATTTATACAAACTATGAATACTATTAGGGGTTGCAGGTCAAAACTACGCAATAATAAACTGTTGTTAGAAACTAACCTTGAAGCCTTTAATAGTTTGATAGTTTCTGTTCGAAAATGTGAGTACTGGATTACAATGTATCTATTGGCAGGAAGAATCAAATTAAAACAGGTAGATGCTCTTTTGGCTTTATACAGAAATGGAGACAGGTCTCGTATTAAAAACGCTGAAATTGAAGCATTTGTTATAAGGTGTATGAAAGTATTTGAAGAAAAACTAACATCATTAGAATACACCAGAACAATTTGTATGCAACTATTAGCTAGTCTGCAAATACAAATACAAAACAATCAATTGACCATCGAAACAATTTCTTCGGTCATTGGTGCAACAATTCCAGCATTTGAAAATGAAAATGCTCTTTCTTATTAAAAGCCAAGTGGCACCCGTCATAATGACGGGTGCCACTCTTTTATTTATTACTGTTTAGTTAAACAGTATTTACATCTCAGCGTTAAAGATGTTCTTTAGGATGTAGGAGATATCATCTTCTGATGAGTCAATGAATATTCCACCATTGATGCCAGCGATTCTTCTTAGCTCATCTTTATCAGCATTTCCTCCATAACCTATTGTATAAATCGGATATGGAAATGCATGAATGACATTTTCTAGGGACCTTAGAGTATATCCAGACTCTGTTTTTCCATCTGAAAGAAGAATAATGATGGGTTTAATACTGTCTGTGCAATGCAGTTCCTCGTATCGTATCTTTCTGATTGCAGCTATTAGTGCATCATTAGTTGCAGTTCCACCTCCACCGTATTCATCAAAGCTTTCAATCGCTCCGAAATAATACTTCATCTGCTGATTGTCGAATTGTCCAATGGGGCAAAATTCATATACAATGTGGTCGTATCCAATCACTCCAATATATGAGTCATTGTTGATATACTGCGCCGCATTTCTCATGGAGTCTTTCAGGCTTTCAATTTTATCGCCACTCATACTTCCTGAGAAATCTGCTACAAAAACACAAGTGATTCGCTTCTGTCCTGCCTTGTTTTCCTTCCAGAAATTCAAAATCTCATTTAGGGTACCTGCAGGATATCTAGAAGGATCTACATTGCTAACGTATTCTTCATATCCAAAGAAGTTGCACCGCTTTGCATAGTTCTGGACTTCTTCAGAATAACAGCTGTCAGCAAAAGCCTCTAGTACTTCGCTTTTATCTGTAGTTGCCATTCTGTACAACGGATAGTCATGTCTCACTCCAAAAGGAATAAAAACAAAACTATTTTTCAGTTCCTCGTTTGTCAAAAAGCTCTGATAATCAATTACAAAAGAATTAACCATTCCAGAATTGACAGCCTTAATCATCTGATTTGTTGAATAGCTTACACTATTTACTGAGTTCTGGAATTCGGAAAAGTCTGTTGATGCTTCCATGCTGTTTGGGTTACTTGCATCAAAAGTTGCAAGCATTGACACCACAAAATTCAGTCCAATTGGGCTCGTCAATGGATTAGTATATCCAATAGACAAATCTCCATCAATGTTAGCTTGAACAATTGTTGTAACGTCAATACTGTCGTTCTTTGATTTGAGTGATTCGTATGCTTCATTTTTGATTGCAATGCCGATTACATTTCCCACGGTCTTAGAAGCAACTTTATCAAGATTGATGCCGTTTGCTTCCATATAATAACCGAGTAGTTCGTTATCTGCAATATATCCATCTGGTTCATATGTTTTAGTCCTGATAAAATCTTCAGCAAGTGAAGACTCTAGGCACCTGATTGATACCGAAATTGTCTCACCGTTTGAATTTTTTTCCTTTCTTTCATTGAACCTATTTGCTGCATAATTTACAACTTCTCTGATACCACTATTGTCATCTACCGGCAAAAATATTTCGGCATTGACATCTCCGGTTCCAGTTACATCAAAGTCATATGCTGTAATATCTGGCATTTCATAAACTGGAACTTCAGCATCATTATCATTATCATTGCCTTGATTAACTTCATTAACTAGATTATCAGGGATTTCTCCCTCCACCGGTTCTACTTCTTCAAAGCTAATTTCAAGCTCATTAAGAATCTCATCCTTATTGGATTCGGTAATAGATTCTCCAAAATCCGGAGCATCAACCGGTCCGCAACCAGTAGCAAACAATGTTGCTACTAGCACAGTAAGGATGATTAGCAAGCTGTTCTTCCGTTTCATTTCTTTCCTCCATATTGAATGTGAGTATATTGTTAATAGAAACTTTTAACATGTGCTATCCTGTAAAAAAACTGGATAGCATATGTTGTTAACATTAAGTGCAGGTAAATGTATTTACATGATTAGTATCCTTCCACTTTGAAAAAGACTTCTGTCCTACGATTCTGCTGTCTACCTTCTTCAGTTGAGTTGTCTGCAATCGGTTTTTTGTCACCGTTACCGACAATAATAAATCGATCACTACTGACACCCAACCTATTTAAGAATTTAGCTACAGAGAGCGCTCTCTTTTTAGAAAATTCTACTCCATCGTTTCCTTCTACTTTAGCTGTGTTTCCTTCAATCTGAATGTAAGTACCATTAAGAATATTTGCAACTTCAGCAAATTCTCTTAAATCGTCATACGACTCACTTTTTATTTGAGCCGAATCTGCTTCAAACTCGATGTTTAGGGTAACTTTCAAAAGAGCTGAATTGTTTGCTATATTTTCAGCAGCACTTCTACCTGACGCTGAAAAAGCAAATGTCGTGTAATCGTCAGCTGGATATTTATCTGCAATCCCACTTATATAATCTGCTGAAAACACTTCTGGAGCTTTTTCTGGGTAAGCTTTTTCACCAATTACAACCCATACTTCTGCCATTTCTTTGTACACAGTTTTACCCGTGTTTTCAAGAATAGACATATTGTCAGCAAATGTTGCGAGTGATGCATAAGATGTCATCTCAATGATTTCCTCATCGCTCATAAGCTTAAAAGACTCCATCTGCCTAATAGTCGATAGATTTGTCTGATATAGATTTCTAGCATCTAATACTCCGGAGACCCATTTTTCAACCCACTCTTCATGAGTATCAAGGAACCCCTTTTCGAATACGACACCATCCATAATAAGGTTGGTAGCCATCGATGTATCGAAAAGGATTCGAGACTCCATTGAACTTGCTGCTTGAGACAGATATGGTTCCCATGTAGCTGCTGCGTCAACTTCTCCAGCGAAAAAAGCTTGAGCTGTTTCATCAGCTGTTTCAAAGAATACCATATTTCTGTGAATTTCCTTTACTTGCTCATCTGTAAGTGATGAGTTACTCAAAAGCCATTCCACAAGGGTCTGTGCTTCAGAATATTTGGGCACAGCAATCTTTTTGCCTACCAAGTCTTCAACTGACTTAATGTCATACGTTGAAATAATACCATCACCACCATTAGAATAGTTAGTGATAAACGGCATAATAACTGATGTCCCATTCTCATCAAACTTGTTCTGTAAGAATGCAAACCTGTTAATCGTATAGCCTGCTCCCTTGATATCACCAGAAATAAGCATATCTGATGACTTTTCAGCATCGTTTTCGACAATGTATTCAACTATAATGCCATTTTTGGCATTAATGCTGTCACTTGTCGTTCTCAATCCTCCATTGGCATCTAGTAAGGATTTCCAACCAATCCATTCATCCAAGGTAATCTTCACAACCTCAACGTTTGGATTCTGGTATTGTTCTCCCTTGCCTACATTTCGCTTCTTATTGATAACTGAAATGCCTGTCAATACAATTGCCAGAATCAAGACCATAAGTACTGCTGGTAAAAGTCTTTTCGCTTTCATTTTAGATTACTCCTATCTTTCTGAAAAGACCTTTATATTCTTATTTGACTTCCAGATGAAACAACAAACAAGCCATCATCTGGATCTTCTTCAAGTAACTTCTTGCTCTGTTCCCTGATGTCTCTCAGCCTATCAGTTGATTTGGAAAGTTGCTGTCTCCTTTCATCATCATCATCATCGTCATTGCTTCTGCCCACTTCTACAAGTAGATTTCCAAACTCTGTAACAAATTCATCAGTTGTTGAAACGATTTCTTTGATATCACTGATTATAGCATCATATGCATCATCATATCGGTCTAATGCTTCAAGAATTTTGAGTTTTCTCTCCAATCTCTCAGATAATCTTACAAGGTAATCTTCAGCACTAAAAACTTCATTTCTGACAAAAGCATCGTTAGAAATTTCCAACAATACTTTTTTCTTTCTTACAAAGTCTTTCAGACTATCAACGAAGTTTTCAATTAGACTAGATCCAATTGAAATGCTTGAAAATTCCTGAACAATGAACTGAATCCGATTTTCCTGCTTCTCTATTAGCTTGATTTCCTTCCCCCTTTTCTCAATTATCCGAATGATACCTCCAGCAGTAAAGTGCAGTACTACACCCGCACCAATACATACTGCAATTGGCACAATTCCAGTCAAGCTCATAAGATAAAAGAGAGAAATAATTGAAACTACAATTATTACATCAACTAAGGTTAGCATCTTCGCTCTCTTCTAGTAGCTTTCTTCCTGTTTTGAATTCCTCTGTAAACTCGATTACTGTAGGATTTAATAGTTTACGAAGCCTTTCATCATGGGTAATGATGATTTCTATAGTTCCATATCTCTGCTGATGCTCAGCAATGAGTTCAGCCAGAATTCTTGCATTACCTTCATCTAGACCAGAGGAAGGTTCATCATACAATACTACATTGCTCCAAGGATTAATAAATGCTGAACACAAAGATAGTCTTTGATCCATTCCGCCAGAAATCTGACTAGGAATTTTGGAAAGATGATTTCCAAGACCAAACCTTGTTAGAAACTCCCGAGCTTCTTCACGATCTTTCTCTGTAATCCTCTCTTTATGCCCAACAAAAACCATTAGTACATTGTCTTCAAGATTAAGCCAAGGAAATGAATAATAGTGTTGATGCACCATATGCACTTTTGGTGTAGTGCCTTTAAGTTCGTTACCGTTAAGATAGATCTTTCCAGTATATTTCTCAAGTCCAGCAATGCACCTCATCAGTGTGCTCTTGCCAACTCCAGACTCCCCCATAAAAGCGTATATTCCTTGTTGAAATGTATAATTGAAATTATCAAAAATAACATTATCTCCATAGGCTTTCCGAAAATCTTCAAATCTTAATTCATTCATCTTGTTGAAACCTCCATGGAAATGCTTTAATCAATATATAGTTAGCAATTTTATCAAAAAAGTAGCTAACTGCTACAATAATAACAATTGCTGCAAATACCATATCTGTATGCCCTCTTGCGCTTCCAATATACATCAAATGACCCAATCCATATTGAGTATTGTTAAGTTCAGCCAGAATAACATAAGTCCAGCCAACGCCGTACAATGTTATTGTAGATTGAATTAGTGTCGGTAAAATCATGGGAATCATACAATGCCAAAGCATTCTTGGATATGAAAAGCCCATTGTATATGCGGTTTCTTTTAATTCTTCTTGAGGATCTGATGCTATCTGAATTACTCCGGGAAAAAATGCAAAGAATCCAGCTATCACTAGAAAGATAATTTTCATCTCCTCATCAATTCCGAACATCAAAATCAGCAATGGTGAAAAACATGTTACTGGGATGAAACGCATGGAATTAACAATAGGTAGCAAGAGCTCATTAACTCTTGAATTCCATGCAATCAATAATCCAAGTGGCGTTGAAATCAAAGTTGCAATAGCAACCCCAAGTGTAACTCTTCCAAAACTAGCTCCAAGGTGCTTCCAGAAAGCTCCTGTTTTCAGCATATCAATAATTACTTTAAATGTTGATTCTGGGCTAGGAACAAACAAAGCCTTGTTAACAATCCGGCTTATTGTATGCCATATTAATACGATTACAAGTATCCATACAATCTTCTTAAATGCTCTCATTTTTGCCACCTAAAAACTCCCTTTTTACAGATATGGGTTGGTCAAAGCTGACCAACCCATATGCTTAAGAGTTATAGAAACTGTTTAAAACTTAGAAGCCAGCTTTTGGCTTGAAGTAGATCTCTGTCCTTCGATTCACCGGGCTAGCCGGATTCTCAGGATCGAGATAATTACTATCTCCATTGCCAACGATAATGAACCTTTCGGCATCAATTCCACTTTCAATGAAGTAGTCCGCTACAGCTTGTGCACGGTCCTTTGAAAAAGCGATAATCTCCTCGTCTGTGACTCCATCTGCTCGGACAGCTGTGTTACCTTCAATCTGTATGTAAACTCCATCCAGAATCTTGGCAACTTCAACGAAACTATCCAGTTCAGCCTTGGACTCATCTTTAATAACCGAGGAGTTCAAGTCAAACTTGATGTCTGAACGATACGACAGGAGTGCTTCTGGCGACTCCAAAATCTTTGTCTTTTCGTCGTCACTGAACTCCTTTTCTCCACTACCTTCGTCGGGATATTGTTCAAGAAGACTCCTTACAAATTTGTCATTAAAAGCCTCTTGTGCCTTCTCAGGATATGCCCTCTCACCGATTGTAATCCAAACTTGTGCCATATCAGCATACATTTGAACTGCCGAATCGCTAAGAAGTTTCACATTTTGTGAGCATGTCGCCAAATCAGCGCCTTCAGCCATTTCAATGATTTCATCATCTGACATCAGCTCAAACATTGGCATCTGACGAATATTGTTAAACTCCTTCTTGTACATAGGAGCTGCCTCAAGTGCGCCTGAAATCCACAGCTCTATCCACTCACCATGCTCATCAACAAACTCTTTGTTGAATACAATTCCGTCGAGAATGAGATTAGTGGACATTGAAGTGTCAAACAACACCCTTGAATCTGTAGATGTTGCAGCATCTGTCAGGTAGGGCTCCCATGTAGCAGCTGCATCTACCTTACCAGCAAAAAATGCTTCAGCTGCTTCATCAGGTGTTTCAAAGAACACCATGTCTTTGCGAATTTGTGCCTGCTCTTCGCTAGTAAGAGAACTGTTATTCAGCAACCATTCCACAAGGGTCTGCGCTTCAGAATACCTCGGCACTCCTACACGTTTTCCCACTAGATCACTTACTGAATGAATGTCTTGTGTTGCGATAATACCATCACCACCATTTGAAAAATTAGTGATGAATGGCATAACTACTGATACACCAGCAGAATCGAACTTGTCTTGAAGGAATGCATAACGGTTCACTGTATATCCCGCACCATCAAGCTCCCCAGAAATGAGAGCTGATGAAGAAGCTGAACCATCATTAATCACCTTGTACTCTACGCTGATACCATTTTTGGCATTTATAGAGTCTGGTGCTGTCTTAAGTCCTCCGTTTGCGTCGAGAAGAGACTGCCATCCAATCCACTCATCAAGTGAAATCTTAACAGTACCGACATCTTCGACCTTAGAAGACGATTCTCCGGTTGACCGATTGTTATCCTTGCCACATCCTGCAATAAGAACCATTCCCATTGCAAGTACTAGCGACAATATGACTGTAATCTTCTTTCTCATTTTTGCCTTCCACTTTCTTTCGTGAGAAACTACTTAATGGATTAAAAACCTAACTTCCCTATTTAACCTCCTTCTATTTAACTCTTAACGCTTTATTGCTACTAAATTGAATTATCCAATTTAGATACAACATTGTTAACATAACTATTTTACATTATTTTCTATAAAAAGTCAACTATTTTAGCAAAGGATTTTAGATACTCCTTAATTTTTTAGCTCATTTAAAAAATTTTTCAACTCAACTTCTATTAAAAGAATTACTTTACTAATATATAATAGACAAATTATGTAAAGTGTTGTATAATATATATGTATCTTAAAATAAGGAGACTCAAAAGTGAGATTAGATTTTAGTAACAATCATTATAAAGAATTATTAGAGCAAATTGCTGAAAAGTCTCAGCAACAAACTGTTTATCAAAAGTTGCATACTCCGGCAGAAGCTTTTTTATTGATAGTTAAAGGTTTACCAGAAGAAGATTTAGATAACTTGTGTGAAATGTTAAAACAAGAAGGTGATGTTTATGGAACTCAAGATTGGTATCAAGTGATTCAAGGAAATGGTAAACTTTTTGAACGCTTGCCCCAAACAGTTAGCGAACTAATCTATTCTACTGCAAAAAAATGTATTAAGCAAGGAAAGAATGTTGGATCACATACTACGCCTGATGGCAGATTTAATACTAGTAGTTGGATCAGTCACTCTTTATTCGAAGCTGAGCTGGCTGGAAACATTGCTGAACTAATTGGAGAAAAAAGAGAAACTGCAGAAACATTAGGTATTTTACATGACATAGGAAGGAAAAAGTCTCATAATTTTAGACATGTAACTCTAGGATTTGAAATTCTTGCTGACGAAGATGGAAATTGGATAAATGAAGCTCCTATTACACTAACTCATTCATTTATCAACTCTGGAAGGTGTACATGTTGTGATAAAGCGGAAGATGGATTTAGTGTAGATGAATTTGGAAAACCTGAATGGGAATCTGAAATTTTTAAAGATGATGTAACACATTTTTTAGAATCATATAATTATAGTGTTTATGATGATATAATTAATATATCTGATTTAATGGCAACAGGTAAGGGAATTGTCTCTCCACTAGACAGAGTTAACGATATAGCTACGAGAAAAGCTCCTGATGTAACAAACAGATCATTGTTTTTATCAGAATTCATTAATAAACTAAATGAGTTTCTTGTAAGAATGGGACACAAAACTTCCCCTAAACTTACCAATGCAACTCAAAGTATAGATGACCTACAGCAAGAGTTTGAAAGTGTATCAGTTGAATTTTTTGAACATTATAAAGAAGATTTATCATCATTACGTAATCGAGACAAATAAAACTGGTGCTTTTGGGAGGTGTCCCCAAAAGCATATTTGAATTTCTTTTAATTCTAAATCTATTAATAAAAATCAACTTTTTTCCTCTACTTTGCCTTTTGTTTATCGTCATTTTTTTATTGTATAATTTTCCTTTTTTATTATATAGTATTTGTAATGATATAGCAATATTGATTTTTTCATTAATCTACATTTTTGCTGCTTTCGGGGACACTTGCCAAAAACAGCATTTTTTCTGTAAGTTTTCTTGTAAACCATTTTTCTCTATGCTATACTTTTCCATATAACAACAAAACTATTGCTATACTTATTTGCATTAGTGTTACTAACTAATTTTAAAATTCCTTTTGGAGGTATTATTCTTATGTCTAGTTTATATGTTATTACTGGTCCTGCTGGAGTTGGCAAGAGTACTATTTCAAGAAAAATTGCAGAGTCAAAGGCTAAGTCTGTTTTGCTTGAAGGTGATGATATTTACCACCAAGTTGTTGGTGGATGTATTCCTGCTTGGAAAGATGGAAATCATCTTGAAGTTTTTTGGAAGGTTTGCTTGAGTTCAATTAGAATTTATTTAGAAGCTGGATATGATGTTGTTTTTAATTACATTGTAAATCCTGAAAATATTGATTTGATAAAAAATGAGTTTAAGAATTATACCATCAAGTTTGTGGTTTTAATGGTTGATGAAAAAACTATTATTGCTAGAGATAGCCAAAGACCTGAAGATTGCCAGATGAATAATCGATGTGTTGTTTTATTAAATAGTTTTAAGAATAAAAACTTTGATTCTGATGTTGTTTTAGATACTTCGGAATTATCAATTGATAAAACTGTTAGTGCTATTGAAAATGATGATAGGTTTGTTATAAGGTAGAGCTGATTTATGAATATGTGTCATATTGCTTTGCGATAACATAAATATTAAATTACAGATATTAATATTTTTATGGTGCTTTTGGGAGACGTCCCAAAAAGCACCATTCTTTTTAAAGCACAAAAAAAAAAGGGGAGAGTAAAACTCCCTCTCCCCCGTGAACCTCTACTGGATCTCCTTCTCAAAGATAGTGCAACGGAAATTCTGAGTCGAGTCCTCGTACTCGAACTCGACAGATGCACCGTTGGTGCTAACAGCGATGTTGGTCATGTTCTTGATGATGAACTCGCCCTCGAACATGAGCTTGTAAATCGCGCTCACCTTGGCAGAAATTGCATCCATCATGGCCTTGTGAGCATCAGCCTTGTTCGAGAAAAGTGTAATCTCCTGCCACTCGTTGACAACACTCCCGTCATAGATTTCATATTCGTCGGTCATCAGCACATAAACCATAGTTTACCCCCTAAGAGGTTCCGCGGATACTAAAAATAAATAAGTATCCTAAGTTATAGTGTCTAACCTTATTTTACCAAATTTTCAGTGTTTAGTCAAATTATGTAAACATTTTGTTGTTACATCATCTGAATACCTGTGTATCCAAATATTTTAGCAAATAGTATTATCATAAAAAATGCAACTGCATATATTAACATAGGTATTAGGACCATGTGTCTTTTTTTCTTAATGTTTTGCTTAAATTGCATAATACAACCATTATTAGTGCTATTACAAACATTGAAATATTTATAGTTAAATATGCTGACTGACGTCTTGGCAAATCTCCTATTATTGGACTAGAAAACAACTTTCCAATTTGTGATGCAATCATCAGGCAAGTTCCAGTAACTCCATGTGAGAATAGGAAAATTAGTCCCACCTTATCTACATTATATCCTACTAAGTTTCCTGCTAAAAAGAAAGCAAATCCAAATAAATATATCATAAATGATTGTGGATTTATAAGTCCTATTACTGCAATAAAAATAGCAAGTATAACTAAGCCTAAAACATCAAGATCTATTTCTTTTACAATATCATTTTTGTCACTGTTGTCTGATTCTTTTATTCTTTTTAGAGCTGAATCAATTTCATATGTTACAGCCATTGGTTCTTTCTTATATAGTTTTTTCAATTCTTCTATTTTCTCATTAAATACTTCTTCATCAGTAATCATTTTTATTTTATCTCTCTCCTTCTCCAATCTTCTTAATATTATTCTTTTTCCTGTTTTTGGGGACACCTTCCAAAAACAGCATGTTTTATTTATTTTTCTGTCTTTTTACTTATCTTTTTTTAATGTCTGTACAATCATTATTGGAACCTGTTTTTATCAAGTGTCCCTAAAAACATCAAGTGTCCCTAAAAACATGCAAGCATTTATCAGTATATTTTTCTAGCTTTTCTTTATTGTTTTTTAGATTTTCCATTAGCTTTTCCGCTTCTTTATATGCATTGTTGTACTCCTCTTTTGTCACTTGTTTTTTGTTATATGCTTCCTCTAATTCGTCTTCATCTAGCAAAATGATTTCACCGTCTGGTCTGAGTACAACGTCTAAATATAGGTCATCTTCATATGGTATTCCTTTTTCCTTGCCTATTTTCCTTGCAATGTCAAAATACCATTCAAATATTTCGTTATTTTCATCATAAACTGCAGTTAGTTTTACTTTTGATGAGTAATCGTAAAATTCTAGCCATTTATAATTTACATCAATTAAAGTTTTTCCATTTGGTAATAATATTTTCTTTTTAACTTCATTAAAATCGTAAAAGTAAATATCTCCTTTAAAGAATTCTTCTTCAACAGAATTTACTTTTAGCTTAGCTTTTGCTTTCTCGCTATTGAACATATCTGCATATCTTTTTTTCAAACTTATCCAGTATCTTTGTACTGTTCCAGATTTGCTTAATCCTACTTCATCATTAACTTCGTTTTCCAAAACACCACCATTTGAAATAATAGTTTTTGATGACCCCATGTTTTCCTTGTCACAAGTTATCAAAACTCTGTTTATTTTCATAGCTTTACATTTTGGTAGGAGTTGCTTTAGCATTTCAGTTGCATACCCTTTTCTTCTTTCTGTTGGGAGTACACTGTATCCTATATTTCCACCAAAGTTATATAGAAAATCTGTTAGACCTTTTCTTAAATCTATCATTCCTACTAACTTATCATCTTTCTTCCTTATTGCTAAAAATACATCAGATGGAACATATCCTTCTCCATGTTTTTTCTTTAATCTTTTTTCGAAGTTTGCCCATTCTTCATAAGATTCACAATCTTGTAGTCCTGCGCATCCATCCATCGACTCATTTTCATCTAGGAATACTTTTCTATAATTCATTACTTGTTCTTTGTATTTTTCTTCTGGTTCTACTAATATAATTTCTTCTTTGGGTAGTTTTGATAAATCATATAAAAATCCTGCTTCTTTATATGCTTTGTCTGCCTTTTCGAATGACTTTTCTCCACAGTATTTTCCTCCCATTTTTTCGTAAAAATTTCTTGATGGGTAATTATACTTTAAGCACCAAATTATCATTTTTGAACATCCATCATTTTTTAATTCGTTTATAACATAATTAACAATTTTTCTTCCTATGCCGTTTCTTTTATACTCTGGTTTAACATATAGTGCGTTGATTTCGCAATCTATTTCAGGAAATCTTTCTTTATAATTATTACCTTTCTGGAATCTGCAAAATCCAACCACTTCATTTTCTATTTCTGCTACTACAAAGAAGTTTTTCATATAATCATTTAATCTCCTCTGGTAGTTTTCGTCAATACTTAAGCTATCTAACAAGCTATCATCCATAATGCCTCTGTAAGCAGTTTTCCATCCGTTAACATTAATTTCTGAAACAGCATGTAAGTCTTCTTTCTTTACATCTCTAACTAATATGTTTTCTTCTTTAAAAAAATCTAGATTTTTATTCATTTTCATCACCCCATTCTATTTGTTAATATTATATCACATTAGTTTTAAAAATGATACTTTTGGGGACACTCCACAAAAGTACCAGTCTGCTTTCAAAATAATAATGTTAACAAAAATAAATCATGCATTAGTGGTACTTTTGGAAGGTGTCTCTGAAAGCACAGTTTCTAAATCTTTGTCTCCTCTTCCTGATAAGTTTATTATTATACAGTCGTTCTTATTGTATTTTGGTGCTATTTTTATTCCATATGCAATTGCATGACTGCTTTCTAGTGCAGGAATTATTCCTTCTATTCTTGTTAATAGTTTGAAGGCATCTAGTGCTTCTTTGTCTGTTATGCTGTCATATTTTACTCTTCCGGTTTTGTGGAAGTATGCATGTTCTGGTCCTATTCCTGGATAGTCTAATCCTGATGATATAGAGTATGCGTCTTGTATTTTTCCATTTTCATCTTCCATGACATAGGTTTTCATTCCGTGTATTATTCCGATTTTATTGTTGTATATTGCACTTGCATGTTTTCCAACATCTGTTCCTTTTCCTGCGCCTTCTACTCCATATATATCTATGTCTTTATCTTCGATAAAATCATTGAATAGCCCTATACTGTTACTTCCACCTCCTACACAAGCAATTAATGCTTTTGGTAATTTGTTTTCTTGCTCTAGGATTTGCTGTTTTGCTTCTTCTCCTATGACTTTTTGGAAGAACTTAACCATTTCAGGATATGGGCTTGGTCCTACACTTGATCCTATTAGATAGAAGCAGTCCATATGTTTTAAAAAGTATTCAAATGCTACATCAACTGCTTCTTTTAGAGTTCTTTCTCCTTCTTTTACTTCAACAACTTCTGCCCCTAATAATCTCATTTTTTGTACATTTGTATTTTGTTTTTTAACATCTACTTCTCCCATAAATATTGTGCATTTCATATTAAATAAACTACATACCGTTGCTGTTGCTAGTCCATGTTGTCCTGCACCTGTTTCTGCAATTATATGTGTTTTTCCCATTCTTTTTGCTAGCAATGCTTGACCTAAAGCGTTGTTTATTTTGTGTGCTCCTGTATGATTCAAGTCTTCTCTCTTTAAATATATTTTTGCTCCTCCAAGATGATTAGTTAAATTTTCTGCATAGTACAATGGTGATGGTCTTCCTGCATATTGTTTTAAATAGTATCTATACTCTTTCATAAATTCTTCGTCTTCTTTTGCTGATAAAAATTCTTTCTCTACCTCATTTAATTTTTCCTTTAGTTCTTGTGGTACATATTGTCCACCAAATTCTCCATAATTCATAATAATTCCCTTCTTTCTTTAATTTAAAATATTTTTTGTTAACTATGTTTTTGCACCACCAGTGCCAATCTGATTCCATATGCACCACCTCCTTTTTAGAAAATGCAAAAAAGCACATATATGGAAAATAACTCCCATACATGTGCTTTGATTTTCTCTATAATAAACTATAATAAAAGAATTCTAAAGCATGACAAAACTGTATGGGTAATTTTCATTTGCCCATACTTTCCACCAATTATTTAATTTAACATTAATTAAATTATTCATGGAATCTGTCTCCTTTATAACTTCTTTTTTATTATAATCACACTTTTTATTTTTTGTCAACACTCTAAAATACTTTTTTGTTATTTTCTCTATATAAATTGCATTTACTCACATTTTTGCATTTAACTTTTCATAATTGCATTTACAATTTCAATTGACGAATTTTTAGAACTTTTAATAAAGCGATATGCAACCTGTGGAAAACTAGTTCGCAAAAACGGACAATTACTATATATTACCAACAAACTAGAAAATGCATAGAAAAAATTTAATTTACTCTTTTTTGCTGATCACCACTTTACATAATTGACCATTTTCACTCTCTGTGCTATAATTATAATGTTGTCGTTGTAGACAATTCAGTACATATAAATCTAAATAATTTTAGAAAGGTTAGGCAATGAAGGTTTACTATTCTAATTCAGGTTGTGCTATTCACAACATCGAATTTTCACGGTTCATGGTAAAAGCTAAGCTAGTTAGAACTCGTTACATTAGCGAAGCTGATGTAATTATCCAGAGTTTCTGTGGGATTTCGTCTGATTCTTTTAAGGAGATTCCGTACTACATGACTATTCTCCAGCACTTGAAAGAAACTAATCCGTCACTACAGATTTTTGTTGGTGGTTGTGCTGAAGGTCCTGTAGATTTGGCTAAGAAGTATCCATTCATTACTGGTTCTTTTAGAAGATGCAAGATGATTGAAGACTTGGGAAAGTTTTTTCAGTATGATGATTCTGAAAAAGCTCTTCCAACTTACTGGAATTCTGTGCTGATTGAGTCTGGTTGTGCACGCCATTGTGGTTTTTGCAAGACCGGTTACATGGATATGCCAGTAATCTCTACTCCGATTGAAGATGTTGTAAAAGCAGTTGAATTTACTGTTGAACAACATCACCCCGACATTGTTTTAATGGCTGAGAACTCAACTGAGTATGGTTTGGATTTGCCTGGCAAAGTTCGTCTTTTGGATTTGCTCAAGGCTGTTACAAAGGTTGATGGCGTCAAATCCATTTATCTTTCAGCTTTGTGTATTGATGAACTTGTTCACAGTCCAGATTTGGTGGATTATATTGCTAATTCTCCACTGATTACCAAGATTCAGCTTGAGATTCAAAGCTTGATTCCTGCAGTTCGGAGAAATATGAGGCTTACATCTTCGGTTGATGATGTTTTGCAAATTCTCCACGCTTTCAGAAATAAGCACATCGATACCAACATTATGGTTGGTTATCCCGGTGAAACAGACTCAGCGTTTCAAAAGCAACTGGATTTGATTAGAGCACATCATCTATACTACGTTCAGTTCAATCAGTACGATAACACACCTTTAGTTTATGGTTCAACATTACCTCAGGTACCTAAACCTGCTAGTAGCAGGAGATTGCTAGAGCTTGTTGATGTTATTAATGAGCTAAAAGAGGAGCAGTTTTCTAAGTGGCTTGGTCAAACCATGCCTTTCATGTTTACTTCTGAGAAGCGCTTTGAGATGATTGGTGGTAAGGCAATCATTCTACCTGAAAGCAAGTTTCAATGTTCCGTTGGAACTATAGTGAACATGAAGATAACTGGATTGGATAGCATTGTTACTCCATTTGATAATTATCAGTATATGGTTTTGAACGGAAGGATTGTATCATGATTCCTTTTGAAGAATTGCTGGATGAGTCAGCAGAATCTATTTCGACTGAAAGGCTAGTTGAAGTATTCACCTATTTCAATGAAAATCACGGTGATGTTAGCCTTCCTGTGATGATGGGCATTCTTATGGAGTTAGGAAAGAACGTTCCATCTAAGCAACCGAATACAGCACCAGATGACTCCGTTCCTACTGCAAAGCCACGGCCATATAAACCTAAAGCAAAGCCTAGACCTAGAAAGAAAAGCAAAAAGAAAAAGCGCTAGTTCTTGGCGCTATGTGATTTACGAAGGCAAGCACCTCGAAAGTGAGGTGCTTGTTTTCGTTTATGTTTTCATGGTTGCCTTCAGATAACTGCTTTGAAATGCCAGTTCTTTATTTGCATTCTTTTAATCTTTTTTTAGCATTCATAAAATTTTATCTGAATTCTTAAAATCTTTGTTTTATTACTCATCTCCTCTTTTTTTATCATCCCTCTTAGGTTCTTTTTTCTCTGCATCTCTAATTGCTTGTTGTTCAAATCTTCTTGATACATCAGCTACTTCAGCGGCATCACTTTCAGAAAGAACAGGGTTAATTGTAGGGCTTATTGGTGTATCCTTTGTTCCACCTTTGTCTGGTGATTCTGGAATTTCTATTTCTCCTCTTAAATAGCCTCTT
This sequence comes from Clostridia bacterium, assembly GCA_017510825.1. Lineage (GTDB taxonomy): Bacteria > Bacillota > Clostridia > TANB77 > CAG-508 > CAG-793. The sequence continues at coordinate 490 of JAFWMA010000002.1, read as the reverse complement.
ACTGTTTCTTTTACTGTTTTTCCACATACTAGTCTTCCATTATCTCTTAAATATTGAATACATCTATCTACATCTTCATCTGTTGGAGCAACATATTGATCTCCTACCATTATTCTTACAACTCCAACATATTTTTCTCTAATGAATGGTTTTCTTAGTGCTTTGTATTCACCTTTTAAGCTGTATAGCTTTTTTATTACACTTCCATTTACTTTTATTTTTCTTGCAAATTTGATTAAGTCATCTAAAGAAGTTTTATGACTTAGTATATATTGTTCCATACTCATTTTGCCTGAGGCTAAATCAAATACAGCACTTATTAGCACTTTTATTGATTTTTCGTGCTTTCCTTTGTATAATGTAAATAGCTAATTACTGATTATTATTTTAGTTGTTAGCTAACTGCGACGTGGTTGCGGGGGTAAGACTCGAATCCCCCAAGAGGACTTCTTCGCTCCGCTCAGGGCGCTACGACCTTCGGGTTATGAGG
>JAFWMA010000022.1 GCA_017510825.1 Clostridia bacterium | reverse complement strand
TTAGCAGAAGCTGGTGCTGACTTTATTAAAGTTGGTGTTGGTGGAGGTTCAATTTGTATTACTCGTGAGACAAAAGGAATTGGACGTGGACAAGCAAGTGCTCTTATGGATGTAGTAGAAGCAAGAAATGAATATTTTGAAAGGACAGGAATTTACATTCCAGTATGTTCAGATGGTGGAATAGTACATGATTACCATATTACATTATCTTTAGCTATGGGAGCAGATTTTGTAATGATGGGAAGATACTTTGCTAGATTTGACGAGAGCCCAACAAGAAAAGTAAAAATTGGTGGAAACTTTGTTAAAGAGTATTGGGGAGAGGGATCAAACCGTGCAAGAAACTGGCAAAGATATGACCTTGGAGAAAAGGGAAAGAATAAGCTTAGCTTCGAAGAAGGTGTAGATTCATACATACCATATGCAGGACCATTAAAAGATAACTTAGCTGTAACCGTAGCTAAGATAAAATCAACAATGTGTAACTGTGGATCAATAACAATACCAGAGCTACATGAAAAAGCAAGATTAACAATGGTTTCAAATATTAGCATCAAAGAAGGTAGTGCGCACGACGTAATGCTAAAAGAAGTAACAACACAAGACTAAAATGTTAAAACATCTCACAAAGAAATCCTATAAAATGCAAGGAAATAAGAAAATTGGCGGCTTAGTAGTTTTCGTCAACGTACTAATTTCAAGTAAGAAAGGAGAAATTCAATATGTTAGATAAATTAAAGAACAAGCAAGTAAAATTGATAGTAGGCTCAAATTCAGGAGTTGGAGCTGGAATAACGACAGCTGGAGGATTAGCTAAAACTATTGCAACTTCTGGAATTGTAATTGCGTCCGGAATTCTTTCAGATTTTGATGAGGAATTTGTTGGGATTATAAATGCGCAATTATTATATATGAACGTAGCTGGAGATAACCCAATACTTGAAAAGCATAATGAAATATATTTAAATAAAAAATCAATTATTTCAATTTCAGCTGATTAATAAAGACAGAGAAGTGAATTAAGACAGATGGACGAATTTAATAGACAAAAGCTCCGTCCCGTTGTCTTTAAGTAGTAGATATATTTTAGAAAGATAGGAGAAACGGTATGTTATTAGGAGAGTTTAGAAATAAAAACGTAAAGATGCTAGTAAGTTCAAATTCAGGAGTTGCTGCTTATGCAATTGCTGGAGCAGTATCAAGTGTTGTAAGTATCAATGGAACAATAACTGACTTTGATGATGAATTTATAAAAGTTTCAAATGCACAAATATCAAAAGATAAAATTAATTGGGGAAAAATGCTTCGCAAGGTTGATTCTCAATATGAAAATGTTGAAACTATATTGGTAAACAGAAATGATATAATAACTATTGCTTTAATTAGCGAATAAAAATTGAAAGGATATAAAATGGATAATAAAGAATTAATTTTAATAATTGACTTCTATGGTCAATATAATCAATTAATCGCAAGACGTGTACGTGAATGTAATGTATATTCAGAAATCGTACCATTTAGTACACCAATAGAAAAAATTAAAGAAAAGAATCCAAAAGGAATTATATTTACTGGAGGACCAGCAAGTGTATATGCAGAAGGTGCTCCACGTGTAGATGAAGAAATATTTAATTTAGGAATTCCAGTATTAGGAATTTGCTATGGAATGCAACTTATGACACATATGCTTGGTGGAAAAGTTCAAAGAGCAGATAAAAGAGAATATGGCGTTACAAGTGTTAAGATTAATAATGGCTCTAAATTATTTAACGGATTTGGAGATTCAAATGATTGTTTAATGAGTCATACAGATTTTGTTGAAACATTACCAACAGGATTTGAAAATATTGGTTCAACAGATCATTGCCCAAATGCTGCTATGCAAAACACAGAAAAGAATTTCTATGGAATTCAATTCCATCCAGAAGTAAATCATACAAATAATGGAACAGAGATAATAAGAAACTTTGTTTATAATGTTTGTGGTTGTAGCGGAACATGGAAAATGAGCTCTTTTGCTGAAGAAACAGTAAAAGCAATTAGAGAAAAAATTGGAGATAAAAAAGCTTTATGTGCTTTATCTGGTGGGGTTGATTCATCAGTGGCAGCAGCTTTAATAAACAAAGCAATTGGTAAAAATTTAACATGTATATTTGTTGATCATGGATTACTTAGAAAAAATGAAGCTGAAGAAGTTGAAGAAGTGTTTACAAAGCACTTTGATGTTAACTTCGTTAAAGTTGATGCTAGAGAAAGATTTTTAGGAAAATTAGCAGGTGTAACTGATCCTGAACAAAAAAGAAAAATAATTGGTGAAGAATTCATTCGTGTATTCGAAGAAGAAGCTAAAAAAATAGGAACTGTTGATTACTTAGTTCAAGGAACAATCTATCCAGATGTTATTGAAAGTGGATTAGGGGCTGGAGCTAAAATTAAGAGTCATCACAATGTTGGGGGCCTTCCAGAATACGTAGACTTTAAAGAAATCGTTGAGCCATTACGAGATTTATTTAAAGATGAAGTAAGAAAAGTCGGTGTAGAGCTAGGACTTCCAGAATTTTTAGTTTATCGTCAACCATTCCCTGGACCAGGCTTAGCTATTCGTGTTATAGGTGATATAACAGAAGATAAGCTTACGATATTAAAAGATGCAGATGCTATATTTAGAGAAGAAGTTGCAAAGGCTGGTTGGGATAGAAAAACTAACCAATATTTTGCAGTTTTAACAAATTTGAAATCTGTTGGTGTTATGGGAGATGAAAGAACTTACGATTATACTATAGCTTTAAGAGCTGTAACAACTTCAGATTTTATGACAGCTGAATGGACAAAACTACCTAATGAGATATTAGAAACAGTTTCAGCAAGAATTGTAAATGAAGTAAAACATGTAAACAGAGTTGTTTATGATATAACAGGAAAACCACCAGCTACAATAGAGTGGGAATAAAAAATATGCAACGGTCGAAAGACCGTTGCATATTTTTTTAGATGATGAACTTCATTGCTGTGTATGCCCGTTCATCTTTGGGCTTTTCCTGTTTGAAGGGGCACAGCTCCCGCATGCAACAATTGCTAACATATTCGATTTGTTTTATTGTAATGTTAACAATTGTTTCCGCCGTTGTACCTGTTCCCCACATTTTTAGCAGAATTTGATCTTTCTCAGTTAGAGGAATTACTTCCAGTACTGCATTACAATCTTGGCTAGTATCTATTTGGGAAATCAGGTTTCGTAGGGTTTTACTGACGATGTTGCTTATTGCAACGGATATAGGAATAGGATGTTCCATATAATCCTCCTTTTTTTGTCAGGGCTGTTACATTGTTTTATGTGCTCTATTTATGTAGCAGCCAGGCGGGTTTCTTCACCTACAATCAACGAAGCACTTTGATTAAGGTGGGTATTAGTTAGAAAATCTTTAGAAAATTTTATATTGTAAAAAATTCTGTAGATTTTGCAAAATAATAACCTAGTCATAATTATAACACACTAGAGCAAGAAAATCAAATGAATAGGGCATTTTTAGTTAATTCAACTAAATTTTTCTTGATTTTTTTCTATTTAATAATATAATAGTAAGTAATTTACAGGGAATTGATTTGCTAAAAGTAGTTTTTAGTAAGCATACCGATAGAAAGGATGGAATTATTATGGATGATTTAAAAAATAAGGTTGAGGAAATTGTTAACAAAGTAAAGAATGATGGAGATTTTGCAAAAAAATTTCAAGAAAATCCTGTACAAGCTGTAGAGAGCGTTATAGGCGTTGATCTACCAGACGACCAAATTAATGGTGTAATAAATACAGTAAAAGCTAAAGTAAACGTTGATAACTTTGGAGACAAGTTAAAAGGAATATTTGGAAAATAAATTTGCAAAATGTATATAAGTGTATTCGAAAGTAAAGAATACTATACAAAAAGCGAGGAGTTTTTAATGGACTATTATGTATTAGAATGGGGATGTATAATTCTTGCACTTGTAATATCTTTATTTGCGCAGTTTTATATAAACCATAATTATAAAAAATATTCAAAAAAATATAATACTAATGCAACTACTGGTAGTGAAGCAGCAAGAAAAATATTAGATGCAAATGGCTTACAAAATGTTGTAATAAATGCTGTAAGAGGTAAGCTTACAGATAATTATAATCCTAAAAACAAAACAGTAAATTTATCCGAAGGTATTTATGATAAAGATTCTATTGCTGCAGTTGCTGTTGCTGCTCATGAATGTGGACATGCAATTCAGGATAAGAATGGATATTTGTTCTTAAAAATAAGAAGAACCATGATTCCACTTGTAAACTTTGCTTCTTATGCAGGATATTTTGCTGTGGTTATTGGTTTATTCATGTCTATGATTGGTTTAATACGAATTGGTATAGCAATGGAATTAATAATTTTAATATTCCAATTAGTTACTTTGCCAGTAGAGTTTAATGCTTCAAATAGAGCTTTAAAGCAAATAAAAGAGCTTGGCATACTAACACCTGATGAATACAAAGGTGGAAGAAAAATGCTTGTGTCTGCTGCCTTAACTTATGTAGCTGGTGTGGCTAGTGCTGTATTACAAATAGTTAGATTGTTATTGATTATAAATTCAAGACGTAGAGATTAGGCAAGGCATTTGACATAATATCGAAAATATGATATAATTAGCCCTGTATTGAGTATGACTACGTAGAAAGCAAGGAAATGACAATGAAAGATCAATCGAAGCAAAAATCATTTTATTAAAACTTGGTTGCTATACAACATCAGGCTCAATACAATAGACTTCAACAGATTCAGGTGAAGTGTAGCTTAAATCTTAGTCTAATTAGATAACAAGATGACAAAATGCAAAAAAAAAGATCAAAATAGCTGGGTAGTGTTTTATTTTTTATAGAATGCTATCTGGCTATTTTTGTGTTCACGTACATTTATTATATTGATTTTTTTATGTTAAAGAGATATACTCTTTTTAATAATTTTAAGAAAATAGTATATAAATGTAAATTTGAGGTGTTTATATGTCAAATATTGTTGATTATTTAATTTGGAGAGGTGATTTGCCAGTAAGTAAAGAATATCCATTTAATGTTGTTGATAGCATGATTTTGGCAAGATTTTCATATTTAATATTTGAAAGAATAGATATAAAACCAGAAGAAACAATAGAATCTATTTCAAAAAAAATGAGTGTATTTAAAAATGAAGATTTTAAATACAATGGGGACATGTCATTAATAAAATGTTTAGGAAAAAGTAATAGATTTAAAGATATGTTAGTAACAGATTTTATTGAGAAAAGCGATATATCAACGGAAAAACAATTTGGAGCAATAACTATTCATATTTCAAGCAAAGAAATGTATGTATCGTTCGAAGGTACAGATAAAACCATAAATGGATGGAAAGAAGATTTTAATTTAGCGTTTCTAGAAAATGTTCCAGCACAGATGGATGGGGTAGAATATGTTAAAAAAATAATGACTAAATACAAAAATAAAAATGCTAGAATTGGTGGCCATTCAAAGGGAGGAAATGTTGCTATTTATTCAGCTATTGCAACAGTTGAGGATTTACATAACCGTATTATTTCTATAGATAATTTTGACGGACCAGGATTTTGTAAAAGTGTTCTAAAAAAGTTTGAAAATAGTGACATATGGAATAAAGTTTCAACGTATATTCCACAAGATTCTGTAATAGGAAGATTGCTTGATCACAAAGAAAAATGTACAGTTGTTTATAGTGTTGAAAAAGGTATTTATCAACATGATATATACTCATGGCAGATTGTTAAGGATAATACTGTTATAGTTGATGAAGTAACAGATTCAAGCGAATTAATAAATGGAGCTTTAACGGAATGGCTTGAAAATACAATGCCAGAGCAAAGAAAAATGTTTTTTGACCAAATTTTCGATTTATTATATGCAGTGGATGTAACTTCTACAATAGACATGAAGGCTAATTTAATAAAGAAAGCGCCAGAGCTAATTAGGGCATATAGAAATGTTGACGACGATGATAAGAAAACAATTTCCGAAATGGTAAGAATGTTTATAAAATCTTATTTTTCGCAAATAAAAGAAAATGAAGCAAGAAAGCTTAATACATTACAGGAGAGAATAGAGCAAAGACATTTAAGAGATAATAAAGAATTACCAAGTGCTGATTAGGGGGGAACTTGTGTAGATGAATGAAGTATTCAAAAAAATTATAGAAGATATATGTTATGATCTAAGTATAAATTATAAATTTTTATCAAAAGATTGGATTATTATGCTTGAAAAAAATGAAAATAGAAAATTTATTTCAGGTTTCAAATTTGATTTAAACAGTCATGCTCTAGGAAATGTACTTGATGATAAATATGCAACTTACGAAGTATTAAAAAGTATTGATGTTCCTGTTATAGAGCACAATATCGTGTATAGTCCAAGTAATAAAAATAATTATGCAATAGATTGCAATAATTTTGACTATTTAGAACAATTATTTTACAAATATAATAAAGATGTTGTATTAAAAATAAACGGTGGAACTTGTGGCGCTCAAGTTATCCACCTTACAAATAAAGAAGATTTAAGGAAACAATATGAAATGCTCATTAAAAGATATCATTCGTTAAGTTTGTGTCCATTTTATAATATCGAGAATGAGTACAGAGCTATTGTTTTAAACGGAAAAGTTGAACTTTTATATAAAAAGATTAGGGCAGTGGTTATTGGAAATGGAAAGAGCACAATAAAAGATCTTCTTCAAAATTTTAATCCTCAATATTTTAAAAATTACAATGAAGAAAATTCAGAATTTGTTTTAAAAGATGGAGAAGTGTATGAATATGATTGGAGATACAACCTTTCAAATGGAGCAAAAGTTAGTTTTGAAATACTGGATGAAGATAGAAAAAACATTTCAGAATTAGCAGAAAAAATATCAAATAAAATTGGAGTAAACTTTGGAAGTATAGATATTATAAAAACTATTGATAAAAAGTTATTCACTATGGAGATAAACAGTGGAGTTATGACAAATAATTTTATAGACCAAGTAGAGGGTGGATATGAAATTGCAAAAAATATTTACAAGAAAGCTATTAAAGCTCTGATGGATGAAGAATAAAAAACAAAATTATAAAAGGAGTTATATATGGATAGATCAAAAGTAATAATAAATGTAAGTATAAAGGCTATTATAACAAATATTATATTAGTAATATTTAAAGCTATAATAGGATTAATAGTTGGCTCTATTGCCATTGTATTAGATGCTGTAAACAATTTCAGCGATGCTATTTCTTCTATTATAACAATTATAGGTACAAAGCTTGCTGGTAAAGCCCCGGATAGGGAGCATCCCTATGGGCATGGAAGAATTGAATATATTGCTTCTGTTATAATTGCTTTGATTATATTGTTTGCAGGACTAACATCGCTTAAGGAATCAGTTGAAAAAATAATATCACCTGTAAAGCCAGAATATTCTATTGTATCTCTTGTTATTGTTGGAGTAGCTGTTTTGGTAAAACTATTTCTTGGTAGATATGTCAAAAATACTGGTAAAAGAATAGATTCGCAAAGCCTAATTGCATCTGGAACAGATGCCTTCTTCGATGCTATAGTATCTTTTTCAACGTTAATTGCGGGTATTATTTGCATTTTGTGGGGATTTAGTATTGAAGGATATTTAGGATTATTGATATCAGTTTTAATAATAAAATCTGGTGTCGAAATTCTAAAAGAGACTTCAAATACGATAATTGGTGTAAGGGCAGATAGTGAATTATCAAAGAAGATAAAAGAATTTATCAATTCTTACGATGAGGTTGAAGGAACTTATGACTTAATATTACATAGTTATGGTCCATCAAGAATTATTGGAGCAACGAACATACAAATTGATGAAAATATGACAGCCAAAAAAATTCATGGACTTTCAAAAAAAATACAAAAAGAAATTTTCTCAAAATTTGGAATCATACTTACGATTGGCATATATGCTTCAAATAATTCTGATAAGGAAGCGATTGAAATTGAAAAAACAATAAAAGAGGTACTAAAAGAGTTTCCAGAAGTTATACAGTTACATGGATTTTATTTAGATGAAGAAAATAAAAATGTATCATTCGACATTATTATTGATTTCTCTGCAAAAAATCCAAAAGAAATAAAGGAAAGTATAAAAGATAAAATAAAACAAAAACATCCAGAGTATTCATATTCTATTGTTTTAGATAATGATTTTAGTGATTAAGATTTTTCTTATTTTAAATTACACTTTTGAATGAAATAAAATATTCTTATTGGACATAATAAGAATGAAAGGGGAAAAATATGTATGATGTTTTAATTATCGGAGCAGGTCCTGCGGGTATCTCTGCAGGATTGTACGCAAAAAGAGCTGGAGCTAATGTCTTAATTTTATACTATGGTGATTCTGAACTTGAAAAGGCAGAAAGAATAGAAAATTATTATGGATTTGCTGATGGTATAAGTGGAAAAAAATTGTATGATGCTGGAATACAGCAAGCTATAAATATTGGTATTGAAGTTAAAAAGGAAGAAGTATTAGATTTAAATAAAGAAGAAAATATATTTTGTGTTGAAACTGAAAATGATAGATATTGTTCTAAAACAGTGATAATTGCAACAGGTAACAAGAAATTAAAGCCAAATATACCAGGTATAAATGAGTTTGAAGGAAGAGGTGTAAGTTACTGTGCTATTTGTGATGGTTTCTTTTTCAGAAACAAAAACGTTGTCGTTATAGGCGAAGGAAATTATGCTTGTAGAGAGGCTGAAGAGCTAAAGAATATTGTAAATTCTGTTACGATACTTACAAATGGACAAGCTGCTAAATTTGAATTAAAAGATTCAGAAAACAATCAAATTAAAATTGATGAAAAAAAGATAAAAGAATTTACTGGAAACACTAAGATTGAACAAATTAAATTTGAAGATGAATCTACAATGCAAGTAGATGGTGTTTTTATTGCAATTGGCGAAGCAAGTGGAGTAGATTTTGCTAAGAAAATTGGAATTGCGTTAAATGGAGATTCGATTATAGCAGATAAAAATATGCAAACAAATATTGAAGGATTGTATTCTGCTGGAAATGTATCTGGCGGTTTATATCAAATTTGTAAGGCTACTTACGAAGGTGCAATAGCTGGAATGTCGGCTGCAAAATATGTAAAAGAATAAGGAGGAACGAAAATGAGTGTATTAAAATTAACAGATGATAATTTTGAGAACCAAGTATTAAGATCTAGCAAAAATGTAGTTGTGGATTTTTATGCAGATTGGTGTGGACCATGTAAAATGATGTCCCCAATAATTGAAAATGTAGCAGAAGAATTAGAGGGGAAAGCAATTGTTGGAAAGGTTAATGTAGATGAAAATTCAGGTGTGGCTGAAAAATACGGAATTATGAGTATTCCAACAATTATTATATTCAAAAACGGAGAGGTTTATAAAATTTTCACAGGTGTAACTTCAAAAAGTGAAATAATGGAAGCTATAAACTAATTTATGTATAAGATTTTAATAAAAAAAAGCGAGCAATTTAAAATTGCCCGCTTTTGTGTTAATATGAATCATTTATATGTTAAGAATCTTACATATTCTCTACAGGAATACGGCTTGTTTCGTTAAGCATAATTCCCAAGATAGTATTGTTTTTTGTAGTATTACTTTCTGAAGGAGTACTATCACATTTAAAATTAGTGTATCTATCTGCAAGTTCTACTTTATTAAATTCGTTTAATTTAGATTCAACTATTTCTTGTATGTCTTCAACTAATATTCTGTTTTTGTTTAAATCTTCAATGTAAGCAAGAATACTTTTAATTTCAGCCTTGCTTGCTCTGTTCTCAACTGCAACCTCTTGGTTTGCATTCTCGATTGTTGCAACAATCTTTTGTCTGTCATAACTAACTATTCTTCCGTCTTTCTTTACTACTTTCATTATAAGTACCTCCTTCGTTTTGTATGAGATAATTATACAGCATAAAATCTACTTTTCTGTTGCAAAAGCACCAATTTAGAATTAAAAAAATTTTTTATTTTGAAAAGCAATTTTTTAGGGGAATGCAAAAATATTACATTTTTATTACGCTAGTTCGTTGTATTTGCAACTGAAATATTGTATAATTTGAACTATAAAAAAGAAATTTTACTTTTTTGAGGATGAAATATATGTAGAAGGAGAATGATTTTGTATGAATACCAAGCTAAATACTGAAGCGTTTTTAAATGATTTTTCAATATCATGTAGCTGTGTTCAAAAGAAGTACTTTACGAAAAATCAGGTCATTACAACATATATTCAAAAGAGAAATCAAATTTGCATTCTGTTATCTGGGGAGGCAGATTTAGTTAGGTATGATTTAAATGGGGGAAGATCAATAATAGAACACTTTGTTCCTAATAGTATATTTGGAGAATGTTTTTATAATGTTACAGTTAATAATGAGTTGTCGGTAGAGGCAAAAAGAAACTGTGAGGTTTTAATTTTCTCATACGACAATATTTTTAAAAAATGCAAAGAAAGTTGCAAGTTTCACAATACTTTATCAGAAAATTTGCTAAAAATGTTAACAAATAAAGTTATTGACTTAAATACTAGAATTGAAGTTGTTACTCAAAGAACTACAAGAGAAAAAATTCTTGGATATTTATCGATTCTATCTACAAAGAACAATTCAAAAAATGTTACAATTCCGTTTTCTTTAACAGATTTTGCAGATTTCCTTAGTGTTGATAGAAGTGCCATGATGCGAGAAATAAAGAATTTAAAGGATGAAGGCATTATTTCAAAGGAAGGTAATAAATTTACTTTTTTGCAATAATTGACTATATAAGATTGTAATGATATACTTTCTATGATTAAGACAAAAGAAGAGAGGAGAAAAAATATGGATTATACGTTAATAGGTAAAACAGTACCAACAGTTGAAATTACACTAAATAAAGGTGAGGCTATGTATTCACAAAAAGGTGGAATGTCTTGGCAAACAAATGGAATAACAATGAAAACAAACGCTAGAGGCGGTGTTATGAAAAGCCTTGGAAGAATGTTTGCTGGTGAGTCAATTTTTATGAATACATATACTTCAGAAGTTGATGGAGCTAAAATTGCATTTGCAACCACAGTTCCAGGAGATATTGTGGCAATCAATATGGAAAAACATCCAAATGGTTTTATGTTACAAAAAGGAGCATTCCTTTGTGCACAACCTACAGTTGATGTTAAAATTGCTTTTACTAAAAGATTTTCAGCAGGATTATTTGGTGGAGAAGGATTTATTTTGCAACAGGCTATGGGAACTGGTACTTTATTCTTAGAAGTTGATGGAGATCCTATTATAAAGAAACTTGAACCTGGAGAAGTTTTAAAGGTTGATACTGGTAATGTTGTTGGATTTGAATCATCTGTTTCTTATGAAATTGAAATGGTAAAAGGTGTTGGAAACATACTTTTAGGAGGAGAAGGAATGTTCTTAACTAAATTAACTGGTCCTGGAAAGGTTATAATTCAATCTCAAAACTTTGGAGACTTCGCAGGAAAAGTACTTAGTATGTTACCTAGAAAATAATAACTAACTAAAAAGAGCAATTGTATTTAGAAAATATAATTTAAATAATAATTAAAAGATTAGCTAACTTTTTAGTTAATCTTTTTTTATACTATAGTAAACTGGAACTTTCCTATAGTATAAAAAACATTGCACAGAAAATAAGAAAACAATGACAGAGAGGATTAAATACATGATAAAGTTGTTAAAGAATTTAAGTAAAAAAGAATGGTTGTTAGGTTTAGCTTGTGTATTGCTTGTGTTTGGGCAGGTATGGCTTGAACTAAAAATGCCAGATTATATGTCCAAGGTTACAGTTCTTGTTAAATCTGCGGGAAACAATATGGGAGAAATTTTAAAAAATGGTAGATTTATGCTTGCCTGTGCTTTTGGAAGTTTCATTCTAGCTGTAATAGTTGGATATATTATAGCTTCTGTTTCTGCTAATTTTTCGATGAAGGTAAGAAAAAAGTTATTCGATAAAGTTGAAAATTTAGCGATGAACGAAGTAAAGCAATTTTCAACAAGCAGTTTAATTACGAGAACTACAAATGATATAACTCAAATAGAAATGCTTATAGCAATGGGACTACAGCTTATGTTAAAGGCACCAATAACTGCAATTTGGGCTGTTACAAAAATACTAAATAAGAGCTGGCAATGGAGTGCTGCTACAGCGGTTTGTGTAGTTATTCTACTCAGTGTAGTTGGAATACTTACAATAATCGTTATTCCAAGATTTAAAATTGTTCAAAAGCTAACAGATAAGCTAAATGGTGTAACTCGTGAAAATTTAACCGGAATAAGAGTTGTAAGGGCATTTAACGCTGAAAATTTTCAAGAAAATAAATTTGAAGATGTAAATAAAAATCTAACAAATCAACAGTTATTCAATCAAAAGAAATTTGCAATAATGCAACCTTTAATGTATTTAGTTCTTTACGCTTTAACGCTTGTAATATATTATATTGGAGCTCATTTAATTCAGGATGCTGATATTACAAGCAAAATAAGCTTATTTGGTGACATGGTTGTATTTAGCTCTTATGCAATGCAAGTAATTATATCTTTTTTAATGCTTGCACTAATTTTTATGATGTTACCTCGTGCGCAAGTTTCTGCAAAGCGTATTAATGAAGTAATGGATACTGAAATAACAATAAAAGATGGAAATATTGATAAAGATACAACTAAAGAGGTTGGTACGGTTGAGTTTAGAAATGTCTCTTTTAAATATCCAGATGCTGAGGAATACTTACTAAAAGACATATCATTTAAAGCTAATAAAGGTGAAACGGTAGCTTTTATAGGATCAACGGGAAGTGGAAAATCTACACTTATTAATTTAGTACCTAGATTTTATGATGTAACAGATGGAGAAGTATTAATAGATGGGGTTAATGTTAAAGAGTATAAACAAGAATTTTTAAATAATAAAATAGGATATGTTCCTCAAAAAGCTGTAATGTTTGATGGAACAGTAAAATCTAACGTATCATATGGAGATAATGGAAAGGGAGAAATAGCTGAAAATAAAATAAAAGAAGCAATTGAAATTGCTCAAGCAAAAGATTTTGTTGAGAAAATGGATGAAAAATACGATACACATATTGCTTCTGGTGGTACGAATATTTCAGGTGGTCAAAAACAAAGATTGGCTATTGCTAGAGCTATTGCAAGAAACCCAGAAATATATATTTTTGATGATAGTTTTTCAGCTTTAGATTATAAAACAGATGCCATTTTAAGAAAAGAGCTTAAAAAGTATACTGGTGATAGTACAAATCTAATTGTAGCACAAAGGGTTGGAACCATAATGAATAGTGATAAAATTATAGTTTTAGACAATGGTAAAATGGTTGGAATGGGCACTCACAAGGAACTACTTAAAACATGTGAAGTGTATAAAGAAATAGCAACTTCTCAATTATCTGAGAAAGAGCTTGGAATTCAGGAGGTATAGCTATGGCAAATGATAATTTTTCAAGACCCCATAGGGGAAGGGTTATGGGCGGACCTCGTGGAATGAGAGGTGCTGGAGAAAAGGCTAAAGATTTCAAAGGAGCAATGAAGAGACTGTTTTCTGAACTTGGAGCCACAAGATTATTTAGAAGAAGAGTATATATTGAAAAAGATAATTTACAAAAATCTAATGAACGTAATAAAAGAAGATATGAAATTGGCTTGATTTTGGCATTAATTTTGGCTGCGGTAAGTGCCGTTTTGTCAATAAGTGCACCAGATAAACTATCAAATTTAACAGATGAAATATCTAGAGGATTACTCTTACCTGCTATGAACTGGGAAGTGCTAAATAAAATTGCAATCACATTAATTATAATATATGTAAGCAGTGCTCTTTGTTCATATACACAAGCCATAATTTTAACGAATATTTCAAATAGATTTGCCAAGGATTTAAGGGAGAGAATTTCTAAAAAAATAAATAAATTACCACTAAAGTATTTTGATAGACATCAGACCGGAGATATTTTGTCAAGGGTTACAAATGATGTAGATACTATTGCTCAGTCGATGAATCAATCATTAGGTACTTTAGTTAGTTCAGTCACATTATTCGTTGGAACAATTATTATGATGTTTTGGACTAATTGGGTAATGGCAATTACAGCTATAGTATCAAGTTTTATTGGTTTCTTGGGTATGATTTTTATATTGAAAAATTCTCAGAAATATTTCGTAGCAAGACAAACTGAACTTGGTAAATTAAATGCTCATATTGAAGAAATTTATTCAGGGCTAAATGTCGTTAAAGCCTATAACGGAAAGAAAGAAGCGGATAAAAACTTTGACGAATTAAACAAAAAAGTTGCAGATAGCAATAAGAAAAGCCAATTTTTATCTGGATTAATGCCTCCAATGATGGGATTTATTGGAAACTTTGGATATGTTGCAGTTTGTATAGTGGGTGCACTACTTACAATGAATAACATTATTTCATTCGGTGTTATTGTTGCATTTATCACTTATGTAAGGTTGTTCACATCTCCATTATCTCAAATAGCTCAAGCTATGACGGCACTTCAATCAACAGCGGCTGCAAGTGAAAGAGTATTTGAATTCTTAGACGAAGAAGAAATGAGCAATCAAGATGGAATCAAAAATGTATTAGATAAAAGTAAAGTTAAAGGTGATATTGAATTTAACAATATAGTTTTTCAATATGATAATAATGATAAGCCGACTATTAATAATTTTACAGCTAAAGCTAAAGCAGGGCAGAAAGTTGCTATTGTTGGGCCAACTGGTGCTGGTAAAACTACAATGGTAAACTTACTAATGAAGTTTTACGAAATAAATTCAGGTGACATCAAAATAGATGGAGTATCTACCAAAGAACTTTCAAGAGAAAATATTCATGAATTATTTACTATGGTTTTACAAGATACATGGTTATTTAATGGAACGATAAAAGAAAATATCATATATAATAGGGAAAATGTATCGGATGAAAGGGTTAAAGAAGTATGTAAAGAAGTTGGACTTCATCATTTTATAAAAACACTTCCATCAGGATATGATTCTATAATATCGGATAACGATAGTGTATCATCAGGACAAAGACAGTTGTTAACAATAGCTAGAGGTATGGTTGAAGAATCTCCATTCCTAATATTAGATGAAGCTACATCTAATGTTGATACAAGAACAGAGGAGCTTGTCCAACAAGCTATGGACAAATTAACAAAAGGTAGAACCTCATTCATAATTGCACATAGGTTGTCAACGATAAAAAATGCAGATTTAATATTAGTAATGAAAGATGGGAATATAGTGGAGCAAGGAAACCATGATGAATTGTTAAGCAATAATGGTTTTTATGCAGAGCTATACAATTCTCAGTTTGAGTGCTAGTGTGCCAGGAGGGACGAGACAAAAGGGACGTACAGATTTGTTTCAGAAACAAATCTGTACGTCCCTTTTGTCTCGTCCTTTTTTTGTTGAAGATGGCAAAGAATTAGTCCTTCTTGACTCAAAAAAATGTGATAATACTGTGAAAATACTTGTACGAAATTTTACAAAGATATATAATTAAAAAAATTGTTACAAAAGAGGTAGTATTATGGTAAAAAAAATAATCGCGTCAATTTTGGTTTTATCGTTTTTATTTTTTGGAATGAGTATAAATTCATTCGCTACACAACTGGAAGAACAAAAGAAAGCTGCTGAACAAGAAAAAAATAAATCTCAGCAAGAGCTTAATCAAATAACAAACGAAAAGAAGAGTGTTCAACAAGAAGTTGAATCATTGAATGATTCAATATATGAAACGCAGGCTAAACTTAGTGACTTAGAGGATAATATAGAGAATTTAAATACATCTATATCACAAAAAGAAGATGAGCTTAGTGTAAAGCAAAAATTATTAGATGAAAGATTATCGGTTACTTATATGAACGGAGGTAATACATACTTAGAAGCTTTGTTTTCTGGTGGATTTTTTAAATTTGTTTCTAACTATGATTTAATAAAACAAATTGCAGAATATGATAATAATTTGATTGATGAAGTAAAGAATACAAAAGCTGAGCTTGAGGAATCTAAAACTCAGTTAGAAGAATCTAAAGAAGAAGTTGAGAGTAAACAAACAGAGCTGCAGTCGCAAAAAGCTGAAAGAGAAGAAAAGGTAAAATCCTTATCAACAGAAGAGCAAGCTGCACAAGCAGAAGTTCAGGAAAAAGAAAACGAAATAGCGAAAATAAATTCAGCCGTGAAAGAAGAGCAAAAGAGATTAGAAGAAGAGCGTAAAAGAACGGCTGCAAGAAATGCATCAACATCTACATCAAGTTCTAGTACAAGCAGTAGAAGCAGTACATCAAGTTCAAGTTCGTCATCGTCTTCTTCATCATCATCTTCTAGTAGTCATACCGCATCAGGAAGTATGGCATGGCCAACTAGAATTACAAGAAAAGTAAATTCTATTTATGCTCCAAATGGTAGAGATGATACAGTTGGATATTATGGCACAAAACATAAAGGTGTAGATATATATGCACCAACAGGAACGCCAATATATGCAGCTCAATCTGGAACTGTTGTATACGTTAATTATAGTGGATACGGCGGTGGCTGGGGATTGTATGTTGTAATATATCATGGAAAAGATAGTAATGGAAATGCTGTTTATACAAGATACGCACATGCAAGTTCAATAGCATCTGGAATAAAAGTAGGATCTGAAGTGTCAACAGGTTCAGTTATAATGTATGCAGGTTCGTCAGGTGCAGCAGAAGGAGCACACTTACATTTCGAAGTTTGTCTAAACGGAATGTATAACCAAGTAAATCCATGTCCATATTTAGGAATACCAAATTCATTGGGAACATACTAGATTGTGCCAGAAGGGACAGAGCATTATGGCATAAAAATTCTAGAAATTACGGTTCTAATTAAAAAAAGAGGAGTTTTTGAAACTCCTCTTTTTTAATATAAATCTTTATAAGGTGTAGATGAATATCCTTTTAACTTTAGTTTTTTAATCTTTTTATCTAGTTTAGTTTTAAAAATCTTATGAAACCACGATGTATTTCCAAAGTATTTAACAATTGTAGGGCTTATTGCATAATAGATTTTAATAAATAATCTACCGTACCAAATTGTATGTAATTTATAATCTCTATATCTTCGTAAAATCCATACTTCAGGGCAATCATACGAACCATAAACACATGTAGCCACATAGCATCCAGAGCCTGCTCTTGCAATTTTTGGTGCTACATATTGAGGATCATATTGTTTTAAAAAGGCAACATACTTGTCATATTTAGCTAAAATAGGTTGTCTTAAACTGTCTTTGTATGAAATATTATTATACGTTGCACCATACTGATTATCCCCAGTTTTATATCTACGTGTGGCGCATATTTCAGTATACCAAAAAATAACATTTTTTAATATCATCTTAAATAGCTCAAATTCTCGTACTTCGGTTTTTATAAAATCGTTTAATAATGACATAGCGTATTCTTCGCAAGAAACACATTTCATTAATCTTTCCCAATATTCGGGAGCAGAGCCTTGAGATTCCCAATGCTTGTTATAATCACTAGCTGCTAGTCGACGGAAACTAATAGCTATATCGTTTATTTCGCTAGCCATTTGATAGTAAATATCCTGTAATTCCTTTTTTTCTTTATTTTCTTCAAGAAGGGTTAGAGCATCTTTACAAGCTTTAACAATATCGTCTACTTTGAATTCACGAAGTGAAGAATTCTTTGACGAACAGATTCCTTTTCTGATTATGTATAACCAATTTTCTGGTTCTATTTCTAATAGTTTACTGTAGTATTCGCCAGCTTGTTCGTATTGTTCATTTTCAAAAGCTCTAGATGCTAATTTTTGATATTTATCTATTTTATTTGAATCATCAATTTGTACTGTTCCTTTTACGTCAACAGTTCCTTCTATTATAAGCTTTTTTGCTTCTTCAACGGAGTATTTTGTTTTACAATGCTGACATTGATACTCTCCGTTAATTTTTATAATATCATTTGATCCGCACATTTCACAAACTATAGCTTTCATTGGTTTTCCTCCATATAATACTTAAAAATTATTATGAACTATTATATTACTAATAGGTTAATAATATTCTACTGGTTATATAAACAATAGTCAAGTAACAAATAAAATATTATGATTTTGACTTTCAAAAAATTGACAAAGCACTAGTATCTTGCTATAATTCAGTGGTATTTGGCTGGTCCAATACATGTAAGCGAATCTCAGACTAATAATTTACGAAGGAGGATTCACAAATGGGAAAACGGCTTACTAGCGATCCGTATGCTGAGTTGGGTGTTTCTTCTACCAAGAAGGGCGTTCACAAGGCAACCGAGGGAATGTATAAGGGGCTCTATCCTGGTGCTTTCTGCCAGATAGTACCAATGTCCCAGGCATTTCCTGAAGAAATTGTAAGAGACTATGCTCAGGTTATTCACTCTGATGGAGTGGGAACTAAGAGCAATGTTGCTTACCTTGCATTGAAGGAGGGAGTTTCGGATAAGTTTCTGTATGATCTTGCACAAGATGCTATAGTTATGAATACAGACGATATGGCGTGTGTTGGTGTGGTTAATGATATCTTTATTTCTAACCATATTGCACGTAATGCCGGTCGAGTAGATGACAAAGCACTTGCAAAGATTATCCAGGGATATTCAATTTTCTTCGATAAGATGCGTGAGCTCGGAATCAATCTATACAATGCAGGTGGTGAAACTGCTGATGTTGGCAGCTATACTACTACCGTAGGAATTGATGTTACAGCAGTTGCTTCGATAAAAAAAGAAGACGTTATAAACTGCGGTAGGAATATTCATCCGAGAGACATTATCGTTGGACTTGCATCCAACGGTAAGGCAACTTATGAAGACAAGGAAAATTCTGGAATTCGTAGTAATGGACTTACACTTGCTGTCAACAGTTTGCTCTGTCCATACTACAGAGAGTATGCTGAGGTAATGGACAGTACCATAGATCCGGAAAAGTTGTTCACTGGCGAATATAGTCTTACGGACAGACTTGACGGATCTTCACTCACAATTGCGGAGGCAATTCTTTCGCCAACCAGAACTTATCTGCCAATTATTCGTGATATTCTGGCAGATAACATCCATGTTTCTGGAATTATTCATTGTTCTGGTGGGGGACTTACCAAGTCTTTGAACTTTGGTGATAAGCTCACGTATGTGAAAGACGATGTACTCAAGCTTCCGGTTCCGCCAATTTTTAAGGCAATTCAGTCGGCAAGAAAAATTGACGATTACCACATGTATAAAACCTTTAATATGGGTATTGGTATGGAAGTGTACGTTCGTTCAACACTTGATGCGGAAAAAGTCATCATTCGTGCTGCAAAGTACGGTGTAGATGCACACATCATCGGTCACGTTGCTGCATGGGCAGACAAGAACTTTGTTAGAATCGGCGATTGCGATTACGAAAAGTAAGCAAATTTAAAAAAAGTGCGATAATTCAGCTGAATTATCGCACTTTGATTTTGTATATACTATTTAAACAATTTATCTAAAAATTCCTCATAAGACTTGCTTTCTGTTGGTCCAATGTCTGAGTAGTTAATATAATATTTTATTTCGTTTTTTCCATCATCCTGTTTTTTTAGCTCCTCTTGAATTTTTTCCATATCTGATTTTTTTACTACCTTGGTATAAACTTCTGTAGGCTTTACATATTGTTCTGTAATACCGACATGAAGTATTTGTTCTTTTCTTAAAAAATATTTATTCTTTCCATGAGGGTAAAATGTATATGTGTAGTTATAACCACCAGATTGTACATTACTTGTATGATATTGAGTTATTTGTCCTACAACGTTAGACGTATTCTGTTTATCATTTACAATGAAATAGATGCCAAATACAATTCCAGCAGTAACAAAAATTCCTAAAATTGTTAAAATTAATACTTTTTTACTCATGAAGAATCTCCTTTTTAAAATTATGGAGCGGGTAGCGAGAATCGAACTCGCGCGACAAGGTCGGAAGCATTGCATTCTACCACTAAATTATACCCGCAAATTATTATACGCATTATATAATTTTATTAGATATTTTTCAAGTTTTAATGCAAATCTAATGAAACTAAATTAAATTGTTAACTAAGTTTAAAATCTTTTGTTCAGACTCTTTATCATAGTTATTATAAACCAAATAGTCAAACTGCTTTTTTAAATCCTTGTCTTTTAAAATTCTATTATAGTGATCGTCGATTTCATTTAATCTTTCAATTTCTTTCAAAATAGGTAAATTTCTTTCTTTAGTTTTAGATTTTGCTATTTCAATATCTGAAGGCATTATATAAATAGTTTTAATATCTGGTCTTACTTTTTTCCAATCATATATAGTAGTATAGTGCATTTCAAAAATCATGTTATCATCAGAAAAAATTTCACTTTTTAAATAACCATATTGACTACCAAAAACGCTGAACTTATATGCAATTTTTCCTTTATCAAATAAGCTATTTAACTCTTCATTTGACATAAAATAGGTTGGGTTTTCGCCTTCTCTAGCAGGACGAGTTCTAATGGTATGAACTTTTTTAAAATCTAATTTGTTAGATATTTGATCTACGAAATACGATTTTCCTACTCCTGTAACTCCAACTAAAGCAAGTAACATAAATGCCTCCACATTATATTTTTTTTCGACAAATTATGCATATAATTTTAGCATATTATTTTAATATTTTCAATCAAAAACAACCAATTTTATATATAAAAAATTGGCTGCTTTTATTATAATATGAAAGTTCTATTATACTATTATATAAATAGACTAAATTTTATGAAATAAAATTTAGTGCAGATGAACAATTAAACGAGTACTATTTAGATGCTATTTTTTTCAATTCTACTAATATTTGCTGTTGCTCTTATACAAACATTGCCCAAAGAAAGGAAAAAAATGAAATTATTGAGCTAAATTTTTCAATTTTTTTTATTGAAAGTGAACTTTTCGATTCTTTGTTAGTTGCTGAAACATTTATTTCAGATGGAGAATACTCTTTTGAGGTTTGATTTTTGTCTAAATATTGCGTATTAACGTTGTTAGCATCTAATGATGTCTCACTTTTTGGAGTATTTAGAGAGATTGTTTTTTCACTAGGTGTTACTTTAACGAAAGTTGGTGTTTCTGAAACATTGATTTGAATAGTATTATTTTCAACAGTTAAAGCTGAAGAAATTCCATATTCTGTGTTAGGTTGAAGTTGAATTAAGTTTGCACCATTATTATCACCAATTTCTAATTCGTAATTATCAAGTCTTTTGTTATCTGAAGTTGGACACCAAAGAACAAAACAATCTTCTGAGGTTAATGGATTGGTATATTTATATATGTATATATCAGATTCTTCTCTTATTATTCCGGAGAAAATAAATCCACCCAATGTATTTTTTAGTGTATTAACTCCATACCAAGAAGACTTTCTTTCTTCTTTACCTTTTTGAGATGTTAAACCAGATGTAGACAAAGGAGAACTACTATTTGCATTGCTATTGTCTCTAGATGAGTTAACTATAGCTCTATTTAATCCAATTCTATCAGCTAATAAATATTCTCTAATGATCCAATCTCTTTGGCTATCAGCAGAAGGAGCACTATTTGGAGATGAAATATTAGTATCCCATCCAAATTCTGAAATCCATACTTCTTTGTCTGGCGCGTTTTCATTTTTCCAATCTATTATTTCATTTGCTTTTGAAATAAAATCTGAAGATTCAGGAGATTTAGCTCCCGAGTAGTGGTGAAAGTTTATAACATCAAAAGGAAGAGTTTTAGAATTTCTATTTTCTTCACACCATTTTTTTATTGAATTTAAGTAATCAATTGGGTTATTGTTTGAAGATAGCCCTCCTAAAACAAGTTTTGAATATGGATCAGCTTGTTTGATTCCATATGTATTACCTAAAGAACCTTCATGTCCATCGTAATCAGCGCTGCACATTGCAGCAAATTCTTCTGGGCTAAAGTGAGCTTTATCTCCGAACTTTGTTTTATCTGGTTCATTCCAGTTTTCGTAGTATTTAATATATCCTAAGCCTGTAATAGGATTAGTTCCCTGGGTAATGTTTAATTTGTTTTTATCAACAATTGTATTTCCGTATCTAGCTGAGTAATTATATAATACATTTGAATGTGTTTTATAACTTTCTGGATTAGTAGAATTATCACCACTTTTTATAGGTTTGTTTTCTTTGTTATCTTTATCAGTTCCATTTTTAAAGCAAGGAACTATGGTAATCCCTGAAATATAAAGATTTTTATAAAATTCATCATAATTATATGAACTAGATTTAAAATAGCTTTTTCCAGAATTTGAATCAAAAGTTGAAGAAAAATTGTGGTATTCTCTAAATACTCCACTATTTTGTATATTATCAAATTTACAGTCTACAAATCCATTTATTCCTATTTTTTTATCAAAGGTTATTTCATTTGTATTATTAGTAGAGTCATCATTAGTAGCGAAAATAGGTGTGCTGGAAAAAATAGTTGTTACAACTATTATTAAGGCAGACACCTTTTTTAACATTTTCATAAAACCCCCTAATAAAATGTAAGATTTACATAATATATTATATTATATCATATAATTTACATAATTACTAGTGCTTTGAAGTACAAAAGGTGAATTTTTTATAAAACTGTTACTATTCACAGCTAAATCAAGTTAGAAAAAGGTAATAATATAAAGTTCCGCTATTCTTTGTTGTCGGACACCTTTTAAGGCTACAAAAATTGGCAGATAATTAGAAGTATGCAATATACGGAGTGCTACACTTTATATTATTACTTTTTGCTAATCTATAATTTTAAGTAGGCTGTTAATTGTAACTACCAGTCAATAATGATAGATTAAAATTAAAAAAAACTTTGACTTTTTAGTTAAAGAATTATATAATAGTTTCATAAAATAATTGTATAAAGAATGGAGGAATAATTATGGGATTTATTAAAGCGTTTACAGGAGCTTTAGGAGGCACATTTGCAGACCAATGGAAGGATTATTATATGCCAATGCCAAATGTACCAGCTACAGCAGGTGTTTTTCCAGCAGTAGCACAAGGAACAAATAATGGACGTGGGTCAAATACAAAAGGTTCTGCAGGAATAATATCTAATGGAAGCAAAATATTAGTACCAGATGGAGTTGCATTAATTACATTACAAGATGGAGCAGTTACCGGTTTAATTACAGAACCAGGTGGATTTATTTTTTCATCAGATGATCCAAATGCAAAATCAATATTTGCAGGAGATGGAATAATTGCATCAACAATTACACAAACATGGGAAAGATTCAAATTTGGAGGTCAACCAGGTTCTCAACAAACTGCAGTATATGTGAATTTAAAAGAAATACCAAATAATAGATTTGGAACACAATCTGAAATTTATTGGGATGATGCATATCTTAATGGGCAAGCTGGGGCAATTACAAGAGGAACTTATACTTTAAAAATAGTTGATCCTTTATTATTTGTTAAAGGTTTTGTACCAATGAATTATATTACTTCAGGTGAAGTCTTTGATTTTGCTGATATGGATAATGATGCTGGAGCACAATTATTTAATGAAGTTGTAGGAAGCTTATCAGCAGCATTTTCTAATTATACAAATGATCCATCTAGAGGAAATAGAATAAACAAAATTCAAGGAGACCAAATTGGATTTGCAAAATGCTTATCTCAAGCAGTAGAAGATGCATATCAATGGAAAACAGATAGGGGACTTGAAATTATAAAAGTTGCAATTCAAGCAATTGAGTATGATGAAGATACAAAAGCATTGTTAAGTGATGTTAAGAGAGCTGATGCACTTTCAGGAGCAAGAGGAAATTCATTCCAACAACAAGCTGTTGCACGTGGAATGCAATCTGCAGGAGAAAATGGTGGAGGAACCGGAATGGCTTTTATGGGCATGGGAGCTCAAGCAGCGGGAGGAATGATGGGGACGATGCAACAACCTCAACAACCATATTCAAATCCAAACTTATCATTTAATCAACAACCAGCAGCACAGCAACCTGTTCAAGAAGGTCAACAACCAATGCAGCAACCTGTTCAGCAAGGTCAACAACCAATAAATAATCAAGAAGTGCCTCAACAGCCTGTAATCCCTCAACCAATGGAAGACCTACAGCAAGCAGCTGAGCCACAAATGCAACAACAAGTTCAAGGAGGGCAAGAGGATCCATATGAAAGGTTAGCTAAAATGAAAAAATTACTTGATCAAGGAGTGATTTCGCAAGAAGAATTTGATCAAGCTAAGGCAAAATTGCTTGGAATTTAGTTTTGAAAATTTTTTATTTTAAATAAAATAGAGTGAATTATTAAATTATAACAAAAAGAAGTATTTCTTTTTGTTATAATTTAAAGAAGGGAGAATATTGTTATGGAAGAAAATGAACCAACAATTATTCAGACAGACATAGGGGCTAAAGATGGACAAAGCAAGTGTCCAAAGTGTGGTTCAACTGATATTTCATTAAATAATAAAAATGGAAAACTAAGATGCAATTTCTGTAGACATGAATTTGAACCTGAAATAGCTGATTTTGGAGAAAAAGACTTAAGTCAACTTGAAGGTGAAAAAATGGGGTCTGGAGCTCAAGATATAATTGCTGATACAAATGATATGGTAACATTTAAGTGCAGTAGTTGTGGTGCTGAGGTTGTAGTTGATACTTCTGAAGCAACGCAAGCGAGGTGTCACTGGTGCAGAAACACCCTATCGGTTAATCAGCAAATACCTAATGGAGCTGTACCAGATGTAGTGCTTCCTTTTAAAATTCCCAAAAAGGATGCACAAGACAGTATTAACCAATTTGTTGGAAAAAGAAAATTCTTTGCTCATCCTGTGTTTAGAAGAGAATTTACATCTGATAATATTATGGGAGTTTATCTTCCTTATATGATTGTTGATGCTAATGCACATGCAAGTTTGAAAGGACAAGGAGAACATCAAACTAGAAGTTATACGGTTGGTTCAGGTGACAATAGAAGAACATATTATGATGCAGATTTATATGATGTTGAAAGAGAATTTGACATAACTATAGATGATTTAACTGTAGAGTCTAGTAAAGATAAGTTAGATACTCAATCAAAAGATAAAACAAACAATATAATTAATTCTATTATGCCATTTGATACAGAAAACAGTGTCAAATGGGACGCTAATTATATTAAAGGTTATACTTCTGAGAAAAGAGATACTAATGTTGACCAGTTACGTAATTTAGTTAGAGAACAGTCAAAAGACGTTGTTAGGTTTTCTATAAACAATTCACTAAGTTTTTACGATAGAGGTGTAAGATGGGACAAGGAAGATTTGGATGTTAAAGGTCAGCAATGGAAGTCCGCTTATTTACCAGTATGGTTATATAGTTATCAACAGAAAAAAGGAAATAAAAGTTTGTTACACTATGTTGCTGTTAATGCTAGAACTAAAGAAACGATGGGGAGTGTACCTTTACATATGCCTAAACTAGTTTTTATTTCTATATTGGTTGAACTGTTTTCTGGAATTTTTGCTTTCTTTATGGCTAGAGGAACAGAAAAAGACTGGCCTTGGATTTTATTATTAGCTGGAGTAATTTATTTTGCTGTCATATATGGGAAATATAGAAATCAAGGTGCAAGACATACATATGAGAAGGAAACAAAAACTAGTGTGACAAATTTGAGAAAAGTTGATAATTTTGTTAAGAAGGAAAAGGGATTGTCAAATTCAAAAATGAAAAATGCTAATAATACTAAAGTGTCTGGAGTTGCAAATAAAGGATTGGTGGGTAATCTTGCAGATTCTGTAAAGGATAATATACCATTAAAATAAATATGATATATACTTGATACTATTTAAATAGTGTGAAAAAGGAGCCTAAGAATGAAAAAAGTTAAATTTTATAAATGTGATAAATGTGAAAGAATCAAATGTGTAATTAATGATAAAGAGGATGATTTAGAGTGCTGTGGAAATAAAATGATAGAATTAGAACCTAATACTGTTGATGCAGCTACTGAAAAACATATTCCTGTTTATGAAGTCAATGGAACAACTGTAAATGTGAAGGTTGGAGAAGAACTTCATCCTATGACAAAAGAACATTATATAAAGTGGATAGCTTATGTTGGAAAAGATAATGTTAACTTTGAAAGACTTGATCCAAGTGATAAGCCAACTGTTAGTTTTAATATAGATGGAGAATTTGAAATTTATTCATATTGTAATCTACATGGATTATGGAGTAGTAAATAAGATAGTGTGAAAATTTCTAAATGAGGACTGTTCCTGGGTTTCAATTTTTTGAAAATAAGGAACAGTCTTTGTTTATTATAAAACTATTTGACATAAAAAGTTGAAATAATCACAAGAACATGATAAAATATTATGTAGATTTTTATAGGAGAATTATTGAATAACTATGATTTATTTTAATGGGATGATTGGATCAAAGAGCAAAAGAAAAATAATTAATAGTAAAGATGTGTTAAAATTTTCAGAAATAGAATTATTAGGTACAATTCCTAATATTGTTAATGAAGAAGAAAAATCAGTAACAAATCAAAGATGTTTTGATAAAATAATAAACAAATTATTATTTAATAATGCATATAACGAAAATAAAACTATTTTAATTGAAAATTGTAATAGGTTAGAAGAAAATAATTGGGTCCCATTTCATCTTGCATTATCTCTTAATAAATTTAATAAAAAAGTGCTTTTTATAGTACCTGAAGCAAAAAACAATAATGGTAAAGAAGATATAGACTTAAAAGTAATACAACATAAAATAAAAAAAATAACAGAAATTAACATTGATGTATTAACAAATGTAGATTTAATTGCTTATTTATCTAAAAAAAGTGAATTAAAAAAATTAGAA
Organism: Clostridia bacterium; assembly: GCA_017510825.1. Classification (GTDB taxonomy): domain Bacteria; phylum Bacillota; class Clostridia; order TANB77; family CAG-508; genus CAG-793. Next base: position 18,496 of record JAFWMA010000022.1, on the reverse strand, counting down.
AGAGTTTTTATTGAATTAAAAAATAAATATGATTATATAATTATTGATACACCGTCAAAAATTAAGGATAGTGGAGCTTTATCAAGTATAATTGATTCAACTGTATTAATTGTAAATTCAAAAATTAGCAAAAAAAGAGATTTAATTAATATAAAGAAAAATATTCAAGAAAATGGTGGGAATATTATTGGAGTTATTTTAAATAAACAAAAAGTTGCTGATTATTTGGAGGATAATGAGTATGATTCTAATTATAAAGAAAAAAATGAAGGGAATGAACAAAACAAAACTGTAATACTTGATTTGAAAAAAGAAACAAAAAATATAATAGAAGAAAACAAAATGAAAAATGAGTTATATAGAGCAATAGACCAAAAATATGAAGATATAAAGATAGAATTAGATAATACTAAAAATAATATTATTTCAGAGATTCAAGATACTATGAAAAATAATCAAGAAGATAATAAGTTAGAGATAGAAAGTATTTGCAATGGTATAAAAGAACATTTGGAAGAAATAGTTGAAAAGAGCAATAAGAATAATAATAGTGAAATTGAAAATGCTAAGAAAGAAATAAGTTTAGAATTTGAAGATAAATTGATAAATATAATAGATGAAAATAATAAAGTGATTGAAAGAAAATTTGAAGAAAAAATAGATACTATTAAAGAACAGCTTTCAATAGAATTCAATAATTTAATTAATCAAAAAAATAAAAATAATATTGAAGAAATTGAATTAATAAAAAATGAATTAGACGAAAAAATAGACGAGAAGGAAGACTTACAATTTGAAAAAATTGAATTAATAAAGTGTCAGTTAAATGAAGAATTAAAGCAAAAAGAGGAAAATCAATTGGGCGAAATTGAGGTAATTAGAAAACAAATTAGAGAAGAATTTATTTCTAAACACAATTCTAGTTTAAAAGAGATAAAAAAGGTAGAAAAAAAATTGTTAGAAAAAATAAATAATCTGAAAGAGGTTGAGGATACTTATTCTATATATGAAAATATAAAATATGAAGACCTGGAAAAAATTTCTATGTATATTATTCCGATAAAAAAACATTGAAACTCAATGTGAATTATGATATTATAAGTAAAAACTATATGGAGAAAAGAATGTATTTTACTTATATGATAAGATGTGAAGATAATTCAATATACACTGGATACACTAATGATTTGGAAAAAAGAATGAAGGCTCATTTTGTAAAAGCTAAAATAGCAGCGAAATATACTAAGTCACACAAGCCAAAAAACGTTGAAGCGGTGTGGAGAACAAAAGAAAAAGTTTTAGCTTGTAAATTGGAATATCAAATTAAACAGCTATCTAAAATGGAAAAAGAGGAACTAATTAAAACAAAAAAATTGGGAAAGTTTTTTAAAGGAAAATTTGATTGCAGAAAATTCAGCAATGTAAAAAATATTATGATTTAAATTAGTTAGATATTTGAAAACATAATAATATTTTACATAAGATATATTTCAATGAAGTAAAGCATTAACACAGGTATTAGGTAATAATAATATCTGTGTTTTTTCTTGTAAAATAAATGCTAATATAGTATAATGACTATGTTAAAAAGAAAGGGAGAAAATATAATGAATATTATAGTAAAAATTGCAAATGAATTAGGAATTAAGGATAGTCAAGTTAATAAAACTGTTGAACTTATTGATGAAGGAAATACAATTCCTTTTATAGCTAGATATAGAAAAGAAGCTACAGGAAATTTAAGTGATGAAATACTTCGTGATTTAAATGATAGATTAACATACTTAAGAAATCTGGAAAAAAGAAAAGAAGAAGTAAAGAAATCTATCGAAAATCAAGGGAAATTAACTGAAGAAATAGTTCAAGATTTAGAAAGTGCTGAAACGTTAGCAGAAGTAGAAGATATTTATAGACCATATAAACAAAAAAAGAAAACTAGAGGAACAGTTGCAAAAGCAAAAGGATTAGAGCTATTGGCAGAAAATATTATAAATCAAGATTCTAAAGAGTTAATATATGAAGAGGCAAAAAAATATATAAAAACAGAAGAAATAGAAAAAGATTTAAAAATTGAAACTGCAGAAGATGCACTTAATGGCGCTAAAGATATTATTGCTGAACAAATTTCTGATGATACGGAATTTAGAAAATATATAAAAAAGGTATATTATAGAGAAGGGGTGATTGAAACTACTGCTACAACCCCTGAGAACAATAGTACCTATAATATGTACTATGAATTTAAAGAAAAATTGTCAACTTTGCCTAGCCATAGAATTTTAGCAATTAATAGAGGTGAAAAAGAAGAATTTTTGAAAATTAAAATTGATAAGCCAGAAGATAAAATTATTTATAATTTATCTAAGAGAACAATTAAAGATTATAAATATACAAATTCACTGGATATGGATATGAAAATTGATGAAATAACTCCTGAGATTACTAGGGAAGATTTGATTTTTCAGGCAATTAAAGATGGGTGGAAAAGGCTAATAGAACCATCTGTAGACAGAGAGATTAGAAATGATTTAACTGAAAAAGCAGAAGAAAAAGCTATAAAAGTTTTTGGAAAAAATGCAAAACAATTATTATTGGGTGCTCCATTAAAAGGTTTAACTGTTTTAGGATTTGATCCTGCATATAGAACAGGATGTAAACTTGCAATTATAGATGAAACTGGAAAAGTTCTTGGAACAGGTGTAATTTATCCAACTGAACCACAGAACGATATAGAAGCTTCTAAGAAAACACTTATTGAGATGTTTGGAAAGTATAATATAGATATGATTGCAATTGGAAATGGAACAGCTTCAAGAGAATCTGAACAATTTGTTTCAGATACAATTAAGGAATATAAAGAAAGCACAGGTGAAGAAATATATTATACAATTGTTAGTGAAGCAGGAGCATCAGTTTATTCAGCATCCAAGTTAGCTTCAGAAGAATATCCGGATTTGAATGTATCAATTAGAGGAGCAATCTCCATTGCAAGAAGACTCCAAGATCCACTTGCTGAATTTGTGAAAATTGATCCAAAGGCAATAGGAATTGGTCAATATCAACATGATGTAAATCAGAAAAAATTATCAGAAAGTTTAAAAAATGTTGTGGAAGATGCAGTTAATGAGGTAGGTGTAGATGTAAATACTGCTACACCGTCGCTTTTATCGTATGTAGCGGGAATAAATTCTGGAATTGCTAAAAATATTGTTAAATATAGAGAGGAAAATGGTAAATTTGTTGAAAGAAAACAACTGCTGAAAGTTCCAAAGTTAGGTAAAGTGGCGTTTGAACAGTGCTCGGGATTTATGAGAATTCCAGGAGGAAATAATCCATTAGAGATTACGGCAGTACACCCTGAAAGCTATGAAGCAACAGAGAAACTAATTGATAGATTTGGATATAAAAAGGAAGATTTATTAGACAAAGTAAAATTAGAAGAAATGAGGAAATCATTGGATGAAATTGATGTTTCGAAAACAGCAGAAGAATTAGGAATTGGAAAAATTACTTTGGAGGATATTGTCAAGGAATTATCAAAGCCAGGAAGAGATGTGCGTGATGATATGCCAAAACCAATTTTTCGCTCAGATGTACTAAAATTTGAAGATTTGAAAATTGGACAAGATTTAACAGGAACTGTTAGGAATATAACTGACTTTGGTGCATTTGTGGATATTGGTGTCAAACATGATGGATTAGTGCATATATCAGAAATGAGTGATAAATTTGTAAGGAATCCATCAGAAATAGTTGCAATAGGTGATGTTGTTAAAGTAAGGGTAATTGATATAGATAAAGAAAGACAAAAGGTTAAATTGTCAATGAAATAAAATTGTAAGGGAATGTTGTTAGAAATGAAGAATAATATTAATGAAGCACATCAAGGGTTAAGCACTGAAGAAGTTGAAAAAAGAATTAGGAATAAACAAACTAATAAATCTGTGAAACCACCTTCAAAGTCAGTTCCAGAAATAATTTTTGGAAATATTTTTACATATTTCAATTTAATATTTGCTATTTTAGCAATATTACTTGCATTAGTCCAATCATATAGAGATATGACATTTTTAATTATCATCGTTGCCAATACTTTAATTGGAATTGTACAAGAGCTTCGTTCTAAAAGTGTTTTAGACAAAATGAATATGCTTAGTGCCCCTTATGCCTTAGTAGTTAGAAATGGTGAAGAAAACTTAATAATGGCTGAAGATTTGGTTAAAGATGATGTTGTGAATTTTAATGCTGGAGATCAAATATGTGCTGATGCTGTAGTGCTTGAAGGTGAGTCATATGTCAATGAATCTTTATTGACTGGTGAACAAGATGAAATAAGTAAAAAGCCAGGAGATAGACTTATGTCAGGCAGTTTTGTTGTGTCAGGAAATTGTTACGCAAGACTAACTGAAGTAGGAGAAGAATCTTATATATCCAAATTAACAATAGAGGCTAAGAAAATGAGGACTGGTGAGCAATCAGAGATGATTCGTTCTTTAAATAAAATTGTTAAGCTTGCCGGAATAGCTATAATCCCAATAGGATTAATACTTTTTGTACAACAATTTTGGTTAAGTGGTCTTCCAATTAAAGAGAGTGTACAAGCAATGGTTGCTGCTGTTATTGGAATGATTCCAGAAGGATTGTTTTTATTGGCTAGTGTCACACTTGCAATAAGTGCAATGAAGTTAGCAAAAAACAAAGTTTTACTTCATGAAATGAAAAGTATAGAAACTCTAGCTAGAGTTGATGTTTTGTGCGTAGACAAAACTGGAACAATTACTGATACTGAAATGAAAGTTACAGAATTAATTCAACTTGATGGTTTTAATAAGTCTAAAGATGAATTGAAACAATTAATAAGTGATTTTACATCTGCGCAAAAGGCTGATAATATAACAATGCAAGCGATGAAAGATTATTTTAAAGATAAGGTACAATTAAAACCTGTATCTGTGTCAGGATTTTCTTCACAATACAAATATAGTGGAGTGCAATTTGAAAATGAATCTTATGTTCTAGGGGCACCTGAGTTTATTTTAAGAGACATGTATAATCAATATAAAGAAGATATTGAAAAATATAGTAAAAGAGGTCAAAGGGTTTTAGCATTTTGTAAATATGAAGGAATTCTTGATGGAAAAGAATTAACAGAAAAGGTGACTCCTTGTGGATTAATATTAATAGAAAATCCAATTAGGGAAAATGCAGTTGGGACATTTAAGTATTTTAATGAACAGGGAGTAGAAATAAAAGTTATTTCTGGGGACAACCCAATTACAGTGTCTGAAGTTGCAAAAAAAGCAAAAATAAAAAATGCAGGAAAGTATATTGATGCTTCTAAACTTGAAACAGATGAAGAAATAGAAGATGCTGTTGCAAAATATACGGTTTTTGGAAGAGTAACTCCACAGCAAAAAAGAAAGTTTGTACAAGCGTTAAAGAAACAAGGTAGAACTGTTGCTATGACTGGAGATGGTGTTAATGATGTTTTAGCTTTAAAGTCTTCTGACTGCAGTATTGCAATGGCAAATGGAAGTGATGCAACAAGAAATGTTTCTCAATTGGTTCTTTTAGATTCTAACTTCAATTCTATGCCAAAAGTTGTTGCAGAAGGAAGAAGGAGTATAAATAATATTCAACGTTCAGCCTCTTTATTTTTAGTAAAAACTATATATTCAACTATACTTGCATTGATGTTTTTATTTATGGGTTCTAGCTATCCGTTTGTTCCAGTTCAATTAAGTTTAATTAGTGTTGTAACAATTGGAATTCCTTCTTTTATACTTGCATTAGAACCAAATAATGAAAAAATAAGTGGGCATTTTTTAAAAAATATAATAGCAAATTCTCTTTCGACTGGAATTGCCATTATCCTTAATATATTTGTCCTAACTTTATTACATAAGTATAATATAATATCTAATGAATATTTTTCAACTTTATGTATTATATCTACAGGAACTTGTGGATTATTGTTATTATTTACTCTAGCAAAAAAAAGAAAGAATGAAGATAGTAAATTACCATTTTCAATTTTTCGATTATTATTAGCAATATGTTTAACATTTATTTTTATATTTGGATTGAAATATTTAGATTGGTGGTTTAATATTGCTCCTCTTTCTCCAATAATGGACTTGCTTTTTAGAATAATATTACAAGCTGCAATAAATTTCTTTATTATATATATAGTTATAAAAAAAATACTAACTATGACCAAATAGTCATAGCTAGTATTTTTTGTTTCACATATATAATTCATTTTTAATTGCTTTTTAATTTTCCATTTTTGTCGAAGCTCTTTGAACCAACTGTCTTATTCTTTACTATTGATTTTAGATTTATTTTTCCATTGCTGTCTACATTATATGCTATTCCTTTACTTGTTAGTGTTTTTTTGTCTTTATCATAAATTACTACCTTTAATACACCTTTTTCGTAGTATTCATTTAATATCCATGCTGTTACTGGTTTACTTGTATCTGCTTGACCTTTGCTGTTTACGTGATATACTTTTCCATTTTGTTTAATATATCTTAATTGCAATTTTCCATTTACAGTTCCATAGTTTTTATTTCCAACCCATGATGCTTTTGTAACATTGCTTGGTGCATTTAATGCTGAGTTTGTTGTATTATTATTTGTAGAACTTGCTGCTGGCTTTGATGGATTATTATTTGTTGTAGTTGTTGTTGGTGCTTGTGATTTTTTACCATCTTTAAAGTATGTGCTTCCAATGTATCCTGTATATTTAGCACTTGTCATATATCCTGATCCATCTGATTTTACTTTATGATATGTTTTATCTGAATGTAATCTTGCAACTAAAACACCATTTTGATATCCATATGTTCCTACAAAACCACTATATAGTTTTTCTAGTTTCTCATTACCTTTGCTGTCTTTTTCTGGTACATATAATTTATTATTCTTTAATTTAGCTACTAAAACTCCATTATTATATGCATTTACGCCAGCTATTCCACTGTATAAGTCACTTGTTATTTTTCCTTTTTCTGTTTTATATACTTTTCCATTACTTGTTGCAAATACCATTTCTCCCTTTGAGTTAAAGAATTTTGTTCCTAGTAATTCATTCTTTACTAATTTGCTTTCATCTATCTTTCCATTCTTGTCCTTATATCCTACTTTATATGCTAATCCATCTGATACTACTTTTCCAGTTGTCTTATTATATAGCTCTGCATATAGGATTCCCTTTTTAAAGAATTGATTTCCTTTCCAGCCTTCTAATAAGTTACCATTTTGGTCAAATGTATATTCTTTTCCATCTATTTTCTTAGTTGTATTTTTAATCATTACATCATTTTCATAATAATGTCCATTTTTCCATCCTGTGAATTTTTTATTTCCACTTGTACTTGAGCTTCCTCCAGCTGTGGCTGAGTTTCCTCCTGATGCAGTTGAGCTTCCTCCTGAATTTGCATTTGTGTTTGAGTTAGTTGGTGTATTTGTTGTTGGTGCTTGTGATTTTTTACCCTCTTTAAAGTATGTACTTCCGATGTATCCTGTATATTTTTCACCTGTCATATATCCTGATCCATCTGATTTTACTTTATGATATGTTTTATCTGAATGTAATCTTGCAACTAAAACACCATTTTGATATCCATATGTTCCTACAAAACCACTATATAATTTTTCTAATTTTTCTTTACCTTTATCGTCTTTTTCTGGTACATATAATTTTTTATCCTTTAATTTAGCTACTAAAACTCCATTATTATATGCATTTACACCAGCTATTCCACTGTATAGGTTTTTTGTTATTTTTCCTTTTTCTGTTTTATATGCTTTTCCATTACTTGTTGCAAATACCATTTCTCCTTTTTCATTAAAGAATTTTGAACCTAGTAATTCATTCTTTACTAACTTGCTTTCATCTATTTTTCCATCTTTATCTTTATAACCTGTCTTATATGCTAGTCCATCTCCTGCAACTTTTCCAGTTGTCTTATTATATAGCTCTGCATATAGTTTTCCATCTTTAAAGTATTGATTTCCTACCCATCTTGTAATTGCTCCTTTATATGATTTAAATCTTCCTTTGTCATTTAATTCTACCTCATAATATTTTTTGTCTTTATCATTTTTCTTAATTATCAATTTTCCATCTGCATAACGTTCGTCTCCTAACCATGCTGTTACTTTTGTTTTTCCATCTATTGTTGTTACTATACCTTTGCTATCTCTTTTATATTTCTTTTGGTCTTTTACATAATATACATCATCTTTCCAACCGGTGAATGTTTCTGTTGATGAACTTGTAGTACCTGCTGATGCTGTTTCTGTTCTTCCAGAGTTTATTCCTGACATTGCTGATTCCCATAATGATGCATTACCTGATCCATTTGATCCATTACCAGAATCTACCCCCTCTGGTGCTTTATCATCATCTTTATCACTTTTAATAAGGTTTCCTTTTTCATCATAAGTTAATATATTATCAGGTTCTGTCTTTTTATTTCCTTTTTCATCAAAAGAGTATACTTTCACAATTGTTGTTCCATCTTCCTGTGGAGAATATATATATTCTTTTGTTCCTTTGCCACCTTTAGAATTTGTTTGTCTTTCAAGTTTTCCATTTCTATTATACCTTTGAGTAATTGTATAATTTTCACTTCCATCACTCTTAAAAGATTTCCTAGATATTTGTCTACTTCCATCGGTATAATTATTTTTAATACTGTAAGCTGTTCTTTTTTTATTATTATCATATTCTGTTAATATTTCCGTTGAAGTTATGTTATTTGCTTCATTAGGTTTTTTTGTATAAATTTTTGATATATAATACTCGCCAGTTTTTACATCTTTATTTACTGTAGTTTTATACTCTGTTCCTTTATTATCTGTCATTGAATATGTAAAATTTTTATCTCCTGTTACTCTTGCCCTTGCAAATGTAGCTTTATTTAATAATTCTCTTTTATCTCTTTCACTTATATCTTCATTCCTTGCTATATAATCCATTATATTTCTAATAGTCTCTTCTTCATTATATCTATTCTTTATTGCATCTTCTGCAGCACTTAGTATATCTTCTTTTTTTGTTACTCTCTTACCATTTATATACATTGCATTTCCTATATTTCCTGTATAAAGTTTACCATTTTTATATTGATAACCTCCTATATTTCCTGTATAAAGCTTACCATTTTCAAATTGATAACCTCCTATATTTCCTGTATAATTTGCTCCAAATGTCTGTTGAACTGCTTGTTCTCTCTGAGCTGTTGTTGATGATGGTGACGTTACTATTTGATTTGCTAATATTCGATTTGCCAGTATGCTACTTATTATATTACCATTTGATATATATTGATTTCCTCCTATATATTGTGGGGTTTGAGCAGTTGTTGAGCCTCCATTTGTTCCTCTCACATTTGAAGGTGTTTGAGTTGTTTGTTGTCCAAGTCCTGTATTACCTCCAGAATGTTGTGCTCCATATCTAGCAGCATTCCAAGAACTAACATATGTTCTTGCTCCACTTCCATTATAATAATACCATCTTCCTGAAGAAGTAACTCCATATGTTCCACTTTTATCTGCGTTACTAGCAGCAGAACTTATTCCATAAATACTCAAACATCCTGTCATAACCGTTAACATTACTAAAATTTTAGCTGAATTTTTTAAAATTCCTTTCTTTTTCATCATAAGTACCTCCTTTTATATTTATAATTTAAAAATTTGAATACATTTTTATAGGTTTCAAATAACCATTCTTATGTTAATTATACCATTTTTTTTCTAAAAATTCAAATTTTTATCAAATTATTGTTGATTTTATTCTATTTTTTTTAAATTTATTGATTTTTTTAAATTTATGTAAACTAAAAGAGTATATTTGCCTTTTTTGACATATATACCCTTTTTTATCTAAAGTTGTTAATCTATCTTTAAATAATTTTTATTTATTTATTAAATTTCCATTTTTGTCGAAGCTCTTTGAACCAACTTTCTTATTCTTTACTATTGATTTTAGATTTATTTTTCCTTTGCTGTCTACATTATATGCTATTCCTTTACTTGATAGTGTTTTTTTGTCTTTATCATAAATTGCTACCTTTAATACACCTTTTTCGTAGTATTCATTGAATATCCATGCTGTTACTGGTTTATTTGTATTTGCTTTTCCATTGCTATTTGCATAGTATACCTTTCCATTTTGTTTTATGTATCTTAACTGAATTTTTCCATTTACATTTCCATAGTTTTTATTACCTATCCACGTTGCAACATTATCTTTTTCTGTTATTTTGGCATCTCCAGTATACAAATTTTTTGTTTCTTTTCCGTTTTTGTCATACGAATATGCTATTAAATTTTTCACAATTGCGGCTTTTTTTCCATCTTTAATATATATTTTTCCTATCCAGCCTGTATATTTAGCACTTGTCATATAGCCTGATCCATCTGCTTTAACTTTATGGTATGTTTTATCTGAATTTAATCTTGCAACTAGTGTTCCATCTTTGTATGCATACGTCTCTGCCAAACCACTATATACTTCTTTTGTTATTTTCCCCTTTTCTGTTTTAAATGCTTTTCCATTACTTATTGCAAATACCATTTCTCCTTTTTCATTAAAGAATCTTCCCCCTAGTAATTCATTTTTTACTAATTTACTTTCATCTATTTTTCCATTTTTATCTTTATATCCTGCTTTATATGCTAATCCATCTGCTGCAACTTTTTTAGTTGTCTTATTATATAATTCTGCATATAAGATTCCTTTTTTAAAGAATTGATTTCCCTTCCAGCCTTCTAATAAATTACCATTTTGGTCAAATGTATATTCTTTTCCATCTATTTTTTTAGTTGTATTTTTAATCATCACATCATTTTCATAATAATGTCCATTTTTCCATCCTGTGAATTTTTTATTTCCACTTGTACTTGAGCCTCCACCTGATGAAGATGAACCTCCTCCTGAACTTGAGTTTCCTCCTGATGAAGATGAACCTCCTCCTGATCTTGAACCTCCGCCTGATGAAGATGAACCTCCTCCTGAGCTTGAACTTCCGCCTGATGAAGATGAACCTCCTCCTGAACTTGAGCTTCCGCCTGATGAACTTGAACTGTTGTCTGTACTTGATGATTTTACAATTTTTAATTTTTTTTCAGCAACTTCTTTTCCATCAACTTTTGCTATTAAAGTAATTTCTCCCTCTTTTTTTCCTTTAATCCTTATTTCATCTTTTTTCAAATCAGGATCATTTGTTCCATAGCTAACTTTTTGATTATTATTCTTTATTTCCCATCCTACTCTTTCACCATATTCTTTATCATCTTTATATAATTGAAATTTTTCAGTTTTGTTTATTTCTATTTCTTTTGTTTCACTTGGTTTTATCTCATATTTTATTTCTTTTTTAGGTGACACTCTAACTTCGTATGATGCTTTTTTAGTTGAATCTTGTTTTGCTGTTGCTGTTATTGTAATTGTTTTTTCACTTGTAATATTTTTAGCTGTAACTTTTCCTTTTGTGTCAACTGTTGCAACAGCAGTATTACTTGAACTCCAATTAACATTGTTGTCTGTTGAGCCATCTGAATAATGAACTGTTGCCTTCTTTAAACTTTGTGATGTTCCAGCTATCATTCCAACAGTAGATGTATTATTTAATACCACTTTAGTTACTTTTTTGTTATTCTTTTCTGTAACTTTTATAGTCGCAGTTCTCGTTTGCTTTGCATAAGTACATGTAATTTTGGTTGTTCCTGCTTTTAATGCTTTAATAGTTATTAATCCATTCTCTATTCTAGTAATTCTAGCTATTTTTTCATCATCAATTTTCCAGTACGTTAATAAAGTTTTTGTAATTTTTCCATTTGAATACAATCCCATAGTTTTAGTGCTATCTTTTTCTATTGTTAAACTTGTTGGTTTTAATGTATATATTATCATTGGAGTGTTTGTTACTTTTTTATTAACCTTTATTGTTATACTTGCTCTTAATTTTCCGATTAAGCATTACTTTTAATGTTGCTATTCCTTCTTTTAATCCTATTATTTTTGCTTTCCCCTTTGTTTGTTCTAATTTCAATACATTTGGATTGCTTACAATCCAATTAGCCATTATAACTTTATTATTTCCTCTAAGCTCATAAGTTTTTGTTTCACCAACTTTGATGCTATTAGTTGTTGGATATATTTTATATGTTGTTTTTCCATCATCTATAACTTTTATTATAATTGTATGATCTTTTCCTGCATAGCTACATTTTAAAGATGTTTCTCCTTCATTTATTCCACTAACTGTTACAATTCCATTTTTGTTAATTGATGTTATTTTCGCTATTAGTGTATTTGCAATTGTCCAAGTACTTGCTGGTAAAGATTTGGTTCCATCAAAAAGTCTAAATTTCATAGTCTTTCCCTTTACTATTTCTGCAGGTATAGTATTTTTTCCTTCTTCTCTAATCTCTTCGATTTCTTCAATAAAATTGCCACTATCATTTACTTTGGCAATTCTATAATTATCTTTAGCCTGTACTTCATTTACTCCAATTCCTCCAAGAATAGTAAATAATATCATTAGTATCAATATAGTTTTACTTATTTTTACTAAAGCATTTTTTATCATTTAATATACCTCCTTATTCTTGCACTATCCTTTTCAATTATATCATTATTTCCATATTTTTGCAATTTTTTCACATAATCTGATTCTGATTTATAAATTGTAACAGAATAACATGATTTACTTTGAATTTTTTATATTAAAAAGAAGCTAGTTTAGTCTAACTTCTAATTTTCACATTTATATAATTTAGTCTTTAATTCATCCCAAGTTTTGTTTACTTCAATAAAACTATTATAATCATTTTCAACATTTTTATCATATTCTTTTAGTGCATTAATTATATTGTTGAAATTGCAATTTGGGTATAGCAAATTAATTTTAGGAATACTTGCTTCTAATCTTCTATAAACATCTGAAATGATTTTTTCATAATTTTCATTATTTGTAAGATAAATTAACAATGGTTTATATTTTATCCATCCTAAACATGCGTTATAAAATCTCTTTTCAACTGCGTCTTCAGAATGTTTTATCATTCTTAAATGTTTTGGAAATTGATTTTTCATTATTTGTTTATATTTTAAAAATCCATCATGGAAATGATACACTGGCACTTTTATAACTTTTGCTTTATCTAAATTGATTGAAAAAAATGTATCCTCTCCTCTAGCATTTAATGGATTATAAAATGCTGGAATTTTATCTATGTGATTTAAGTTAATGCATAATGTTGAACCTGCAACATATTTTTTTCCTTTATCGCCTTTTAGTTCGTATGGTTCACTTGCAATTATATTTTCATCAGCAAATGTTACTCCGTTGCTATTTTCATATTTTTCTTTTATGCTTTCCCATGTTACTATTTCATTACTAATACCTTTGATAAAGTCATTAATAGCTTTTTCATCATCATCATTTTCAAATTTCATATATGGGATTGGAGAAATATAACCACAATGATATCCTATAGTAACATCTGCATCATATTTTTCCATTGCTTCAATGTGCTTTAGAATATTTTCTTGTATTTCCCACTTTATTGTTCCATCAGTATTTTTTATACACGCAATCGGATATTCATCGTCATCCCAAAAAAGAAGATAGTCCATTTTATCACAGTATGCATAATTCATTATTGTATTTCTGCCTCTTGCATGCCCTGTTCCAATAATGGAATCTGCCATTTCGTTTGTAATTTTGAATCTTTCTATCATTTTCTCTTTTTTCTCTGATATATTTTTTGGAGTAATATATTTGATAGTAATGTCTGAATTTTTAAGTGTTTCTTGATTTATGTTAAAAAAGTCCTCTTCTTTCGCATCTTGATAGTTTAAGTCATATAGAATATAAAAAGTAATTTTTGTATTAATATAGAATCTGCGCATCTGTTCTTTGACATACTCACTATACGTATTTATAATATTACATACATTTGCTCTCCCTGTTACAAATCCAATTGCAATGTTCAGTTGTTTCATTACCTACACCCCTATATAAGTTTCTTTATTTTCTAATTATCTTTATCTACCACTTTATATGTCTCATATTTAACAATCATATTTCTACACCATTTTATTGTTTTAACTATGTTAACAATTATATCACCCTATTATTTTTTTGTCAATTTCTATATTTAAATCCCATTTATTAGTTTGCATTTTTATTGCAAATCTTTCACTTTCTTTATCAAATATATACACCTCTTAATTTTTATTTTAATATTTCATAAAAATCTTATTTCCTTTATTTACCTTTATTCCTTCTATCGGATTTTGTTCTTTTATAATTGTATTATCTTTGTCTAAACTTTCTTTGTTCTCTTCTGTAATTCCTTCAAAACTTAATTCTAAGCCAGCATCTTTTAATATTTTTTCCGCTTCTTTTATTGATAATCCAATTGCATTTGGTACATTTACTTCTTCAATTGCTTCAATCTCATCTTGGTTGCCTTGACTAACTTCTAAATATGGCAAAACCTCACTAAAAATCTGTCCTCCTACTGGTGCTGCTACACCACCTCCTTGGGTAATTATAACAACATACCAGAGACAAAGGTTATTCAGTAGAAAACACTTCTTTTTCTTTTTTACAATCCTTTCAAAAAGTTTATACTAACTTTTAGCAACAAATTATTTCAGTTTGACATTATTTACATAATATGTTATACTTTTGCATATGAAAAGAAGGTTTTATATGGATAAAATAATATCACTAGATGAAACTAAAATATGGTATGAGCATACAAATTCAGGAAGTAAAGTTTATAAGATTTCTTCTGTTAAAGAAAAGGAGAATTTATTAAAAGCAAAATCTTTTATAAAAGATAAACACCTTAAAGTTAATGAGCGTAACTATTGCATAAAGGTTCCAGATGTATATTCATGGAATTCTGATAATAATACTCTATGTATGTCTTATTGTGAGGGTGATAATTTAGAGTTATTATTACGTGATCCTAAATATAGAGATGACGCTCTTCCTTTTTTGCAATCTATGTTTCGTTTTATAATGAAAGAACATTTCTATTGGGAGGATTTCGCCCCAAGAAATATTATTTTAAACGAAGACATTATATATTTAGTCGATTTTGAAAAAAACCTAAATTTTGAAATAAATGATAAAAAAAGTTTTCTTAGAAATCATGTTTTTGAAGAATATTCATCATTTTTATTACCAAATGAACGTATAATAAATGCAGACCAAGTATTTTCGCCATCGCTTGAAGAATATTCACAAAATATCAAGGTTAATGATATAAAAGTAAAACGTATAAAATATGTGGCTTTAGCTTTAGGTTATAGTAATTATATAACCAAAGCAACATACTTAAATATTCAAAAAATGATAATCAAAGCAGAAGAACCTTTTATTGAAGACGAAAAGCTTAAATTCCCTAGAATCGACCTTGTAAAAATGTTGGAAAATAAAAATGTAGATTCTTCTGTATATATTCCTTATGCTAACATTGTGCTAGCTAAGAATAATATAAAACCTATAAATAAAGAAGAAAGATAGCAACTATCTTTCTTCTTTATTTTCCATTGTTTTTTCAATAACTGATGTCAATTTTTCAATTTGTTCCTTATATTTTTCTTCTTCACCAAAGATTTTAATATCTTCTTTTATACTTTCTAATCTTTGTGATGAATTATTTTTACATATTCTACTACTATTTTGTCTTCCCTTTATTATAGCTTCATTTGCACAACTGTATATATTGTTTTTTGAAGATGTTTTATATATCATTTTAGGGTCTTCTATGCCATTTGATCGTTCATAAACTTCTACTTCTATGCCACTACACTCTATTGAATCTACAACATTTGTAAAATTATCATATTTTGAATTATGATTTTCTATTTTTGTCATTCTACCAATACCCATACTTTTTTTCATTTCAATATATCTTTCATGTATTGACAATAATGACTCCTCTTTAGATACAGCTAAAGTTTTAACTATTATATTATATTCTCTGCTACTTTTTTGTAATACATCCAAAGTGTAAACTGGTTTACCCATAGTCCCTTCTATTATAAAGTTATATCCATTTTGAATTGCCTCTGTTGACATTTTTTCTAATATTCTTCCAGCTACTTTTCTAGTTATTTCTGAATATAAATTTGGATATTTTTTGGCTATTTCTATGGAATTTTTATACAATCCTCTATACATGTCTAAATCAAAAATGATAATATCTTTTTGAGTTTCTAAAAACTCTTTTTTAGTTTTTATCACAAGCGCGCTTTTTCCTGCTCCTGGTTGTCCACCTATAAAAATGGCTGTTGGTTTTCCTTGATTTGGAAAATGATTTTTAAATGTATCTTCTCTTGCTTGCATACACATTTTTAGGAAATCTTCTTTTGTTATCGCATAATATTGTTTAATCTTTTCAATCTCTTCTTTATTCATTATTATCCTCCAGAGTTTTTCTTACTCTTTCTCCATATTTTACAATTACTTCTTCTATTGCTTGCTTGTCTCCTATATAAACTCTATCTTTTAATCTTGAAATTTTTTCAATAAATTTCTCATCTTTGTTTGAAGTAGCAATGGCCATACACATAGATAAAATTTCCATCGCTATTTCTGGTTTAACATGCTCTCTCATTTGGCAGTTCCTCCATTTTAATCTATTTTTACGTTATGGCATTTTACTAAAAGTTTCTCAAATAAATCGTAGTATAAATCTATTGCTTTAACAAATTTTCCACTGTTCATAAGTTCCTTCAATTCTTTAATTGAAACCCATTTTGCCTCTGAGACTTCCTCTCCTTGTAACGTTATATTTTCTATATCTATATCATATTTCACTAGCCACACATCAACAAATCCACGTTCTCTTTTAAATGATAATAAATATTCAATTTTGTCTTCAACATCTATTCCTAATTCTTCTTTAGTTTCTCTTATTGCACCTTCTAAAGAAGTTTCGCCTTCATCTACAATTCCTCCTGTATATGCCCATTTTCCTGGATTTCTTTTTAGGTTTTCATTTCTTTTTTGTATTAAAACTTCTCCTTTACTGTTTAAAATCCACACATGAACTGATAGTTTATATTCTCCATCCTCTGGCTCTCCTTGCTCTCTTATAAATGTTTTTCCTAATTTTTCTTTTTTGGCATTATATAAATCTATTACTTCCATTTTGTTCTCCCTTCTATATTTCTATTCTTTCTAGGTCATCAGGTACAAGTACATTACCATTATAATATTTCATAGCATCATTTGTAAATATCTTTTTTCTTTTTTTTAAGTTATTGTCTGTATATGTGTCAATGATGTGCAACAAACTTTTATAAAAAAATTTGCTTTAAGCAATATAATTTGAATTTTTTATAAAATTTCTTTAGCATTTTGTTTTTGAATCTTAGCATATAAATTTTGAGCGTCAAGAATAAACAATGCTTCGCATTGCAGTTTCACTGTTCTTGACTCTTAAAATTTATATGCTTTAGAGTTATTAACAATAGCTTTGAAATTTTATATTTTATGCTACTTGTAATAATTCTAATTCAGTTCTTTTTTCCTTTGGCGTTAAATAGCCTAATACAGCCATAGGTATATTATTTGATCGCTTTAAATATCTTGCACCTTGCTCTTGTAAATCCTCAAAACTATAAAATTTTAAATAACTATAAAATCTTTCATTATCATTTCTATGGCTTCTTTCTACTTTTCCATTGTGTTCTGGAGTTCTTGGGCGTATTTTGTAATGCTTGATTTCTAAAGATTTTAACAATGTATCCATTGGATGTTCTTTTTTTGTTTTTGCCTGATTATAGCCAAATTCTGTTCCATTATCTGTCTGTATTGTTTTAGGCTTATATCCATAATATTTAATACATCTTTTAACAAAATCTACTGTACTCATTGGTGTACGCTCTGGATACCAATATAAAAATCTTTCACGTGTTGCCTCATCTATACATGTATATTGGTAATATTGCATGTCTTCTGGCAAATTTACTTTACACTCGTTTGGTACGTATTTTACATCTATTTGCCACTTTTCACCTTTATTCTTTGGCGTTTCATATTTTTTATTATGTTTCTTCTTTGATGTTCCTTTTATATTCATTCCTTCATAAAACTTGATGTTTAGCCTTTTCATGACTCTGTATAATGATGTTATTTTTCTTGTATATCCTTTTTCTCTCTTTAATTTTGCCCATAATTCACACAATGTTATTTTTGGATTTCTTCTTACATAATTTCTGATCCATCTTATTTCTTGATTTGTATGTGCTTTAGGATGTCTTGTTTTGGGCTTGTGACTCTTATCTTCCAGGCTTTCTTTAGTTCCATCATATTTTTTTACCCATCTCCATAATGAGTATCTAGAAATATGATATTTTCTACAAGTATATTCAATATCATTATTATTTAAATACATCAATACTGCATGATATTTGGTATTTACGTCATGTGGTAAATATCTTTTT
>JAFWMA010000019.1 GCA_017510825.1 Clostridia bacterium | reverse complement strand
TTTTTTGTACTCCGCCTTCGTACATTGATGTTAAGAGTCCTGTGTCTCTCATTTATATTTTAAAACAGTCAAGTATTAAATTTGATTTTAATGGTGCAGTAGGCTACGTAATGTTATAGCAATAGTTAATTATTCCTACATTCTTTAGTCATTTATTAATGGTTTAGGTTATTTTTTCTTTTTAAAACTTAGTTCACTATTATAATAGATTTGTCCTGATTTGATTGTGGAGTTTTTTAAATTATATTATATTTCATATTTCATTAAATACTTTCCCTAACCCCTCATTTATAATTAAATCTGCTTTATAATCATATTGTGTTGCATCTTTATTTATTAAGACCAAATTCTTTCCTTCGAAATAATTTATCAAACTTGCTGCTGGTTGAACTGTTAAAGATGTTCCTGCTACAATTAGCATATCTGCATTTAATATTGCATTTATAGAGTCATTAAGAATTTCAACATCTAATCCCTCTTGATATAAAACAACATCAGGTTTAATAATTCCACCACAATTACACTTTGGAACTCCATCACTATCAAATACATACTCTGCATTATAGAACTTTTTACAATTCATACAATAGTTCCTTAAAACACTACCGATGCAATTCATATATAGTTTTACTTCCTGCTTTTTGATGTAAACCATCTATATTTTGTGTTATCACAGCTTTTAGTTTGCCTTTATTTTCCAATTCTGCTAATTTTATATGAGCTATATTAGGTTCATATTTTAAACAGTTCATTTTTGCCTTATAGAACTTGTAGAACTCATATGTATTTTTAGCAAAGAATGTGTGACTTAATATTGTTTCTGGTGGGTAGTCGTATTTCTGATTATATAGTCCATCTTTACTACGAAAGTCAGGTATGCCACTTTCTGTTGATACTCCTGCACCACCGAAAAAAAACTATATTATTGCTTTCATCTATTAATTGTTTTAATAGTTGTATTCTATCATCCATTTATTTAGCGTCTCCTTTTATGATTTACTATCATTTGTTCGCTTTGTATTCTTTTAAAGCTCTAGCAATTTGGTCTGGACATGATGTATTTCTATAACCACATAAAACTCCTGATAGTCTTTCAATTACATCATCAATTTTCATGCCTCTAATTAGCTTACTTATTCCTTTTAGGTTACCATTGCATCCTCCAACCACTTTTAAATCTTGAATTATATTTTCTTCATCAATATTAAAAATCATTTCTGTGGAACATACTCCACTTGGTTTATATCTATACTCCATTTCCTACTACTCCTATTTAATTATCTCACCGCTTTATCATATTCCCACAAGCTTAATTTTACTTTTCCTAAAATTTTTCCATGTGGTAATTTTTCCGGAAGATATTTTGTTAATACTTTCATTGTTTCCTCTTTCATTATTTTTTTTATTTCTTTTACTTCTTTCTCAATAAAATTCAAATATATGTATGCTCTTGCCTCAATTACTTTCTTATCATTTCTAGCATACTTATTTTCACATTTTATCCATACTCACTTATAAATATAAAGTTTATATTTATTATTATTCTTTTTACTATATCCACAATTACTATAATCAGCTCCACATATGGATTCCATTTTTTCTTTGCTATTATAATTACTTATGTCATTGTAGACAAGTTTGTTTGACACAAATGGCTTATTCTTTCTATGTCAATCAGAACCGTCCCCATTGGCTCATGTCTCAATTGAACCTTATTTTATTAAATTCTCTATTTCAGTTTTACTTACTTCTCCACTTTTGTTTGAATATGAATATGAAAATCCATCTTTTGTCCAATTTGCATAGTTTATATCTTCATATGTATAGAATTTTATTTTTACATTTTTAATTGTTTCTTCATTTTGTAGTTTTCCTCCATAAATTCCGCTTACGTCATTGTCTCCTTTTTCCATTTCAAATTGTGTTGTGTCTTTGTAAACTATTCTTGCGTGGTAGTTTGCTATTAAAGTGTAAGAATTAACTTCTTTATTAAGTACTGGTACATCGTATCCTAGAGTTTTTTCCATTTCAGTTTCCGAATTTACTTGAGTTAATGGATTTGCTAATTGTGTTGTTTGTTCCTCTGTTTTTGCATTTGTTTGTGCTGTTTGTTTTACTTGGGTATTTTTTAAATTTTTATTTATTCCGCTTCTTATTTCAAATACTATTAATGTAAGTGATATTAATATAATAATTGCTAATATTGATGTAATTATTGTTATTTTTTTATTCATTTTTTATTCCTTTACTTTCTATATTTTTTTATATTTTCTTTATCTTCTTTTGTTACTCTATATGAATCTTGAATTTTGCTTATTGCTTTATTCTGTGTAAACTTGTTTAGGTTGTTGTTGTTCAAAAACATCTCAGTTTCTTCTGGATATTTTATATACATTTCGCATATTAACCATGCTTCTGCCATGTTTATATATAATTTATCTGAAGCTATTTGGTTTAGTGTTTTAAATATTCTGTTTAGGTTCTCTGAACTTATAAAGTGGTCTAGTATTATTACAAGTCCGGCTCTTGATGTGAATTCTTCTTCGTTTAATGACATTATAATTGATTCGTTAAAGTATTTTTCCTTATAATTTCTTACTATTCTTATTGAACTGCAAAAGCTATCACATAATGCCCAATTGTCTATTTTTTTTATGTATTCTTTAAAGTGTTTATAGAATGTTTTTTCGTCTTTAATATATGATGTTACTAGGCCTTGAATCATAACTTCTTCATAATATTTTTCTTGTGTATATTTTAAGTATTGTTCTATTTTCGTTTTGGCTATTTTTTTAGCTATGCCACGCATAGTTGGAACTCTTATTCCTATCATTTCATACTTTGAATTTAACACTAGTGAGCTATGAAATTCTTTGTATTTTTTATCTCGTAAACTTATCAAATATTTTACGAATTTTTTGTATTCTATTTCATTCCATGTTATGTTTGTTATAGGATCCTTCATTTTTCTTTTTCCTTTACTTTTTCTTAGCGAAAAAATATTACTGTTGTTTACTAAGAACAATATTTTTTCATTTCTTCTTTATCAAAATCTTTTGATAATTTTGTAATTGTTTATTTAAATCTTTCTATTTCTAAATCCATCAAGTCATCCTAGATTTATTTATATATATATAAGGTTATATTATCATTCTTCATTAGCATCAATTAGTGAAAATAGTTTTTTATTGTTGTTCAGTTCTGCTATATTTATTACAACGCCTTCTCCAACAACTTTTCCACCTAATTTTTCTATAGTTTCCTTTATTGCTTTCATTGTATTTCCTGTTGCATATATGTCATCTATTAAGTAAAACCTTTTATTAGCGTAATCTTCATTTACTAGTTTAGGTAATTCTAGTATATCTCTTCCATATTCTTTTTCGTATTCAAATTGAGTTTGAACTGTTGATGGTGGTAGTTTTCCTTTTTTTCTTACAGGAATACATCCAAGTTCTAGTTCTTTTGCTATTGCTGTTCCAAATAGGAATCCTCTTGCTTCTGGCATAACTATGTAGTCTATGTTTTTATCTTTTAATTCTTTAATAAATTTTTCTATTATTTCTTTTAGAACTTTTTTTTGTAATAATAATGGTGTAATGTCTATAAATTCTATCCCTTTAATTGGGAAGTCTTTTTCTGTTCTAATGTTAAGTTCTGTTTTTAATAAATTTTTTATTATTTTCATTTTTTATTTTCCTTTCTTTTTTGTCAAATCTAAAATAATTTTTACAAAGTTGATTATTATATTTTTTACTGCTATCGTCATTTATGTATGAAAAAATGTAACTTTCTCCTTTTATTTTCTTTCAAGTTGTTTTTCTTCTTTATGTTTATAATTATATCATAAAACTTTGTTGTTTGGTACAGTTATCTTATTTTTTAGGACAGTAGTGTAAAATGTAAAATTAAGTATTATCTGCTAAGTATGTTTTTATTTGTTTGTATTTAGATTTTTTGTAATAGAAAAGTAGCATTACTAGTAAAAAAATCATCAATCTATAATAATTAATTGATGATTTTTTTATTAGTCTATTAGGCTCTTGCGTAAAGACTTGCATTTGAAAAATTTATTATGTTTTTTATTGGTTTTGATTGTATTGGTATATATCCTTCAGGTGATAAAATCTGGCAAATGATGTAACCTACAAGTTGTTTTTCACGATTATTTAAATAGTTAAACCTGCTTTTTATATCCTCTTGGACTGCTTCTACACCTGTTAGATTGTTTTCAATACCTGCTATAATCTTACTTTTGTTGTAAATCAAATATATTACAAAAGCAATTAAATCTGGATTTTTTTCAAGTACTTTATCCCACCCAAATCTTTTTATCTTATCAAATGTATTATATATTAATTCCATATTTTCCTCCTTTCTTTTCAATTAAGACATATACTTTTTGTCCTTTCTGATATATTATATCATTTTTTTGATATTATGTCAAATTCTTTGTTTTTCGCTTGTTTTGTTATTTTTTATTTTCTTTTTTGACCACCTCTTTTTGTATTGTCTATATATCTATTATTTTTTTAATAAAGGTATTTTTTATATAAAAAAAGTTAAAATTCAACCATGAATTCTAACTTTTATTGTTTTATTCATATTTAAATATAGTTGCTGTTTTAAAATCTATTGTAGTTTTTTTTCTCATTTTCTGCTTTGTAGTTTTGTTATATTTATTTCTCCATTTTATTGATATATTGTTTACTGGGTCATATTGCATAACCCAACCCCAAAAAGCCCCTAAGGCCTGCTTAAGTTCTGTAGAAAACTTTTCCATATTGTTATTATTTTTAAATCTTTCAATTTTTTCTTTATTATATATTAGCCATGAGTATACAGGAGCATATTCTAAATAGTCATTTGCCATTCTTATAAAATGCATCTGCTTATCATCATTGTATGTATCATTTAGTAATTCTAAAAACTCATTATTCTTTTCTTGTTTTAATGTGTAGTATGCACTCCTATATTTTTTTTTAAAATCATCTAATTCCAAAATATTAATTTTATCTTTGTACATTTTTTCTCCTTAATCGCTTATGTCTACATCAAGTGTTATGTTTAATTTATAATCATTGTATTTTTCTTGAATCTCGTCATAAATATGCTTATATAATTCCTCTCTTTCTTTTATGTTGAAGTCTATTATAATGTCAAAGCTTATTGTTTTTTCTTTTTCGTCTAGGTAAAATCCGTGCATTTCTAAAATACCTTTATGTGAAAATACTATGTTTTTTATATCTTTTCTAATTCGTATCACTTTTTCATCCTTTGTGTTTATTGAATATACACCTATTGTATGTAATAGTACTCCATATTTTTTTGTTATATTTTTGGTAATTCTTCTCGATATTTTATCAATTTCGGCAACTGTTAATGTATCTGCAACTTCAATATGAATTGATCCTATATATTTGTCTGGTCCGTAATCTGTTAAAATTAAATCAAATGCTCCTTTTACTTCTTCTTCTTTCATTACTTCTTTTTTTATTTTTTTTGATATATTACTTTCAACTCTTATGCCAATCACATTGTCAACCGCTTCTTTTATTAACTCATATCCAGTTTTGATTATTACTGCTGAAAGTATTACTCCAACATAAGCTTCAAGGCTGATATTTAGTGTCATATATATTATTGTGGATACTAAAACTGAAATTGATAGTATTGCATCATTGAAGGCATCAGTTCCACTAGCTACAAGTGATTTTGAGTTCACTTCTTTTCCCTTTTTCTTAACATATATTCCTAAAACAAATTTTACTATTATAGCTGAAATTAAAATAATTAGTGTTGTAGGTGTGTAGTCTGGTACTTCTGGATTTACTATCTTTTTTATCGATTCTATTAAAGCGGTTAAACCTGCATATAATACGATCCCTGATACTATTAATGATGTCATATATTCTATTCGTCCATGTCCATATGGGTGTTCTCTATCTGGAGCTTTTCCCGCTAGCTTTGTTCCTATTATTGTAATTATACTTGATAGTGCGTCACTTAAATTGTTTATAGCATCTGATATTATTGCAATTGAGTTAGATAATACTCCTACCAGTGCTTTAAATCCCGCTAGAACTATGTTTGCAACTATGCTTATAATACTTGTTTTTATTACTGTTTTTTCTCTTTCATTTTTCATAAATTCTCTCCTTGTTTATTTAAAAATGTCGCTATGTTTTTTTCTTTTGTATTATATTGATTATTATAGCATATTATAGCACTTATTGTAAATTATATAAAAATTGTATGGTGTTATAATAGATATTCAGGAATAAATAGACTATTCGCATTGTGTTATTCTAATTTAATACATTTTTGATTCTAATTTCTCTGATATTTTTTGAAAATCATTGATAATAGATTAAACAAAAAAACTAAATTGTTAACACAAAAAATAACAATTTAGTTTTTTATATTTTGTAAAAAATGTTTTTTATTTTCCTAAATCATATTCATCTGCTGCTGAACGGAATTGACTGTGTTCGTCAACTTTTGTTGATTTGGAATTATGAGAGTGTTTGTTTGCTTTTTCTTTAGCTTTTTGTATACTAGCATCTATCTCTTTGTCATCAAATACTTCAACCCCATTTTGAACATTATTAGATTTATTTGATGGTGTATATAGTTCTGAAGGTGTGTATTGTGTGCTAGGTGTTGGTTGAAAATTTGTTGGATTATTAGACATAACTTGTACATTAGGTGGATTTCCATTTCCTGGTTGTACGTTTACATTTATTTGGTTAAAATTCATTCCACCATCCATAAAATGTGTATGGCGGGTTTTCCATTTAGTGAATTTAATTGGTAACCAAAAACTATATATTCCAAAAGTTATTATTGTTAATAATGTCCATTTTACCCAGTTTCCAAATAGCTGTAATGATGTTCCATCAAATACTAGTCTTCTTCCATCAATTACTGTATGTTTTGTTTCCCATCTATATATCATACAGAATGACCATGGGAAGCAAATTCCAAATGTTATTGCGGTAACTAATGCTCCTAATATTCTCCATCCTATTAATTGTAGTAATCCACCGTCAAAATATGATCTTTCTTCCATCTTTATCCCTTTCGTTTATTAATAATACTATAATACCATAAATGATTTTTTTTGTATATATTTTTAAATAAGTTTTTTCTAAATTAAGTACTTTTTAAACTCTCCTTTAACAGTTATTCCATCACTTTCTGCCATAAATGCGTCTTCATCTAAATCTTTCATATGTCTTTCCAGTCTCATTCTTTCATATTTACTTAAAACTGTACATGTTATATATGTTTCTGAGTTTGTATATCCTCCAATTGCTTTCCAATATGTTGCTCCTCTATTTAAATCATGGTTAATATATCTAATTATTTTCTCCGGATTTTTTTTGGTAAAAATGAATGTTTGTGATTTTATGTTTTGTGTATGGTTTCGGTCTATCATTATTGTTTCAAAAACCGAATAAATAATAGAATATAACATTTTTTCTATACCATAAATAACTCCGCAAATTACATAAACAATTGTATTAAATAATAACCCTATGCTTCCTACTGTTATTTTGCTATTTCCTTTACTAAGTATGATACCAATGATATCTATTCCTCCTGTTGAACTTCCCGTGCTTAAAACCATTCCTATTCCAACTCCAGACAACATTCCACCTACTAATGTATTTGATAATTCATCTTTCATTAGTGGCTCGTTGGGTATTGGTATAATAGCTAAAAGAATTGAGTTTAAAGTAACTGTTAAAAGCGTTCTATTAAAAAATGATTTACTTAGTTTTTTATATGAGTATATAAATAAAGGTATGTTTATTAAGTAGTAAATTATTGAACTAATATCTATTCCAATTTTTATATTTAGTACGGATGTGATTGATGTTCTAATTAGCTGTGCAATTCCAAGAATACCTCCTGTATATAAATTGCTAGGGACTATAAATAAATTTACACCTAAGCAAAAAATGATTAAACCTAACAGGCATTTGAAAAATTTAAACCATCCCCACTTGAAGAGTTTGATTGTTTTTATTCTAACAATTCTTTCTATAGTATATCTTTTTTTTCTGTTTGTTTTGTTTCTTGTTATTTCTTTGTTTTTATCGTCCATTTTCCTTCCTTATTCTTTCTCTTTCTCAACTTGAGAAGCTATTTTTATTGTGTGAAACAATGCTTTAAAAGTTTTCCATCCTCCTAGATCTTCTAAATACTCTTTGTTTGCTTCTTTATACTCTTCAATTGAAAATTCAAATCCTAATTTTTCAGCTGCTTCTACCATTTTTCTTTCATTTGCCTCTGTCTCTTTTTCTGAAATATTGCTTAAATTTACGTTTTTAAATACTATTGTTGCAAATTCATCATCTTCAAATAATTTTTTTGTAAAATTTAAAGCTTGTTCTTTTGCCATTTTCTTCTCCTCTCTTTGATTTGCTAAAATCAACCTTTGTTTTGGCAAGGCGGTTCTATTTATTATTATATTTCTATTATTTCATATTTTCTAGTTCCAAACCCTAGTTCTTCTGCTTTTTCTATCGTGTGTATTCCGTTTCTTGAATAAACTCTTTCTAAAAAATGTTTTTTTCCTGGGTCTTCTGATTTTTTTACTAAGTCAATACAGGCTTGATCTATTGCTATTGGATCTAATGAGGATAATATTCCTATATCCTTTATACATGGGTCTTCTGCTACTGCACAGCAATCGCAATCCACACTCATATTGCACATTACATTTATGAATGCTATATTGCCTTTGAAATAGTCTATTACTGCTGATGCTGCTTCTGCCATACTTTCTAAAAAGTCATCTTGTTTAGGTAAGTTATTCCATAGTGTATATTGGTCTTTATTCATCCCTGCTGAGTGAATCCAGGCTTTGCCTTCTGATGAAGCACATCCTATCGATAATTGTTTCAAAGCTCCGCCATATCCCCCCATTGGATGTCCCTTAAAATGTGATAGGACTAGCATTGAATCATAGTTTTTTATGTTCTTTCCTAAATAGTCTTCTTTTAAATGTTTCCCGTTTTTTACTGGTACGCTAATGTCTGGTCCTTCTTCATCCATTAGGTCTAAATTAAAAAATTTATTCCATCCATGATTTTCTATTGTTTTTAAATGCTTTTCAGTGGTGTTTCTTTCTCCTGAATATGCTGTATTACATTCTACTATTGTTCCATTTACATACTCTACCATTGGTTTTATGAATGTTGGTCTTAAATAGTTTTGGTTTCCTTCTTCTCCTGAATGTACTTTTATTGCAACTTTTCCTGTTAGTTGTTTTCCTAGTTTTTTGTATATTCTAACAACATTTTGTGGAGTTATCTCTTTGCAAAAATAAACTTTTGCTTTCTCCATATTAATCTCTCCTTTCTATTAATTCTTTTTGTTGAGTTTATTATATCACATAATTATGTTTTTTTATACATATTTACTGTCTTTTTTTGTGTAATTATATGCGGAGTGTATCTTGACTTTTTAATTTATATGTATCATAATATAATTGATATTTTTTGTAGGAGGTTTTATAATGGCAACACAAAAAGGTGGTTCTTTTTTAATAAATTTAGAGAACAAGAAAATTGGTTTGGTTTATAGATATGAGTTGGATGACTATTCGTTTCCAAAAGGTCATCTTGAAGAAGGTGAGACTTTACTTGAGTGTGCAATTAGAGAAACTGAAGAGGAAACTTTAAGAAAGTGTAGTCCAATTTCAGAAAAGGAGGTTGCAATTAATAAATACAGAACTCCTAGTGGAGAAGATTGTGAGGTTTATTTTTATCTTTTAGTTGATGATGGACCAACCGATAAAATAATTGCTCCAGAAGATATTGAAAATTTGAAATGGGTTGATATTGATAAAGTTTCTGATTTGTTATCTTATGATAATTTGATTGATATATGGGAAAAAAATAAGTCTATTGTTATTGATTTTATTAATAAACAGAGTACTTAGTTTTTTCAAAATAATATTAAATAAAAAAATAGGAATTGGTCTTGGTAATTATTTTTTTCAGCCTATTCCTATTTTTCATTATTCTAATTTGATAGTAGTTTTTGTTCGTCTTTTTTGTTTCTTTTGAATAATTTTTTGAAGAAATCTACAATTTTTTGATACCATTTTGCTTTTGGTACTAATGTCATCCTCGTTTCTTCTTGTTTTGTTTCTTTGTTTTCTTCTTTAATATTTTCTAATACTTCTTCTTTGCTTTCTTGTGTGAATTCTTGTTCTTGATTTTCTATTATTGGATTTGATGAATATATCATTTTTGTTTCATATTCTTGTATCTCATTATCTTTTGTATAATAGTCTTTATGTCCAAATTCTATTTGTGTTTGTCCATCTAAAAATCCTTGTAGTTGTTCTCCTCCTATTGCGAAACATGATGGAATATAATACTGTCCATCTAAATTACTTGGTGTTGTAAAGTCTATTAACAATGCCATTCCATTGTTAAGAATGCAGTTATATGCATGTTGTTCTTCGTGATTGTTGCTTTCACTGGTTATTAATCCATAATTTAAAATTGAATCGAATCCTAAAAATGTTAATATATTCTGTGCCATTACGCTTCTTTCTAAACTCATAGCAGTTAAATTCTTTTTAAAATCTGTTATTGATAGTGCTTCGTTTCTTTTTTCTTTAAATAAATCGTTTCTGCTCTCTTCTACTCCATGTAACCCAAAGTAGTTGATTATTTTGCATTGGATTATATGAATAATGTAATTATTGTTTGAAATTAATTCTTCATCTGCATATTGGATATCTTTTACAATGTCTTCTAGATAGTCAATAGTATCCATTTTAAATGGCATCATATTAAAACTGTTATTTTTAATTATTTTGTTTTTTGGAATAAAACTAGTTTCAATGTTTTTATTTTTTATATTATAATCACCTAAAATGTTATTATTTTCGTTTTTTTCTAATAATTCTATTCTTTTTTCTATCCATCTTTCAGAATCTTTATCTTTTAAACTTCTTATTTTTTGAATAATATCTTTTTCATTCATATTATCACCACCATTATTTATCTATATGTTCTTCTTTATTTTGAATTGATCTTGTTTGTTGTTTAGTTTGTGACCCAGCTGGAAGTTGCTTTAATTTGCTTCCGAAAAAAAATCTTCCTAAAAAGCTGTTTCGTACGCTTTCGCAAAAGTCTAAGGTTTGCTTTAGCATTGTTTGTAATTTATAATTTCTTTCTTTCAAACTTTGAATCTCTTGTTTTTGTTTTTCATTTTCTTCTTCTAATCTTTGATTCTTATTTGTTTGCTCTTGAAATAGTTGTGTCAATTGGGAATTTTTGTTTTTTTGTTCTTTAACTTGTTCTTTGTAAATGTTTCTTTCAATCTCACTTCTTCTTTTTTCTATTTTAAGTTCTTCAACTTGTTCTTTAGGTACTAAAGGTCTTTTTAATTCAGCATTTTCTTTTATTAATTCATAATTTTGAGATTCTAGTAAACTTGTTTCATTCTTTTGCTTATAGTTTAGCTTATGTTCTTGTTCTCCTTGTTTGCTTTGTTTTTGTTCATTTTGTTTTCCTTTTACTTGCTTTTCTTTTCGTATATACCATTCTTTTGTTGTTGGATAATTATTTGTAATTTCTGTTTTATTTTTATACCATGCTTTTTTTTGATTTGAGTTTACTAAATCATATAAATTTAGTATTGGAGATCCATTGTCTGCAACTTTCACTCCATCAATTTCTACTGTTCCATTTTCTTCTCTTTTTGCTATATGATCTGAACCATTTGAGTATGCTTTATCCATTCCATACTTATCAATCGTGTATTCTCCTTCTTCATCGATGCTATAACCACTTTTATCTTCATTGATGTATATAGCTTCATTATTTGGTGCTTGTTTAAAAATTCTTGTATTTATTCCACTATTTATTGTAATATTTCCTTCTTGGTCTACTGTTATCGCCTCAGGCAAACTTTTAATTGTTTCGTAAAAATTTCCTGTTATTAATCCATATGCACTATCGATGTCAAAACATGAATAGATTCTCTCCATTATGGCAGGTTTTTGCATTAGTACAGTTGATGCCCCTTTTTCTGTTAAATAGTTTTTTAATTCTTCTTTTGTCATATTCTTCTCCTAATTATTTTGATTTGCTTCATATCCCACTTCAATTACATCCATTTCTGAAGTGTTGTTTGTATTTCCATATGCGTATACAATGTAAATTATTCCCTCAGGTCCTATTATATAATTATTTACATTTTTTACATCATACATTTCATCATCTGTGTTTCTTTTATATACTTCATATCCTGTTTGTGATACTATTTCAGCATGTTCTATTGCTTCTTTTATTTCAGTTTTTATTTTATTATTTACTAATGTTGGGTCGATTCCTTTTTGACTTAGAACTTCTGAAATTGGAACTTCTTTTCCTGTGTCTAGATTGTAGTTATATGATTTTATTAAAACTCTTTGTGCATTGTTTCCTTCTTTTATTGACCCCATTATAGCAACAGATAATATATTATTGTTTATATACCCTGTGAAGCTTGTATCATATATTGTGTAGCCTTTGGTTGTTGGTGAATTCATTAGAGTTTTTGCCCTTTCTCCAAAGTTTGCTATTGTGTCATTATTATATTTTATTGCAGTTTCTGAATTTATGTTTATTATTGGTAAATATGCATCAATCTTGTATTGTCCATCTTTTTCTGTGTTTTGGCTTTCAGCAAAAACTAATGGTCTATCTGTGTACAGTTTTGAAATTTTTGATTCGTTGTAGTTTGATGAGAAAAAATCATTACTAAATAAGTCTTTGAATTTATCTGCAGTAGTTTCTGTTTCGTTTATTATACTTACTTCTGTTTGATTATTTAATATTTCACTTTCTTTTTCTGCTTTTGCTAATTCCATATTATATACTCCGATAAATACTGCCATAATGCATATTGCTAGTATAACGAAATATAGAATGTATCTAACCGTTTTATTCATACTTTTATCCTTTCGTTCTTCATATAAAATATTATAACACTTATAGTTTTATTTAACAAGTATATTTTATCAATTGTTGACTAAATTGCTTTTTTAGAGTAAAATATAGAAAGATTGGAGAAATTATTTTTATGATATGTGTAGAATGTAAAAAAAATACTGCTGTAGTATTTATTGATAAAGAAAATAAAGATGGAAAAATTGAAAAAATTGGATATTGCTATTCTTGTGCAAAAAAAAGAGGACTATCAAACTTAAGTGAGCTAAATAAACTTTCTGAAGATGATTTAGCAAATATGGAGTCTCAAATATCAAGTATGATTAAAGATTTATCATCTAACTTTTCAATGGACGATATTAATCCAGATGATTACCAAAGTGCTGTTGATTCAATTAATGTGTCTGGCGATGATATTGATGGTGTTAATAAACCAATGGGATTTGCTATTCCTTTAGGATCAATTTTTTCTAATATGTTTAATGGAAATCAGTCATCTAATGGTCAAAACACTAATAGTCGTTCTTCTCAGAAGAAGGCTGTAAAGACAGAAAAAAATGTAAAAACTAAAAGGAGAAAATTCTTAGATTCTTTTGGTACAAATCTTACAAATAAAGCTCGTAATGGTGCTTTGGATAAGGTAATTGGTAGAGATAAAGAAATTGCGAGAATTGTTCAAGTGTTAAATAGAAGAACTAAGAACAATCCATGTTTAATTGGTGAACCTGGTGTTGGAAAAACAGCTATTGCTCAAGGTCTAGCTATTAGAATTGTGCAAGGCAATGTTCCTGCAAAACTGTTAAAAAAAGAAGTTTATTTATTAGATATGACTGCAATAGTTGCTGGTACTCAATTTAGAGGTCAATTTGAAGCTAGAATGAAATCTATTATTGATGAATGTAAGGCTGATGGTAATGTTATTTTAGTTATTGATGAGATTCATAATATTATTGGAGCTGGTGATGCAGATCACACTATGAATGCTGCAAATATTTTGAAGCCTTCTTTAGCTGATGGCTCCATTCAAATGATTGGAACAACAACTTTGACTGAGTATAGAAAACATATTGAAAAAGACTCTGCTCTAGAAAGACGTTTTCAACCTGTTATGGTTGAGGAGCCTGATGTTCAAGATAGTATTGATATTCTTAAAGGTATTAAAAAGTACTATGAGGATTATCACAAAGTAAAAATTTCTAATGATGTAATTGATAAGCTTGTTAAAATGTCTGAAAAGTATATTCATGACAGATTTTTACCTGATAAAGCTATTGATATATTAGATGAAGCGTGTTCTAGAATAAATCTTAATAATAAAGAATTATATAAATTAGAAGTTTTGAAGAATAAATTATCTGATGTCCAAGAATTAAAAGAAGAGGCTGCTAATGCTGATTCAACTGATGACTATAAAAAAGCTGCAGAATTGAAAATGCAAGAATGTAATTTAATAGATGAAATAAGAGCTATTGAGTCAAAAATGACTCCTCAACAATTAACTGTTGAAGATGTTGCAAGAGTTATTGAGCATTGGACTAAGATACCTGTTCAAAAAATTACTGAAGAGGAAACTCAAAAGTTATTGAATCTTGAGGAAAATTTACACCAAAGAATTATAGGGCAAAATGAAGCTGTTGAAGCTGTTTCTAGAGCAATTCGTAGAAATAGAGCAGGGTTAAAAAGTACAAAAAGACCTCCTTCTTTTATATTTGTTGGCCCTACTGGTGTTGGTAAAACTGAGCTTGCAAAAGCTTTATCATGTGAAATGTTTGGAAGTGAAGAATCAATTATTAGGGTTGATATGTCCGAATATATGGAGAGTAATTCTACTGCTAAATTAATAGGTGCTCCTCCAGGATATGTTGGCTATGATGATGCAGGTCAGCTTACAGAAAAAGTTAAGAGACATCCATATTCAATAGTTTTACTTGATGAAATTGAAAAGGCTCATCCTGATGTTTTTAATATGTTATTACAAGTGTTAGATGACGGTAGATTAACTGATGCTCAAGGGAATACAGTTAATTTTGAAAATACTATAATAATTATGACTTCTAATGCTGGTTCAAATCAGAATATGAATTCTATTGGTTTTGGTTCAGCTTCTGAACTTAAAAAGAATAAAATTATAGATACTCTTCGTTCATCTTTTAGGCCTGAGTTTCTTAATAGAGTTGATGAAATTGTAGTTTTTGATTCGTTAAATGAAGATCAACTTAAGCAAATTGTTGACTTGATGTTAAATGATACTCAAAATGTTCTTTATGATAGAAATATTATAATGTTTATTACGGATGAAGCTAAAGCTTTTTTGCTAAAGAAGGGTACTGATATAAAATATGGTGCTAGACCTTTAAGAAGAACAATAGAAAGATTTATTGAGGATGAATTATCTGATATGATTTTAAGAGGTACTTTAAAAAATGGTCAAAAGATTTATATAGATATTGGTAATGATAAGCTAACTTTTAAAGCTAAGAAGTAATTTTGACTTTATTTTTACCTTATTAGGGCTTTTGAGAGAATCGGGAAAGGATTGATTTTTTTAATGATAAAACATGTACCAAACTTTTTAACTATAGTAAGATTTATTTTTATACCATTCATTATTATGGCATTGGTTCTTGATAATTATCTTTTAGCTTTAGTATTATTTAGCTTATCTGCTTTTACTGATGTTTTGGATGGCATTATTGCTAGAAAATATAATGCGATTTCTGATTTTGGTAAACTTATGGACCCTTTAGCTGATAAATGTACTCAACTATCTGTTCTTTTAACTTTAACTGCTAAAGGCATAATTCCAATTTGGATAATAGTAACTTTGATATTTAAAGAATCTATAATGATTGCTGGTGCTTCGTTTTTATACGGAAAAAAACTTGTTGTATCAAGTAAATGGTATGGAAAATTCACAACTGTAATTATTTACTTGGCTGTTGTTAGTTCATGTATAGTTAGTAAATATAATTTATATCATTTCGATTTGTACTTTTATGGTTTAGCTGTTGCTTTGGCTGTGTTTTCTTTAATTATGTATATTAACTACTTTTATCGCAGAGGTTATTTACCTAATAAAGAAGAATTAAAGCAAACTACTTTTAGTGAACCTAAGGATTAATTATTTTTAAAAAGCTACAATGTAGATTTTGAAGACTTTTAATGTTAGAACAATAGCGGACCTTTTATATAAAAAACGACATACATAAAAATGTATGTCGTTTTTTGAACTATATATTTTAATGTCCCATTTCAATTTCTTGTTCTTCATTTACATATGCATATGAATAAAACTGTGTTTCTATTTCTTCTCTGTCTCTTTCTTTTATTACAGTTCCAATTCTTATTTGTGGTGAGTCGATCATATGGGCTGCTATTATTGCATCCATATTTCCTTTTGCTCCAGCATGTGCCATTCCTCTAAGGTGCCCTAAAACAACTATGTTGTCTTCTGCTATTACTTCTGCTCCGTCGTTTACATCTCCTAATATTATTATACTTCCTTCAAATTCAATTTTTTGCCCTGACCTAACTGATGTTTTATAAAACTTTGTTTCTGATGTTGCAATCTCTTTTCTGTATTGTTTTTTTATTCCATGTAATCCTAGTGTTCTAGGACTGTCAAATTCAACTTCTACGTTTATTGCTTTTTTAATTATTTTTTGTATGTCGTTTATTTCTGCAGTTTTTAGCATTTTTCCTGTAACTAAAATTGGATTTTTTTCCTCTTTGTAGAATTTTTTTAGTTGTGATAATTTGTCTTTTAATTCTTTTTTTATTTCAGCATTTGTTGCACTGTCTTTTATTCTTATGACTATGTTTCTGTTATTTGAGAGAATTGTTATTACATTATTATTATTATTCATACTGTTGTCCTTTCAATTATTAATTATGTTACTGTTTGCCACTCGTTTATTGCAGTCATATCCTCATTTATAGAGGATGCGTTCATTCCTAAGTATTGGGCAAATATTTCTCTTGCTGCAGGTGCTGTGTATCCACCATGTTGTCCATTTTTTACAAATACTGCAACAGCTATTTCAGGATCATTAAATGGTGCGAATCCGACGAACCATGCGTTTGCATTTCCGCTAGTATTTGTAGATGCTGATCCAGTTTTTCCTCCTATTTCGATGTTAAAATCTTTGAAATATGCAAATGCTGTACCTCCATCGTCGCTTGTAACTCCTCTCATGCCTTCCTTTATAGCATTTAGATTGTTTTCATCAAATTCTATATCTTCTCCACTATTTCCATTAACTTTTAGTACTTGATTTACATAACTTTCTATTTCATTTCTTGAAACTTGAGTTCCATCAGCTTTTTCAATAGATTTTACTATGGATACATCTAAATTCTTGCCTCCATTTGCAATCATTGCTGTGTATTTAGCCATTTGGAGTGGAGTAAAGTCATTATATAATTGTCCAATTGCTGTTTGTATTGTTTTTCCTCCTGTCCATTCTGAATCCACATCCGGGCATGATAGCACTCCTGCAATTTCATCTGGAAGCTCGACTCCTGTTTTTTGTCCTAATCCAAATGCTTTTGCAACTTTTTCAAGTTCTTCAATTCCTGCTCTTCTTCCTGTTTCATAGAAGAAGTAGTTGCATGAATGCTCTATTGCTTGAGTAACATTTTGCCAGCCGTGGCCTCCTCTATTCCAGCAGTATGGTTGGTAATCTCTATAGTAAGTGTATCTTCCTGTGTCATTTATTCTTGTTCCAGTATTAATTGCTCCACTATTTAGGCCTGCTATTGCTGTTACCATTTTAAATGTAGATCCAGGTGCTGATTGGTCTGATATTGCTTTATTTGTAAGTGGATGTCTTTCGTCGTTTAAATAGTTATTCCAGTTTTCGCTACTGATTCCTCCAATAAAGTGTGTTGGTTCGTAATTTGGATAGCTGGCCATTGCAAGTATTTCTCCAGTCTTGACGTTTATTACTACGGCTGCTCCAACATCTGCAGTTGTTGCATCTGCCAAAACACCATTTTGCATATCCATTATATTGTTTTGTAAGGCTTCTTCTGTAGCTCTTTGTAAGTCAGCATCAATTGTTAGTACTACATTGCTTCCTGCTTCAGCTTCTTCTGATACATACTCATCTGTAACAACTCCATCAACTGATATATCAACTTGTTTAATTCCTTTTTTACCTTTTAAATATTGTTCGAAAACTTTTTCTATTCCAGTTTTTCCTATACTGTCGTTTTGACTATAATCTGGATTTTTTTCAAGTTCAGATGTATTAATTGTTCCAACATATCCTAAAATGTGTGATGCTAAACTTCCATATGGGTATGCTACTTTAGGTTGAATATAAGTACTAATTCCTGGGAAGCTTGTACTCATCTCATTTATTTTTGCAAATGATGTATTACTAACATTTGCTGCCAATTGCACTGCTTTTGTATTGCTGTATCCATTTTGTTCTATTGCATATCTTAATGTTATTATTCTTCTTGCATCTTCAACATTCTCATTTGTTACTTTATATCTATCTTTAAAGAATTTGAAACATCCTTCTGCATCAAAGCTACTATCAATTTTATTCGCAGCTTTCCATGTTTCTGCATTAAGTCCTTCTTTAAAAGCAAATGGATTTATTGTAATTGGAAAGTTATCAACATATTTATCTTGGTTTTCTTCCAATGTTTTTGCAAATGCTAGTAACGAGTTATTAAGTACATCAGTTTCAATTTTGGTTTTGTATATTTCCACATTGTATTCAATGGCTGTTGATACTAGCTTATTTCCACTTGAATCCAATATATTTCCTCTTGCTGGTAGTAGTGTTGTTTCTCTAGTTAATCTTGTGTTTGATTCTTCTCTATATTCTGCTCCCTTAACTATTTGCAAATCAAATAATCTAACTAATAGCATTATTCCTACAATGTATACTAGAGCAATTATAATATTAAATCTAAATTTTCCTTCTTTTTTTGTACTCATCGTACCTCCTAAAAGTATCTAGTTAATAATTTTCTTCCTTTAAATGTATCTTCTAAATAATATCCTATTTTCTTTATTCCTGTGTAGAAAATGATTATTAGCAGTGAGTTAAATAGGTTTTCAATTAGCAATGTTATAGCAAATGCTGGAATATCAATATCTATTTTTAGTGTTGCAAATTTAAAAATGTACATTCCTACTTCAAATAGTATGGTACAAGCGATACTTACTAAAATTATCATCATCCTATTATCTTTTGAAAAATTCTTATCAAAGTATTCACCAATTAGTCCTATAATAGCTAATAGTACCCCTGTTACTCCAACAGTTCTACCAAATGTTATATCTAAAATTATTCCAATTGCTAAACCAAATACCCCGCCCAGTTTATTTCCAACAAATAAACCAATAAATAATACTAATATTACAAATAGATTTGGCATAACTCCACTTATGTTAAACCATGAGAAAAAATTAATTTGTAGGAAATATATTATTATAAATAATAGTACTATTATTAAAATTCCTTTAATACTCTTATTCAAATTAGCCTCCTAGTTTTTTATCTCTTTTATTTTGCAGTTAGTACTAACACAGTTTGTAAAGTATTAAAATTTGTTGCAGTTTGAATGTTAGCATATCTATCTGTTTGATTTTTTGTGTTAACAATCTCTTTTATTGTTCCTATTAAAATACCTTTTGGATATATACCACCTAGCCCTGATGTTACAACTGCATCACCTTGTAGTACTGTTGCATTTGCTGGTATACTTGATGCTTTTAGTTGTTCGTTATTGCTAATTGTTCCTTTTACTAAAATGCTTTCATCTGCTGTTGAAATTGTCGAACTAACTGTGCTTGCTGTATCTATTATTGTTTGAACCTTTGCTGAATTTTCAGTCACTGATATGACATGTCCTACCAGTCCAGATTCTGATATTACTGGCATATTTATATCTATACCATCTTTTGATCCTACATTAATTATTACTATTTTATCATAGTTACTATATGTTCTTTCCACAATATATGCAGGAATTGTGGAATAGTCTGCATATTTATTTTTTAAATTAAGATAATCTTTTAAAGTGTTGTTTTCTGATTTTAGTACTTCTAATTCTCTCTCTGCTTCTTTTAGTTTAGTATTTTCGTCTCTTAGTTCTTTGTTTTCATTTTTTAAACTATCAATATCACTTATCTCTTGGTCATTATTATTTATTTTATCTTTAACAAATGCAAATGCATTTTGAATAGGAATTGTTATAAGGGAAACTCCATTCTGTATAAATGACATTTTTTCATTTCCCCAATTTGATACAACTATGATTACTATTAATATCACTGTTGCTATTAATACTCCTATAACGCTTGTTTTTCCGTTTTTCATTAATAACTCCTCTCAGGTTACTATTTTCTTCTACTTTTTCTTTCTATAAAAACAGGTTTGTATTTTTCTATGTCTTCTAAAATTTTTCCTGTTCCAATTGCAACACAGTCTAGTGGTGTCTCAGCTGTGTATGTTTGTACTCCTATTTTTTGAGCAATTAAATTGTCTAAGCTTCTTATTAGTGCACCACCGCCTGCTAAATATATTCCATTTTCCATTATGTCTGCCACAAGTTCAGGTGGTGTGTTTGATAAGGTATTAGCAATTGCTTCTACTATTTCTGACACAGGTTTTCTCATTGCATTTGCAATTTGGGTTGATGTTATTGTTACATTTTTTGGTAATCCTGAGTCTAGGTCTCTACCTCTAATATCTTTTGTTAGCTCAGTTACTAATTTTTCTGCACATCCCAAATCTATTTTTAGATTTTCTGCTGTTTCTAGACTTATAACTAATCCTAGTGCTCTTTTCAAGTAGTTTGCAATTGCTTCGTCTAGTGTGTTTCCTGCAACTTTTATTGATGTGCTTGCTACTATTCCTCCTAATGATATAACTGCAACTTCTGCAGTTCCTCCTCCTATATCTACAATCATTTTTCCATTTGGTTCTAAAACATTTAAACCAGCTCCAATAGCTGAAGCCATTGGTTCATCTATTAAATTTACTTCTCTTGCACCACATTGAAAAAATGTTTCTTCTACTGCTCTTTCTTCAACTTCAGTTATTCCAGAAGGAACTCCAACTACTAATCTTGGTTTACCTGTGTTATATGTTTTGCAAACTTTCTTTATCATGTTTTTTATCATTAATCCTGTCGCTGTAAAATCTGCTATTGCTCCATCTCTCATTGGCCTAATAGCTTTTATGTTTTCTGGAGTTCTGCCCAACATCTCTTTTGCTTCTTTTCCAGTTTTAACAATTTCCCCTGTTGTGATATCAACTGCAACTACTGATGGCTCTCTAGATACTATTCCTTTTCCTTTTAGAGTTACCAAAATATTAGCAGTTCCTAAATCAACTCCAATATCTCTACTTGCAAAGTCCAATAATTTCATTTTGTTTATTCCTTTCAAATGCTTATTTCCCCATTATTAATTTTTGACATAATACTTGAGTAATTGTGGTTGCCTATAACTATGTGATCTAGCAATTCTATTCCTAGTAATTTGCATGCATCAATAACATTATATGTAAACTCATAATCCTGTTTGCTTGGTGTTGCATTTCCACTTGGATGATTATGTGCTATAATTAATTTTGGTGCTTGTAGTCTAATGTTTTCCGCTAGTACCTGTTTGATTGTTACATTTACAGTTTTCGAATCACCTTTTACTATGTCTTTTATTTTTATAACTGTATTTTTTGAATTCATAATTATTGTTTTAATTATTTCTTGTTTTTCTTGTCTCATTTCGTCTTTTAGTAATTTATAGGCATCTTTAGGACTTTTTATTGTTACATTTGTTGTTAAATTGTTCTTGTACATTCTGTTCGTCAATTCACACATTGCTTTTAATTGTATTGATTTGATTTCTCCAATTCCTTTAATTTTCATCAAATCCACAATTGATACGTTTTCTATTTCTTTTAGGTTATTCGTTAGTAGTAATATTCGATTAGCAATATTTAAAGAATTTTCGTCTTTGGTTCCACATTTTATTATTATTGCCAATAATTCTGCATTTGATAATTTTTCAGGACCATACATTTTCAATTTTTCATATGGTCTTTCACTTTCTGGCAATTCTTTCATTTTTAGTGGCATTAAGTTTTCCTTTCTGCCCCTGTTTTTGTTTCATTATCAAAAGATATACTAATTTTAATTATACTTTTCTATATATAAATATTGAAACTATAATACCTATAATACTTGCAACATTTATTTTTATCATTAATCCTAGTGTTAATTGCATTACCCCTAAATCCAGTGTAAATGGATCAGAAAAGCCAAATGACTGACCATATGATAGCCAGCTTAGCCAACTAATCGACTTTGAAACTTCTCCTAATAATCCACCTATTACTATTCCACATAGAATAAATACTATAAAAACTAAAGTGTTTTTTTCTCTTGTAGCCATATTTCTCCTCCTCTTTTTCTTTCGAATTTACGGACTGTAATTTTTTCACTTTATTATTATATATTCATTTTACAAATTTTTCAAGATATTTTTATAAAAACTCTTTCTTTTTTTTTATTAATATGTTATTATATTTTAAGCTTAGTATTTTAGGAGTTTATAATATATATGAGATTTGAAAAAATCAGTGAAAATAAGCTGAAAATTGTACTATCTAATGATGAATTACCTAATAGTAATAATTTAGATAATTTTATGAAAAATTCTGAAGAGGCAAAGAATTCTTTTATTCGTTTATTGGATGAAGCTAAGATTGCCGTAGGCTTTAATGCAGACGATTATAAAATTAAAGTTGATGCTAAGGCAATGATGAATGGAGATTATGTTTTTATTGTCACAAGATTGATTAGATTAAAACATGGTCACAGAGTTGTTACACCTAAACCAGTAGTAAAAGAAGATATTAATAATTCTAAAACTGCTATTTACAGATTTGAAAAATTTGATGATTTTTGTAATTTTTGTGAATATTTAAAATTGAATAAGATTAATTATATCAATAATTTGTGCGTTAGTAATAGTTTATATAAATATGGTGATTTTTATTATTTATGTTTTAATTCTATTAATCCCAATTATAAAAAAATTGCTATGTTCTATACTTCTATTACAGAATTCTCAAACTTTTTTTCTTCAAAAGATATGTTTGTTGCAACAATGGAGGAACATGGGAAAGTAATTTTAGAATCTAATGCAATTAAAATGTGCCAAACTTATTTGTTGTAAATAAATAACAGAGTACATTAATAAAATTGTAGAGGAAATAATATCCGCAAAATTCATATTTAGTTGTTCGTCCGTGTTAAATTTTATATAATAATATTTTATCGCATCTTAAATTTATAAAATAGGGGCTCGTGCATAGAATACGCTCGAGTCCCTGTTTTTCGAAAAGTGTTCTGAATGATTTAATGCAGTAGGTGTTACCCAATCCATGTTACTTAGGTTGTCCTAGTATTTCTAATCCTGCGAATTTTGCCATTAGTCTTTTGTGTCCAACTTTTACAAAGTCTATATCTACTTTGTAGTCATCTCCTTCTTGTTCTAGTTTAGTTATAACTCCTTCACCAAATTTTTTGTGATATATGTTTTGCCCTTCTTTATATTGTGAAATATCAATTTTTTTATCATTTCTAGCTTGTATATTTTTTAAAAAGCTTTCTGCTGTTCTTTTAAATCCTGTTGTATTAGCTTTTGGAATTTCATCACTTGATGTTATTTTATGTGTTACTACACTACTATTTTCTGTTTTATTTAATCCATAATTCCATTGTTTGCTTCCATATCCCCATTCAAAGGCATAATCTTCAAATTCGTCTTTTTTAGTATTATTGTTCATGGCCTCATTATATCCATCTAATAACTCACTTGGAATTTCTTTTAAAAATCTTGATGGCGGATTGTAGCTAGTTGAGCCAAATATTGTTCTTTTGTTTGCAAATGTTAAGTATAAAAATTGCTTAGCTCTTGTTATACCAACGTAAAAAAGTCTTCTTTCTTCTTCTATTTCTTTTTGTTCTGTCATTGATTGATGTCCAGGGAATATTCCTTCTTCCATTCCAACTAGGAATATTACTGGATACTCAAGTCCTTTAGCACTATGAAGTGTCATTAGTGTTACCATATCATCTGATTCTTCGATATTGTCTGTATCGCTTGCTAATGATATTCCATTTAGAAATTCTTGTAATGATTTATCTACCGCTTCTTTTTCAAATTCAATTGCTACTGTTAAAAACTCTTCTAAGTTTTCAATTCTACTATTTGCTTCAATTGTATTTTCATTTTCTAAACTCTGCGTATATCCTGTCTTTTTTAGCATCTCTTTTATCAAGTCTGATACTGGTAGTTCTAATGTTTTTAGTTCTTCAATTGTATTTACAAAGTTTCTGGTTTTGTTATATATTGAAGGAATGTATTTGTCTGCATTTTTAACTACTTCATACATTGAAATACCTTCTTGAGTAGATATTGCTAACATTTTTTCAACACTTGTTCTTCCAACTCCTCTTTTAGGTTCATTAATAATCCTTTGCAATGACAAGTTGTCTGATTGGTTTGCAATTAATCTTAAATATGCTATAGCATCTTTTATCTCTTTTCTTTCATAGAATTTTAGTCCACCTATTATTTTGTATGGAATATCCTCTCTTCTTAAAATATCCTCTATTGCTCTTGATTGTGAATTCATTCTGTATAATATAGCAAAATCTGAATTTTTAAAATATTCTTCTCTTTTTAAATGATTAATCTCTTCTACTATATATGTTGCTTCGTGGTATTCATCGTCTTCGCAGTCTATTATTGGTATTGACCCTTCATCGTTTTCTGTCCATAGTCTTTTTTCAAATTTGTCTCCATTATTTTTTATGACTGCATTTGCAGCTTTAAGGATATTCCCCGTACATCTATAGTTCTGTTCAAGTTTTATTATTCTAGTTCCTGGAAAATCTCTTTCAAAATTAAGTATATTAGTGATATCTGCTCCTCTAAAGCTATATATTGATTGATCACTATCACCAACTGCAGTAACATTACCATGCCTTGAAGCTATTAGCGATATTAATGTAAATTGTGATTTATTTGTATCTTGATATTCATCTACTAAAATATATTTGAACTTTTCACTATAATATTCAAGTATATCTGGGTTGTTTTGTAATATTTTTATTGTGAAGTTTATAATATCATCAAAGTCTATTGCATTGTTCTCTTTTAGTCTTTTTTGATATTCTATGTATATTTTACCTATAATATCTTTTCTATAATCTCCACTGTTTTCTTTGCAATATTCTTCTGGTTCTAGCATGTCATTTTTTGCATTACTAATTTCGTTTATAATTGATTTTTCTGTAAACATTTTAGAGTCTATGTTCATATCTTTTAAGCAATGCTTTACCAAAGTTTTTTGATCAGTTGTGTCAAAAATAACAAAGGAATTGTCAAATCCAAGTCTATCAATAAATTTACGCAAAATTCTAACACATATAGAGTGAAATGTACCAAGCCATATATCAGCTGTTGCAGTTCCAACTAGTGCTTCTACTCTTTCCTTCATTTCATTTGCTGCTTTATTAGTAAATGTTATGGCTAAAA
Organism: Clostridia bacterium; assembly: GCA_017510825.1. GTDB lineage: Bacteria > Bacillota > Clostridia > TANB77 > CAG-508 > CAG-793. The sequence continues at coordinate 95,554 of JAFWMA010000019.1, read as the reverse complement.
TATTCCAAGGTTTTACTCCTTTTTCTAATAAATATGCAACTTTGTATGTAAGAACTTTGGTCTTTCCACTTCCTGCTCCAGCTATTACTAAGCATGGTCCCTCTGTTTGCTTAACTGCTTCTTTTTGCATTGGGTTTAATTCTTCTAATAATTCGCTCATATTTTCCTCCATTATAAACTTATGTTCGCTACTAATTCTACTATAGTTATATATTTTAAGTCAAGAATATTTAATAAATTTATTGTAAAATTTCATTTAGCGTAAGAAACCTATACCAGTTTTCCATTGCTTGTTAGAATAAAATCATTGCCAATAATCCTATTATGAATCCTGCCATGTTGCCAAGTGCACTTAAGCGTCCATGATATAAATAATTGTACTCTGGGATTAGTTCACCTGATACTATATAAAGCATTGCACCTGCTGCAAATGATAAGCACATAGCTACTACTTCTATTGAAATGTTTCCCACTAAAGCTCCTATTAATGCACCAAATCCTGTTGCTATTCCAGACAAAACTACATATAGCATTATTTTCCATGGTTTCATTCCACCATGTTTCATTGGTATAGCCATTGATAAGCCTTCTGGTACATCATGTAGGCATATAGCTATTGCAAGTGATAATCCAAGTTTCATCGATTCGTCAAATCCTGACCCTATTGCAATCCCTTCTGGTATGTTGTGAATTGCTAGTCCTATACTTACTATTATTCCGGTTTTTAAAATCTTCAGTTTATTGTTTTCTGTTTTAGTTTTATCAATCTTAATTTTATTGTTTACAATTGATTCACATACTATCATGCAAATTATTCCTACAATAATTCCAATTACTGCTGTTGTTGCATCTAGTACTTTTAAGGCTTCTGGTATTAAACTAAAGCAAACTACTGCTAACATTAATCCTGATGCAAATGATAGCACAAAACTTAAAAATTTATTTGAGTTTTTCTTACATATTATTCCTATAATCCCACCTAATGTTGTGCCAATTGTGCCAAAAAATAAACCCATTAATGTTGTTCGAAGCATCTTGAAAATCTCCTTACTATTTCTTAACAACATTTTATGAGTTTAATTTATTATTAGAACAATTTAATTATACCTTTTATAGAATTATTTCTTATTGTTTTAATTAATTATATTATTTATTAATAGAAAGGGTAGAGCTTTGTTAAGCTCTACCCCTGTAGTACATTGAAACAAAGATTAGAGATCCCATTCCTTATAAAGGTCTGGTGCAATCTCCTGAAGTGTGTTTATTACAACCACGCAGTCGGGAGACACGTTTTTCATAACAGTCTCCATCTTATCCTTCGGGATTGCCACGCAACCACCCGTGTAGGGCTTTTGTGGTCCAAGGCAGTGCAAGAAGATTGCTGAACCAAGTCCGGGTTCTCCTGTCTCATTATATGAAATGTTGAGACAGTACTGGTAGTGAACTTGATAGTCCACTATATGCTCTGAGTCATCCTGTTTAAGCTGAGGATAGTCACTAAGCTTTACCATTTCGTTGTAGTGGTAAGCTGTATCTCCCGACCAATAATCGTCGTCCCCTACCTGCTGGTAAGGAATTGAGCAACCAGGGTCTGGTGCTATGCCGAAGGCATAGTTAAACTTAAAAATTCCAACAGGCGTCTTGGCGTCACCTTCCTTAGTTTTGAAGAGTCCTTTCTTCCCGATGTATCCGGGTGTGGTAATTATTTGTTTCCACTTTCCGTCCTCACCTTTTTGGTGCATGCTGACGTAAGCTGTTGTATCTCCCACTCCGGCGACAATAAACAGTTGCTTAGCGTCACTCGCCTCTGGCAGCTTAGCTACCCACTCTGGTGAATCTTCCAAAGTGGCTTCTTGAGTGCTTACTGTTTCAGAGTTTCTTTCTGCTTGCGTATTACCGCATGCAGTTAGGCACAACAGCCCCATAATGGCGGTCAAAAACAAAGCAAAAAACTTTTTCATTGTCTTCCCTTTCGTATTGCTTGTTTGCAAAAATATTGACTATTCTCCTCTCTCTAGTTGTTTTTATCTTACTACTGATAAATTGCATCTCCCTTCATCGGTTTCATTCAATGTACTCAGATATAAAAATATCTATTTCTATTATACCATATAATTATGTTTACTTCAACTTTTTCCTCTTTATTTTCCATTATGTGCTAGTAATTAATTATTTGTGCAACTAAAAATTGATTTTTTTTAGTTTTAAGTGCGTATTCATGAACATTTGGGAACTCTTTCAAAATCTCATCTTCTCTATATTTCTTTTGCAATTTTTAACGCTATTTCCAAGCATTTTTTTAGGAAATATGTTTTATCATCTGCTAATGTTTTTACATCCCATTCATCCTCTGTTAAACTATCTTCAGTATATAAGAATTGGTATGCTTCTAAATTTCTAAATTTAGCCATAGCCATTATTGCTGAGCATTCCATATCCACAACATCACATCCTAATTTAGCTCTATCTATCGCCTTTTCTGCTGTTTCTCTATATAGCGCATCGGTCGTCCATGTTCTTGTAAATTGGTAATTAATTTTATTTTTTTCGAATATTTCAGCAAGTTTTTTTGCGGTTGGAACTTCTATAAAATCTGATACTGGCATGTAGTGATAGCTTGTTCCTTCATCTCTATATGCTTCTGTTGGAATTATTAGTGCTCCTTTTTTTAAGTTGTTTGTTAATTGTCCACAAGAACCAAAAAATATGAATTTATTTACTCCTCTCGAATGTATTTCTTCCATCATTGCTATTGTCGTTGGAGCTCCCATTATTGTTCTGTATATTATTACTTCTTTCTCTCCTATGTTTGCTTTGTAAAATGTTATTTTATCCCCAACTACTAGCATGTCACTATATTCTTCAAATTCACTATTACTTTTTACATAATCAATTAATTCTTGTTTAAAACATACTATTGCAGTTTCTGGTAATCTTCTCATGCCTTTTGTAAATAGTTCTGGTTTTACTATTTCTTTACTTTCGTCATAAGCGTTTACGATACTCATTTTTCCTCCTTGTGTAATGAATATGTTAGTTCATTACCTTTTTGTTTTTTATTATACTACATTTATAAAAAAAAAGATACAGTTTATTATTCTGTATCTTTTAGCTATTGGTTTTAATGTCAATGTGTTCTAGTATTTTTTCATTTAGATAGTTTTCTTTTTGTTCCTGTAGGTGGCATTATTAATACTTTTTGTGCACTGTCTGCATCTATTTCTAATGGTTTTATTCTGTCCATTGGAGACCTTGTTGTTTGAGCTGCATTGTCTCCTAAGTTTTGATCTGCCATTTCTTCGTTTCCCACTATTGAATATCTACATCTTCTTCCTTGGCTATTTTTTATTTCTATTATTTCTGCCATATTGTTATGGACTAGTTTGTTTTGATCACTGCTTGATGTTATTTCTGTTGATAGTGTTAATTTTAAATCTCCTATTGTTGATTCTCCTTCTTCATTTATCATTGGTACTAAATCTTTTGATAGTTTATTTGATGTTAGTATTGTGTTATATGTATATAGTTCTTCTACATATTGTCTATTTATATAATCTTTGTTTATATCTCCTGATACTGAGTTATTATCCAGGTTAGAAGCTAGTTTTAAATTTAATGTCCCTTCTGTATTGTTTACTGTAAAAGTTTTCTCCAATCCATTTGGCAAAATATCTGCTTTTATGTTGAACAGTGTTGTAAGTTTAGTAAAGTCTTTATTATTAACATTATTTGATATTATTTGACTTGTTTTTACAGGTATTTCTAGTATTTTTTCTTCTTCTGCTTTTATATTTTGAAATTGATAGTTTTGTCCTTTTAGGTTTATTTCTATTTTTTTTTTAAATATCCTTCTTTTTTTATTCCGAGTTCTATATTTAATGTTCCTTGTTTTGTTATTTCTATTTCTGTTTTTTGAAATCCGTTTATATTCGCAATAAAATTAATGTTATCGTCTTCTATACTTGAATTAGCAATTTTTTTATTTTTATATTTGTTTTTTTATAATATTTATCTTTAGTTAATTGTGTTAGTAAAGTTTGTTAATGTAAAAAACTGATTACTAGTTTTTATATAGTAATCAGTTTTTTATTAAATATTATTCATTTCTCTTTAGCTTTTCCGCTGTATCTGCTGCAGTTAGATTATCAATCATTTCATCTATGTTTCCATTTAAGAAGTTTTCCATTTGAAATATACTCATTCCAATTCTATGATCTGTTATTCTTCCTTGTGGATAGTTATATGTTCTTATTTTTTCACTTCTGTCTGCATTTCCAATTTGACTTCTTCTCTCGCTATCTATTTGGCTATCTCTTTCTTGTTTCTCTTTTTCATACAATCTAGATTTAAGTAATTTCATTGCATAGTCTCTGTTTTGAAATTGTGATCTTTCAGTTTGACATTCTACTACAATTCCTGTTGGAGCATGGATTAGTCTTACTGCTGATGATGTTTTATTAATATGTTGCCCTCCTGCTCCAGATGCTCTAAATACTTCCATTTTAACGTCCGCTGGATTTATATTTATTTCCACATCATCGACTTCTGGTAAAACTGATACTGAAGCTGTTGATGTATGAATTCTTCCACTTGATTCTGTTTCTGGTACTCTTTGTACTCTGTGTACTCCACTCTCGTATTTAAGTCTACTATATGCTCCTTTTCCTTTTATCATGAATGATATTTCTTTGTACCCACCTAAGCCTGTTGCATTTTCGTTAAGAACTTCTAAATTCCAATGTTTCATATCACAGTACATTGAGTACATTCTAAATAGTGTTCCTGCAAATAATGCTGCTTCTTCTCCACCTGCACCTGCTCTAATTTCGCAAATAACATTTTTATCATCATCAGGATCCTTAGGAATTAGAAGAATTTTTAGTTCCTCTTCTATTTTTGGAAGGATGTCTTTTGCCTCTAGCATTTCTTGTTCGGCTAATTCTTTCATTTCGGGATCTTTTAGAAGCTCTTTTGATTCTTCTAGTTGATCTTGATATTTTTTATATTCTCTATATTTCATTATAATTGGTTCTAAATCTGATTGTTCTTTCATCATTTTGCGCCACTCGTCCTGATTTGCAATTACTTTAGGATCGCTAATATTTTTAGTTAGCTCAATATACTTTTTTTCTAATTCATCTAAATTGTCAAACATGTTTACTCTCCTTTATTTATAGCATTTCTATTATACTATATTTTACTTGGTAATTCAAGGGAAGGTTGCTAATAACTTCTCTTATTTTTCTAGTTAGGTTACTATTCACGGCTAAAAGTCCTAAATAGTAACCTAGTTAGTTCGATCTTTTTACATTAAAATCTGCCAAAAAGGGATGTCCCTATTGGCAGATTTTGTTTTATCCTCCAAGTGTTCCAAATAATTCATCAAATTTTGCTTCTAATTCTTTTTCTATATCTATTTCATCTATGTGATTTTCTATAGGTTGTGGTATTGTCCTTTGGGTTTCTGTGTTATTATTTGGGTTATTATTTTGTACACTATTTGAATTGTTTGTGTTATTATGTATGTTATTAATTGTATTTATTGGTTGAACATTGTTTACTGGATTTGTTTGTTGTCCTGTCTTTATATTGTTATTTTGTCGTTGTTCCATATGATTTATTGGAGTGATCCTTGATTTATTATTTTGTTTTTGTTGGTGCATTCCTCCATTATTTCCTTGTATTTGAGTGTTGTTTTCGTTATTGTTGTATACTTGTTTATTTTGCGTGTTATTTATATCATTTGAAGTTGTGTCTATCTCACTAAATAGATCATCTAGTGGAGTTATGTCTAATTCTTTGCTGGTATCTTCTTTTGGTTCTTGGTATGGATTATAGGGATTGAATTTTCTCCATTCCCCTCTGTTTTGAACTTTATAATCATTGTGGCTAATTCGTGCATTATTTAAGTCTTTAACAACATTGTTCTTTTTAAACCACCAATATTTTTTTGCTTTTATTGGTTTTAATCCTTTTTCAAATATAATACAGTCATTGTTATCCATTCTTCTTAATTCGTCTGGTGTCATTAATGCTCTAGCCATGATTTGATCAGATTCACTGAATCCTTGCCTTACTGCATGGTTATCTCTATTGGTGCTTTTACTATAGTGAGATATTGTTTTCTCTCCAAGTTCTTTAGAAAAGTATTCTACTGTTTCATATGAATTACTTCCTAAAAACACATGGGTGTCACAGTTACCAATAATGGTTTCATATGATTTCTCGTATATTCCTTTAAGTTGATCTAAGTTTTGTAATATAACGCTAAAAGATATTCCTCTACTTCTACTTGTAGAAATCTTTTTGTCAAAATCAGGTATTTGCCCTATGTTTGCAAACTCATCTAATATGAAGAATGCTGGTACTGGTAATCTTCCTCCATTTTTATCTGCAAAATCATATAGCTGTTGAATCATTTGTGAAAAGAATATTGTTAGTAAAAAGTCATATGCCGTATGTGTATCTGATGATACAACATATAGTGCAGTTTTCTTCGTTACTAAATCTTCAAAATCTATTGTGTTTGTTGATGTGACATCTGCAATTTCCTTTGAATCAAATTTACCTAGAGATGATTGCAAAGAACTTAAAATTGAACTGTATGTCTTTTCTGAAGCAAGTTCTACTGACTTAAAGTTCATTCTTGCAGGATGATCGTATGGTAATTTATTAATTAGGTCAGATAGTAGGTTTGAGTCTCCATTATTGTTTGCCGCTCTTACTAATTCTGCACAGCTTGCTAAGTTCTGTTCTTCTGGTGGTCTTGTTGCTAATAAGTAGTATATTAACGCTTTTAACAATAATTCTGACATATTATCCCAATATGGGTCTGCCGTTGAACCTTCTGCTTTTTGTCCTTTTACTATTGTACTTGCAATTATATCAACATCTAGTTGCGATTGTACGTGGAATATTGGATTATAGCTATCACTACTTTCTGGGTTAACCAAGTTTAATAGCTTAATATCATATCCTTGTTCTCTAAGGTATCCTGCTGTAGCATCATATATTTCTCCCTTTGGATCTGTAAATATATATGAACCTAATCCTAGATGTGCATTTGGGATACTGTATGAAGCTGATTTACCAGAACCTGAACCACCGACAATTAGAACATTTATGTTTCCAAGTTTATTTAGTGGTAAGTAGTTATCTTCTGCTAATATCAAACCTGAATTTTTGCTTAAAACTCTATATTGTTCTCCTGCTTGACTCCAGTCACTTGATCCATGTTCTATGGAATCATATTCTCCTCTTTTTCTTGATTTCCACATTCCTATTCCTACACAAATTGAGTAAAATATTGTAAAAATAATTGTTGAAAAGAAAAATTTTCCAATTGCTCCTATTTCTAGTACTTTAATAAATCCATTTAAACTTGCTATAGTTGTTATAACTTGTTCTAAAAAAATTTCAAAGTTAAAAGAACCGTTAATAGTGCTAGCTTGTAAAGAATATGCTATTGGTGCTATTAAAAATATTTCACCAAAAAGCCATATTACTGTAGCTACTATTATCGGTACTTTTTTCTTTTTAAGTTTTGTTATAAAATTATCATCACTCATAATTTACACCTTCTCGTTGGTTTTTATTTGTCAACGTCTCCGACCTTTGTAGTTTGTTGTGTTTGACTTGAAATTTGTTGTCTTCTTTGTTGTGCATCTTCTCTTACTACCCTTTGTGCTAATGCTGTTGGTCTGGAGTTTCTGTTTGCTTCCATTTGTTTGTTGGCATACTCTGGCAATTTGTTGTTTTTAACATCAAAGTTACCAACGGGAATAAAAATATTATCTCCTTTTTCTGTGTTATCTATTGTGGCATATTTCCCATTTTTTAATGTTTTATTTCTTTCATCATAAACAACATCTAGGCAATTACAATTAATTTTATTTTCTGTTTCCAAGAGTCAAATCCTCCTTAATTATTTTTTGAATCCTTATCTTTAATTTCAAAGGCAAAGTATGATTTGTAAGGTTTCAACTTACATTTACCTTTGACTTCATTGGTATTTTGATCTAGATAAAGCATTGGCTTTACTTCTTCTGCTGTTTCTGGGTCAATAATTGTTATTGGTCTCTTTAAGTTTGGTGTGTATTTAAAATCTTTATATTCTGTTGATTGTTCTGAATATAAAGTGTTGAATTCAACTGGGATGGGCAGTTTTGATATTTTTACTTTATCGTCTTTGAGCTTTCCCATATTTACAACAACTTTGTCGTTGCCAAATGACAGTATTACAAGGTCTTCTCCTGTTGGTTCTGGATAATCAACATAAAATGTTTTTTGTCTCGCATTTCCATTTATTGCTTCAGTTGAAACCAGCCTTTCTACAGTATATTTTGGATACTGATTTTGATATTCCCTCGCAGTTTTGTTTATCCTATATATTACAGTATTTACACCCTGTGGGTCAGTTATACTAAAATATTTTCCATTAAACTCATCTGCCATTTTTTCTCATCCCTTTCTGAGGTTTTGTAACCTCTATACAATTTTCCTTTGTAAACTTCTTTAATTATATCATTTTACAATAATTATGTCAATAATTTTATGTAACTTTCGTATTGATTATAATGCAACTTTTTTTAATTCTTGGTATATTTCATTTTGTTTTTTACTTAATTTTTGTGGTAGAACGATTTTTGTAATAATATGTAAATCTCCTCTACCTCCTCTTCCATCTTTATATCCTTTTCCTTTTATTACTAGTATTCTTCCACTGCTTGTTAATGTCGGAATTACTATTTGAATTTTTTCGTTTAATATCTTTATTGTTTTTTTAGTTCCTAATGCTGCTTCCCATACTTGAAGTGGTAACTCATATATAAGATTTATTCCTTCTATTTTTAGTCTTTTATTATTTGCTATGTTTACATAAACAAATAAATCTCCGTTTTTTCCTCCATTTTTTCCCTGTCTTCCTTGACCTATTATTCTAAGCCTATCGTTATTTTGTATTCCTGCGGGGATTTTTATTGTAAATGAACTTTCTCTACCTTTAACAGTTCTTAGTTTGAGTTGTTTATTTGTTCCAAAAAAAGCTTGTTCAATTGTTATGGTAATTCTAGTTATTATATTATCTCCATATTGTGGTTTCTTTTCTTCTTTTTGTTGCTTGTTCCTATTAATCCCTCCAAAAAATATTTCTGTTAACATTTGCTTTATGGTTCTTTTTTGTTTTGGCTTGTTTTTTTTCTTTTTTTTCATTCCAACAAATCTATACCATTTAAAATCGTATTTTCTTCTTAATTTTTCATTTGACAATGTTCTATATGCTTCATTTATATCCTTAAAAATTTCTTCTGTATCAGTATTTTCTACATTTCTATCAGGGTGATATTTTTTTGCTTTTTCTCTGTAAGCATTTTTTATATCATTTATTGATACTTTATTCGTATCAAACCCTAATATTTTGTAGTAATCTTTAAAAATCATTTAGGGTTTAATGTCCTTTCTTTGTCATTTTTTTGTACTAATTTTTATTATACATTATTTTCGATTATTAATCAATAAATAGAGTAAAAATAAATTAATTTGAGTGAAAAGTTGAGTCAAAAAAATCTCAGTTTCGAAATATAACTGAGATTTTTTTAGTCTTTATAACTTTTTTCTTAATTTTCATTCCAAATAGCTTTATTATATGTCAGTTCAATTAGTTTTGTTAGTAATTCACTGTAACTTAATCCTTCGTATTTCCATAGTTTTGGATACATACTTATTTCAGTGAACCCTGGCATTGTATTGATTTCGTTTATTATTACATTATTTGTTTTGTCTTCTATGAAAAAGTCAACTCTAGATAATCCTTTTCCATCTACTGCTTTAAATGCTTTTATTGCAGTTCTTTTGATTTCATTCATTTTATTTTCTGATATGTCTGCAGGAATTTTTACGATAGATTTGGAGTTGTTATATTTTGCATCATATGAATAAAAATCTTCTGCTGGAATGATTTCTCCAACTGTTGATGCTCTGACTTCTTTGTCATTACCTAATACTGCACATTCAACTTCTTTTCCTTGTATTCCTTTTTCAATTAATATTTTGTTGTCATAATTTTTAGCTTGTTCTATAGCTTTTATTAGGTTTTGGTTGTTTGTCGCTTTACTAATTCCTACTGATGATCCTGAGTTTGATGGTTTGACAAACACTGGATATCCTAATTCTTTTTCTACAAGTTCCGCTATTTCACTGTTGTTTAATTCAATCTCGTCTAAGTTAGCATCTACGTATATATTCCCATTTTTTATAAATATGTATTTAGCTTGTTGTATGTTTGCTTTTTCAAATATTCTTTTTGTATATACTTTATCCATTGAAATGCTTGACGCTAAAACTCCACATCCAACATATGGGATTTTTAGCAAGTCTAGCATTCCTTGTATCGTTCCATCTTCTCCGTATTTTCCGTGTAAAACAGGAAAAACAATATCATTTTTTTTCAAATGCTCTTTTATATTTTTTATTGTCTTTTTACCTTCTTCTAACCAATTTCCATTTTTATCAATCACTATAGATGAAACATTAAATTTTTCTTTATCTAAATTGTCTATTACATTTTTTCCTGAAATTATCGAAACATCATGTTCAGTTGACATTCCCCCATATATTACACAAACTCTCTTTTTTTCATTCATGTTTTACATCTCCTTTATTTTATTTATAATCTCATCAAAATTCATTGAATGTGATGCTTTAAATAATATTATATCATTTGGAGATATTATTGGTTTCAATTTATTTACCACTTCCTCATTGTTTTGTAGTTCAATTATTTCTTTTGCTTCAGCGTATTTGGCAATATTTTTTGCTTCATTTCCAACGGTTATTAGTATGTCTACATTTTTTATTTCTTTTCCTAAGTTTGTATGTATTTCTTTTGAATAACTTCCTAATTCTAACATATCTCCTAGCACTGTAATTTTTCTTTTATCTTTTATATTTTCAATGTATTTTATTGCTGCTTTCATTGAATCAAAATTTGCATTATAGCAATCGTTTATTACTGTTGCGGCATTTTTTAATTGAATAATTTCCATTCTGCTTTTTGTTAATTCAAATGTTTCTATTCCTTTTTTTATTGTTTCAATTGGAATTTCAAAGTATTTTCCTACTGCAATTGCACATAGACTGTTATATACAAAATGTTCTCCCCCAACTGGTACGGTTATTTCTTCGTTATTTAGTTCAAATGTACTCTTATCTTCAAACGATTTTATATTTTTAGCTACATAATTGCTGTTTTGATTTTTTATTCCGTATGTTATTATATTGTATTCTTTTTCTGTTTTTGCCCATTTACTTAGTAAATCATTATCGTTATTTATTATTACTGTGTCTCCTTGTAGTCCTTCAAGTATTTCTAATTTTGCTTTTAAAATATTTTCTCTTGAGCCTAAATTTCCAATATGAGCTGTTCCTACATTCGTTATTACAGCTAATGTTGGTTTTGCAATGTTTGTAAGTTTACTTATTTCACCTAAATGGTTCATTCCCATTTCTATTACTAATGCTTCTTCATCTTTTAAAGATAGTATTGTTAGTGGTAATCCAATATGGTTATTTAAGTTGCCTTGAGTTTTATGTGTTTTATATTTTTTACTCATCACTGATGCTATTATATCTTTTGTGCTTGTTTTTCCAACGCTCCCTGTTACTGCAACTACTGGAATACTATATAAGCCTCTTTTATATGTTGCAATTTGTTGTAAGGCTTTTACTGTATTTTCTACTTTAATTATATTTATCTCATTATTTTTTATTTTATTAATAATATTTTTATCTTTTATTTTTTCGTTTATATTACAACTAATAATACATGTTTGAGCTCCATTATTAATAGATTGTTCAACATAGTTATTACCATCGTTGTTTTCTCCTTTTATAGCAACATATACTTTTCCGTATGATATGAGCCTTGAATCTCTCTCAAAATCTTCACATATGTCTTCTATGTTTCCACAAATTAATTCTCCCTCTGTTGCTTTTAATATATCTTTTATTGTAACTTTGTGCATGGGTTATTATTTCCTTTCCAACTAATTATCTTATAAACTATTATATTAGTTTTATTATATTCTATAACTAAAAAAAAATCAATATTTGTTTAAGTCAAAAAAAAGCAAAGAGCAGGTACCTTAGTTATGGTATCCTGCTCTTAACTTTCGTACATTGGTAACCTTTGCCCACAAGTGCGGGTTTAGGTTTACTCAGCCACTGCCAACTCTGCAAGTCGCATAGCACTTTCAAGTGTTTTTGCGGATGCAATGAACCGAGCAATATGGCAGAATGTTGCGTCTTCGACTCCAGACGCATTTGCCATAGCCTTGTCCTGAAGTCCTGCCCAAGACTCAGGCAATGGTTTCCGCAAGTCGTTACCTGTGCGAGGATCAATCTTTATCCCTTGTATGCTATATCCTCCTCGGGTAGATGGGAATACAACAAATAATGCATCTTGTGCCTGAGGGGTGTGTGCAACAATTCCCTGCCATGGCACGAACTTTGGAAGTACAATAATGCCATTTCTAGCATTATCAATTGCCTCTTCCACCGTTGCCCTTCCGCGTGCTCTTGAGATAGCACTCCGGAGAGTGTTTTCAAGAACCGTCTGTGCAAAATGCACTGCCTTGAGGAATCCCTCATCTGAACTAAAGTCGTCATCCCAGTTTGGATTAAACTGAGATATTACATTCGAGATAGTCATGGTTCTCGGATTAGAGCTGCTGAGCTGTCCATTGTCTTGAGCGTCAATGCCTTTTATAAGGTCATTCAAGACCATACCCCATGCACTTGGGACAAGATTTTCCTCGAGTCCTAGATCCTTCAGAATCATGTCGCCGTATTCCCTCCAAAGGAGTCCTAGAGATGACAACTTAATGCCATCATCGTAGTGCTCTTTAAAAGAACGCATGTGATGGTCAAATCGCTTCGACTCTGGATCGTATACCATGCCAATGTCGAAGACGATGGCGTCAGGATTTACTTTCTCAACTCTAAATACACGAGATACTCGTACTTCTGGCAGTACATATGACAGTAGTGCTGTTGCCAGTACATCATCACCGTGGAAAATCCCAGCGTGTGTTACAGCATTAGACGATATAATCTTCGTCATAATAATGTTGGTAGCCATTATGGCTCCTCTCTGCCTTTCGGCATCATTTTTGGCCTCCTATAGACCAAAATTTTTCCAATGTACAAGGTTCAAAAAACAAACCTTTAGTTATTATATCATAGTTTGCATAATTTTTCAACTTTTTTAAAAATACACTTTTATTTCACATTCTCCTTTTTCTTGTAGTTTTATTGACTCATTTTCTTTTATTATTAAATTGTTATTTTGAATTATTGTTTTTCTTTCTCCTATTTGTTTATATTTAATGTGATATGTTGCTTGTTTCCATTTGAACTTAACTTTAAATTCTTTCCATTCTTTTGGTACACAAGGATTAATAGTTAGTTCTCCATGATATATGTTTAATCCTAGTATATATCTTATCTGAGCTTCATACAGCCAACTGCTTGCTCCTGTATACCATGTCCATCCACCTCTCCCTGCTAAATTATCTTCTGAATAAATATCAGCTTCTATAACGTATGGTTCTACTTTATATTTTAGTACTGCTTCTTTTATCTTAGTATGCTCTATTGGATTTATTTTTTTGTAAATATTCATTGCTTCATCTGGTTTATTTAACATTGCTTCAGCTATTATTGCCCATATGGCAGCATGAGTGTATTGCAGTTAGTGCCATTTTTCCTTTTAGCCTTACTAATATATAATTTTCTTGTACCTTGTGTGTCGCAACTTCCAAACTTAAATATTACTTGTCTGTAAGTTGCTCCAATCGCACTCGCCAAAGGCTCGTTTGGTCGCTTACGCGGTACTGCGAAATTTATATATTAGTAAGGCTTTATCAAATTTAATGGCATTAAGCTGTTTTAATCTCATATTTCTTTTTAGCACATATAAATTTTTCTTTAATTTCATTTAATTCTTGTAATGGCTTAAAGTTGAAATAAATATCAACTTGTTTATCACTATGAATTTCAATTTTTTCTATAAATTCTCTAATTATTTCTTTAGTAGGATTTTTTATTTTCAAAAATTCATCTACCAAATTATCTAATCTGCTTTTATTATTATCGTTGTTTTTTTCTCCAGATAATTCTTGTTCAAATTCTTTTACTCCCTGTTCATAACTTTTCACAATTTCTTTTATTCTCTCTGCATTTTTCATATATTCTTCAAGAGATATAATGCCTGCTAACCTATCTTCATACATTACTTCCAATTTTCTTGTTTCTTTTTCAATATTTTGTTTAAAAGAATCTATTTGTTTTTTTATATCAAATTTTTGTGTTTGTTTAGATTTTGTTTGCTTTGCAATTTCTTTTAGTTTCTTTTTGTTTTTATATTCCTTGCAAACCTGTCTTAAAACTTCTAACATTTGTTCTTCGAAAACTTGATAATTGAAATTGTGTGGTGAACACACATCAAATTTTCCAAACCTTCCATATCTTTGACATCTACCATAGATATTTCCGTTTTTATCTGGACTTCTAATTCCAATATAGCCTCCGCAATCATAACATCTAAGTAATCCTTTAAATAAATAATCATTTTGAACTACTCTTGAGCCTTTTGTTGCTTCAATAATTTTTCTTGCTCTTTCAAAGTCTTCTTTACTTATTATAGCCTCATGCATATTTTCTACTTTTACCCAATCTTCCTCTGGCAAATTTATAAATTTCTTTGATTTAAAACTTACCTTCTTTCTCTTGCCTTGAATTACTGTTCCTGTATAAATTTCGTTTGAAAGAATAAATCGTACTGTAGATTGTTGCCATAGCCCATAAGTTAAAGACTTTGTTCCTCTTTTTCGTTTGTTATAATCTGATGGAATTGGAATTTTCTTTTTACTTAAGTAATCTGCAATTTGCATTGTACCAAAACCTGCTAAATATTTTTCATATATCAGTTTTACAACATTTGCTACCTCTTTATCTATTATTAAATGGTATTTGTTTTCTGGATCTTTTTTATAGCCATAAGGTGCTGTTCCTAAATATTCTCCATTATTTCTTTTTGACTGTAATACACTGTTTATTTTCTTTGATGTATCTTTAGCATACATTTCATTTAATATTGATTTAAATGGTGCTATATCGTTATTTGCTGAATCTAATGATGTATCTATGTTGTCTAAAATAGCAATATATCTTACATTATGCTCTGGGAAGTATTGTTCAGTATAATATCCAGATTTTATATAATCTCTACCAAGTCTTGATAAGTCTTTTGTAACCACCATATTGATTTTTCCTGATTCAATGTCTGCAATCATTCTATTAAATGCAGGTCTATCAAAACTTGTACCACTTACACCATCATCAACATATTCAGATATAAAATTTAATTTGTTTTGTTTGATATATTGCATTAGTAAAGTCCTTTGGTTTCCAATACTTTCGCTTTCTTGATATTTTTCTTTTTCTTCGTCTTCTCTTGAAAGTCTAATGTATATACCTACTTTATAATCAATATTATTCATTATTGTATAGCTCACTGTTTCCTCCCTTCTCGCTAATTAAAGATAATGAGATAATATTGATACTCTTGCAAACATTATACCATATTATCTCATCAAATACCATTGTTTCATTTTATTTTTTAACTGTTTTTAAGCAATAATTTCCAAAGGCTCTTTCTACAACTTTCTCCAATGCCTCTCCTTTTTCATTAAAAAATACATTTATCTTAAATTCATTCTTTTTCTTATATTTCTTTTTTTTTTTCCAATAGCCTCACTCCTTTTGTTTTATTTTTTCCAAATTTTAGTTTTTTATACTGTTACAAGTGGATTAGCTCCCATATGAGATTTGCCCTCATTCCTCTTTTTAGAGAATCGCCCCTTTACATCACGTTAGCCAGACGAAAGTATCATTATTTGTGCTTGCAACTACTATTCAATTTTGCACTGCATATCTTATCTCTATGTCACTTCGTTCCTAGAGCTAAGAAATCAATGTTCATTTCCATTTTTTGACTTTTTCTACTTTTTGTAGTAAAATTATGTCAATTAAGTGTTGTATACATTATAATTGTGAATTTTTGAAATTCACACTGTACAATCTCAAAAAATTTTTTATTAATTTTAGGTTGTTTGATGTGGAGGTGTTTCATTTGGATCTTAAACTAGCTTTTGATAAAAATCTCGGACTAGAATTATTTGTTTTTAAACGCATATATTATGATAAAAGTAAAAAGATATTTTTTTCATCATATAGAACTGAACATATGATTGAGCCAATAGGTTCTTTTCTACTTATATTTTTAAATACAAATTTTGAAAATGATGAAGATTGTCGATCTTTTGTTTTTTGGTTTTGTTTTGAAAGCCTGTATTATAGAAAACATCCCAAAATAAAAAAAGCAAATCATAATTCATCAAAACATTTGAGGCTTTCGTTTTCCGAATTTAATAACGAACTAAATGAAATTGTAAAAGAATATAAAGAAGAATTTTTATATCTTAAATATACCTTATTAAAAAATTTAAGATTACCATATGATACTGATTTTTTCAAAAAAATTGAAGAAGAAGCAGAATTTACTCCAGAGGACATCCAAAGCATAAGGCAAGATGAAAAAATCTTTTTTGAAGATAAATCAATTAAATATAACGAAACAGAAATAAATGGATTTATGGAAAAGCTAAATATACAGTTTGAAACTTTTGCTTTAATTTTCGAAAATATAGATGTCGATAAGTATAATATTCCTTATTATTTTGAAAGTGATGATATTTTATCAATAATAGCTCTAATATTTAAAGAATTTATGTCTGACAATCATAATACTATAAGGCAATGTCAAAATTGTGGATATTACTTTGTTCCAGCAAATTTAAAAGAAACAAAATATTGTAATGTAGAATATGAAAACACAGGTAAAACTTGTAGGCAAATTGGAAAAGAATTAGCCTATAAAAAATCACTAAAAGAAGATACTCTTTTAGATAAATACAGAAAAAGATATATGTCTCTTGCGAGCTCTGTTTCACATTATGGAACTGATACTGCCATTGCTAGATTTGAAAAGTATAAAAAAGATGGAGTTATAATAAAACAAAAATATTTAAATAAAGAAATTACCCCAAAAGAATTTGAAAAATGGATTAATAGCACAAAAAAATAGAAAAGTATACGTATATTCAATTTTTAAATTTACTAATATGTATACTTTTATGATTCATATTTACTTAAAATTATTTTTAAGAAGGAATAAACTTCCTTATATCTGTAATAATATTTGCATTTTAATTTGTGTTTAACATACTGATCTAATTCATTTAAATATATATTAGCAAACATTTGAGATGTATAATTACCTAAAGGTAGTCCTACCATGCCTTCTGTAGATAATAAAATTTCTCTAGTTAACCATAGTAACTTTTTATCCTTCATTTTTCTTTTTAATATTTCCCAAAGTATTCTTTTATCTATATTTTGAAAATACTTTGTAACATCCATTTTTAATATGTAATAATTCTTCCATTTAGATTTTGCACTTCTCATTGCTTTTTGAACATCTTTAGATGCTTTATGCATTCCTCTTCCTTCTATTCCAGCATATGATGTACTAATAAATTGTGGTACAAAGTATGGCTTTATAAATTTTTCGACATACCATTGATGTACTACTCTATCCTTATATTCTGATGCCATAATTATTCTTTCTTTTGGCTCATATATTTTAAATTTTGTGTAACCACCATGTTTGTATGTACCAGTTTTTAATTGTTTCTCTAATTCTAATAATTCTTGTTCTAGTTTTAACTCAAACAATATTATTTTTTTCTTTTCTCTTTTTCCACATCTTGCTTTTTTATGTGCTTTTAGTAGATTTTCAAACGATATTGAATTATCATATATATTTTTAATTGTTTTAGGCATGTTTTTTCACCTCTAGAGATTTAATAAGTCCTCCTAAAATTTTTCCAATTTCAGCCAGTAATTCGTTGCTATGTTTGTATTTCTTTTCATCTATCCATTTTTGATTATACATTATTCTTATACAAATTCTTTGATAATATATATTACTATCAACGATATTATAGATTTGTAGTCTTTTACTTTTATCTATTTTACTTGCTAAAAGAATATTTTTTAGCATTTCATACATACTTGTCTTTACTTCTGTTCCTATACTAAATTTTTCTGTTCTTGGAAGTTTAAGTAATATTGTAAGCATATATTCAATATACTTTTCTATTTTTACTATTATTACCAATCTGTTATCTTTGTTTTTCTTCATCTCATATATCCCCCTTTCAAAAAAGAAGAAGAGACTCTGAAATTTCAAAGTCTCTCCTTCCTTTTGTGCTTGTGTCAGTGGTCAATGCTACGCAAGGAAAAGCGTGGCACGGAAACCAGTGAAGATATAGTAGTGATAAGGATTGCTGCGAACGCGATAGGCGACAGGATAACCGTAACCATCAAAGCAGCAACAGCCACCACGGATAACACGAGACAACCTTTTGTTCTTCTCCTGTGTCCACTCATCAACATTGCCTGCTAAATCGAAGATTTTGTTAGTGGACCACTCCTCACATGTTCCAGTCTTGACAACTTTCTTCTGAGCATTTCTGGTATTCCAGAAATTGCCCCACTGGGTGGAGTCATTCGCGATTTCTTCTTTGGTTCTTTTACCAGACTTGATGAACCACTCCAGTGCAGAGTCATACTCTTCCCCAAAGGGAAGATGGCTTGTAACGAAGACTCCATCTCCAAAGGTTTTAGCAGCCTCCATTGCATCAAACCAGTTGATGTTTGTCCAAGGCATTTCACCTTTGACAGATTGAGCTTCTCCAGTCTGTTTGTTCTTGGAGATGTTGTATCGGGAGATGTAGAATCCTCCATACTTTTGCACGCTCTCCCACTGCTTGCGCAGTTTTTCATCTAATTCTTCGATGAATTCGCCATAAGAGAATTCATCATCTTGATAATTTCTTCTGCCAAATTTTTCAGAAAAATTGGTTCCGTCCAGCGTTCCATTTGCATCCAAGAAACCCACCGGGATCCACACGAACTGATTTCCCTTGAAATCCTGAATCACGAAGCCATTATTCCACTCTCCTTCAACATGTTTCCAACCCTCCGGAATCGGAGGATTTACATAGTTTGTAGAGTAGACATTGGCTGTAGCAATGTTCAGAGCTCTGATAATTAACTCTCCTTCACTTGTTCCCTCTGATACTTCAAAGGTTATACCCTTTTCTGCCTCAAGCACAATTTTTTCATACCGTTTCATAGTTTATACCTCCTTAATAACGGTTTCAACATGGCTATTGCCATTATGTTAATAATACCACATTTTCTTGCATTTTGCAAATTTTGTAAACTTTGAATTTTTTTAATTATATATAATTATTTCTTTTTATTGAATTTATGTCTAATAAATTCACCAATCACCCCTATTATAAACAATATAATAAAAAATCCAATTAGTAATAATATTTGATTTCTTCTTTCTTCTTCTGGCAATTTACTTAAATAAAAGTAATAATCCATCCATAACATTCTTAATTCTTCTTTATATTTCCATCTCTAAATCATTTTCTCTATCTTTGTGTTTTATTTGTTTTTCAGCATCTAACAAAATATTATTTTCTCGTTCAAAATCCCTAATCAAATTATTTTCAGCACCCATATCAAACTTTTTGCAAATCCAATTTATAAATATATCAATTGTTTCCTTAAATCTATCTATCACTTTGTGTAAAAAGTTATTTTCTTTTTCTAATTTATTGATTCTATTGGTATATTTCCATTCCATTTCAAATTCTTTTTTATTATACTCTGTTTTTATATTATCTACTTCACAATGTAATTTTTCGTTGTCTGCCATTATTCTATCTCTTTCTTTTTGATATTTTTCTGCCTCTTCTATAACCTGTGCTTGTCTTGATAATTGTCTATGTAAATTCATATTATCTTGATATAAATTTTGAATTACATTATCCTTTGGTTTTATAATTTCTTCTAGAATTTTTTCATCTCTTTTCTTTGATAATCTGTTTATATTTATATCTGTTATATCTGGAATATCTGGTAATTCCAATTTCATATTATTCAAAATTTCTTTAGTCTGTTTAAAATTTGTTATTTTCTTATATTCTTCAACAGAATAATGTTCTCTACCCGTTTCCTCTTTTGGCAATCCTCTTTGCAGATTAAATCCATTTTCCACCATATACTTGTAAAAAGCATCTTGTAATTGTCTGTAACTATCTTTTGCTTTCCAAAATTCACTACAAGCTAATTTATCAATAGAATTTCCTTTTTTATCTGTTGTATGCACTACTGGTAAAAATACTAAATGCATATGAGGCGTTTGTTCGTCCATATGCACTTTTGCAGACATTATATATTGTTCTCCTAAGTCTTTGTATTCAGATACAAATTTATATGCAGTTTCAAAAAATCTCTTTGTTTCTTCTTCTCCTATTCCTTCAAAATAATCATGATCTGATGTTATTATATATTCACAGGCTATATTACTTACTGTTTTTATTTGTCCTTTTAAATTATTTTTTTCTTTTATTCTGTCAAATTCTTTTTCATAACTATATTGTGGAGATTTTAGTGAATAGTTTAAATATGATTTTTCTTTATCTATATTTTCATTTGAATAATTTTTATTGCTTCTTTCATTGTGTCTAAATATTCCTTTTAAATTTTCTCTTTTGCATTTTGTGTTTCTAATAATTGCATAACTCATTTTTTCATCAACCTCCTTTAAATAAATTCTTCTTTGACTGGCTAACTAATAAGACTTATTCTTCTTAAATTTTTGCTCTTTCTCATTTGTCTTGTAACACAACTGCAACACTTTTTTTATGCTACCTAAAAAAAGTGTTAGTTGTGGCAGGGAAAAATTTTTCCCCACACCCCATTTTCCCAAAAAATATTTCATAATATTTTTTGGATTTATCCTAAATTTGCTTTATTGCAATTTTAGGATAAAAAAATCAGCTCCAAAGTGTTTTTCTACTCTAGTAGCTGATTTTATATATGCAAATGTATGTAACTATAAAAAAGCATCAGCATTTGCATATAATTTAGTAAAGTCAAAGCCAGTATAATCTCGCTGTTCAAAGTTAGCTTTATTATTTTTTTTAATTTGTGATTCCTTATTATAATTATTTTTATTTTTTATATTATTTATTATTACGCGACCTTGCTCCTTGTGTTCGACATCAGTAACAAGAAAATCTTCTTTATCTTTTAATTTATTATAAGATTTTCTTATATCTTTGTCGTTTTCACCTATAGGGTGTAGTTCTTTTTGACTATCTGAATAGTTATTTTTACCTATACCCTCTAGGTATTTTTTACTATACCTATTAATCCTTTCTGCAATAGGTATAATTTGTCTTTCCTCAATTTCTTTAGTATCTATTTTATATTTTAAATTAACATCTACATATCCTTTTTCTTTTAATGAACTTACTATTTTTGAAACTCTATCGGAGGTTACATTTACAATACTTGCTATATATTTATTGCTTGCAAAACAACTTCCCGTTTCGTCACTTAAATATAAAATCATTGATAATATTATTTTTTCTTTGTCTGATAAATCATTGTTTAATAAAATTTTTGCTGGAATCCATAATCCCTTTAATTTTTGTTTGCTCATATAACTCTCCTTTCTTTGTTTTTAATTAGCTTCACAATCGATTTTTAGGCATTTTTATTTACTTCTAATATAAATTTAAGGCAAAAAAATAAACCCTAAGATTTTTCTCTTAAGGTTTATCTCAAATGTGAAACTTTTTATATTGTTTTTATGTAATTTTATTTCACATTTTTTATAATTATTTCTTATCTCACTAGGATAAGTATTTTATTTATGATTTTTCTGTTTTTTGTATTCATGGCATATTCAATTATCTTCTTATAATTTAGGCTATTTTCTTTAATGAAATTATAGATTACTTTATCTGGATTATCTACTTCAATTCCAACATTATCTTTGTTTTCTATTAAGTCAAATAATTGTAAATATTTATAATTGTCATTATTTACTTCAATTCTTGGCTTTCTGATTATAACATTTAAGTTTTTATTTTTATATTTACTATTATTTTTACATTCATTTGTTGCAATATCAATAACATTTGGAACTTGAGTTGTTAAATGTGCTTCATTAAAAAGTTTTGCACCAGTAAAATAGCCTTTTATATTTCCATTTTTGTCCATTATATATTTATATTTAATAACCTGTCTATTCCCTAATAACATCTTACCAAATATATTATCATTTGGAATATAATAGATACCTCTGTATGCCTTTTCTATTATACCTTTTTTATTCATTCTGTTTAAAATAGTTTTTATATTATTGAATATTTTTTCTCTGTCATTTTCATCATAGAACTTAATGATGTATTTTTTGATTTCTTCAATGAATATTGGCATTCCTTTTTCACAACTAGTTATATATTCTAATACCCTATTATAGCAATTCATTTTGCTTACCTCTTTATTCTATTTTTATATTTACATTTTTTCTATATGCTCATATAACATTTTTCTTTAATAAATTTTTTTATTTGTTTTTCATCTTTTCCTTCATAATAAGGAATAAGTAAATCTTTAAATTCTTCTGTTAATTCTGCTGGAATTGCTATGATACCTTTTCCTTTTGAAATCAGATAATGATTACTATAAATTACTGATGTTCTTTTATTTCCATCAATAAATACTTGCTTTTTCATTGTATATAGTAGAAGTTCTATAGCTCTATCCACATCATCCATTTTCTTATTAAATATTCCTTCTAATTCTTCTTTTATTACACTTTCAATAGGCAAATCTGGTTTCCATGTTGTTCCTCCTATAGTTACAGGAACATTTCTAACTTTACCTGCCGAATAGTAAAAACCTTCCTCTACCATTTTATTTATCTCACATAATAAAGCAAAATTTGTATCACTTAATATAACATTTTTATTTAATATAAATTCCCATGCATGTTTTAAATTTACTATTTTCATAATATCTTCAGATGTCATATTATTTACTTTTCCACCTTCAATAATGCTTTCTGTATCTGCAAATGTAGTTGCAACACCTTCTAATATTGCTTGTTTATAAATTGTATCTACTAAATGTCTTTTAGCAAAATCTATATTTTGCTCTACTTTTTTAGGAAGTTCTTCTTCTGTATAATTTAATTGTTTTAATTTTTTATTTATTTCCCTTATTTGTTTTTTTAAATCTTTAGCTTTAATACTATTGTTTAATACTAGGTTATATAATTCGTCTGAATATTCTCCAACATATTTAGTTAAAGCAACGCCATCTTCTCTATAATGTACATAAATATATTTATTAGAATCATTTTCTCTTATTTCAACAGAACCATAAGCAAGCGATTGTAACTCATGTTCAAGTAATTGTTTATTTTGAAGAAGATTCATAATTTCCATTTTTTCTTCCATGATCTATACCTCCTTAAAATGTGAAACATTTTTTGATTTTTTTATTAATTTTGTTTCACATTTATATTATACCACAAAAATTAAAAATGTGAAACATTTTTGTTGATTTTTGTTAGTTTTGTTTCACATTTTTTTGTTTTCTTATTAGTTTTGTATCAATAGTATTGCTTTTTTAATACTTTTAATACAGAATTAATAACAATATGTATTTAAGAGTATCAATATTTTATAGGTGTATTGTTGTTGTGTACATTTTCTTATTTTGGCTTGATTTCAAGCATATTTGCCAAAAACTGTCCACAAGAACAACACTCATGTGTGTATTGTCCTCCATTTTCTCTCATTCCTTTTGCATATGATGATATATAACCTAGGTCTATATTATCTAATGCTGGAGTTAATAACTTGACTATATTGTTTTCATTGTCAATTAAGTAGTTCTCTAAACTTGACATTGCAATTAGTTTTTTATCATTATCTCCAGCTTTCGAAATAACTGAAAAACTTTGGCTAATGCTGTCAATCTTACATTCTTTTGAACTAACACTTCCTATTATATTTCCATTGTCATCAAATGCTCTTACATACCATCTTCCATCCCATGCAGTTGAATTTAATGATTTTTTTATCTTTGATGATATCTCAGAAAAATCATTTTTTATTTTTTCATAGTTTATTCTATTATAATTCTGAATTTTAGTTGGTTTTAGCTTTTTATTATTGCTTTTATCTTTCTCAACTTCCATATCTTTACTAATGGTCTGTACTTTATTGTTGATTTTATAATAATCTATTAATTCTATAAATCTATTTAAAATATTGTATAGAAAAAATCCTAGCCAAACACTTTCACCTTTTCCACACTTTCCCACTTTGTTCATTCCATCATTCCAATCTCCATGTTTTATTAGTGGCAAATTATGTTCGCCAAGTTCTTTTGCTTTATTTAGTGCTTTTAGGCAGTGTTCGAATATTGTTCCTTCTTTTGAGCTGTTTTTATAATAGTTTACCCTATCATTTTCTTCTTCTTTAAGTTCTTCTGTTTCAATGTAATTTGCTTTTTCCATTAATATTGAATAGTCTCCCGTAAAATCTATATATTCTTCTACTGCATATACAAGCCATAATAGATCATCGGAGTACCTTGTACGGATTCCCAGGTTTGAATCTTCGTGCCACCAGTGTTCAACATCTCCTTCTAAAAATTGATGTTTTGCATGTAATAGTATTTGTTCTTTTAGTATGTTTGGATCTACCCATTTCATTCCCATTGCATCTTGAAGTTGATCTCTAAATCCATATCCTCCACTGGATTGGTAAAAGCCTGTTCTAGCCATCATTCTTGATACAATAGTTTGATATGCTAGTCTTCCATTTTGCATTATATTAAATGATTTTAGAGGTGTGTTTGCGGTTATCTTGGATATTAATTCTTTCCAGTGTTTTTTTACTATTTTAAATTCTTTTGAATATGAATTTAAGTATTTTGCAGATATTTCTAGACACTTATTTTCTTCCTTTTCAATTCCCAATAAAAATACTATCTCTTTGGTTTCTCCAGGCATTATTCTTAAATTAATTTCTTTGTTTTCATTTATTTTTTCATTACTTGTTATATATGTTATATATTTATTATTCATTAAATTTTTAGCTAATATCATATTTATGCTTTTTTTATAATTTTCATGTATTATTGAACATTCTTCATTTTCTCCTATTTGTAAATCTACTAAATATCTTATATTTATTTTCTTTTCTATGTTGGATGTGTTTTCTATTTGTAATACACTTATTTTAACAGAATCATCACTTGATACAAAAACGGTCAATTCTTGTTTTAAATTATTTACTGTCTTAGCAAATTGGCTATATCCAAATCCAAATCCAGTGTAATATTCACTATCTTCATCTCCTTCATGCCCAAGTATCTCTATTGTTTCAGATTTAGGATCCATATACGGATCATTTTTAAATTTTGTAATTCTATTTGTTTGACTATTCATATACCATGTAAATCCACCTAAGGAATCAGTAACTATTGTACCAAATTTTTTATTAGCCATTATATTACTCCAAGCCATTGGGATTCTATTTTTTTTAGTTTGTTTGATCCAATATTCGTTTCCTTCTTGTGCGAATGTTCCATATTCATTCTCGTAATTTAATTGTTTATAATCTGTTTGAATGAGTTTGTTATTATTTTTTTCTTTGTATGAAATATTTTCATTTAAGTTCACTTCCTCTGAGTGAATTGTTTTTTCTTGTTTCTTTGTGTTTTTACTATTTAAATATTTTTCTTTTTCTTTCATTTGAACTTTTAGAGATCCATTATTAGTGTTTATTAGTAAGTTTGCTCTTGCTTCTATAACTTTACTATCTTCAAATTTTAAATTCTTTATTATAAAAATTCCACATCTCTGATTTATATATTTCATCATTTTTTCATTTATTATTGATGAATTTATTTCTGTGTTTGAAATTATGACTAACTCTATTTTTATGGTTTTGTTTCTTATATATTCATATGCCTTGCAAATTTCATTTACTGAATCGTAATCATTTGGATCTTTCATTTTTAACACTAGTAGTGGATAGTCTCCAGATATTCCATATTTCCATAGTTGCTCATTTGATAGATTAAGGTTAGTTATATAGTTGTTTTCAACTTTATTTATATCAAATGCTTCTTGCTTTGATAGCAATAAGTATTTAATCATTTTTTGATATATGACAACTTCATCTTCTCCTATTCCCATGTATCTAATTTCAGTTTCAGTTTGTTCTTTTGAAAGTTCAAATACTCTATTTAGATTTTCAGTATTTATATATTTTTTTAAATTTTTTATTGCCTCTATTTTACTGTTATCTATACTATTTATTAGGTACAATTCTTTTTCTTTTTTTGTATCTATATTTATTATCTTTTTAAATGCTATGATGGGGTTTATTACTGTTTCTATTTTATTTGAAAAAGATTTTGATTTCTCAATCGCTTCTGGAATTATAGAGTTTTCTCTTGTTGTAAGTTTTTCTTTGTCTATCTCAAATTCTGGATTTCCATCTTGTGAAAACAATGTTGATGCAATGTATGGTGTTTCTTCTGATTCTTTTCTTCTTTTTCTGTATATAATTAGTGCTGGTTCTTGGTATTCATATCTTAAAAACATTTTATCAAAACATGGGTGTGCATTAAAGTCTCTATTTGTAGATAATATTGGTTCTGTGTATGTCGTTAATTCCAATTTTATTTCACTTATTCCTTTATTTTCTATTGAAATTTTTCTAATTTCTACTTTTGAATCTGGAGAAATTGTAATTTTCATTTTTATTTTTAGATTTCCATCTTCAATTTTAATTTTACTTGAGTATGGTGTAAATTCTATTTTTTTATTGTATTCATTTGATTCCATTATTTTTTTTATGTTGTATATTTTGTTTGTGTTCATATTTTTAATATAAATATAAATTTTTTTATATGCAATTATATCATTTATTTTAGTTAACTCTTTTCCTTCACTATCAATTATATTGCAGAGTTCATTACTTGATAGAACATTTAGTCCGTTTTCTCTTGGTTGAATATTTTTATATCCTTCATATTTAATCTTTTCTGTTTTATCTTTTTTCTCTTTTGTTATTATTACATCTTCTGGCATATTTTCTTGAAGTAATATTTTTATTCCCTGCATTTCTGGATTTTCCATTAGTCTTTTTTGAAAAATATTATTATTTATTAAATTATTTATTGATGTTAAAATCATTCCTTGGTGATGGGCCATATATGTTTTAATGATTTGTTTCTTTGGTTTGTAATCAATTGAGTCATAAAAACCAAATTCTCCAAGTAGCCCTTCGTTTTCTAATCTACGTAAATTATTGATTGCTGATTTTTTATCTATTGGTAATGCTAAAGCTGATGAATATGGACTTATTACTATATCATCTGATAATCCTCTTTTTAGTCCTAACCACGGAATTCCAAATGTTTGGTATTGGTAGTTTCCTTGAAAGTCTTTTATACTATATGCCGATTCTGAAATTCCCCATGGTAAATTCATTTGTTTTGAATATTCTTTGTCACTTAAAATTAATAGTTTACATGATTCATCAAGTAGTGATGATGGATATGTCGGTATATTTATATTTGGCATTAAATATTCAAATGCTGTTCCTCCCCATGATACCAAACCTTTATGTTCCCTTAGTCTTGTTAGTGTTCTTCCTAAGTTTGTCCAATGCTTAGCAGGTATGTCTTTTTTAGCGATCGCTACAATGCTAGTTTGCCTTGCTTCTGATGCTAATAAGTCATAATATGAGTCGTACATTCTGTTTTGTTCTATGTTAAAACCGATTGAAAATAATCCATTTTCATAATTATATAATGCTTTGAAATTTGTGTCATTTATTATTTTGTCAACTTGAATAATTGTATCTTTTAATTCTTTATCATCGTCTATATGTTCTTCTAAAAATGGCTTTATTGTATATAGGTAACCAATAAAATTACCACTGTCTACAGATGAGATATCATATGGATGTAAAGGTGTTAGTGTTTTTATATCATACCAGTTATATAGATGCCCATTCCATTTTTGCATTTTTTCAACTGTGTTTATAGTGTTTTTTATTATCTTTAGTACATTTTGTAGGCTTTCTATTTTTAAATCATAACTTGATATTGCTGATAGTAGAGCTAGTCCAATATTTGTTGGAGATGTTCTAAATGCTATTTTATCTTTTCTATCTTCTTGATAATTATCAGCAGGTAAATTGTTTACAATGCTAATTTTAAAGAATTCCCATGTTTTTTTTGCGATGTTCTTTAGATATTCTTCATCTTCTTTATTTAATTTTATTTTTTTTTCATTTTTTTTACTTAATGACCACATAAGGAATGACGATGACTTCCATAAAATAATTGTTGAGTATATAATTATTCTATAGAATGTATTAAAGGAATTGTAATTAACTATAAAGTATAATATTATTAGCCATGTAGTTATATCTTCTCCTATCATGCTTTTCAAATATAGGTTGTACTTGTCTTTTGATTGTTCTTCCGCTTCTTCTGCAGTTGTCCATTCTAATAAATTGCAATGTGTTATTTTCATCCTATATAGTGCTTTACATATTGATTTAATTTCTAGGATTGCTGTGTCTGGGATTATAGCTAATTCTACAAAAAAACTGTATAATGTGTTAGTCCATTTAGTAAATGTTGAAGAGAATAATCTATGTCTAATAGTTCCATTTTTTTTATTTATTAAATTATCTATAAGTTTGGTTATTGTTGGAATTGCATATATAAGTATTGGTATTATAAGATACTTTGATTTATTAATAATTAAAAGTATAATGGTTACAAAAATAAAAAATTCATTTGTATTTCGTACTATGTTGTCAATTATTTTATATTTTGATAGTAAATTAAAATCACTCTTAAGCCATCTTAAAACTTGTACATCTCCCCTTATCCATCTTTCTTTTCTTACTTTGTATGCATTATAGTTTGATGGATATCCATCCATTAGTACGATATCACTTGCTAATCCACATCTTAAATAGTTTCCTTCTATTAAATCATGGCTTAAAACTGTGTTTTCTGGAATAGTATCTTTTAAAACACTATAAAATACATCTAAGTCAAATATTCCTTTTCCTGTAAAAATTCCTTCATCAAAATTATCTTGATATATATCTGAAATTGCATTTGTATATAAATCTGTACCTCCATTACCAGCAAATAATCTACTAAAAACTGTTTTTCTACCGTCAGTTATATTTACTCCTACTCTTGGTTGAATTATTCCATGTCCTTTTATTACTATGTTCTTTATTTTATCTATTTCTGGCCTGTTTAAAATATGACTCATTGCACCTACAAGCTCAAATGCGCTATTTAGTGTTAATTCAGTGTCTCCATCTAGTGTTATTACATACTTGATTTTAGGAACTGTTTTACATGTGTTTATCTCAAAATGATTTTTTCCTGTTTTTAAAAAATCATTATATTGATTAATGTAGCCTCTCTTTCTTTCCCACCCCATAAAACACTTTTCACTTTTTGACCATACTCTTTTTCTATATGAAAAGAAAAAAATTTCACCGTATTTTTTATTTAATTTTTTTATCTCTTCAATACCACATTTAATTATTTGTTGATCTATTTCTTCATGTTGCTTTTTACTTTGTTTGCAATCTCCTAATAGTGAAAAATATAAATTTTCAGATTTATTTGCCAAATAGTATACTTCCATTTTTTTTATCATTTTTTTTGTGTCTTCTTTATTTTTTAATAAGGTTGGAATAATACATATTGTTGCAGATTCTTTAGGTATTCCATTTCCATAATCTAATTTAGGTATTAATCTTGGCTTTTTTCTTTTACTTGATAAATATTGAATAATGTGTGTTATAGAGTTTTGTATTGGGATTAATAAAAATATGGAGTAAAAGTTTAGTATTTTTGATAAAGAAAGTGTTATTAGTATTGACAGTGTGTATATTAATACTACATATTTTAAAGATTTTTCTTGATAGGTGGTTATATGGATCTTTTTGTTTATTAATCTTTCTAATAATTCTTTCTTTCCTTCATCTATTAGATAATATCCTACATGTATTTTTTTTTCATTGTTTTTTTCTTCTATCTTTTCTTTACTTATTTTAAGTACTTGCTCTGCAATATATATTTCTGAGACTTTAGTTTTTTTTGATATTTCAATAATTTTACTTCTATAGTATTCTTTTGTTTTGTTATCCATTTTTTCATAAATTTTTGCTGGGTCTTTTTTTAGTATTTTCTCTACAATGTTTATCCTTCTAAAAATATTGGATATGTCAATTCTTGATATAGTTTTTATACTTGTTATATTATTTTTCATTGATAGAGTTTTAATTGCTATGTCAAAATGTTCTCTTTTTATTACTTCTTCTATATTTATTCCCGTTTTATTAACTTGATCTTCTAGTGCTTTTATATATGGAATTGATTCTTTTCCATATTTTTTTAGTTTATATGACATATATTCTATAAATGAGTATTTTCCTTCAATATCTGTTTTTATTTTTTGTTTAGGTTTATTATCAATTATTTCTTCTGTTATAATATGTGCTTTATATCTTTGCATTTGAGTTATAAAAACTTTTTCACTAATTTTTCTTATTTTCTCAATTATGCAAATTTGTAAAAATAATGGTATGTTCCATATTTCTTCCATTGTTAAATATTTTTGAGTTTGATATGCTTCTAAATATTCTGCTAAATCTTCTGTTTTTATTTTTCCATCTGTACTTGAAATTATTTCATTTGCAATTATATATATTATTGCAAATCCATTTTCTCTGGTTCCTGGATATTTTAAATATCTTTCTCTACTTAATTCTTTACATATTGTTTTTGTTGACTTTTCTATTAAATAGTAATTGTCTAATATCCATTCTCCAGCAGGGTGGATTGGAATTTTTAGTTTAGCATGTTCATTTAAGAGTGTGTACACTAAATATATATATTTACAATTTTTTTTAAGTCTGGGTATAGGATATGTTTTTATATGACTTCTTTGAGTTATTGTATAATTAGATGCTATTTTAGTTAAATTTTCTTTAATTTTCTCTTTGTCTAATATTATATCTCTTGTTTCTAATTCTGTATTCATGTTAAAAACACTCCTCAAATTATTTTTCCACATATTTTGTTCATTTTGTGAAAAAAATATACTTTTTTTATTTCATATATTTCAAAAACATTACAAAAATATTTCATTTTTCCTGTTTTTTCAGTTTTTTTCTTATTTATGCTTGACAAGTATGTTTTTATTTGCTAAATTATAAGTGAACCAAAGATGGAGAATATAAATTTTATAGGAGGATTATCATGAACAAATCTGATTTAGTAAGTGCAGTAGCAGGAAAGGCTAATGTGTCAAAGAAAGCTGCTGATGCAGCTGTAGCAGCAGTATTTGATTCAATCAAAGATGCTCTATCAAAAGGAGAAAAAGTTCAATTAATAGGATTTGGAACTTTTGAAACAAGAAAGAGAGCTGCTAGAAAAGGAAGAAACCCACAAACAGGTAAGGAAATGAAAATTGCAGCTAAAACAGTTCCTGCTTTTAAAGCTGGCAAAGCTTTAAAAGATGCTGTTAATGGATAATTAATTATATTATTAGCGAGCTTTGCTCGCTTTTTTTATATAATAGGAAAGTTCTACTTTCCTATTATATAAAATTTTAATGCGACTAAATTTTATTTCACGAAATTTAGTGCGACGAACAATTAAACTCGGACTTTGCAGAGAGTATTTGCTTTTTCAATTTTATTAATGTCTGCTATTGTTCTTAGAACAGTTCTAATTTGTTTAATTAGAAAAAGGAGTTTTTTCATGATTCTAAAATATAAATTAAAGTCAAGTGATAATTTTGTTAATGTTGCTAGTGTTATGAAAGGTCATTTTTGTGTTTCTTCAAGATTGATGTCTAAATTGAATAAATTGAGACTAATTTTTTTAAATAATGAGTCTTGCTTTTTAAGTGATACTGTAAGCAAACGGTGATATAGTTTCTTTCTCTTTAGATTATGATGAAGATAATTCAAATATTATTCCTGTAAAGATGAGTTTAAATATTATTTATGAGGATGAAGCATTTTTAGTTATTAATAAACCAGCTTTTATGCCTATTCATCCAACTGCATATCATCTTAACGATACTTTAGCTAATGGGGTAAGGTATTATTTTGATTCAATTGATTTAAGGAAAAAAATTAGACCTGTTAATAGACTGGATAGAAATACTTCTGGGTTAGTTTTATTTGCTAAAAATGAGTATATTCAAGAACATCTCATTCGTCAAATGTGTGATGGTTCTTTCATAAAGAAATATCTTGGCATTGTTAATGGTTCTTTATCTGACTTGTTAGATAATGATTATGTATCTAATCTTTGTTTAGAAAGTAAATCTATAGTTTCTTGCACTAATTCAAGTGGAATAATTGAAGGTTATATTTCTGCTCCAATTTCGAGAAAAGATGGAAGTATAATTGAGAGAATAGTTGAAAGTAATGGTATACCTTCTATAACATCATTTAAATTAATTAAAGATTTATCGAATTACTCTTTAGTTGAATTTTTCTTAAAAACTGGAAGAACACACCAGATTAGAGTCCATATGAGTTTTATTGCTCACCCTTTATTAGGTGATTCACTTTATGGAACTAGTTCCTCATTAATAAATAGGCAGGCTCTTCACAGTTATTATCTTAGTTTTATGCATCCAATTACCGCTTCTATTATTGAGTTTAAAAGTAGTATACCTGAAGATATGAAAAAGGTTATTTATTTTTAATAAACCTTTTTTATTTGTGATTAATATACAATACAGATAATAAGAATATTTTTTGTTACAATCACATACAAATATATAGTAAATAATTGTATGGGAGTTTTTATGTTTAAACGTTTTTTATTAATTATTGCTGGTTGTATTTTTGCACTTGCTTTTGCATATGTCAGGCAACCTTATGTTGAATTTATTCCTGTTATGTCTGTGCCTGTTTCTAATAAAGTTATAATTGTTGATGCTGGTCATGGTTCTCCAGATGAACGGTGCTGAAAATAGTGAAGGTTTATCTGAGGCAAAAATAAATTTAAAAATTGCTCTTAAACTTCAAAATATTTTGGAAAGTAGCGGAGCTGTTGTATTATTAACTAGATCTGATGATAATGGTATATATGATTTGGATACTAATACTATTTCCCAAAAAAAAGTATCTGATATTAAAAATAGGGTAAAAATAGGAAATAAATCATCAGCTGATATCTTTGTTTCTATTCACTTAAATAAAATCCCACAAGGTGAATACTGGGGATGGCAGACTTTTTTTAATAGTAATGGTAATTCAAAAAAATTAGCAACTTGTATTCAGAACAATTTAAATGAAACAATTTCTTTAAGTAATAAAAGAGTTCCCCATAAACTAGATAATGTTTATATTATGAAGCATGTTGAAATACCAATTTCAATTGTTGAATGTGGTTTTTTATCTAATAGTCAAGAATCAAAAAAATTGCTAGAAGATAATTATCAAGATAAGTTAGCTTGGGGTATATATAGTGGAATTATGGATTATTTCTATAATTAAAACTATATTTAAGTTGATTTGTAGTATTTTTTTGTTAATCAATTCTTTTGAAGTTTTTATATAAAAAAACAAGACCCCCAGTACTGGGAGTCTTGGTAGAACAGAATTGGTGCTCGTGGCTAGAACTCGCTAATCAATCGTTTGGTGCAGTAGGTAATTAGTTCGGCGTCATCGCCACTTTGTTTTTTATAGAACTTATAAATCTTCTTAATCAACTTGATTGATGATGGGGTATATGGAGAGTTCTCCCTTTCAGCGACACAAAATATAATTCTTGGCCTAGTAGGATCATCTTTCTGTACCAATTTTATTGTACAGAAGTAGTGAGCTGGGTTATTGTACCACACATCTCTTGTGTGTTCTGCCCGAGCATAACGCTCGAACAGTTTCCAGGAGGCTGAATCTGCTCCCGCAATCGTAGCAAAATCTTTGCCAAAGTTTTTTGTTGTAAATAACATTTTCTCTCTCTTTCTCTCTCTCTCTGTTCTTATATGTCATTGCCGAAGCAACTTAACATAATTATAGCATTTTTTGTTAATTTCGTCAATCAAATGCTTTGTTATCAATAATTATTTAATTGTTTCAAGTTCCAAATTCTGCATTTTAATTTTCTCTTTTTGCTTGTGTGTAGTAATATATTGTTTCTCAATTATTCTTCTTCCTTTCTTTTTTCTTTGATATCAATATAATCATCAACAATTAATTTAATTAATACTGCTGTTGGAACTGCAATAAACATCCCTATAACCCCAAAATATGCTCCTCCTAATGTAACTGAGAATATTACTAACAATGGACTTACATTTAATCTTGAGCCCGTTATTTTTGGATTAATAATATTTGCATCTATTTGTTGTACTATTGTAATCACTACTATCATTAACAGAGCTTGTTGCCAGCCCCCAGTTAGTACTGTAATTAAACTTGCAACAACTACTGCAATTATTGCTCCAAAATACGGTATTAAATTAAATACTCCTATCATTACTCCTAATAATATTGCATATTTTACATCTAGTATTAATAAGATTACTGACATTAAAATTGATACCACAATTGCATCTATAACCTGGCTTGTAACAAAATCAAAAAATATTTGATTTCCTTTAGTAAAATAATTGTTAAATCTTTTAAATCTTTTTTTACTTAATAATGCTTTCATAGTTCTTTTTATAAATTTTACGATTTCAGTTCTTTCAAGAAGTATATAAATTGAACAAACAATTGCAATAAAACAGTTAAAAATAAATTTTACTATTCCGAAAGCTGATGAAATATATTCCCATATTTTATTTGGCTCGACTAGTTTATTGTATTCAATTGATTGAATGTATTCTACTAGTGGTTTTAGTATATTATCTTTAACAAATGGTGCCCAAGCTTCTTCTATTTCATTTGTTGTAATTCCATTATAATATGTTTGAATATTTTTTATTAAGTCTATAATGCTATCAATTAGAGCTGGGATAATAAATTTTAGTGTTAGAATTAATAATATCGCTGTTATTAAATAAACTATAAACACGCTTATTCCTCTAGCGTGTTTTGTTTTTTTACTTAGAATTTTTTCTATTTTTGCACATGGTTTATATAATACATAAGAAATTAAAATTGCTGATAAAAATGGTGCTAAAACTGATAATAGATTTGAAATCCATGTTCCAATTCCAGTAAAGTTGTCTAAAAACTTATATATTAGTATTAGCACTGTGCCTATTGAAATCCAGTAAATCCATTTTTTAGTTCCCATTATTTTGTCTTTTTTTGTGCTCATAATTCTTTTCTCCTTTCTGTAAATAATACTTATCGGATTGCCTTTGTTAGTTGATTTCTAGTTCAATTGGGCAATGATCACTTCCAAGTATTTCACTATGTATCTTTGAATCTTTTATTCTGTCTTTTATTCTGTCTGATACTATAAAATAGTCTATTCTCCATCCAGCATTGTTTTCTCTGGCATGAAACATATATGACCACCATGAATAAGCTTCAGCTTTATCTGGATATAGGTATCTAAAGGTATCTATAAATCCTCCTTTAAGAAGTAATGTCATTTTGTTTCTTTCTTTATCTGTAAAACCAGCATTGTTGTGATTAGTTGCTGGATTTTTTAAATCAATTTCTTCATGTGCTACATTTAAATCTCCACAATAAATTACTGGTTTTATCTTATCTAGTACTTGTAAGTAGATTTTCATTTCATCTTCCCAGACTTCTCTGTAACTTAATCTTTCTAGTCCTCTTTTTGAATTTGGCACATAACAGTTTACTAAGAAAAAATCATTATATTCACAGGTTATTATCCTTCCTTCATCGTTTTCTTTAATTAATAATTCCTTATGGTCACCTAGTTTTTTTAAAATTTTTTTTTCATTTTCGTCTGTTATGCCAAATGATACTTTAATAGGTTTCTCTTTTGTGAACACCGCTGTTCCTGAATATCCTTTTTTCTTTGCACTGTTCCAATATTGATGTTTTCCTATTTTTTTCATTTTTTCTTCTAGTTGTTCTTCTTGCATTTTTGTTTCTTGTATGCAAAAAATATCTGCATCTACTGATTCAAAAAAATCATAAAATCCTTTTTTGGTTACTGCTCTAAATCCATTTACATTCCACGATATTAGTTTCATTATTAATAATTCCTTGTTTTATATTTAGGTTTTTGAAGTATTCCTATAAACTTATATTAATTTTATATTATTTCTGGATTATCTTCAATAATTTTTTCTACAATACTCTGCTTCATGTTAAATGGAATTACGTATCCGCCTAGGGATAAAGCTTTTTCTTTTAATACTGGAATTTCTTCATTTACATATATTTTAGCGTTTCCTTTTCCATTTTTAGCTTCTTGAACTAGGTTTGATACTGGAGAATTTCCGTCTAAAGCCAAAACTACTGAGCTTCTTCTTTCAAATATTTCGTAATTAAAACTTTTATAAATTCCTAATCCTTCACTTTCTGTTGAAATGCATACTCCGTCTACTGGTTCTTCAAGCAAATTACTTTTTACAGTTTCTGAAACTGTTTTTGGAATTATTGCATCAATTTCAAATTTTTTGTCTGCTCGGTTTGATAATTCGACAATCTCTTTTTCGTATCCTTCCATTTTATGTCCTATAACAAAATAGGCTTTTTCTGTGTCTATTTTTTGTATTAATTCTTTAAGTAATTTCATTCCTTCTGGTGTTAATCTTGTTTTTCTATCATTTGAATTAAAGCTTCCTCCTGCAATAATTATAGGTACTTTATTTGTAGGTAGTTGCTTGATTTTTTCTTTAAGAACTTGTTCTGATTGTAAATTTTCTGTAAGTCTTAGTGGTTTTGTTTCTGATAAGCTATTTTTTATGTTTTCTTCTTCTATTTTTAATATTGCTTTTTTGATTAGTTTATTATTTATTAGTTTGTTGAATTTTTTTTGTTTTTCTTTAAAGTATTTATTACTGTCTTCTATTATTTCGTTTTCAACAATTCTCATTTTTTTAAAATCATCGTCGTTAAGTCCTAGAAGATTGTGTAGAGCAAGTTGTTCATCTATTGTATCAGAACCATATAATCCACATCCATCTGTTCCTTGAACACATTTTACACCATTTTTCAAGTATTCTTTTAATGGATGATTTGCTAATGTATTTAAGTTGTTTAGTCTTACATTTGAAGTTAATTGAAACTCCAATATAGCATTTGCCTTCTTTATATTTTTTAGTAATTGTTTTCCCTTTTCACTATTTATATCTGGAGTATATAGTCCATGTCCTATTCTTATTTTTGGTATTTTGAAACCTTTAGGAGTTGAATCTATTACGGCTTCTATAGATTTTGAAACATTGTCTCTTAGACTATCATTTTCTCCTGCGTGAATTCTTATTGTAAATCCATTATCTTCTTTTACTGCGTATTCAACTAATTCTTTTATAACTGGCTTTAGCTCTGTAATATCGTTAATTTCTTCTCCAATAAAATCACTTCCGACTACATATGGACTTTTTGCAACAGCTTTTATTGTATCTAGGTTTTCTCTTAGATATAAATTGCTAGTTTTCACATCTTTAATTATTGTTAAAGGTATTCTTCTGATTCCTGCTAGAAATCTAATTTGTACTCCTGTATCTTCTTCTATTTTTGGAATTATTCTGTGTATTTCTTCTAGGTAATTAATTGCTGGCTCTCCTATTTTTACAAGCTCTGTATCGGTTATTTCAACATATTTAATTCCTTGTCTTTTATATTCTCTTGCTACCCACAGTAGTTTATCTTCTCTTAAAGTGTTTTTTTCATATTTACTATCTTTTTTGTGATCAGTTAAAATTTGGTTTACATATTTTTTTATGTCTTTTTCTGGTATTTTATCTATGTTATCAAGTTTTATTTTGCTTTTTGTTTCTATTCCCTTTGCAAATACATATCTGTAAAGGTATACTTTCTCCAAATTTGTAAATACCGCTTGGCCGTCTTTTAGTATTGCTAAACTGTTTCTAATCTTAGAAATATTGTATTCCGCATTTTCTAAATTATTTAGTATAAAGTCTGCAAAATTTATAAAAGTGTTATCATCAATTTTTCTTTTTAAATATTTTCCTTTTAATTCGCTATTAATGTATTTATTCTCTATTACGGCTCTTTGCTTTAAGAGAGTTTTCTCTTGTTTTTTTGTTATCTTTAAACCTAGTTTTTTAATATAGTAAAGTGGGTATCTTATTTGTCTTGCAATGCCTAATGCTATTAATATATCTGGAGTTAAATTTGCATTCATATGTGTATGTAAGTCTGTTCTGAATTTTGATCTTTTTAGAATATATGATTTTACTATTGTTTTTTCTACTGGCATATTGTATTGTTTAGTTTGAGACATTAGAGTTTTTGATATTGCAGGTATTTTTCCTTTTATCTCTATTTTTCCATTCTCATATATATTTGCAATTTTAATTCCTGCAAGTCTAAAAATGTAGACAATTTCGTTGTCTCCATTTATGTTTGCAGGAATTGTTCCTTTTATTATTTTCATGTTTTTTTCGTTTTTTATTGTGTTTGTTTTGCATATTTTTGCTAAATTTGAAATTAAATTTCCAGTGTTGT
Organism: Clostridia bacterium; assembly: GCA_017510825.1. GTDB lineage: Bacteria > Bacillota > Clostridia > TANB77 > CAG-508 > CAG-793. The sequence goes on along the minus strand of JAFWMA010000019.1, from coordinate 56,825 downwards.
GATTTGGAGTTTCTAAAATATATTCTAGTTCGTCTTCTTTTCTACGATATAGGTTAACTATTATGTCTTTTTCTTTATCTAAGTAAAATTTATTAAATAATTCTGTTTTCATTTTACCTCCAATTATTTTATTTTTATTATTTAATAATAAAGTATTAATCTTTATTATACCATAATTATATGTTAATTTCAAGAAATTTATATACTATTTAGTAATTATTAATTTATTGTCATTCCTTAAGCTGTAGAACAATAGCTGATGTTAATAAAAATGCGGATATAAATATTATTTGCAAAGTCCGCGTTTAATTGTTAGTTGCACTGAATTTTATGAAATAAAATTTAGTAGCATTATAATTTTATATAATAGGAAAGTAGAACTTTCCTATTATATAAAAAAAGATGAGTATATACTCATCTTTTTTTATCGTTTTAATACCATCCTGTACTTGCTGAATGATTCCAAGCTGCTGTTGGTGTTCCATATCTAGATTTTATGTATCCTAATCCCCAATCAACTTGTGTTTGATAACTTGTTAAGTAATCTGATCCTGCTGAAGACATTTTGCTTGCTGGTAATGCTTGTGGAATTCCGTGTGCTCCTGATGCATTATTGTGAGCGTTAACATTCCATCCACTTTCTTTGTTCCAAAGTGCTACTAGGCATTCAAAGTCTGAATCTGACCAACCAAATGCTGCACATCTTTGTTGAGCATATGCTTGTGCTTCACCTGCTGTTCCAGTTCCTCTTGCCGTATTTCCTCTTGCTGTTACTGTTTTTGTTCTTACTTCTACTATTTTATCAACTGGCTCTTCTATAACATTTTCTGAAATTATTTCTTTTTCTATTTCTTCACCATTTTGATATTTAATTCTATATGTTATTTCTTTTATTCCGTTTGATCCTGCTTGAACTACTTTATCTTGAGTAGTCTCGCTTCCGTTAGATACATCTTTTGTGATTGTTTCAAATGGAATTTCTTCTTGAATTGTTACTATTTTTTCAACTATTGATGTGTAACTTTGAAGTATTTCTTCCTCTGAGAAATGTGCTTCTGGTGTATCTGCTTGTTTTATTCCTTTTTGAATTGTAATTGTTTTGTTGTCCGTAATCTCTGAATCAATATCTGGAGTTACTGTTTCGTCTTCTAGTATTTCAATAGCATTCTCTTGTAGTATATCTGAAACTTTTGTACTTGTTGTCATTACATCCATATCATATCCACTTGATAAGATTATTTTTACATTCTTAACCTGAATATTTGTCGCCATAACTCCCATCATTCCCATTATAGCAAATAGTATAATTGATATTATTAATACTTTTTTTAGTGAAAACGATGCTTTTTCTGGCTTTTGTGGTTTACTTATATGTTTTCTCATAAAACCTCCTTTTAGTTAAAACATTCATATTATAGCATTTTTTTTATACTATGTCAAATTTCATAAAGTGTTGATTTTATTGCTTTTTTTTACTTAACATAATAAACTCTTTCTCTTGAATGCTTGTAAATATAACTTTATTCAAGTTTTATAAAATACTGTACATTTTCAAAAAAAAATTGTATAATTTATTACAAACTTAAAGAAAGGATTCATAAATTATGAATAAAACATATAAAAAGTACTTACAGTTATTAAGTAAAACTTATAAAAATATTGATGAAGTTACAACTGAAATTATTAATTTACAAGCTATTTTAAATTTGCCAAAGGGAACTGAATTGTTTATGAGTGATGTACATGGCGAATATGAAGCTTTTCTTCAAATTCTAAATAATGGTTCAGGAATCATTAAAACTAAAATTGATGAAATTTATGATCATTCTATCTCTCAGGAAGATCGAAAAAACTTGGCAACTTTAATCTATTATCCAGAAGAAAAATTAGAGATAGAAAAAAAGGTTAATCAGGATATGGCTGAATATTATAGTATAATGCTGTATAGATTATTAGAAGTTGCAAGAGCTGTTAGCTCGAAGTATACTCGCTCTAAGGTTAGAAAGGCTATGCCTAAAAATTTTGATTATATAATAGATGAATTGTTACATACTCAGGGCGATGATGAATATGATAAAGAGAAGTATTATAGACAAATAATTGAAAGTATAATAGATTTAAATAGGGCTGATGAGTTTATTATTGCTATTTCACATCTAATAAAGAGAATGGCTATTGATCATTTACATATGATTGGTGATGTATATGATAGGGGACCAGGTGCACCTATCATTATGGATAAATTAATGAATTTTCATTCAATGGATTTCCAATGGGGTAATCATGATATTCTTTGGATGGGAGCTGCTTGTGGTAATAAATGTTGCATTTCTAATGTTGTAAGAATTTGTAGTAGATATGACAATTTATCTACTCTTGAGGATGGGTATGGTATTAATATAAGACCTTTATCTATTTTTGCTCAAGAAACTTACCAAAATGATCCTTGTAAAGAATTCCTTCCTAGAACAGTTGAAAAGTCTCGATATTCGAATTCTGATAAGATTTTAATATCTAAAATACAAAAAGCAATTGCAATCATACAATTTAAGCTAGAAGGAAATTTGATAAAAAAGCATCCGGAATATAACTTAGACAATAGATTGTTGTTAGATAAGGTTGATTATGATAAATATGAAATTACTATTAATAATAAAAAATTTAAATTAAATGACACTAATTTCCCAACTATTGATCCAAATAATCCTTATAAACTAACTAAAAAAGAAAAGGAAATTATTAATAGGCTTAAGACTTCTTTTTTAAATAGTGAAAAGCTAGCTAAACATGTGTCCTTTTTGTATTCTAAAGGTCATATGTATCAGGTATATAATGATAATCTTTTATATCATGGTTGTATACCTTTTACAAAGAAAGGTGAATTTGATGATTTTGAAATTATGGGAAATAAGTATAAGGGTAAAGATTTGATGGATCAGATGGAAATCATTGCTCACAAAGCTTTTTTCTCTTCTAAAAATGTTTCAAATAATGAAGAGGTTGATTTTATGTGGTACTTATGGTGTGGTCCTAAATCTCCTTTGTTTGGGAAAGATAAAGTTGCAACTTTTGAAAGATATTTTATTGATGAAAAAATTACTCATAGAGAAGTTAAAAATCCGTACTATCATTTTCAAAATGATGAAAAAATTTGTGATAAAATATTGAAAGATTTTAATGTAAGTCTAAAAGATGGTCATATCATTAATGGACATGTTCCTGTTAAAGCTAAAGATGGTGAAAGCCCTGTTAGAGCTAATGGAAAACTAATTGTCATAGATGGCGGTTTTGCAAAGTCTTATCAAAAGTCAACTGGTTTAGCTGGTTATACTTTAACTTATAATTCTCATGGTCTTGTTCTTGCTGCAAATGAGCCTTTCGAATCTAAGAATAAAGCAATATTACATGGATTAGATATTAAAAGTCAAACTATTTTGAAACAAGATGTAAAACATAGAAAATGTGTTAAAGATACTGATATTGGAAAAACATTAGAATCTCAAGTAAGAGATTTAAAATATTTATTGGAAGCTTATATTGATGGTGATATAAAGGAAACAATTTAATATTTTTCCATTTACTTTTTTGGTTAACTATAGCGTACATTTCAATATTATGATTGATTAGTTTTTCGTCTGTTTATTTATTTTATTAAATTTAAGACAGAGTCTAAACTATTATGGTTGTAAAGTTCAACTTTCCTACTTATATATAAAATATGCTACTTTTTATTAAAATGGTACCTATAAAATAAAAAAATGATAATAGAAATAATTAATATTTCTATTATCATTTTTTCTTAAATTTTGTTTACACTAATTTTGTTTACACTTTTTAAAATGCACTAGACATTTGGGCAATTTTATTAGGTGTCTTTTTTTATTTTCTTTCTCTTTTAAATACAATATCTACGTATTCATCTATATTGTCCTGTGCAACTCCTTGTTCTTTTACTTTCTCGCTAGGAAAGTCTACTGTTAGATTTCCTCTATAAGCTGTTTTGTTTGTCTTAATAACAATGTCAAAGTTTATTGCTCCAATTAGATCTTCAGTGGTAACTCCTGATTTTGTTAGTAGTGTTCCATCATATGCAATCTCTTCATCATTATCAGAAACAAATTCACCAACATTTCTATTTAGTATTCTAAATAAAAATGTTCCTCCTGTACGGCTAATCTGTAGGGATTTTGGGTCATCACTAATTCCTCCATTATAAGTTAGTGAATTATTTACTAAATATCTATCTTCATATGAAAACTGTTTACCCTCCATACTACTTGGCATGTAAATTTCTATTTTTCCTATTTTAGGTTGTTTTGTTACTTGTATATTTTCTATTGTGATGCTATCTAGGTAATCATTTTTTTCATAATCTTGGTTCTTTACAAAATTTAAATATACATCATTATATTGATCTATATCTAGATTCCACTTTAAGGATCTATCTTCGTCTTTTGTTTCTGCATCTGCACTGCTAACAACTAAAATGTCATTTAGATTAATTGGCATTGCCTTTTCTCCCTCATTCTTATATTTTAGCATTATAAATATAGTGATTGCGAATCCAATAACTATTATTAATAAAACTATGCTCCAGTTAACTTTTTGGCTAGGTTTCATAATATACCTCCTTATATGTGATATATGGCGGAGAGAGCGGGATTCGAACCCGCGTGCAAGGTCTCCCTCACAATCTGTTTTCGAGACAGTTCCGTTATGACCACTTCGGTATCTCTCCATTGTTTTATTTTTTCTTAATAATTCTTAGTTCTTTAAAAAAATCTTTTAGTATTTTTTCAGACTCTGCTTGGCAAATCCCTATTTCTACTTCTACATGGTGATTAAACTTATAGTCATTAAACAAATTTAAAACTGAGCCACAACATCCTGTTTTTTTATCCATCGTTCCAATATAAACTTTTTTTATCCTAGATTGTATTATAGCTCCAGCACACATTGCACATGGTTCTAATGTAACATACATTGTACAATCATTAAGTCTCCATGATTCTAATTTCTTGCAAGCTTTTCTTATTGCTATTATTTCTGCATGTTGTGTACAGTCTTTTTGGATTTCTTTTTGGTTATGCCCTCTTGATATTATTTTATTATCTTTTACTATTATTGCTCCTACTGGAACTTCTAGTTTATTGTAAGCTTTCTGTGCTTCATTTAAAGCTTGTAACATAAAATCATTTTCCATTATTTTTCCTTTTTGACATAATAATATTATCTTATCATATTTGTTTTTGTTTTGCAACTCTTATTTTTTCTATGTTAACTTCATTTTTACTATGTATGCTTTTTTATATTATCTATTAAATGTATGTATTTTTAACATATAAAAAGATCTCTGTTGAGATCTTATTTTAGTTTAGTTGAATCTTTTGACTTATTAAAGTCTTCAACAACATATTGAATTTGTGAAAAATCCGTTCCGCTTTCAACTAATGATTCGATTAGTTTTTTGGCATCTTCTTCGTTATTTAAGATGTCTCTCATTATGATTTCCTCATTATTAATGTTGTTTTTTAAAGCTTTAGTTACTTTAATTCCATATTTATCATTTTTCAAAATAGAATAGTATATGGTTTCCTTTTCATCTTGTAAAGCTTTGGTTATTTCAATTATCATATAAATTGAATCCATAATATGTTCCTCCTTTATAAATCGACTTTAATATAATACCATTTTTTAACACATAAATCAAGTCTTTTTTCCATTTTTTTCATTTTTTTTTAATATTATTATTTTTTAGTTAAAAATCTTTTAATATTTTATAAGAAATATATAGAATAAATGCTTTTGTAGATGGATTTTCTCCATTTTCTATATTAAAGTATTCTTTTATTTTTTTGTTGTCGGTATTTAAATACATTAGTTTTATCATTTTACTAATGCACCACAAAACGTTTTCAGGCTTGGTTTCATATTTTTTGGCTATTAGTGGATAAATATTATTTTTAAAGTTTTTAACAATCATTTTCTTATCAACTACAATATAAATTACATCAATTAAATACTGGTATGATGTAGAATTCTTTTTAAAATTAAAGTAATTTAATTCTGTAATTATTTCTTCATACAAATTTTCTTTTTTCATTTTATAATTTCCTTTTTTTATCTAGTATTTTTTTCTTATTTGTTCCTACTAATTCTTATTAATTCCCATTTTATGGTTTTTTCTATTTCTTTATATTATAATAATTTTGATGTTATTTTTTAGGTTATCTCTTAGCAAGAAATTTGCTAAGTGATAATTCAAAATAGAAGATGGAAACAAAAGGATTTACTATTCTAAGGAGGACTACTATGGGTTTTAATCCAATCCAGTTTGTTAACAATCAAATGCGGAAGCTGGCAGTTATTGTCGCTACAATTACTTTTGCTCTTGGTTCATTCATCACACCAGCTTTAGCTGAAGAAACTGATTCACCTGTAGTTAAAGAACCTATTAGCCGTTTTTCTACTGATCCAGAAGATATTATTTCTTTCTGTGCGGGAAGCATAGAGAATGGCTATGGAGAACTATATTGTTACATGACTACTGGTAATCAATTTGCAACAATCCAAGCCAAGACTGGACCTAACAGTAATGCTGTTGGATCTGTTGACTGTTATGTTCAACTGCCTACTGGTGGTAACTATTATTTAGGCACTATTCCAGCAAGCAATGGGGCTACAGGTGGTATTAATTTTAATATTTGCCCTTATGGAACATATAAATTTATTTATGAAGCAGATACTAATGTTGAACTTGATGTAATGGGGTTTATATATGACTAATTAAATTTTTTTCCATCTTCTATTTTGAAGGACTTATAGTTTTACCTATAAGTCCTTTTTTATTTCTAAATCTTCATCATTAATGCAGTTATACTCTATTTTATAGTAATTTAACAGTAATTTATTGTTAGAATTTTGAATAAATAGTATTGGTGTATATCCATCATCTTTTAATTTTAATATATCTTTATCAAATACTATTTCTTTTGTCTCTTCATTTTCTTTACAGTAAAAGTTATTAAGCCCAAAAATATAGATGTTTTTGCTTTCATTTGTTGTTCTATCTAGCCAGTAAAAAAATGTTTTTATGTAATTTCCTTTATAATATATCTCATCTTCTATTAGTTCTTTTTTTTCTATGTTACTATTATTTGCGTTAAGATTGTACACTTCCTTAGTTTTATTGTTTATCCATTTTGCTTTTTTTATTTTTCTTCCATCGTCTAAATTGTTTTCAGTTATTATTTTATATTCATTTTCTTTGTACCAAATTTCTGTTTTGCCAATGTATAAATCTTCTTTAAATGTTCTTATTTCGGCATAGTAGTTTGATAAATTATCATATTTTTTAAATCTCTCTTCTAAATCTTTTATTAAAAAATACTTATATGTAGTGTATATTAAGTAAAGTATTAATAATGATAATAGGAAAATAGCTATACCTTTTATCAGTTTCTTTTTATTATTTTTAGCAACAGGTTGTGACTCTTCTTCACCTATAGGGATATTTGTATTAAGTAATAGGTTAGTTGATATTCCATAATAGTCACATATTTTTTTAATAGAACTGATATTAGGTATAACTTTTCCTTTTTCCCATCGCGATACTATCTGTCTTGAAACACCAATTTCATTCGCAAATTTCTCTTGAGATAATCCATGTTCCTCTCTTAGTTCTTTAAGTTTATTTCCTGTATTTTTCTCCATAATTTACTCCTTGAAATTTTTATCGCGCTTTTTCTTTTGTTTTCATTTATTATTTTAGCTTATATTGGTGTAAACTTTCCACCAACTTTTGTTTACATTTTATAATTTTTTTATTTTTTTTTACATTTTTATTGTTTTTTCGTTGTTTTTTTATAATTAATTGTTTTTTATTGTCAGTTGATTTATTTGTTCTATATTTATAAAATCGCTGAAGCACTTATGTATGAAAGTATCTCAGCGATTTTTATTTGGTGTTCCAGGAGGGAATTGAACCCCCGACACCAAGTTTAGGAAACTTGTGCTCTATCCAACTGAGCTACTGGAACATTTTCAATTGTTTTTATTATAGCACATATTTATTAGTTAGTAAATATATATTATCCTTTTATTTCTTTCCATCCATTTATTCTAGCTCTTTTTATTGCTCCCATAATATTTGCTCTTGTGTATTTATAGTTCATTTCTAATCCTTTTAAAAGATTTAATGCATATTCTCTTGATGAATTTCCATCCAATGGGCAAACCTTTGGCATTGTTTTAAATCCTTCTTGTTTTATTAAACTTTTAGTTTGTTTTTCTGGAACATATATTAGAGGTCTTATTAGCGTCATTTTTGTTCTATCCATATAGCTAATTGGTGAAAATGTTGATATATTTCCTGCATATATCAAGTTCATTAAGAATGTTTCAATTACATCATCTTCATTATGACCTAGTGCTATTTTATTGCATCCGTATTCTATTGCTGTTGAATTTAATATTCCTCTTCTTAAATTAGCACATAAAGAGCAAGGATTTTTTTCTTTTCTTTCATCAAAAACAATTTGCTTTATTTGAGTTGGAACTATAACTAGTTTTACTTCTATTTTGTTTGCGATGTTTTGAAGGATTTTTTCATCAAAATTTTCAAATCCTGGATTTATTGTAATTGCTATTAAATCGAAGTGTTCTTTGCTGTATCTTTGTAGTCTTTTCATAGCATATAGAAGAGATATTGAGTCTTTTCCCCCTGATAAAGCTACTGCAATTTTATCTCCTTCTTTTATCATTTCATAGTCTCTTATTGCTTTTCTCATTAATCCCTCTACTCTTTGCATATATTTCTCCTTTTATTGTTTTATTTTTAATTAATAAAGGCGGTTATTAACCGCCTTTATTTGATTTTTCTGTTGTATTTAAAAAAATATTTTTTATTAATAACTCTGTTATTTTGCAAATTCATTCATTGCATCAGTTAGTTTATGTAGATTTTCATCTGCTTCTTCATTTGATTTACCGTTAACGCCCATATAGAATTTTATTTTTGGTTCCGTTCCAGATGGTCTTACACAACACCAGCTATTGTTTTCTAGTTCATAATATAGAACATTTGATGTTGGTAAATCTGTTTTACCTGTTGTTCCATCAATTTTCTCAATTGTGTGCTCCTGGTAATCTCTTGTTTCTAATACTTTTAATCCTGCTAATTCTTTTGGTGGATTTGCTCTCATTTCAGTCATTTTCTGTTTAATCTGTTCAGCACCATCAGCACCTTCTAATACGACTGAAATTTGGCCTTCTTTATAAAAACCGTATTTTTCATAAACTTTTTGCATTTGTTCCCATAAGCTTAGTCCTTTACTTTTGTAGTATGCTACGGCTTCGCATGTTGCCATTACTGCAACAATTCCATCTTTATCTCTAGCATGATTTCCTATTACACATCCATAGCTTTCTTCAAATCCAAATTCAAATGTGTAGCTTCTGTCTTCTTCAAATTGTCTCATTTTTTCACCAATCCATTTAAATCCTGTTAATGTTTCAAATTCTACTGCATTGTATTTTTTAGCTATTGCTTTTGTCATATCTGTTGAAACTATTGTAGTAATGACTGCAGTATTGTCTTTTAATATTCCTTTTTCTTTCTTTTGAGATAATTCATATTCTAGCAATAATATTGCTGACATATTTCCAGTGTATGCAACATATTCTCCTTTTGGTCCTTTTGAATAGACTCCTAATCTATCTGCGTCTGGATCATTGGCTAGGACTACATCTGCGTCAACTTTTTTTGCTAGGTCTAGTGCTAATTTAAATGCGTTTTTATCCTCTGGATTTGGATAACTAACTGTTGGAAAATCACCATTTGGTTTTTCTTGCTCTGGTACTACATATACGTGTGTAAATCCTATTTCTTTTAGTATTCTTTGAACTGGTATATTTCCTGTTCCATGTAGTGGAGTATAAACAATTTTGATGTTTTCTTGTTGTTCTTTAATTATATTAGGATTTAATACTAATGATTTTAATGTTGATATGAATTTGTCATCTAAATCCTTTCCAACTTCATTGTATAGACTTTTTTCTTTTGCTTCATTTTTATCCATTGTCTTGATTTGCTCAAATTTTGTATTGTTTACTTCTTTAATTATTTCTTGGTCTCTTGGAGGAATAATTTGTGCTCCATCATCCCAGTAAACTTTGTATCCATTGTATTTTGGTGGATTATGACTTGCTGTAATCATAATTCCTGCTGTACATCCCAATTCTCTAACTGAGAATGATAGTTCTGGAACTGGTCTTAGTGATTCAAATACATATGCTTTTATCCCATTTGCGTTTAAACATAGTGCAGTCAATTCACTAAATTCTTTAGACATATGTCTTGAATCATATGCTATTACTACACCTTTGTCTTGTGTACCACATTTTAAAATGTAATTCGCTAGTCCTTGTGTAGCTTTTCCAACCGTATATTTGTTCATTCTATTTGAGCCTGCTCCAACAACTCCTCTTAATCCTGCTGTTCCAAATTCTAAGTCTTTATAGAATCTATCTTCTATTTCTTTTTCATTTCCTTCTATTTTTTTTAGTTCATCTTTTGTTTCTTCATCAAAGCTTGAGTTGCTTATCCATTCTTCATATTTTTTTAAATATTCTTTCATTTTATCACCTCAACATATAAATTATTAACTATTATGAAAATCTAAATAAAGTTTTCTTGCAGTTTCTGGAGAATCTGCTCCTTCTGCATTTTTTACTGGAGCAAATTCTTCTTCTCTTTTAACTCTAAGTACTGCAATATCGTCTAGTATTTCGAAAGCATCAAATAAAAATGCTTCAAATTTATATGCATTAGGCTCTGATGGTTTTACTATTTCTCCGTTTTTGTCTATGTATGATGCTTTTTTAAAAGCTATATGATATGGTAAATTTACTTCACTAACTTTTTCTATTGCTTTTAAACTAAATAAATTGCATAATGTGTTTGACTCTCCATATTTAAGTTCACCGTTTTCATCTAATTCTTCTGCCATATCTTTTGATATTTCTGAATATTCTATTACACTTGGTTTTCCATCACGTTTGCAAAACACTCCAACTTTTTCGTGTGGATGTGCTTTTACAATACTTTTTACTGCTGCTAAGACATTTTTCTTTATTGAAAGTCCTAGAAGGATTGGATCAACAGGTTTAACTAATACGTTGTCGACTCCTCCAATGAATGCCCATTCTATATTTCTTGCTTTCATATCATAAATCATTCCATCATTTAGTAGTGATTTAAAAATTCCTCCATGTCCGTCTGCAGCTTCTTTTAGTCTTCCATCTTCATTTACAAGTAGTTTGCCATCTGTACTTAACATAGGTAACTTTCCTTGTTTAAAAAATGTTATACAGTCTTTTGGATATCCAAAGAAATTGTGGTCTTTAAAGAATTTTTGTGTTTCGTCATTATTTTCTTCACTTGTCATTATATACCATGGTATGTCAACTCCATATTCTTTTCTAGCTTCTATTAATGTATCTGTTAATATTTCAAATATTGATTTGTGTGTATCTAATCCCAAATCAAATGTTCCTTTTGGTCCTGAATGTCCTAATCTTGTACCTTGGCCACCTGCCATAGTTACAACTGCTAGTTTTCCATCTTTGATTTCTTTAATTCCTATGTTTTCATAGTCCTCATATTCTGTTTTTGATAATTTGCTTTTGTCTACATAACTTATTGGCTCTATTACTGAGTTTTTAAAAGCTGGTGGTTGCTTACTAATGTCATATAGCTTGTTTACTTGTTTGAAATCAACTGTAAGAATGTCATCTAATAATTCTTGTCTTTTTTCTTCATCTGGTAATTTGTTATAAATATTAAGAAGATGCTCTTGACCATTCTTTTCAGTTGCTTCTTTAACTTGTTTTAATTTTTCTTCCATTTTACTCTCCTTTTCTTTTATATTAAAGGCTTCGGCCACTCTAGACTCTTCATGCCAATTATACTAAAAATGATACACAAATTTTTAGATATTACATATAATATAATATTAATCTTAATTAGTCAATTGTTTTGACCCAGTTGTATATAAAATTTTATTATTTTCTTTTAATATCTTATCTATATATTCTTTTCGTTGTTTATAATTGAAGCAATTGATTATTTCTATCTTTTTTGTATGGCAATTAAAGATTTTGTTTTTTATGTATGTATTAGCCTCTTTTATATAATTATTATCCCCTCCAACTATAAATATTGTGTTTGTATTTAATTCTATTGTTTTGTCCAATATTGTTTTTGTTTTTTTAAAATTTATCTCATATATATCATTACTTATTATATTATACTTTTTCTTTAGTTTTTTTATTTCTTCTTCTATTCCATTTTCTAAAAATGTATTTACTGTGTATTGTTTTGTATTTTTATTCTTTAAATATTCTAATAGTATTAAACTAAGATGATATTTACTAGCATAAAAAATACATGACTTTTCCATTTGTTTCGCTCTCCTTTCTTGGGAAATATTACCATATTGTTACAAATGTGTCAATACTATTACATAAATTTTTCCAAAAAAGTATAATTTTTTTTTTTTTGTAGATAATTATATTATATTTTATATTGTTATTAAAGAGGTAAAATACATAATGGTAGTTATAAAAAAATTAAATAAAAATGTTATTATTCTTTCTGTATTATTATTACTGTTTATATTTTTTTCTATAAAATCATATGCGGATTCAGTTATTTCTGATTTATCCTCTAATATTCTAAGGTTTCATGTAATTGCAAATAGTGATTCGGAGGATGATCAAAAATTAAAATATCAAGTTAGAGATTCTTTAATTAACTATATGAATAGTATTAATTCTAATTCTAATTCAAAAGATAATACTATTTTAACTGTTCAGGAACATATTGATGATTTTAAAAATATTGCTCAGCAAATCGTTAAAGATTCTGGGTTTAACTATTGTGTTGATGTTGAATTAGGTAATTGTTTTTTTCCAACTAAAAAATATGGAGATGTGAGTTTTCCTGTTGGATATTATGATGCTCTAAGGGTAAAGATTGGAAATTGTGAAGGCAGAAATTGGTGGTGTGTAATGTTTCCTCCTTTATGTTTTATTGATAGTAATTCTGCGTCAATTTCAGAAGATTCAAAGTTGTTATTAGAAAATAGTTTATCTAATGAAGATTATGAATTAATTTGTAAATCTAATGAACAAAGTGAAATTAAGTTTAAAATCGTTGAAGCTTTTAATAATTTTGCTTCAAAATTTTGTAACAATTATTAGATATTTTTTTAAATAAATAATATATTTAGATTAGTATCTTGTCTTTTTCCTTATAATGTGATATAACTTATTAGAAATTGCAAATGGGGGAATCTACTTTGGAAAAGTTTATTATTAAGGGAAAAACAAAATTAACTGGTGAAGTTTCAATTAGTGGAGCTAAAAATGCTGCTATTGCGCTATTACCAGCTGCTTTACTAATAGATGGTGTAACTACAATCGAAAATGTTCCAAATATTAGTGATGTACAAATTTGTTGCAAAATATTAAAAACTTTAGGGGCTAAAGTAAAATGGATAGAGTCAAATACATTAAGAATTGATGCGAGAGATTTAGATTGTACTCAAGCTCCTTTGGATATGACAAGTAAATTTAGAGCATCTTATTATTTATTAGGGGCGTTATTAGGAAGATGTCATAAAGCAGAGGTAGGTTTACCAGGCGGGTGTAATTTAGGTGCTAGACCAATTGATCAACATATCAAGGGGTTTGAATTATTGGGGGCTTCTGTTGATGTTACTCAAGGGAAAATTGCTGCTAAAGTTAAAAAACTTGTTGGAACCACAATATATTTTGATGTTGTTTCAGTTGGAGCAACTATTAATTTGATTTTAGCATCTGTTTTGGCTAAACGAACAACTATATTAACAAATGTAGCTAAGGAACCTCACATTGTTGATGTTGCCAACTTTTTGAACTCTGTTGGTGCTGATATTATTGGCGCTGGTACTGATATAATAAAAATTAATGGTGTTGATAAATTAGTGGGTAATCATACATATTCTGTAGTGCCAGATCAAATTGAGGCTGGAACATTTATGATTGCCGCAGCTGTATCTAGGGGGGATATTTTAGTTAAAAATTGTATACCAGAACATTTAGATTGTTTGACTGCTAAATTATTGGAAATGGGTGTAAGTGTTGATGTATATGATGATTCAATTAGAGTAACTTGTAATAAAAAATTGCAAGCTTCAAATGTTATTACTCTTCCTTATCCTGGATTTCCTACTGATTTACAACCTCAGATAGGTGTTGCTTTATGTTTAGCAAATGGTACAAGCATTATTAGCGAAAGTATTTGGGATTCTAGATTTCAATATACTAATGAGCTTAATAAAATGGGCGCTCAAATTACAGTACAAGGAAAAACAGCTGTCTTTGAGGGAGTTAAAGGATTAACAGGTGCTCCTATTTATTCTACAGATTTGAGGGCAGCGGCAGCATTATTAATTGCTGCAATTGTTGCAAATGGTACTTCAGAATTATATAATATTCACTATATTGATAGGGGATATGAACACATAGAAGATAAGTTTAGGGCACTTGGTGCAAACATTGAACGAGTTTAAGTTTTATGATGCTGGGGCAATACCAGCACTTTTATTTTATAATAGAAAAGTTCTACTTTCCTATTATATAACTATTATATAATTAATACATTAAAAGAATAGAGGTGTTAATGTTAATGTTTAATTTTTGTAATTTATATAGTGGAAGTTCTGGAAATTGTTCTTATGTTGAATCTGTAAATTCTAAAATACTTATTGATTGTGGTGTTAGTTGCAAAAAAGTTACTGAAGCATTAAACTCCATAAATGTTGACTTTAATCTTATAGATGCAATAATCCTCACTCATGAACATCTTGATCATGTTAAAGGATTGCAGGTAATTTGTAAAAAATATAATATTCCAATATATGCTAATGAAAAAACTTTTGAAGGAATTAAGCAAAATATACCTGAGGATAATAAGAAACTTTTTAAAACAAATGAGAAGTTTGAAATTAAAGATTTAGAAATTTTCCCATTTAGAATACCTCATGATGCAAACGATCCTTGTGGTTTTACTATTAACCATGGTGATAAAAAAATTAGTATTGCAACAGATATAGGTCATATGACTTCTTCAATCTTAAGTACTATACAAGGAAGTTCATTCTTATTGTTAGAATCAAACTATGAACCTGAGATGCTTAAATCATCTCATTACCCTTACTTATTAAAAAAACGTATTTTGGGTCCTAATGGTCACTTATCTAATGAAGATGCTGGATTAGCTATTAGTTCATTAGTTGGTTCTGGAATAAACAATATTACATTGGGACATCTTAGTCAACATAATAATTTTCCGGAACTTGCTTATAAAACTGTTATGGAATCATTAATTTCGAGTAAGGTTAATTTAGATAAATTGTCTTTAGGTGTTGCAAGTAGATCAGAACCTGATAGCTTAATTAATATTGCATAGTTTTTTGGAGGTTTTATGTTACATATAAATGTCATATGTATTGGTAAAGTTAAAGAGGCTTTTTTTAGAGATGCTATAAGTGAGTATACTAAAAGATTAAGTAAATACTGTAATTTTACAATTACTGAGCTTCCGGATAAACCTTTACCTAATAAGTTAAACTCGTCTATTCAAAATAAAATTGTAGATTTTGAAAGTAATCAAATTATTAATAAAACTAATAAAACTTCATATAATATAGTACTGGACTCTCATGGTAGACAGTATACCTCTGAAGATTTTGCTAATTATATTAATGAAATACAGCATAATTATAGTAAAGTAACATTTATTATTGGGGGATCTTTAGGATTAAGCAGTGAACTAAAGGGTAAATGTAATGAAATGATATCTTTTTCAAAAATGACTTTTCCTCATCAGTTAATGAGAGTTTTTTTATTAGAACAGATTTTTAGATCTTTTAAAATTAACAATAATGAAAGATATCATCATTAAATTGTTATTATATTGAATTGTAGAGGGACTGATTGTGTTAAGGGGGACAACACTAATTTCAAAATTCTTATTTAATTTCATATTTTAGGGGTATAATATGATTGGGTTATAGGAATAAATTATAGTTTGACTTATAATAGAAAAAAATCCCTCTACAAAATTAAAAACTAGTTCTGTAATTTATTGTTTATTATTTTGGATATTATTTCCGAGGTAATTTTTTTGACTAAAAAAAATAGTGAAAAAAAAAGTATAAAATATATTACTATCATTGTTCTCCTTTTTATGTCTTTTATTGTAATATATATTATACCATTTTTTTCCATTTGTCAAGCATTTTTTAAAATAATTTTGCAAATATTCTTTGTTGAATTTCTTTTAGCCATTAATTTTGATTTTAATTTCATCGATGTCAGTCTTTCCGGATTCGATAATAAAACTGCTATTTGGTCATCAGGTTCGTCATGTTTCCTTAGCCAAACTGCTACTCCTGCTTTCTCTAAAAATTCTGCATTTTCTTCTTCCTGTCCAGGTATTGGATTTATTGCAACTATTGGAAGCCCTGAAGCTAAGCTTTCTGTAATAGTTAATCCACCTGGTTTAGTTACTACTAAATCAGAAACAGACATTAGCTCTGGAACTTGGTTTGTATATCCTAATACTTGAACATTACTTTCCTGGTTCTTTTCTTTAACAAGTTTTGTAAATCTTTCTTGCATTTTTTCATTTTTTCCAGAAATAACTACTATTTGATATCGTTTTCCTATATTGTCTAGAAATGAGCTTAATATTTTAGCTGTTTTATCCTTTCCTAGTCCAAATTCTCCTCCTCCAAAAAATAATATTGATTTTTTATTCATATCTAAATTAAATGACTTTTTAATTTTTTCTCGGTCAAAGTTTTCAAGAAATCTGTTTGAAAGTGGGATTCCTGTTACATGTACTTTTTCTTCATCAATTCCTTTTTCAACAATTTTAGCTTTCATTTCTTTATTTGACACAAATATACAGTCAATGTATTTATGTCCAACTAACCACTGATTTTGTGGCATAAAATCAGTCATTACACTTGCTAGTTTACAATTTGTTTTTTTCATTTGTTTTAGCCATGCTGTCATTTGCGTACTAAATGGATGTGTTGAAATAACTATATCTGGTTGAAACTCTTTAAACAAATTGTTCAGTTTGATTGACATAACTTTATTGTTAAAATTGCTTATGTGATAGATTGGTCCTTTATCAGATAGTTTATATATTTGTCCCCATGCCCAAGGAACTTCTTTTGCCATCATTTTATAAGCATTTGTTGTCATTTTTTCTATGCCTGTATTAATATATTTCATGCAGTCAATCATCTCAATAGTGTTGTCTTTGTACTTTTGTTCTATGCATTGTTTTATCGATCTTGCTGCTGAAAGATGTCCTCCTCCATAGGAAGCATAAAATATTATTATTTTCATATATCTCTCCATTTATTATAGTTCTGTTCTACCTTCCAATGCTTTTCCCAATGTAAATTCGTCGGTATACTCTAAATCTCCACCTATAGGAATCCCGTGTGCTAATCTTGTTACTTTTATTCCCATTGGTTTTACTAATTTAGAAATATACATTGCAGTTGCTTCACCTTCAACTTTTGGATTTGTAGCTAAAATAACTTCTTTTACTTTTTCTCCTATTAATCTAGCTAGTAGTTCTTTTATTCTTATATCATCTGGTCCAATTCCATCCATTGGAGAAATAGAACCATGTAGTACGTGGTATAGGCCTTTGTATTCATGTATTTTTTCAATAGCTACAACATCTTTTACATCTTCCACAACACAGATTTTAGTTTGGTCTCTTTTTGTATTTGAGCATATTTCGCAAGGATTTGTGTCAGATATGTTGTAGCATTTAGAACAAAACTTTAGGTTTTTTTTTGCATCTTGAATACTTTTTATAAATTCTTCAGTTTCTCCTTTACTTGCGTTCAAAATATAGAAGGCTAGTCTAACAGCTGTCTTGTTTCCAATGCTTGGTAGCTTTTCAAAGCTTTCTATTAGCTTTTCAATTGACGGAGAGTAGTATGACATTTTTTTATTTCCTTTCTATAGCTACTTTTTTATAGTCCTGGAATGTTATATTTTCCAAATTCGGCATTTGTAGCTTCATCTACCTTTCCCATAGCATCATTTACGCATGTCATAATTAAATCTTGTAACATTTCTGCATCGTCTGGGTCAATTACTTCTTTTTTTATTATTATTTCCTCAATTTTTTTCCCGCCATTTACTTTTACAAATACGGCTCCTCCTCCAGTTGTACTTTCAAATGTTTTGTTTGTTAAACTCTCTTGTGATTTTGCCATTTCTTCTTGCATTTTTTTCGCTTGTTTCATAATTTGGTTCATGTTCATTCCACCAAATCCTCCTGGAAATCCTCCTCTAGCCATTTTCCTTCCCTTCCTTTCTTTGAGATTATTTTCTCCATTATTTTTTATTCTATTATATTTATATTTATTCCTATATCTATATTGTTAGGTTCTTTTTCCTTTTTCACTTTTTCGTTTATTAATTTTATTTTCATATCGCTCTTACATTGAATTGATACAAGTCTTCTTATTTCTTCAATGTTTTCTGGTTTTTCAATAACACTTTTTCCAAATGGAGTAAGTCCATTGGGAAATTCAATTCCAAATGTCATGTCGTCAATAATTTTTCCTTTTGAATTTACTAAATTAGCATATAAGGAATGTCTACCTGATTCTTTTAGATTTGTTATTATATCTTGCCAGAAGTTTTCACTTTTGCTAGACTGTTTAATAGTTGACTCTAATTTGTTTTTTGTTTGATGATTCTGTGGCTTTACGCTAGTATTCTTTATTTTATTTTCGTTTTCCACATTTTGTGGTTGCTTTGTGCGAATTGTTGTGTCTTCCTTTGGATTTCCTGTCTTTATATATTTCTCTATTTTACTTATTCTATCTTCTATGTTTATAGTATCATCGTCACATAGTTTTAGTATTCCAACTTGAAATACTATGTTTTTTTGTGATGACCATTTTATTTCGTTTTCTAATTCGGATAGCTCATATATTATTTTTAGAAGTCTTTTTTTGTTTGTTTTGGAGGCTATCTCATTCATTTTTTCTATTTCTTTTTTATTATATGTATTAGATATTTTTCCTGTTGTCTTTAACAGCATTAAATCTCTCACGATTTTTATTGTTTCCCATATTATATTGTTTATATCTTTTCCTTCGTTTATTATTATTTCTGTTTGTTTTAATATTTCTTCTTCATTTGAGTCTATAATACTATTTACAATATTTATTATATGAGTAGTTTCTGGTATTCCAACAAGCATTTTAATTTTTTCTTCGTTTATGTTGTTTTCTCCATCTTGAGCACATCTTTCTAATATTGATAGAGCATCTCTCATTGCACCTTCAGATAATTCTGCTATTAAGCATAATGCACCTTTTGTGTGTTTAATATTGCAATCTTTACATATCTTTTCTAAGTTTTCAACTATCTTGGTATCTTCTATCCTTTTAAAGTCAAATCTTTGGCATCTTGATAAAATTGTTGCGGGTAGCTTTTGAGGTTCTGTTGTTGCCAAAATAAACTTCACGTGACTTGGTGGCTCTTCTAGAGTTTTTAATAGGGCATTAAACGCTTCTTTTGTTAGCATATGAACCTCATCAATTATATAAACTCTATATTTAGCAATGGTTGGTAAGAAGTTTACTTCATCTCTAATTGCTCTTACGTCATCTACACTATTATTTGAAGCTGCATCCATTTCTACTATATCTGTTAGTGATCCATCTAGAGCCGATTTACATATGCTACATTCATTACATGGTTCTCCATCATGTGGGTTTAAGCAGTTTATTGCTCTTGATAATACTTTTGCAGCAGAGGTTTTACCACATCCTCTACATCCTGTAAAAAGATAAGCATGACCTACTCTGTTTGCAATAAATTGATTTTTTAAGGTTTGTGTAATGTGATCTTGACCTAGTATTTCGTTAAATGTTTTGGGTCTAAACCTTCTATACAGTGCAGTATATTCCATGTGTCATACCTCCTTTAGTTAAGTAAAGTTTTCTAAAACTTGATTATACTCCTTTTCTTATAAAAAAAGTACTTATAGTTTCCTTGTTTTAGGATATTCCCACATAAAAGTATCTACTTATTGCTGCTTCCTTCCGGACCTGACAAGATTCATAGGCTTTTATTGAAAATATCCTAAAACAAAGAAACTTTCAAGTACCTTTACACATTATATAATATTTGATTTCTTTTATCAAGTAGTTTGATAGAATTTTATAAAACTTAGCTACTATTTTTATTATTTAATTATTTCATAGACTTTTTCTGCATTTTTATATGATTGTTTTGCTATTTCTTGTTCTTTCACACCCTTAAACTGTGCTATTTTTTTTACTATATACTTTAAATTTCTTGAATCGTTTCGTGTTCCTCTAACAGGTTCTGGTGATAAGTATGGGCAGTCTGTTTCTATTACAAATTTGTCTATTGGTACCATTTTTACTATTTCTTCAGCATTTTTTGAGTTTTTAAATGTAACTGTTCCTCCAAATGAAATGTAATACCCTAGTTTTATTGCTTCTTTTACTAATTCTCTATTATGTGGACAACAGTGAAATATTCCTTTTTTATTTGCGGGATTTTCCTTTAGTGTTGTTAGTGTGTCCATTATAGCGTTTCTTGTATGTATTACTATTGGAAGTTGGTTTCTGTTTGCTATTTCAATTTGTTTTTTGAATGCTTTTTTTTGTTTTTCTTTATCTGTATTATAGTGATAGTCTAACCCTATTTCTCCTATAGCTAAAATCTTTTTATTATTTTTCTCTTTTAATAATATTTTTTCTATTTCCTTAATATCATTTTCCCAATTATCCGTAAGATCATTTGGTGATATTCCTACTGTGGTGTATATGAATGAATATTTTTTTGCTAACTCTATTCCTGCTTTTGTTCCTTGCAAATTGTATCCAGCTGATACTATCGCTGTTATTCCTTGTTTATATGATTCGGTTAGCACTTGTTCTCTGTCTTCATCAAATTTATTATCATCATAGTGTGCATGTGCATCAAAGTATTCCATTTTTTTATCATCTCCTAAAATATAAGTGGAACAATATTGCTCCACTTTTTAATTTATACAATAGTTACTATTGCTGTAGCTATCGCATATTTTTCAATATGTGATAAGCTAATGTCAATTTCTATTTTTTGTAATTCTGCTCCAATTATATTTACAATTGGTCTACCGTTTTCATTGTTTACTATTTCTATGTTTTTCCATCCTATATCATATTTATTTTTTAAAAATTTTGATATTGCCTTATATACTGCCTCTTTTCCTGCAAATCTAGCAGCATAGTGCTGATATCTTGTTTTTTCACTTTTACCTTCGCAGTATTTTATCTCTTTATCTGTGTAAACTTTTAAACAAAAGTTTTTATCATTTAATGATTTTTCAATTCTGTCAACTTCTATTATATCTGTTCCAACATATGTTTTCATAATAATTCTCCCTTTCTTTTTATGATATTGTAATGCAAAGGTTTATTATTCCTACTATTGTTGTAATTGCACACATTATTATACAAATAATTTTTAATTTAATATTTTCATTTATTCTATTATTTTTATATAATAGGTCGAAAGAATTGTCGATCTTTATATATATATTATCTAGTTCAAATTCTTTATCCCATTCATTTATTTTTTCGTTTGCTTCTGTATTATCTGTTATTTTTATGTTATATATTTGTTCTGAAAATTTTACAAATTTTATTCTAGCCTTATTAAATTTGTTTGGATCTGCTATATCTTTTTGTGTTTTGTTGAGAAATATCATTTTGTAAAGTTCTAATATATATAAGTATGTTATTGCTTCATTTTCTGTCTTTTTCTCTATTATAGTATACTTCTCCTCTTCTCTTATGTTAATTTCTGCCATGTTTAGATTTTTTTGGTATCTTTTTGCTTTTTTTATTTCTTTTTCATTATTCCCTATTCCAAAACATATCCCATTATTGAAACATATTATTGTAGTATCTTTTTTTTCAAATACATTGCAATAATAGTTTCCGCATATTGTTGATTTTAATTCATTTTGGGTATTATTAAATTCTTCTTTGCTATTTTTTTTATTTGTTGAGTTTAAGTTAAATGTCCAGAATAATAGATTTCTTATTTTAGGTAAAAATAAATTGTATATTTCTTTATTCTTTTTTTTATCAAAAATCTTTAATTTGTAATTATTGTTTAGCAATAGTTCATAGTATTTTTTTATTTTCTGTTCTTCTATCAAATATGGATAAATATTTTTCTCCATTTTTATCCCTCCGTTTTTTTATTCATCTATGTCTGTATAATAATTTGCATTTAAATCTGGTGCTATATGCCATCTTCCTATAAAGCTTATCAAAGGATTTAAGTCTAATTTGTATTTTGGTTCTGTAACTATTTCTCCTTTTGAGTCAATAGCTCCCCATTTTCCGTCTTTTTTTACAGCTGCATATCCATAATCATTTTGTTCAGTAGCATCGTCAAAAATGTAGTTTACAATTACTATTCCTTTTTTGTTGACAAAACCGTATTTTCCATTTTCTTTAGATAAGTATAGAGTATTAGCTGGAAAAATGTCTTGTGGGTTTTTTTGTTCTAATTTAAAGTTATAATACTTATATTCTCCATTTTCTCTTAGTTTGATGTAGTCATATTTTGAATTGATTTCTGAAACAATTCCTTTGCATTTTATTTCAAATTGATTGTTCAAAATATTAGTCTTTCCTTCATCATCTTCTGCTTCAATGAATCCTTCTTCACTCATATAATCAATGTCGTTATATTGAAAATCTATTATTTCTTTGTTATTTATATCTATAATTCCATATTTGCTGTCTTTTTCAGCTATATAATTGCCATCAAATAAGTATTTTAAACTTTCGTATTCTGTATCTATTTTAATTTCTCCGCCCGTGTTCATAACACCATAACTATTTCCTTTTTTTATTATCAAGTTTTCATTATCGATACTTATAACATCTTCAAATTTATTTATTAATAAGATATTTCCATCTGCATCAATTAAATTTAAATTATTATCTTCAGTTACAACATACTTATCATTTCCTGCAACATGTTTTATTTCATTATATTTACATTCTAAAATTTGTTTTTTATTGTAATTTATTACTCCATATTTTCCGTTATTATCTTTTACAATGTATCCGTTTTCATATTTATCTGTTAATGCTTCAATTTCTTCAAATTTATTCTCTATAATAACATTTCCACTATTGTCAACTAATCCTTTTTTTCCGTCTTTTGTTGTTATTAAACTGTTTTTTAAGAATTTAATTGGTTCTATTGTTTCATATTCAGTTGCAAGTAGTTCTTTACCGTTGAAATTAATTAATCCATATTTACCATTTTTTGATACTTTAAGTGTGTTATCAAAGAAAAATAGTTTTCCGTCTTTATCTATATTCTCAATTGATTCAATATTTTCATATGCTGTAAATTGTTTTTCAGATTTATCATTAATTGCTATTGAATTATATTTTTCTGTGTCAGTATCCACATTCTCTTGGCATATAAATAAATTCTTTGCTTCGTCTGGAATTATTATCATATCATTATATGTTGGACTTATTACACTTTCTCCCTTTGAATTAATAACTCCCCATTTTCCATTTGTATAGACTGTTTTATATGTTAATGCAACATTTTTTTCTTCGGTTTTTTTATCTTTATCTTTAGAAAGTATTATAGCCAATACAATCAACATTACTATAAATGCAAAAATTAATGCTGTTGCAATTACTTTCTTTATGTTTAGTTTTGGCTGACCATCATATCTTTTTCCTTTTGCCATAAATAATACTACTCTCCCTTTTTGTTTTTTATATACTCTAATATATCAGTTTTTTGCCTTTTTTTCAATAGTTTTAAATAATCTTTGATATTTATTTGTTTTTTGCTGGACTTTTTTTTATTATTTTAATATAATAATTTGTATAATTATTAATTAGCAGGAGGTTTGTATGATAGGTAATTTACTTGCAAAAATAAGAACTGATAAAAAACTTACTAAAACAGAACTAGCAAAATCAACTGGAGTTAATATTGGACATTTAACACATATTGAAAAAGAAGATAGGAATCCTAGTTACAAAACTTTAAAAGTAATTTGTGATGGTCTTGATGTCCCTGTCCAGCCTTTATTATATACATATGATAGAAATTTAACTGATGAACAAAGAGATTATTCTATTGTTGACCATATTAATTATAATTCTATTCCAATTGTTAATTCTATTATTGGTTATTCTGTCTGTCCCAAAAGTATTGGAAAAGCTTCTTTTATTATGAGGTCATTTGATAGTTCAATGGCACCCAAAATTGATGGAACTGATTTTGTTTATATTGAATTAAATGCTCCTTTAAATAATAAAGACTTCGGTTTGTTTCAGTTTAACAATAAGCTTTTGATCAGAAAATTCATTATTAGAAAAAAGGATATAGTTTTAAGAGCTGAAAACGATGAAATCAGTGATATAGTTGTAACTAAAAGCTCTGAGTTTTACATTCTTGGAAAAATTTTGGGAAAAAATAATAGTAATATGACAGAAATTGTAGAATTTTAACATTTTTATTACATTTTTTACATTTTTATTACATTTTCATGATTCTATTGAAAAATATTTTTTTAGCTAGTATAATTGTTTTAGGATAAAATTTGGGAGTTTGTTATGGAATTAGTTAAAAATATTTTTTTTAATACTGATAAATTAGTGGAGAATTCTACTGTTAAAATATCGTATACAGGAAAACTTTATCAAAGTGATTATGGTAAAGTTTTTGTACACTATGGTTTTGGTGAAGATTGGCATAATACTAATGAAATTGAAATGAAAAAAACCGAATTAGGATTTCAAGCTGAAATTGATTTGATTTCTACTGATTCTCTTAATTTATGTTTTAGAACATCAAACAATGAGTGGGATAATAATGAAAATGCAAATTATACATTTAATATAGAACCTGCAACAGTTGCTTTGACTGTTGTTGAAGAAAGTACTGTAACTTCTCCTAGAAAGTTAAAGAAGACGTACTTATGGAGCAAAAAAATAAAACTTGCTGTTTATAAAATTATTAAATTTGTTCCTAAAATTATTTCTGGAAATTATACAAAAAAAAGAGCAATAGAAGATTAGTGATTTATATTATTTAAAACTCCATTTATATGGAGTTTTTTATTTTTGTAAAAATTTATATTTTTATTTACAAAATCATTGACTTTTATTCGTTTTTGTAGTAAAATAATTGTTGTGTTCGCATATATGAGTCATTAGCTCAGTTGGTAGAGCACTTGACTTTTAATCAAGTTGTCCGGGGTTCGATTCCCCGATGGCTCACCATTCAATAAAACTGGCCCCTTGGTCAAGCGGTTAAGACATCGCCCTTTCACGGCGGAGACATGGGTTCGATTCCCGTAGGGGTCACCAATATATTATTTGCCACTTTAGCTCAGTTGGTAGAGCAACTGACTTGTAATCAGTAGGTCGTCCGTTCAAGTCGGACAAGTGGCTCCATTATAAAAGGTCGTCAAACGTTGAGTTACTAATGTTTCCCGGCTTTTTTATTTTGTTTATTAGTCTTTTAGTTTTAATATGTACGGTGTAACTTCTGGCATAAACTCTCTAAAATACTTTACATTTCCATTATTAAATTCTAACTTTAAATTTGGAAAAGCTTTTAGCATATTATCATCGTTAAAAATAGTTTTTGACAAATATACTATTAAATCATTACTATATAAAAACTCATATTTTTGTTCTATGCTTTTTCTATCGGGAACGTCTAAGTCAAGTTCATGTATTTTTCTTGAAGTAAACATTTCTACTGCTAATGTAGAAACCCAAAAATCTACAAATTGAAATATAAATAATGCTATGATTGTAATTTTCAAATAATTTTTCGGAATGTTCTTTATTAGTTTCATTACTATTTTTTCTACGCTAGGATGTATGTACTGCATGAATATTACTGCAAGTAATCCCCAGATTACTGAAAAGTAAATGCATATTCTTCCATCAATGTTTAATGGCATATCTGAATAGTCCCACCACTTGACATGGTATATCATTTCTCCAAAAAAGCTTACTGCAAATTCAACTATTGACCCTACTAAGGCTCCTCCTGTAAATAATGTAACAAAGTGCTTTTTGACATATTTTAAGGGTAATAGCATTACAATAGCTCCAATTCCATATATGGCACAAAATGGTCCGTACATAAAACTTTGTCGGCTTTCTATTACTCCAGTTGTTATTGCTCCAAATAGAGTTTCTAAAATACATCCTATTATACTATAAATACTAAAATATCCAAAAATATAATATAGGCTATAACCACAAATAGTGATTTTTTTTTCGTGTTTTTTTTCTTTCATTTATAACCCCTTTTTGTTACTATCTATTATTATGTCAATCTTTATGTAATATTTTATATTATATCATTTTTATAAATATTAATCAATACAATTACATCTCTTTCATTTGACATAATATTTAAAATAATTTATAATATTTTTAATAATTATTTAAGGGGATGGATATGAATATTAATAATAATCTTCCTGTAGCTGTTGTTACAGGCGGTTCTCAAGGTATTGGTGCAGAAATTGTTAAAGCTTTATCTAATAGTAATTTTAATGTTATATTAAATTATTTTCATTCTGAAAAAGAGGCTATAAGTATTGCTAGGGGTAATAAGAATGTTAGTATTTTTAAAGCTGATGTTTCTAACAGTAATGAAGTTAAGAATCTTGTTGATTTTGCAATTAAAAAGTTTGGAAAGGTTGATTTATTGGTAAACAATGCAGGCATAGATTTAATTAAAACGATTGATAATACTACTGATTCAGATTTTGAAAAAATAATGAAAACAAATTTGTTTTCTGCTTTTTATGCTTCAAGAGAAGTATCAAAATTAATGGTATTTCAAAAAAGTGGTCTTATAATAAATGTTTCGTCTATATGGGGGGTAATTGGTTCCTCTTGTGAAGTTGCTTATTCAATTAGTAAAGCTGGTTTAGATGGATTGACTAAATCACTTGCTAAAGAATTAGGTCCTTCAAATATTAGAGTAAATAGTATAGCTCCTGGAATAATAAATACTCAAATGAACAAACACTTAAGTGAGGATGATAAAAAAAATATTATTAATGATATTCCATTAGGAAGAATAGGCTCTGTTTTTGATGTAGCTAAATCTGTAATTGATTTATATAATTCTTCTTATATTACAGGTCAAATAATTCAAGTAAACGGTGGTTGGAACATATAAAAGTTTGTTAAAAGTTTTTCCAACTAAAAAGAGTGTTATAGAAATTGTCTCCTTTTGTAGACTCCTTCAATAACACTCTTTTTTTATATAATAGGAAAGTTCTACTTTCCTATTATATAAAATTATAATGCTACTAAATTTTATTTTATAAAATTTAGCGCGACGAACAATTAAACGCGGACTTTGCAAAGAGTATTTGCTTTTTCAATTTTATTAATGTCCGCTATTGTTCTATAATGCGGAAGTCTTCTCTTACTATTATATAAAACTTTGGTCCAAAAAAATTGAATTTCATTAAATAATGCGGATTCTTTTATATTAAAGCTTTTATAATGACATCTATTGTTCTTTATTTAATTCTTCTAAAACATCTTCTACATCAATTCCATGTACCATACATGCTTCTTCAAGAGATTCTCCTGTTGCTGCAATGCAACCTACACAATGCATTCCTGCTTCTAATAGTATATCTGCTTTTTTAGGATCTTGCTCAAGAATGTCTCCTATTTTAGTGTCTTTATTTATTTTCATATTTACCTCCTATTTATATTTATAAAAAAAATAATTTTAAATATTTTATCATATTTTTTAAAAAAAGTATAGACAAATAAAAAAAAATAATGTATAATACCAATTATTGGAAGGAGTGATTTTTATTTCTTTACTTGATTTATTTTTTCTTCTTTTGATTATTAATCTTTTTGTCTGTTTGATTTATGTGTATAATTTAAGTCAAAAATTTATTTTTCATAATACTCAAGGTTCTAAATTAAAAATAAAACTGAAAAAGGAGGATTTATAATAAAATCTAAATTTCTTTTTGGACTATTTTTGTCTTTTTTTACTACTATTACAATTATTGTATTTTTTAATTCAATTTTATTCACTGATTATCCTATTATTCATAGTAAGATTAAACTTTTTAATTATTTTGTTACAGATAAACAGATATTTTCAATTGTAAAGTATATTTTTATTGTGTCTTTGTTCTTTTCTAATTTAATTATTGTTTTTAAATTTTTTATTTTTATTATACCTATTAATAATAAAAAAGAAAAAAATATTAAAGTCCCTGTTTTTGGTTTATTAATTGGAAAAGATTTAAATAACAATAATATATATATTTCAGAAAATTCTTTATATCAAAATATTTTGGTTACAGGATCTATTGGCTCTGGAAAAACATCTTCTGCTATGTATCCTTTTACTAAACAGTTAATAAAATATGAATCACTAAATAATGATAAAAAGCTTGGTTTTTTAATATTAGATGTAAAAGGTAATTATTATTCTAAGGTTTTAGAATTTGCTAATGATTTTAATAGATTAGATGATGTAATTGTAATAGAAGTGAATGGTTTTTATAAGTATAATCCTTTAGATAAGCCATTATTAAAATCATCTGTTTTAGCTAATAGAATTAAAACAATTTTGCTTTTGTTTTCCCCTAATAATTCTGAATCATATTGGCTTGATAAAGTTGAGCAAATTTTAGAATGTAGTATTAATATTTGTAGAATCTACAATGATAATTATGTTAGTTTTGAAGAAATTCATAAATTAGTTACAAATTATTCTTTTTTTGTTGACAAGGTAAAACTAGCAAGAAAAAAGTTCGTTTTAGGAAAACTATCAAATGAAAAATGTTATTTATTATTGAATTCTATTTCTTTTTTAGAAAATGACTTTTTTTCTCTTGATGAAAGGACTCATAATTTATTGAAATCTGAAATCACTAGGATTACTAATATGTTTGTTGCAGATTATGAAATAAATAAAACTTTTTGTCCAAGTAAAAAAGAGGAAAATTTTTACGGTTTTGATGATGTAATTAAAAGAGGTAAAATTGTTGTGCTAAATATGAATATTGCTCAGTATAAAAATTTATCTAAAATAATAGCAGCATATTTAAAATTGGATTTTCAAACTGATGTTTTAAAACAGTTGTCTAATTCCTCTATCATAAAAAGACCAACTGTTTTTATATCGGATGAATATCAGGAATATGTCACTTCTTCCGATGCTGACTTTTTTTCTCAAAGTAGAGAAGCTAAGTGTATTAACATTGTTTCTACTCAGAGTTTTACTTCAATCTTGAATTCTCTAAAGGATCAAAATTCAACTAAAGTTATTATTCAAAATCTCATAAATAAACTTTGTTTTAGAACTGATGATATTTTTACTATAGAAGAAATGCAAAAACAGTTTGGAAAAGAGGAAAAGAAAAGGTATTCCAAAACTTATTCTGAAAATTCCAAAGAAAGCATTTATAGCTGTATTTCTAAAGATTTCTTTTCTGTTAATTCTAGTTTATCAGAAAGTATTAATTCCTATTCACAAAGTGATTTTATTTATGATTATAATTTTTTCACACAGCATTTAGATGCGTTTACTTGTGTTTGTTTTTTATCTGATGGAAACAGAATCCTTAAGCCATGTCAATTAAAAATGCTTCCCTATTTTTTTAATAATACATTATAAAATGGAGGTTTTATGAAAAAAAATAAAAAAATTTATTATTTATTGTTACTTTCAAGTATTCTAATTTTTACTTTTTTGTTTTTCTCAACTTCTTGTTATGGTGCAACTCCTAAAATTGTAGATAAAATGTCTAAAGCTTTTGAAGAAATTGAAAAATGGTTACTAAAATTATCTACTCCTTCTGCTGCTGTTGCTGTTGCTGTTGGGTTATTTATGAAAAAATTTAGTTTTGGTGATGAAGAAAGAATTCGAACTTCAAAAAGAATTATTAAAGGATCTCTTGTTGCCTATTCTATTTTATTAGCTTTAGATTTAATTTTGGCAGCTGTAAAATCTTTAATAGGTTAGTAATGATTTATTTATTTTTTATATGGAGGTTTTTATTGAATCAAAGTGATATTGTAAATATAATTATTCAAACAATCAATACAATTTTTGGTAATTTGTTTTCTTCTATAGACAACAACATATATTTAAACTTAGACAATTTAGTTTTCGTCGATTCTAGTTTAATTTCTAAGTCTATGTTTGAAAAATTATTAGGTGGTAATGGAAAAAATGGTTTGTTATATCTTGTTGATAGTATGATTTTTGGATTGGCTCTATTTTATGTTATTAGATACTATTATTTTAATATTATAGATACTACTGTAGAAAGGCCTGGGCAATTCTTTTTTAAGCTATTAATTTTTACTTTATTGGTAAATTCTTCGTATTTCTTATTGGAACAATTTCTAAATATTTTGAGTTTTTTATCTTTATCGATTCAAGAAATTGGAAAAGATATTATAGGACACAACATAGATTTTTCCGAATTAATAACTACTCTTAATAAAGTAATTGTTTCTGATTCTACTGAATCAAACATTTTTTCTTTAGATGGTTTAATAAAAAGTTTTGTTAGTGTTGGTTTAGTAAGTTTACTTTTTTCTTATTCATTAAGATATGTTTTATTGCAGGTTTTATTACTTTTTTCTCCTTTCTCAATTCTTTCATTAATCAGTACTTCGACTTCTTGGATTTTTAAGTCCTGGTTTAAAAGTTTAATATCTTTGTTTTTAATACAAATTTTTATTCCACTTATATTGATTGTTATTTTTTCTGTTGATAATAATGAAAAAATTTTATATGTTGGAGGTATTTATGCATTAATGAAAATTAATGATTTTATTAAAGAAATGTTTGGTGGAATTAGCTTTACTGTATTTTCAAATGTCTCTAGTATGCTTTCTGGATTTAAGAAAGGTGTTTAATATAGAAAGGAGTTTATTTAATTTGAAGTTTATTTTTCCAAAAAATTATAATTTTAAAAATAAAATTTTGGGTATTATTGATTATACTACTGCTATTTTTAATGTTGTTTCTTTTTTTATAATTTTTTCATTAATTAATGTTATTTTTAGTAATTTGAATTTAAAAATTCTTTTTATTGTTTTTCTTTATTTTCCTATTTTTTTATTTAGTGTTTTTGGTTTCAATAATGAGAATATTGTTTATATTATTTTTTATATTGTTAAATATTTGATAAGACCAAAACTTTATTTATATAAGTAAAATATTTAAAGATTTTGTATTGTAAAATGTATTATTTAATGATATAATTTCAAATATTATTGGAGGTAAATATTATGAAATTAGAGCAAAATGATGCATCTTTAATCTTATCACAAACACCGATACCAGATGTTTTTTTTACAGAATATTTATCTCAAGCAACTGGAAATGCAATTAAAGTATATATGTATTTATTTTTCTTGTCTAAGTATCATAAAGATGTGAAAATAAATGATTTATCAAAAAAACTGGAATTACCTTTGAAAACCATCCAAGATGCTATTAAATATTGGGAAGGTATAGGACTATTAATCCGCAAAAATCAAGGATTTATTGTTGCAAATATCCAAGAAATTGAGTTAAATAAAATATATAAACCTAAAATCACGATTTCAGCTGAGAATATGAAAGCAATATCTGAAAATAAAAATCGTGCAAAAGCAATTGAAACAATTAATAACGAATTTTTCCAAGGAATAATGTCTCCTTCTTGGTATGGAGATATTGATTTATGGTTTAAAAAATATGCATTTGATGAAGAGGTTATGATTGCTTTATTTAGATATTGTTTTAATAACTCTGCTTTACATAGAAATTACATCACAACTGTGGCGGATGCTTGGTATAAAAATAATGTAAAAACTTTTGTTGACTTAGATGAATATTTTCAAAAAGAAGAACAGATTAAGACTGTCGAACACGCAATTAGAAAAAAACTTAGATTATCTAGAAATCTTTCTATGTTTGAAGAAGCTTTTGTTGAAAAGTGGAATATTACTTATGGTTATGAAATGGATATAATTGATTTAGCTTTGAAGAAAACTACTTCAAAGTATAATCCGAGTTTTGAATATTTGGATTCATTACTTACTGATTGGCATAAAAAGAACTTTACTAAACCTGAACAAATTATTAATTATATGAATGCACAAAAAAATGCACCAAAGATATCTGAAAATGATAAAAAAGTATCTAATGCTAATTTTAAGCAAAGAGAGTATAATAATTTGAACAATTTTTATGTTAATGTAAATGCATAATTTTAGTTATATGGTTTTAATTGATTATTATATAATGGATGTATTACATTATATTTTTCAATTAAAGCCCTTTATTTATATTATGGAAAAGAGGTGATTTTTTTGAACAATAATATAAAAATACTTTTATCACAATATGATCAAAAAAGAACTAGAGAAATTAATGAAGCTATAAAAAAAAGGGAAGATTTTTTTGATAAGTATCCTGAAGTTGAAAAATTAGACCACGATATATCTTCTTTAGGAATCAAAAGAGTTCAATTGATTTTAAGAGCTAATAATAAAGATGAAATAAATAGGATAAATAAAAGAATAGAAGAACTAAAAAATGAAAAAAAATCTATTTTAAAAAAATTAAATCTATCTGAAAAAGATTTTGAACCTGTTTTTGAGTGTAAAAAATGTAGTGATACTGGATATCTGTCGACTCCTTCTGGTAGTATTCTTTGTCCTTGTATTAAGCAAGCTTTATATAATTTAGAATATAATGATTCTAATATATATGATTTAAAGAATCAAAACTTTTCTAATTTTGATTTAACTCTATATTCAGATGAGATAAATACAAGTAAATATAACTCTAAATTTTCTCCAAGGGACAATGTAAAGTCTATTGTTAAGACTTGTAGAAATTTTATTAATAACTTTGATGATAGTAAAGAAAGCAATTTACTTTTTTGTGGTAGTACTGGATTAGGGAAAACTTTTTTATCTTCATGTATTGCTAATGAATTGATAAAAAATGGTAAAACAGTTTTATATCAAACTGCTCCAATAATGTTAGATAAAATAATTGATTATAAATTTGGTAAAACTGATGATGATATTAGTAAAACTATTTATTCAGTAGACTTACTTATAATTGATGATCTAGGAACAGAAACAAGGAACAGTTTAAAAATAACTGAATTATTTAATATTATTAATTCTAGGTTATTGAATCAAAATAATAAAGTAACCAAGACCATTATTTCTACAAATCTTTCTTTGCAAAATCTCTATGATACTTACGAAGAAAGAATTGTTTCAAGAATTATAGGGAACTATAACGCATGTTATTTTTTTGGAGATGATATTAGGATGAAAAAAAAGATGGCTATAAAATAATAGCCATCTTTCATTATTATTTCTCTATCTCTTCTTCTTCTTCTTTGATTGTTTCGATACTCACAACTTTTCCACCATCATTTGTTCTCATTAATGTAACTCCTTGAGTATTTCTTCCTAAAACACTTATCTCACTAGCTTTTATTCTTATAAGAGTTCCTTTATCAGTAATAAGCATAACATCATCTTCTTCATCTGTTATTCTTATTCCAACGATAATTCCAGTTTTTTGTGTAATCTTATATGTTAGAACTCCCTTTCCTCCTCTTGCTTGTACCCTATATTCTTCAAGTTCTGTTCTCTTTCCAAATCCATTTTCTGTTATTGCTAGTAGTGTTCCATTAGCTCTATCTATTATAGGCTCCATTCCAATTACTTTGTCTTCTTTACCTAGTCTAATTCCAAGTACTCCTTGTGCAGTTCTTCCTATTGGTCTTACATCATTTTCGTTAAATGTTATACACAATCCTTTTTCTGTTACTAGTACAACATCGTTCTTTCCATCTGTGAATCTAACATCTATAAGTTCGTCATTTTCTTTTAATGTTATTGAAATTAATCCAGTTTTCTTTGATGAATCATATTCTTTTAATGGTGTCTTCTTAATAATTCCGTTTCTGGTTGCCATTAGTAAGTATTTTTCTTCATCAAATTTGTTAATTGGAATTACAGCAGCTATTTTTTCTCCTGAATCTAAAGACAATAAGTTTACAATTGCAGTTCCTCTTGCAGTTCTGCTTCCCTCTGGAATTTCAAATCCTCTTAATCTAAACAATCTTCCTTTATTACTAAAGAATAGTATTGTATCGTGTGTTGAAGCACTAAAGATTTGTTTTACAAAGTCTTCTTCTCTAGTTGTTATACCAGTTATTCCCTTTCCTCCTCTTCTTTGACTTCTGTATGTGTCAAGTGGCATTCTTTTTATATATCCAAAGTGAGTTAGGGCTATTATTGATTGCTCATCTTTAATTAAGTCTTCTTCCGTAAACTCTCCTTCACCTGCTACAATTTTTGTTTTTCTTTCGTCTCCATATTTTTCAATCATTGTAAGTGATTCTTCTTTAATAATGTCGTAAACTAATTTTTCGCTTTCTAGTATTGCTTTTAAGTGGTTAATTAGTTCCATTAATTTTTTGTATTCTTCTTCAATTTTCTCGCGTTGTAGTCCTGATAAGGTTTTTAATCTCATATCCAAAATCGCTTGAGCTTGTATATCGTCAAGTCCAAATCTTTCCATTAATCTTTCTTTTGGATCATCATAAGATCCTCTAATAATTTTAATAACTTCATCGATGTTGTCTATTGCGATCCTTAAACCTTCTAATATGTGTGCTCTTGCAAGGGCTTTATCTAGCTCAAATTTTGTTCTTCTGATTATAACTTCTTTACGGTGTTCAATAAAGTGTTCTAAGCATTCTCTTAAAGTTAAAATTTTTGGAACTCCATCTACTAGTGCTAGCATAATAATCCCGAAGGAATCCTGCATTTGTGTGTTTTTGTATAATCTATTTAAAATCACTCTTGCATTTGCATCTCTTTTTAGTTCAATTACAACTCTGGTTTCTTCTTCTCTTCCTGATTCATCTCTAACTTCTGAGATACCTTCTATTCTCTTTTCTTTTGCAAGTCTATTTATATCAACTATAAGTTTGGCTTTGTTAACTTGATAAGGAAGTGATCTTACAACAATTTTTTGTCTATTTCCAGACATTTCTTCTATTTCAGCTTCAGCTCTTAATTGTATCTTTCCTCTTCCTGTTAGATATGCTTTTTTAATTTCTTCTCTTCCTATTATAGTTGCTCCTGTTGGGAAATCTGGTCCTTTAACTATTTGAAGTAGTTCTTCATCTGATACTTCTTCTTCTGATTCCCTTTTTTCTATTATTTTTATTACTGCATTTAATATTTCATTCAAATTATGTGGAGGAATATTTGTTGCCATACCAACAGCAATTCCTGATGAACCGTTAACTAATAATGCTGGTAATCTAGAAGGTAGTACTGTTGGTTCTTGTCTCATTCCATCAAAGTTTGGCATAAAATCCACTGTATTCTTTTCAATATCTGTTAACATTGTTTCTGCAATTTTTGACATTCTTGCTTCAGTGTAACGATATGCAGCTGCACTATCACCATCAACAGATCCGAAATTTCCATGTCCATCGATTAGCATATATCTCATTGAAAAATATTGTGCTAATCTAACCATTGCGTCATATACAGATGCATCACCATGAGGATGATATCTACCAAGTACATCACCAACTGTTGTAGCTGATTTTCTAAATGGTTTATCATGTGTTAATCCATCTTCATACATTGTATATAGAATTCTTCTATGTACTGGCTTTAAACCGTCTCTAACATCTGGAAGTGCACGTTGAACTATAACACTCATTGCATAATCAATATATGCTGTTTGCATTTCTTCTTCAATATTTCTGTTAAGGATTCTTCCTACATTTTTTTCTTCTTCATTATTGTCCATTTATATTCTCTTTCCTTTCTTTCCTTAGGGGCTATTTAATCC
Source organism: Clostridia bacterium (assembly GCA_017510825.1). GTDB lineage: Bacteria > Bacillota > Clostridia > TANB77 > CAG-508 > CAG-793. The sequence goes on along the minus strand of JAFWMA010000019.1, from coordinate 20,726 downwards.
TTTTTCATTAATTTTAGTCTGATTTTATTATACTAAAAACACCTAAAAAAAGCAAGGGGTTTCTGCTTTTAAATCTACTCTTTTTTTGTTGTTTTATTATATTTAAAACTTATATATTTTTATTTTTAAAAACTTTATTATGTTATTTTATTTGTAATCAAATTTTATTATTATTAACTTAATTTTTTAGCGAGCTCTAATTCTTCTTTGCTTATATCAAAATTCTGTCCGTTGTTTTTTATTAATAAGTGTATATTTTCCAGTTCTCTGGCTTCTTTTAGCGTTTTTTCCATAGGTAAAACTTTTTTTAAATTTTCTTTAATTTTTTTATATTCTTTTTCCATATCTTTAAAATTTTGTTCTTTAAATGCTTTTTTCCAATTTTGTGAATTGTTTTCTATTTTTTCAAGTGAGGATATTTGATTCTTAAAGTTTTTTTCTATATCATTATCTATTGTTTTTGTTATAACATTATTTCCTTTTTTTATAGTGTTACCTATTTCTTCGTTTATTGAATTATTTTTTACAGCGCTTTGTATACTAGCATTAAGTGTTTTTGATATATTATCTATTAATCCTCCACTTTTTATTGTTTCTTCTGCTTGATAAATGTTGTTTATTGTTCCCGTAATTATTCCTGTCGCTTTTTTTCCTAAATCTATTGCGGAAGTTATTGCTTTTTTTGCTCCTTCTTTTAATCCATTATTAAATAATGCATCCTTAATTTCAATAACTTTATCTTCTAAAAAATTAGGTAGTAAAGTTCTAATTCCAACATTTATACCTTTATCTATTATAGTCCATAATGTTGATTGTAAAAATGAGTTTTGATTTTTTTCTATTAATTGGTTATCAATTTTAATATTGTTAGATAAGCTATTAGTTATATCCATATAATCACCTCTATTTTTTTATTTTATTTATTTTTAGTCTTTTGTTTTTACTTTTATTATAGTTGTTTTTTATCTTTATAATTTCTTTCTCTATCTGTGATACTTTTGTATTATTATTATTTATGGCTAAATCGTAGTAATCACTTAGTTTTATTTTTCCTAATATGTTATAATTTTTAAAAACTCTTCTTAATACTTCATCGTCTATTGATTTGTTAGTGCATTTATTAAAAATAATATTAATTTTATTGTATGGAACATTCCAATCCTTATGGTATATTTCTAGAAGTTTTTCAGATTTTCTAAGTTCTAACAAATTAGCTCCTGAAATGAATATTGTATTATCAGATATTTTTACAAGTTCTTTTGTATAATCAAATAAACTATTTGTTGATGAATCTATTAAGACAATATCATATTCATTTTTTATATTTTTTAATTGATTACGTATTCTAGATGGGGATGGTTGTGTTTTCGAATTATAAATTAGTTTTATTCCAGAAATTAAATCTATGTTAAATTTTGTATGAATTATAAAATCTTGTATATTTGTTGATTTTAAATTATTATTATTTTTTTTTAATTCTTCTTTTATGTCTTTTTTATTAATGTTAATGTTTAACAAGTTATATATACTGTTATTAACTATATCAAAATCTACTATTAATTTTTTTTTATTAATAATTTGATTTGCAAATACAATTGAAAAAATACTTTTTCCTATTCCATTAGTTCCTAGTATTGTAATTGTTTCTGTTTCTTTTGTTTCTTTATTAAAAACATCTTTTATTGGAATTTGTTGTTTATTATAAATATTATTATTTTTTATTATATTTGCAATTTCTTTTGTATTAATTTTTTCTATTCTTTTATAGACTTTAAAATCAATATCATTATTACTTTTTATTATTAATTTTATATTTTTGTTGATAGTATAAATGTCATTTACAAGTTTTTTAAGGCTACAATTTCCTGGTACATTTTCGTCTATTATTATATAGTTAATATATTTGTTGCCTTCTAAATATTCTATTACTCCTTCTTTGTATTGAATATCGTTCGATACTATATTTATATTTAAATCTCTTAATTCCTTATTTTTCTTTGGGTTTCCTAATGCGGTAAGAACTCTATTAATTTTCTTCACCTCCTACTATATTTTTTTCAAAATTTGAAGATTCAACCTTTGTTAATATATGTTCCTTTCCTACAAACATAACACATTCTCCTCTTTTTAATGATTTTATTTCAATCTTTTCTTTGCTTGATAAATTACTATATTGCTCTAAAACCTTTAAATTTTCTTCTTCTAAGTTAAAAAAGGCTTTTAGTTCTGAGTTGTTTAGAATACTTTTTCCGTAAATTCCATTATCTAAACTAAATAAATCTGAAACATCTTGTGTTATTGCTACTGCACTTCCACCATATTTTCTAATTGTTTTAAATATTTTATATATGAAACTTGCAACTTCTTTATTTGATGTAACTCCTATCAATTGCCATATTTCATCTAAATAAATTGATTTTTTGTTTTTTCTATTTTGTTTTATTTTATCCCAAAAAAGTTCAGTAAAAATGTACATTCCATATTTTATGTTTTCTTCTCCTAGTTCATATATATCTGCAATTATTAATTTGTTGTTTAGTTTTACATTCGTATGTTTATTTAGATATTTCATTGATCCTTTTATAAATGGTAATAGTTTTGTTTTCATCTTCCCTTCTAGATTATTATATAAATCTTCTAGTATTGGCATGTCCATAGTTGTCTTGAACTTTTTATTTTTATAGAGACTTTTGTCATTAAAATTTATTCCTTTTTGGTTATATGTTTTAATCAATTTTTGTTCTAGTATTGCTTTTTCATTTTCATCTATTTTTCCTAATAATAAATTGAAAAATCCTAATACTTTACTAATTTTTGTAGATAAATATCCTTTTTGATTTTCTTCTAAACTTTCTTCTCTTATATCTAGAACATTTACATATGTGTCTGAACTTGGTCCGATTTTTATAACTGATCCTTTTAAATAATTTCCTATTTTTGTATATTCTCTATCTGGGTCAATTACATATTGATCTAAGTCAAGTAGTATTGATCTTAAAATCATTAATTTAGTAAAAAATGATTTTCCTGACCCTGATGTTCCAAATATACACATATTAGAATTTTTATATTTTTCTCTATTATATCTATCTATAAAAACTAGTGAATCATTGTATATATTTGTTCCTAGGAAAATTCCGGTCTCATCAAATATAGTTGATGAAATAAATGGATATGTTGCTGGTAACGAACTTGTTAAAATATTTCTTCTTGAAACATTGCTTATGTCTTGTTTATTATCCATAAATGGCATACATGACATAAAAGTTTGTTCTTGTCTAAAATATGCTTTTTTTGTTATTAGTCCTTGACTTCGTAGTATTCCTTCAATTTTATTTGTTTTTTCTTCTAATTCTTTTTTCATTTTTGAGAATACTGTTATGTATGTGTATATGAAATACATTTCTTCATTGTTTATTTGCATTTCTCTACGAATGTATTTCGCATCATTATATGTAAAGGCTGCAATTTCTGCATCTTGCCTACTTTCTCCAATTTTTTCTAAATCGACTCCAACATTTCCTATATTGTAGGTTAAATCTCTAATTACTTTATAGGTATCTTGTTTTTCATAATATATTGATACATATATATTTTCATTTGTTTCAATTATGTTTTTTAATATTAAATCATTTTGCTCTCTAAGATAATCTACTACAATTAAACATGTATAATAGACTCCATCTATTTCGATGTATTTAGGATTATTTAAGTTTACATATGATGGACTTAAATAATCCGTAATTTTGAAAGTTCCTCCTTTATATTCTTCTTTCATTTTTACCTCTTGTATTTCTTTAAATATTTTTTGAATTTAAAAATGAGAATATTACTTCTCCTAAATCTCTTTCTGATGTATATTCAGATACTAAATTTCCGCATCTTAATAATAAATCCTTGATTTTTAAATATTTGTTTTGCAAATTCTTTATCTTTATTTCTTCGGACTTATCAGATGAGGATTCCTTTATGATTAAATAATAAATTTTAATAGAAGACTTTTTTATTCGATTTAATTCCTGTATGTATTTTATATAGCTTTCTCTTAATTCTTCATGTTGATTATTTTTTTTTAACATTTTTATATTTTTGCTTAAGTCTTCTTTTTTGCTTTGAATTAAAACTTGTAGATTAAAATTGCAACTCCTAAATAAATTTTTATATGAGTTTAATATAGCTTCTTTTTCTAGATTAGATTTTAGATTGTAATTTATTGGACTAACATTTAATATTTTAATATATGAGGAATCTTTCATCTTTATTATACCATCTTCTAAAATCTTTTCTATTGGCAACCATATTTGAACAGACTTAATTTGTCCATTTGCCATTTTTCCTCCTTTCTGGTAATATATGTTAACATATTTTCCATAACTTGTCAACCCTTTTAGGTGATTTTTTTTATTTTTATTTTATCTGATATGTTTGTTTAATTTAAAAAACACCCTAAAATTGGGTGTTTTTTGCATTTTTTTTATTTATACATCAAGATTTTTAACAAATTTTGCATTTTTTTGTATAAATTCTCTTCTAGGTTCAATTTGATCTCCCATCAAAATTCTAAAAATTTCGTCAGCCTTTATTGCATCATCTATTGTTACTTTTACGAAGATTCGGTTTTCTGGATTCATTGTTGTCTCCCAAAGTTGCTCAGGGTTCATCTCTCCTAAACCTTTATATCTCTGTAAAGATATATTATCTTTTCCAATTTCAGCATAAGTCTCTTCTAATTCTTCGTCTGTATAACAATATCTATCTTGCATTCCTTTCTTTGATACTTTATATAGAGGTGGTTGTGCTAAATAAACGTGTCCATGTTCAATTAGTGGTCTCATGTATCTAAAGAAAAATGTTAGTAATAGTGTTCTAATATGAGCTCCATCAACATCTGCATCGGCCATTATTACTACTTTTCCATATCTTATTTTTTCAACATCAAAGTCTGGTCCAATTCCTGCTCCTAGTGCTTGAATTACTGGTTTTAGTTTGTCATTGTTATATATTTTATCTGGCCTAGATTTTTCTACATTAAGCATTTTTCCCCAAAGTGGTAGAATTGCTTGATATTTTCTGTCTCGTCCTTGTTTTGCTGATCCACCTGCAGAATCACCCTCGACAATGTAAACTTCACATTCATCTGCATTTTTACTACTGCAGTCTGCTAATTTACCTGGAAGTGTTGTAACTTCTAGTGAGCTTTTCTTTCTAATTAGTTCTCTGGCTTTTCTGGCTGCTTCTCTTGCATGTGATGCGCTTAAGCATTTGTCAACTATTGTTTTTGCTATTTGTGGATTTTCTTCTAAAAATGCTGATAATGCATCTACTAATACAGATTGAACTATTCCTGTAACATTGCTGTTTCCTAGTTTTGTTTTTGTTTGTCCTTCAAATTGTGGCTCTTTAACCTTTACTGAAACTACTGCTGTTAAACCTTCTCTTATGTCATCTCCTAAGAGATTTGAATCTTTTTCTTTTAAAAATCCATGTGATCTAGCATATTCATTAAATACTTTTGTTAATCCTCTTTTAAATCCTTCTAAGTGAGTTCCTCCTTCAATAGTATTAATGTTATTAACAAATGATAAAATTGCGTCACTATATGCTTTTGTGTACTGAAGTGATATTTCAACTGGAACATCATTTACTGTTTTTTCCATATAAATTGGTTCATCGTGAATTTTTTCTTTATTTCTGTTAAGGTATTCAACAAATGATTTTAGTCCTCCTTCATAGCAAAATTCTGCTTTTTTTGGTGTTTCTTCTCTTAAGTCTTCAATTGAAATATATAGTCCTTTTGTTAAAAATGCCATTTCTCTAAATCTGTCTTCTAATGTTGTATAATCATACTCTAAGGTTTCAAATATTTCATCATCTGCTAAAAATCTTACTAAAGTACCAGTATCTTCTGCGTCTCCAATCTTTTTAAGTGTTTCTGCTGTTTTTCCTCTCTCAAATCTCATTTTGTAAATTCCACCATCTCTGTGGATTGTTACTTCTGTCCATTCTGCTAATGCATTTACAACTGATGCCCCAACTCCATGTAGTCCTCCAGATACTTTATATCCACTATCTCCACCAAATTTTCCACCAGCATGTAATACTGTGTATACTGTTTCAGCTGCTGATATTTTTGTTTTAGGGTGAATATCTACGGGAATACCTCTTCCGTTATCTTGTACTGAAATTATATTTCCTGGTTCTATTTTTACTTCAATATGGCTACAATATCCTGCTAGTGCTTCATCTACTCCGTTGTCTACAATTTCATAAACTAAGTGGTGAAGTCCTCTTCTAGATACACTTCCTATATACATACCTGGTCTTTTTCTAACTGCCTCAAGACCTTCTAATACTTGTATTTGATTTGCACTATATTCGTGATTATATTTTTCCATTAAAGTTCTTCCTTTCCATATTTACATTTGTAATTATATAGCAACAAATTTTCAAAGTCAAGCCTTTCTCCGTAAAGATTTTTCAATTTTTAAATACATTGTTATAATTCAAACCTAGATTAATTATATATGTATCTTTTGCTATTTTGGTCGCTGGCACGAATGCAATTTGCTTAAATATTACTTGGAGTTCCTCTTTCCTTCCTAAATTGTTATTTAGATAGTAAATTCATTCTAACTGTAATTCTCTCCCATTCGAGCCATGATTGCTCGATACACGAGCTTTTCTTTTCATATTTAGTAATCTAATCTGTTATTTGAAACAATCCACTGTTTTATTCACAGTGGATAGTTCCTTTTTTTACTTTATATGGTACACTATTTTTTATATCTATATTTCTAGTGCAAGTTATTATTACTTGGATGTTTTTTATTTTGTTTAAAAAATTTGAGATTCTTTTTTCATCTAATTCTGACATAAAGTCGTCTAGTAATAATATGGGGTATTCTTCTATATCATTATATATTACTTTTAGTTCTGCTAATTTTAGTGAAAGAATTGCTGTTCTATTTTGTCCTTGTGAACCGAAAACATTTATTTCTTCCCCATTTATTAATATTTTAAAGTCATCTCTATGTGTTCCTGCTGAGGTGAATCCTTTTATTTGGTCGATTTTTCTATTTCTTAGTAGGTGTTTTTTGTATTCTTCGGTATTTTCACAATCTGATTTGTACTTAATAGATATTTCCTCGTCGGTTATTTCACTGTGTATTTCTTCTATTTCTTGTTTTATTTTTTCAATAAACTCATTTCTGTATAAAAATATTTTGTGACCATAGTCTGAAAGTTTTTCATCCCATATTTCTAACATTGAATCTTTTACATCTTTTTGTTTTAAGTAATTGTTTCTTTGTTCAAGTGTTTTTAAATACATATTTAAATTATATACATAATTGGTTCTGAGCTGTCCTATCATCATATCTAGAAATCTTCTTCTGGTTGATGGTCCATTTTTTAATATGTTTATATCGTCTGGTGTAAATATTACTATGTTAATGTTTCCTAAAAGCTCACTTAATTTTTTTATTTTTACTCCATTTACACTAATCATTTTTTTGTTTGAAATTTTTATTGATATTTTTCCATCTCTATCTTTTTTTTGATATTCTACTTCTACTTTTGTGAATTCTTCTCCCTTTTTTATCATTTCCTTTTCTTTTTTTGTTCTAAATGATTTGCCAAATGCGCATAAAAATATTGATTCTAATATGTTTGTTTTTCCTTGGGCATTTTCTCCATAAAATATGTTAAGTTTTTCTCCAAATTTAACTTCTTGTTCTTCATAATTTCTGAAGTTTTTAATCTTTATGTTTTTGAGATACATGTTTTCTCCATTCGCATATTTCGTTTTCCACATCTTGTTCACTAATTGTGGAAAACTTTAATATAATTTTAAATTTTCATTAATTTTTAAAATGGTGTAATATAAAGTTCTAAAATAATTTTTTATCGGACATTTTTTTATGTTACAAAAATTAGCAAATGATTGGTGATTTATAATAAAATTGTTTATACCAATTATTGAGCTTTTAATGTAGAATCCTCCAATTGCCTTAATCCACCTTCCTCGTTGTCGGCATTTCACAAATATCTTTAAGTAATTTATGAAGCTACCGTGCTGCAGAATGATTCTAGTTGTTCCTGTTTGTTTCTCTGCTTTATATTACTACATTTTAGTTCTCAACAACATTATTTTTTAATCATTCTTTAATCTAATTGGAAGAATCATATATCTATAGTCTCCCTCTTCTTCTACACTTCTAATTATACATGGTGATATGCTTGTTCCAAAGTCAATAAATACTTCTTCGTCACTGATATTTTTTAATGCATCTAAGAAATATTTTGGATTAAATCCTACTTCTAAATTCTTTCCTTCAGTAGTTACATATAGTTCTTCTTTTGCATCTCCTATTTGGTTTGTACATGAAATTGTTATCTTTCCTACTTCAACTGATACTTTCACTGGATATTTCTTTTCTTTTTCTATGCTTGATGAAGATATTAAGCTTACTCTTTCAAAACAATCTGCTATAATATTAGTATTAACTCTTATTCTTGTTTCCCATTTTTCTGGTATTACTTTTGAGTAATTTAAAAATTCTCCGTCAAGTAGTCTAGTTACTATTTTACAGTTTTCTATTTCAAATAGTGCTTGATTTTTTGCAATTCCAACTTTAATAATGTCAAATGAGTCTAAGATTATTTTATTTACTTCTATTAGTGTTCTACCTGGAATTACTGCTGTAAAATCATTTGTTTGTGTCGTTAAAACTTTGCTTTTCCATGCTAATCTAAATCCATCGACTGCTACTACATTTAATTTGTTACTTTTGGTTTCAAATAAACATCCTGTAAAAATAGGTCTATTTTCTTCATTACTTACTGCAAATATCGTTTTTCTAATCATATCTTTTAATGCATTTTGTTCTAATTCTATTGAGTTTTCAATATTTATTTCTGGTAATTCAGGAAAATCTTCTGGATTCATTGTTGCTAATTTATATAGTGAACCTTCACATTCTATAACAAGTAAGTTTTTATCATTGATTGCTATTTTGATTTCTTTTTCTGGTAATTTTCTAATTATTTCACTAAACATTATTGCATTAACTACTGTTGCTCCTTGTTCTTCTATTTCACAATCATTTATAATGTATTCTATTCCAACTTCTTGATCATAACATGTTAGTTTTATATCATTATCGTTTGTTTGAATTAGAATTCCTTCTAATATAGGCATTGTAGTTCTAATAGCTACTGCTTTAGTTACGGAATTAAGGGCTTTTAGGATTTTATCCTTTTCACAGATTAATTTCATTTTTTTCTCCTTTTCTTATTAATATTTAATATAAATAGTAGTAGTAGTAATAGTATATGTGGAAACTGTGGAAAGGCTTCATTAAGCTTTATTTCCGTAGAATTTTTTGTGTGGATAACTCTGTGGATAACTTAAAAAGTTTTCCACAGAATTATTTTTTTTTTCCACACTTATATTTATCCACATTTTGTCCACAGATTATCCACAACATCCTGTGGATAACTTTTCTTTTGCTTGTGTGAGTAAGCTCAATGAAGTTAAAATGAAACAATAATTTTACGAACGCGTATTTTGTCGAAATATGTACTTTTTCAACGATACCGTATGTTTTAAATCAATTGTTTTTTGTTAATAAGTTTTGCACACTTTCCACAATTAATCTAGTATTTGAATTAGTTTTCATTTCTTTTTCTATTTTGTTGCATGAATGATTAACTGTTGAGTGATCTCTTCCGCCAAAGTCTTTTCCTATCTGAGGCATAGACATTTGTGCTACATTTCTACATAAATACATTGCTATTTGTCTAGGAAATGTTACGTCATTTGATCTTTTTGATCCTTTTAAGTCTGCTGGATCTATGTCAAAATATTTTCCAACAACTTCTTGAATATACTCGGAAGAAATTACTTTTTGTTGTTGTGCTACTATATCGTCAATTGCTTTTTGAGTCATTTCCATTGTAATTGGACTGTTTGTTAGTGATGCTTTTGCTATTAGCTTATTTAGTGTTCCTTCTAATTCTCTTATATTTGTATCAAGTTTTGTAGCTATTGCTGATAATATATCATCATCTATAATTATATTATCTAATTGAGTCTTCTTTCTTAAAATTGCTAATCTTGTTTCATAATCCGGATTTGAAATATCTGCTATTAGTCCCCACTCAAATCTTGACTTTAATCTATCTTCTAATAATTCAATATCTTTTGGAGGTTTATCACTTGAAATAACAATTTGCTTTCCTGCCTCGTAAAGAGTGTTAAATGTATGAAAGAATTCTTCTTGTGTACTTTTTTTGTTTGCAATGAATTGAATATCATCAATTAGTAAAACATCAATATTTCTATATTTATTTCTAAACTTATCTGTTGCTTGATCGCGAAGTGCGTTAATTAATTGATTTGTAAATGTTTCAGAAGTTACATATAATACTTTGCTGCTTAGATTATTGCTTAATATTTGATTTCCAATTGATTGCATCAAGTGAGTTTTCCCAAGTCCAACTCCTCCATATATAAATAATGGATTGTATTTTCCTCCTGGACTTTCTGCTACTCCCATTGCTGCTGCTTGTGCAAATTTATTATTATTTCCAATAACAAATGTAGAAAACGTGTATTTAGGATTTAATCCAGAGTCTATAAAAACTTTATTGTTACCAATAGATTTTGATGTAGAAAGTATTACATCATCTTCTTGATTTTCTAATTGTATGAATACTTGGCATTTTTTGTGTGTAATAACATTAAAAGTATTTGTCAATAAATCAATATATTTCTTTTCAAGTGTATCTCTTTGGAATTTGTTTGTTGCAACTAAAACTACTGTGTTATCTCTAAAACTTTTAATTTCCAATGGCTGTATCCATGTTAGAAATGTTATTGCAGTTGTTTCATTCTTTAAAAGCTCTTTGGCAGTATTCCAAAGCTCATTGATGTTTTCTTTAGACATTATTCAATCCTTTCATATTAATAGAAAAAACGTTATTTAATTTCGAAAATAGACAAATTAAATAACATTCTCTTTAGTGACTCATAATTTTAGTATATATTATCAAAAAAAGTTGCAAATAGTCAAGTAGTACATAAAAAATAATTTGAAAAAATTTTTCTTATAGTTTTTAATGATTTTTCCTTATAGTTATTATATAAATTTAGAATTGATTAAGAAAGAAGAAATTGGTTAATATACTTTAGAAACTTATAAAATTTTTAAAATGTGAAGATAAAGACTTAGTAAAATAAGATTATGAAAGTTGATAGAGCCCGCTTGGGAGCAGATATTGCACTGATGACACTCGTTGTAACAGCTGTGGAAGTGTTAAATTTTATAAATTTTCCACAATAATTGTTAGTTTTTATTGCAAAAAGTAGTACTGCATTGAAAATATGAAAAATTTTGATTAATCTATTGACATAATCAGCTTGTTTGTTATATAATAATAACTGCTATTTATCGAAATGCAATAGAAAATGGAGGTCAATTAATTATGAAAAGAACTTATCAACCTAAAAAAAGGCAAAGAAGTAAAGTACATGGATTCTTAAAAAGAATGTCTACAAAATCAGGAAGAAATGTTATAAAAGCAAGAAGAGCTAAAGGTAGAAAAAAATTAAGTGCATAATAAGGGGGTCACTTTTAGTTAGAGTGGCCTTTTTACTTAGAGCTTAGTTTGTTGTAAATTTAATGCAACTATAGCTTAATTTTAAGGTGTTAAATAATTATGAAAAAGATTAAAACTTTAAAAATGAACTATGAATTTAAAAATGTTTTGAATAGAGGCAAATATTTTGTTAATAATCAAGTAATAATTTATGTACTAAAAAACAATCTTAATTATAATAGAATAGGAGTGGTGGTTGGATCTAAAGTTTGTAAGGCTACTAAACGTAATCATATTAAAAGATTAATAAGAGAAGCATATCGAAAATATGAAAAAGAGCTAAAACAATCATATGATATTGTTATGATGTGGAACAAAAAAACAGAAATTAGTGAAGTTTCATTTCATAAGATATTAGGTAATATGAAAAAATCATTTAGTAAAGCAGGAATACTTGAATTAAAATGAAAAAGTTAATGTTATTATTAATAAAGTTTTATCAAAGGGGAATTTCTCCAGTTATTTCTGCATCAGGCCATCATTGTAAATACTATCCTAGTTGTTCAGAATATATGAAACAAGCGATTGTTAAATATGGAGTTTTTAAAGGTTTTTTTTTAGGAATTATTAGATTATTAAAATGTAATCCTTTTTCAAAAGGAGGGTATGACCCACTAAAATGAAGGGAGAATTTAATATATGGATTATATTGCAAACTTTTTTGGCTATATATTAAACTTTCTGTATGATTTTGTACAGAATTATGGTCTAGCAATAATATTATTTTCAGTTTTATTGAAGTTATTAATGTTACCATTAGCTATTAGGCAACAGAAATCAATGAAGAAATCACAAGAGCTACAAGGAGAATTAAAAAAACTACAAATAAAATATAAAAATAATCAAGAATTATTACAGCAAGAAACAATGGCATTATATAAAAGGGAAAAAATTAGTCCGTTTTCAGGCTGTTTAGGAACTATTTTACAATTAGTTATTTTCTTATCTGTATTTTATTTAGTAAGTAGACCTTTAACTTATATGAAAAAAATAGATTCTCAAGTAATTTCTGATTATGAACAACAAATTTCACAAAATCAAGAGAATAAGTCAAATTATAAAGAAATTCAAATAATTGAATTATATTCTGATAAAGATGATAGAGTAAACTTAAATATGAATTTTTTGGGACTAGATTTGAGTAAAGTTCCAACACAAAATTGGGAAGATTTTAGGGTATTTATAATTCCTTTATTATATGTTATTACTACATTTGTTAATATAAAAATTACAACTAGTATGACAAATAAAAAGAAAGAAGAAGAAAAGAAAAAGGATACTGATAGTGATAATGATAAAGAGGAATCGATTGAAGATCAACTTGAAGGAATGCAAGGTATGACAAAGAGTATGAGCTATATGATGCCTATAATGTCTATTGCTATTGCAATGATTGCTCCTTTAGGACTATCATTATATTGGCTTATTAGTAATTCATTGCAATTAATTGAAAGAATTGCAATCGATAAATTTTCGAAAAATTCTAAAGAAAAAGAAACAAAATTGTTAGAAGGGAAGAAGTAGGTAATGGGAAAATCAGTTATTGCAGAAGGTAAGACTTCCAATGAAGCTATAAAAAAGGGTTTAAAAGAACTTGGCTGTAAACTTGAGGAAGTAGATGTTAAGGTATTAGAAAATGAAGACAAAAAAATATTTTTTAGTATATTAGATCCTAGAGTAGTAAAAGTTGAATTAATAGTTAAAGATAGTGTGGTGAATAATAAATTATACAATACTGTTGAAACATATACAAAAAAAGTTTCTGAGGAAGATGTGAATATTTGCAAAAAAGCAGTTGAATCGTTTCTTGAGATTTTTGTTAAAGAATATGGTGATATAAAATATAGTACAAAGATAAAAGAAAAAGCTATTTATGTTGATATTAATGGAGAGAGTTCTTCAAAATTAATTGGGTATAGGGGAGAAAATATTAGTGCTATTCAAACTATTTTAGGTGTAATTTCAAATAAAGAAACTGATTCTAGAGTAAGAGTAATTGTTGATGTATGTAATTATAAAGTTAAAAGAGAGAAAGCATTGAAGGAACTTGCAAAAAAACTTGAAAAAACTGTTTCTAGATCTGGGAAAAGACTTGTTTTGGAGCCAATGAATGCTTATGAAAGAAAAATTATTCATTTAACACTTCAAGATAGTAAAACAGTTAAAACTCATAGTATTGGAGAAGAACCTAGGAGAAAAGTTGTTATAGAAAAAAAATAGAATAAAATCGAAGTCAAAGTTCGAGATAAATTATTTTGTCATCTTACTTTGGCTTTTTTGTAATTTGGAAATGAATGGTCATTATTAAAATGTTAAATAAATTGTTTAACATTTAATATGGAAAGGTAGGGAAAAATTTGATTGAAAATACAATTGTTGCAATTTCTACAGCTGTAGGAAATGGTGGAATTGGCATTATTAGAATGTCTGGTGAAAAGTGCTTTAAAATTTTAGAAAAAATTTTTATTCCTAAGAATAAACAAAAAAGAATTAAAGGTTATACAATAAAATATGGAAATATAGTTGAAGACAATAATATTATTGATGAGGTGTTAGTTTCATATTTTATAGCACCTAATAGTTATACGACTGAGAATATGTGTGAAATAAATACTCATGGTGGAATTGTAGTTGAAAGAAAAATATTAAATTTATGCTTAAAACATGGAGCTGAGTTAGCTCAACCTGGAGAATTTACGAAAAGAGCTTTTTTAAATGGTAGAATTGATTTATCACAAGCTGAAGCAGTAATGGAATTAATTAATTCTAAATCTGAATTGGAGGCTCAAGAATCTGCTTTACAGTTAGAGGGAGCATTATCAAAAAAAATAAAGAAAATTGAAAAGAAATTGTTAAATGTTATTACTTCTATAGAAGTTACTATTGATTATCCTGAATATGATATTGATGAGGTAAAAGATAATGATATTTTATCTGAGTTAAAAGATGTAAACGAAGAACTTGAAAATCTCATTAATAGTTTTAATAATGGTAGATTACTAAAAAACGGAGTTAAAACTGTTATACTAGGTCGTCCTAATGTTGGCAAATCATCTCTGATGAATTCGATACTAAATGAAGACAGGGCGATTGTAAGTTCTATTGAAGGTACGACTAGAGATACAATTGAGGAATATGTTAATGTTTTTGGAATAGAGTTAAAACTAGTTGATACAGCTGGAATTAGAAGTACCGATAATGAAATTGAAAAGATCGGAGTTGAAAAAGCTAAAAATTATGCTGATAATGCAGACTTGATTATTGCATTGTTTGATATTACTAAGGACTTAAATGAAGAAGATTATGAAATTATAAGTATTATTAAAGAAAAGGCTGCTTTAATTTTATTAAACAAAGTGGATATAACTGATAAAAACGAAAAAATGGAAGCAAGCCTAAAAAAAGTTAGGAAACCAATTATAAAGATTTCAGCCATAAAAAATGAGGGAATAGATAAATTATATTCTAAAATTGTAGAGCTTTTTAATTTTGAAGAAATAGAGAGAGAAAGCAAAGTTATAATTACTAATGAAAGACATAAAAATTTAATTGTAAAAGCTAATAATTGTGTTTTAGATGCTATAAAATCATATGAGAATAATATTCCTATTGATATAAGTAGTGTTTACATAAAACAATCTTTAGAGTTTCTAGGAGAAATTATGGGACAAAATATCTCTAATGAAATAATTAATGAAATTTTTAAAAATTTTTGTTTAGGAAAGTAAAACAGTTGTTAATAGTACTAAATCGTTAATATTTTAACGTTTATAATAAACGAAAATTAATTAAAGAAAAACCTCTTAATTAGGATTAAATTATTGAAATATCGATTGAAATTAGTTGTTATAATTGTAAAAAAATAATTAAATTTTTTTGTTTCATATAAAACGAAAAATACGGAAAGGATTATAATATAATGAGTTATTATGCTGGGAATTATGATATAGCGGTTATTGGAGCTGGACATGCTGGATGTGAGGCTGCGCTTGCCTGTGCTAGAATGGGAATGAAAACATTAATTTTTTCTATTAGTCTGGAGTGTATTGCCAATATGCCATGCAATCCTCATATTGGAGGAAGTTCTAAAGGGCATATAGTAAGAGAGATTGATTGTCTTGGTGGAGAAATGGGTAAGAATATAGATAAAACTTATACTCAAATTAGAATGTTGAACACTTCAAAAGGTCCAGCAGTATATTCTTTAAGAGCTCAGGCAGATAGGAAAAAATACCAGGAGGAAATGAAATTAACAATAGAAAAACAAGAAAACTTGTATTTAAAACAAGGGGAAATTGTGGATATTGAGGTTAAAAACAATAATGTAAATGCAGTTATTACAAATATTGGTGCGAAATATGAAGTGAAAAGTGTTATTTTAGCTACTGGAACATATTTGAAAGGAATGATACATATTGGCGAAAATGCTTATTCGGGAGGGCCTGATGGAGTATCTTCATCAGATAAGCTTTCTGATTGTTTGAAAGCTTTGGGGATTAGTATTAATAGATTTAAAACAGGAACTCCAGCAAGAATTAATAGAAGAAGTATAGATTTTTCAAAAATGGAAATTCAAGAAGGAGATAAAATAATTGAGCCTTTTTCATTAGAAGACTCTTTTATTGAAGATGATTCTCAGATGCCTTGTTATTTAACTTATACTAATGAAAATACTCATAAGATTATTAGAGATAACTTGCATCGATCTCCTCTATATTCGGGAAGAATAAGTGGAACTGGTCCAAGGTATTGTCCTTCTATTGAAGATAAAGTTGTGAGATTTTCAGATAAAAAAAGACATCAGCTATTTGTTGAACCTATTGGAAGAAATACAGATGAAATGTATATTCAAGGTATGAGTTCTTCATTACCAGAAGATGTTCAGATTGCGATGTATAGAACTATTCCTGGATTAGAAAATTGTGAATTTACTAGACCTGCTTATGCAATAGAATATGATTGTATTGATCCACAAGATTTGAAATTATCATTAGAACATAAAGGCATTGGTGGTTTGTTTTTTGCTGGTCAAATAAATGGAACTTCTGGATATGAAGAAGCTGCGGGTCAAGGTCTAATTGCAGGAATTAACGCGAGTTTATTAATACAAGGTTTAGAGCCTTTAATATTAGATAGATCTCAAGCATATATAGGGGTTCTAATTGATGATATTGTTACTAAAGGAGTTGATGAACCTTATAGAATGATGACATCACGTGCTGAATATAGGTTACTTTTAAGGCAAGATAATGCTGATTTAAGGTTAACTGAGATTGGGCATAGTATTGGATTAATATCTGATGAAAGATATGAGAAATTCCTTGAAAAGAAAGAAGAAATTACTAGAGAAATTGATAGAGTAAAAAAATTGACAATAAGACCAACTGAAAAAGTAAATAGTTTGTTAGAAAAAAATTGTTCTAGTAAAATAAAAACTGGAGTAAAAATGGTTGATTTATTAAAAAGAACAGAATTAAATTATAGTATTCTTGAAGAAATAGATTTAGATAGACCAAAACTTGATTTACAGGTTCAAAAAGAAGTAGAAATTCAGCTTAAATATGAAGGATATATAAAATTAGAGGAGAAACAAGTTGAAAAGTTTAAAAAAATAGAAAATAAAAAAATTCCAAAAGACATAGATTATGATGATATTAAAGGTCTTAGAATAGAAGCTAGACAGAAATTAAATCATGTAAAGCCTTTATCTGTGGGACAAGCTTCAAGAATTTCTGGAGTTTCTCCGGCTGATATATCTGTCTTACTAATCTATTTAGAAATAAAAAAATAATTTTAATATTTTGAGAGGTATAATGTATAGTATGGGTTTAGAAGAGAATTGTAGTTTAAATGATAATCAAACAAAGATGTTTGAAGAATATATGAATCTACTTTTAGAGTGGAATCAAAGAATGAATTTGACTGCTATCACAGAAAAAGATGAAATTATTTTAAAACATTTTGTTGATTCATTAACTATTAGTAAATATATAAAAAACTATTCAAGTTTAATTGATATTGGTACTGGAGCTGGATTTCCGGGTATACCATTAAAAATATATGATGATTCCTTAAATATAGTTTTGCTTGATTCATTAAATAAAAGGGTTAACTTTTTAAATGAAGTTATTATTAAGCTAAAGCTTGAAAATATTTATGCTATTCATGGTAGAGCTGAAGAAATAGCAAGATATGCTGATTATAGAGAGAAGTTTGATGTTGCTACATCAAGGGCTGTAGCTAATTTAAGTGTTTTATTAGAGTATATGTTACCTTTTGTTAAAATGAACGGTTTGTGCATATGTATGAAAGGAAATAATGTAAAAGATGAATTAAATGATGCAAAAAATGCTTTAAAAATTTTAGGTGGAAGTATTGAAAAGATTGAAAATATTAATCTTCCAGATACTGATATAAAAAGGACAATAGTTATTATAAAAAAGATTAGAAGAACGGATATTAAATATCCTAGGAATGCTGGTATACCTGTAAAAAAGCCTTTGTAAAAAAAATAAAAAACAAAGTAATATGTTATTGACATATTACTTATTTTTTTGTATTATATATAGAGATTGGAGGAGAAAAAATTGGGAAGAGTTGTTTCAATTGCAAATCAAAAAGGAGGGGTAGGTAAAACTACTACTGCTATTAATTTAGCGGCTATATTAGCCAAAAGAAACAAAAAGGTACTTTTAATAGATGCTGATCCACAGGGTAATGCTACTAGTGGTCTGGGATTAGATAAAACTTGTGAGTTTTCTACTTATGATGTATTAATAAATGATGTTGAACTATCTAATACGATACAAAGGGTTAACATAAAAAAATTAGATATATGCCCTACGAACATGAGTTTGGCTGGAGCTGAAGTTGAGCTTGTAGGTACAGTAGGTAGAGAATATAGACTAAAGGATAAGATTGATAAAGTTAGGGATTTTTATGATTTTATTTTTATTGATTGTCCTCCATCACTAGGCTTAATAACTTTAAATGCTTTAGCAGCTTCAGATAGTGTTTTAATTCCTGTTCAATGTGAATATTTTGCACTTGAAGGCGTTGGAGAATTATTAAAAACAGTTGATTTAGTGAGAAGATATTATAATAGAAATCTTACAATTGAAGGTGCTGTATTAACTATGTTTGATTCAAGGACTAGGTTGTCTAATCAAGTTGTAGTTGAAGTTAATAAATATTTCGAAAATAGAGTATTTAAAACTGTAATTCCTAGAAATGTAAGATTAAGTGAAGCTCCTAGTTTTGGAATGCCAATTGTTATTTATGATCCTAGATCCAAAGGAGCAAGAAGTTATGATAAGCTTGCAAAAGAGTTTTTGAAAAACAATAGATTTTAGGTATGAAAGGAGATGTAAAGTATGCCAAAGAATTTAGGACTTGGAAGAGGGTTAAATGCACTTTTTTCAGAAAGTTCAGTGTTAAATGAAATAAAAAATGATAATAATGATGGTGAGATTGTAAAGAATATTAAGGTTGTTGAAATTGAGCCAAATATTACTCAAGCTAGAAAAACATTTAAAGAAGAAGCTATTACAGAGCTTGCAAATTCAATAAAAAATTATGGTGTATTACAGCCTATAATTGTTGAAGATAAAGGTAAGTTTTATAGGATAATAGCAGGTGAAAGGAGATGGAGGGCTGCTAAACAAGCTGGTTTAAAGGAAATTCCTTGCTTAGTTCGAGATGAAAATGAACAACGAAATAAAGAAATATCTTTAATAGAGAATATTCAAAGGGAAAATTTAAATCCTATTGAAAAAGCAATGGGGTATAGAGAACTTATTGATAACTATAATTTACGTCAACAAGATTTGGCAGATAAGCTTGGAATTAGTAGACCTTATGTAACTAATACATTAAGAATTTTAAATTTAGATGAAAGAGTAATAAAATTAGCTTTACAGGGTAAATTAACAGAAGGACACTGTAAGTCATTAGTATCTATTACAGATCCTGAAAAACAATATAGGGCTGCGTTACGTATTATAGAAAAGGGAGGAACTGTAAATGATGCTGAAGAGATGGTAAAAAGTGAAAAAAAGAAAACTAAAGTAAGTAAAAAATATGAAGCTATATGTAGGGATATTGAAGATAGTTTTGAAGGATTTTTTGGAACAAAAGTTAAATTGAATGCTGGAGTAAGAAGTGGTAAAATAGTTATTCACTATTCAACAAATGAAGAATTAGAGAGGATTTTAGGCTTAGTTAGAAAGGATAGTTAATTGGATATTATTGATATTATTGAAATTATTTGTATTTTTGTTATACTTGTTTTATCTATTTTTTCATTTTATTTTACTCTAAAAACTAAAAGAAGATATGAGAAGATTGCTTTAAAGCTTGGAAATGGAGAAGATATAACAAGTATTATTGGTAAATATGTTACACAAGTTGAAGAAATAAAAATTAGAGACCAGCAGTTAATAAACTATTGTAATAATATTGATAGAGAATTATCTAAAACAATTCAAAAGGTTGGGTTGTATAGATATGATGCTTATAGTAATACAAAGAATAAATTAAGTTTTGCTTTAGCTTTGTTGAATAGAGACAATACTGGTGTTGTTTTGAATAGTATTTATGGAATTGATGATTCAAATATCTATGCAAAGCCGGTGAATAAGGGAACATGTAGATACAATTTGTCTTTTGAAGAACAAGAAGCTATCAATATTGCAATTGATGGAAAAAATTAAATGAAAAAACTAATAAATTAAAAAATTTATTAGTTTTTTATTTAATCATATTTTGGAATTTAAGTGGTTTTTATTTTTAACAAAACAAATTATATGTTTATGTTCATATAATTTGTTTTATGACAAAAATAAGACTAATTGTGCATTATATTGTTTTGTTTTAATTATTGTTTTCTAGTTTTAAAATTTATATTGATATAAAAATATTTTTTTTATTAATTATTATTTATTTAGATGATGATGTATTTAAACCTCAGCTGGAGGATAACGGCGAATATAAAAAAGAAGATCTTATGAAGTATGAGCTTGAATTATTTGGTTTTTATCTTACAAATCATCCTATTACTGAATATA
>JAFWMA010000018.1 GCA_017510825.1 Clostridia bacterium | reverse complement strand
TGAGTAACATGTCCATTATTTAAAATAGTGATATTGCCTCTATTTGAATTATCAAAAATGTAATTGTTAGCTTCTTCTTCACCTATTTCTATAACTTCATCATTATTATAAGATTGCATATATAATTTAAAAATGTTGATGTTATTATTTTTATAATCATTAAGCTTTAGGTATTGGTCTATTCGTTTAGTAGAAAAACCCTTAGGTCTTGAAGAAAAGAAAGAAGCTATTAGATGTGATATGTGACTTTCCATAGAAGAATCTATATTTAGTTCAAGCATAGCTTTTATAGAAGCATAGTTATTAACAATGTAATTCAAATTTTTGGTAATAATTTCTTCTCTATTTTTGTTACTATCAATAATCTTATTTTGTGATATACTATAATCGTACAAGGGAATCCCTTCTTTCTATATATTTGTAGCGAATATACTATATCAGAAAGGATTCCTTTTGTCATTCCGAAACCATTTTACACTATTTTGTTTTTTTAGCTCTTGAAAAAATGATTACTTTGTGGTATTATAGTTAATAGTTGAATAAATAAACTGTTGAGAAAGCAAAGTAAGTAAATAGGAAACATATTAACAGAGAGGTTCGGTGGTGGAAAGAATCAATATGCATTTACTGAAATTTCACTTTTGAGGGTCTTTTTGAAGGTTAGAGACTGACTTTGTATTAAAAGTCTATGACTGTGTAGGAAAGAACGGTTGCTCCGTTATAGCAAAATGAGGTTGACTAATTTTTTGGGTCAATGAAATTAGGTGGTACAGAGGTTAAGATCTCCCTATGTTGGGGAGATTTTTTGCAATTTGGGACGACCTTTTTTTGCAAAATGTTTGCAAAAAGGGACGGGCCTAATGTATAGGGGTGTCCAAAATTGCAAACATTTTGCAAAAAAAGGTCGTCCCAAATTGCAAAAAAAGGTCGTCCCAAATTGCAAAATTGCAAAAATTACAAAAATGTAAAATAAATTGGAGGTTTTTATGGATAATAGAATTGAAGAAATTAGAAAAAAAGCTTTGAAACAAATCGAGGAAGCTAAAAATTTACAAAATTTAGAGCTTGCTAGAATTAAGTTGTTAGGTAGAAAAGGTGAAATTACGGCTCTTATGAAAACAATGAAAGATATTCCTAAGGAGAAACGACCTGAATTTGGAGAGCTTGTTAATCAAGCTAAGAATCAGATTATAAGTGATATTGCTAAGAAGGAAGAAAAATATAAGCAGGAATTAATTAATAAAAAATTAGAGTCTGAAAGAATTGATGTTACTTTGCCAAGTTCCAAAGTCAAAAGAGGTAGTAAGCATCCATTAAATAGAGTTATTGAAGAAATTGAAGATTTATTTGTTTCTATGGGTTATGATGTTATGGAAGGTCCTGAATTAGAAACTGATGAGTATAATTTTGAAAGGCTTAATTTACCACAAGGTCATCCAGCAAGAGATATGCAAGATAGTTTTTATATTACTACTGAACACTTATTAAGAACTCAAACTTCTGCCGTGCAAGCAAGAACATTGCTTGGAAATAAGGAAAAGGGACCTATTAGGGAAATTGTTCCTGGTAAGACTTATAGAAGAGAAGATGATGCAACACATTCTCATCAATTTAATCAAGTTGAAGCTTTGGTTGTTGACAAAGATATTTCATTTGCAGACTTAAAAGGAACTCTTGAAATATTTATGAAGCATATGTTAGGTGAAAATACTGAACTACGTTTTAGACCAAGTTATTTTCCTTTTACAGAGCCATCTTATGAAGTTGATGTAAGTTGTTTTAAATGTAATGGAAAAGGATGTAATTTATGTAAAAAAACAGGGTGGATAGAATTACTAGGGGCAGGAATAGTTCATCCTAATGTATTAAAAATGAATGGGTATGACCCAGATGAATATAGTGGATTTGCTTTTGGAACAGGATTAGACAGATTGGCAATGTTTAAATATGGAATTACAGATATACGTTTATTATATGAAAATGATGTTAGATTTCTTAGTCAATTTGATAGAATGGATTAAGAATTTGAAGCATAATTGGCAAATTACGTCGTTAAACTTCATTGTGAAAGCTTTCAATGTACAAAAAGTATGCCTAAAACTTTCTTGATTGTTTGCCTAGTAATTTATCAACTTATGCTTCAAACAGATGATGTAAGGTTTTATTAATGAAAGGAATAGAAAATATGTTATTAAGTATAAATTTTTTAAGAGATTATGTTGATGTAGATAAAGATATTGATATTATTGATTTTGCGGAAAAAATGACTAAATTAGGAAGTGAATATGATTCAGCACAAAAGTTTATAAATGTTGATAAACTTATTATAGGGAAAATAGTGGAGTGTAATGAGCATCCTGATTCAGATCACTTACATGTATGCCAAGTTGATGTTGGAGCAAAAACACTTCAGATAGTATGTGGTGCACCTAATGCTAGAAAAGGAATAAAGGTAATAGTTGCATTAGCTGGAACACAGTTACCTGATGGGGAAATTAAAAAATCAGTAATTAGAGGTCAAGAATCAAATGGAATGATGTGTTCAATAGCTGAACTAGGATTAGATAATAAATTTTTAACAGATAAAGACAGAGATGGAATACATGAACTACCAGCAGATGCACCAATAGGAGAAGATGCGATTAAGTATATGGGATGGGAAGATTATGTAGTTGATTTTGATTTAACAGCAAATAGAGGAGATTTATTAAGTATTCTAGGAATGGCATATGAGGTTTCAGCTATATATGATAAAAAAGTAAAAAAAATTGATATATCACATAAAGAATATAATGAAAATGGAGAACAAACTGGAGAATATAAAATTGATAATGATATTGAATATATTGAAAAGAATATAGCAGATGAAACAGATAAACAGGAAAAAGGTAAGGAATTAGACTTTGACTTAAAAATAAATACTGAAAATTGCAAGTTGTTTTTAGCTAGAAAAGTAATGAATGTTAGAATTGAAGAAAGTCCAGAAGAAATTAAAGAAAAGCTAATGGCTTCTGGGATTAGACCAATTAATAATGTTGTAGATATAAGTAATTATGTAATGTTAGAAACTGGACAGCCACTTCATTTTTACGATGCAGATAAATTATCTGGGTTATTAGAAGTAAGAATGGCAGAAGACAATGAAAAATTAACAACTCTTGATAGTCAAGAAAGAACTTTAACTACTGAGGATATTGTAATTTCAGATGGAAATAAAGCAATAGGTTTAGCTGGTGTTATGGGAGGATTAGAAACTGAGATTACAGATGATACTAAAAATGTAATAATAGAATCTGCGATTTTTGACGGAGTAAAAGTTAGAAGAACATCAAATAAGATTTTAAGAAGTGAAGCAAGTAACAGATTTGAAAAAGGTCTTTGCCCAGGAAGAACATATATGGCTATTGAAAGAGCCTGCAACTTGCTTGAAAAATATGCAGATGCAAAAGTTTTAGAAGGTATTTCAAAATATGACAAAACTGATAAAGAGTATTCAAGAATAGATATTACTGTTTCAAAAATAAATAAAGTTTTAGGAACAATAGTTGAGAAAAAAGATATATTAGATGTATTTAGAAAACTTGGATTTGAATATGAAACAGAAGGTAATGAAGATGATATTACTGTAATAGTTCCAAAAAGAAGAATTGATATATCAATAAAAGAAGATTTGATTGAAGAAATTGGTAGAATATATGGTGTTGATAATATTGAGGGTAGGAAATTGGAGCTTCCAGTTAAAAAAGGTTCTTATGACAAAATTAAGAGGGAAATCAGAAATAAATTAGCTAGTCTAGGATTAAATGAAACATTATCTTATGTTTTGGTAAGTGAAGAAGAAGCTAAGATGTTTGCCAAAAATGATTATGAAAATGTTAAAATATTATCACCTCTTTCTGTAGATAAAAGTGTTTTAAGACAAAGTGTTTCAACCTCATTATACAAAATTTATCAATATAATAAAGCAAGAAAAAATCAAGATATTTCAATTTTTGAAGTTGGAAAATCATTTTATAAAGATATGGATAATTATGTTGAAGAAAACAAAGTTGCTTGCTTAATGACAGGGGATTATAACCTAGGTTTAGAAACAAAAAAAGTAGATTTTTATGTGATAAAGGGAATTGCGGAAGAATTACTAGATGATTTAGGCTATGAAGGAAGATATAGCTTTGTTGTAAATGACAAAATTCCAAAGGATCTACATCCAGGAAAATCTGCAATGATTTCTGTAAATAATAATATGCTTGGAATAATAGGTAGAGTACATCCAAGTATATGTGAAGAAGAAGTTTATTTAATGGAAATTAACTTGGAAAAATTATTAAAGCTAAAAACTGGAAAAATGAAGTATAAAGAATTATCTAAGTATCCAGCAGTAAAAAAAGATTTAGCAGTCTTAGTAGAAAATAATGTTCCAGCGCAAGAATTACAAAAAGTAATAAAAAATGCTGGAGGAAAATTATTACAAAACAGTAAAGTTTTTGATGTATATACAGGAATTGGAATACCTTTAGGTAAAAAAAGTATTGCTTTTTCAATTGAGCTATCAGATCAAAACAAAACTCTAACAGATGAAGAAATAAATGTAGTAATGGCGAAAATCGCAGATAACTTAAGCAAAAAATGTGGGGCAATGCTAAGAAAATAAGTTGAATTTTGGAAGAGTATGTTATAATGTACATTTGAATATTAAATGTGGAAATAGTATAATTATTAAGTGGGAGTAAAAATGGATCAAAAGTACAAAATTTTAAATAATTTTTTAGGTAATAAGAGACATAATTACTTAGGATGGGATGAAAGTTTTATGCTTCATGCTGTTGTAGCAGCTGGAAGAAGCAAAGATCCTAATAGTCAAGTGGGGGCTTGTATTGTTGGAAAAAATAATAGAATTTTATCTCTAGGGTATAATGGAGCTCCAAATGTTTGGGATGATGATAGTTTTCCATGGGATAGAGATAATGAAGAAAATAAAAATAACAAATATCCTTATGTTATTCATGCCGAAATGAATGCACTTTTAAACTATAAGGGAGATAATAAAGATTTAGAAGGCTCTACTTTATATGTTACTTTATTTCCATGTCATGAATGTGCAAAATGTTTAGCACAAGCTGGTATTAAAAAAATAGTATATCTTTCAGATAAATATGTTAATACTGAAGATAATATTATGAGTAAAACTTGTTTAGAATATTGTGATATAAAGTATGAACAATTAGACGATAAATTTCAAAATGAATATAGAATATCACTTAAGCCTAATGAAAAAAACAATTTAAAAATGCAGGAATAAAGAGATAGTTACCACAATGCTTGATATGTTTAATTTTATATCAAAAAGAAAGGAATAGTATAAATGGAAGTTTCAACTTCAGTTTTAAATGTTAAAGAAGACAATAGTGTACAAACATTTTATAGAATAGAAACAGCTCACACTGATTATTTTCATATTGATGTGATGGATGGAGAATTTGTTGAAAATAACACAGTGGAGAAAATGAAAGAATATGCTGATAATATAAAAAATATTTCAAACATTCCACTTGATGTGCATTTAATGGTGAAAGATGTAAAAAAATATATTGATATGTTTATTTCTTGT
Source organism: Clostridia bacterium (assembly GCA_017510825.1). Taxonomy (GTDB): domain Bacteria; phylum Bacillota; class Clostridia; order TANB77; family CAG-508; genus CAG-793. The sequence continues at coordinate 1,565 of JAFWMA010000018.1, read as the reverse complement.
GAACCAAGAATTATTACTTTTCATATTGAAGCTGTTGAAAATAAGGAAGAAGTAAAGAAATTAATTAATTACATAAAGCTAGGTAACTGCAAAGTTGGAGTTGCAGTTAATCCAGAAACATCAGTAGATGAAGTGCATGAATTTTTACCTTTTATTCATAGTGTATTAATAATGAGTGTTCATCCTGGTAGAGGTGGACAAGAGTTTATTATGGACTCTATTGAAAAAATTGAATTAATAAAGAATTATATAAAAGATAATAATTTAGAAACCGAAATCGGAGTTGACGGTGGAATTAATGTTGGAAATGTAAATGCTATAAAAGAAGCTGGAGCAGATGTAGTAGTTGCTGGAAATGCAATAATTAATTCAAAGGATTATGTTTATACAATTAATAGACTAAAGTGTGCCAATGGGGACGAGGTCATTTAAGGAAGATGTTGAAAAGGTCGACAATTATGTAAATATGAAACATATGAAAAATATAAACAGATTATATTATCAGATTATGCTTCATTGTATGATAGAATAATGTCACAGGATCATTTTTTAAGAAAGTTAAAAGAAAATGTAGATTTTAGCTTTGTAAATAAATTAGTAGAAAAAGAGTATAGTCAAAGGCTAGGAAGACCAGCAACAGGGCCAGAAATAATGTTTAAATTGAGATATGGGGACGGAGATAAGATAAGGGGACGGAGATAAAAATCTCACTTTATAGAGATTAGACACCCTCTAACTCAAACAAAGAACAATTAACCAGAAATTAAATAATAAAAATCATATAGAACATTTTAACTGCCATGTTTCGACAAACTTTTTTAAAATAAAGTGATATAATGCAAGTATGCACAAATAATTGTTGTGTATACTTGTTTTTTATAATAAGAGTTTACTCATGTAAATAGGGACATACTATTTTTCCAAATTTCGATATGTCCCTAATTCCAACTAATTCCATATTAACGTAAGTTAAAGTAATTAAAAATTTATTATTGATTGGTGTCAAGAAGTTTCGGAAAAATAATTTAAAATATAATAAAATCAACAAAACGAAAAATCGTACAAGAGAACTTAGATTAAATATTTAAGTTCTCTTTTATATTAATAAGAATGAGCCAAAGCATGTAGAGCAGTATATTCTGGAGAAGTTTTACCATTAGTTAAAACAGGAATATTATTAGTAGTATTTTTATCAAATATAGAGTAATTAAAATGGTTTTCATTAATAGTAACCTTTTAGGGTTATCATTGATAATAGTATTAACAGAATCAATGAAATATTGTTTAGGTTTAGTATTAAAAAAATGTAACAAATAAAATCTCTCATCAGGATTAGACGTAATATGATGAATAGCTTGCTTAAAATGAAATTCACAGAGGAAAAACTTAGTAGAATTATTAGGAGAAAGTCTAAGTTTATTTATACCAGCTTTAATCCAAGCAGCACCATCACCAAGTAAACAAATGTTATTAATATAATCAAAATTATACTTTTGAGAAATAAAGTCCATAAAAGCAGGCCAAGCACCATTACCATAGTGGGAGAAAACAGAACGATTAATGAG
>JAFWMA010000017.1 GCA_017510825.1 Clostridia bacterium | reverse complement strand
ATATACAGTCGATTTAGACGGAAACATAAAAGATATGTCACAAAAAAATGAAAATACAAAAAAAACGTTGGTAGCACAATTAGCTGATTCAAGCTATGGAACAGAAGAAAATCAATATCAAATAACATGCATAGAAGATTTGATGGATTTTATGTATAATGCAAACGGAATAAGTGTAAAACAAGATGGAACACTTGCATATACAAATCTAAACAATTTTTCTAATAAATATTTTAAACTATTAGATAATTTGGACTTTAAGTCAATAGAATCATATGAAGATTTTACAAGAAAGGACTATGGAGATATAAATAAAAATGGAAAATGCGAAACTATAATTGAGGAACTATCAACCAGTGCAGGATTTATGCCAATATCACAATTTAGTGGGACACTAGATGGCAATGGATTAGAAATATGTAATATATATATAAACAAGGAAAGTGGAGCATCAGGACTTATTTCTACTATTAACTCAACAGGGATTGTTAAAAATTTAGGTTTAGTTAATTCAAGTATTAGTGGAACTAATTATGTGGGATCAATTGCAGGGAGCTGCGCTGGAACAATAGAAAAATGTTTTAATACAGGAAACATTAGTGGTGTGTCGAACTGTGGTGGAATTCTCGGATACTTAGTGAATGGTGGAACTGTTTCATTGTGTTATAACACTGGGAACATAAGCTATGAGACTGGTGAAAATATGGGTGGAATTATTGGAATGGCAAGGTCCAAGGTAGAAAAATGTTATAATCTTGGAAATGTAGAGGGTTCAAAAAATTGTATAGGTGGAATTGTTGGTAGTGGATATTCAGTTGTAGATGAATGCTTTAATGGTGGATGCATAAATGGATATAGTTATGTGGCTGGAATTGTAGGAAGAAATTATGGCAATGGTAATAATGCAATAATAAAAAACTGTTATAATTATGGAGGAATGAATTCAACCAATAAGACATATGTAGGGGCTATAACAGGGTGTAATTATAATATAGTGCAAAACTGCTATACTGTATGTTCTAGATTATGTGGAGGATGGAGTAAAGATGCTATTAATTCATATTACTTAGCAAGCGCTAATTCAGGTAGGGAAGCGAGAACGGAAGAATTTATGAGAACACAAGAATTTGTTGACATATTAAATACTAGGACAGATACAACAACAGATGAAGAAACAGGTGAATCAATAACTACTACAATAACACAAGATGTATGGAAACAAGATACGGCAAATATTAACAATGGTTTTCCAATTTTTAAATGGCAAAAATAGAGATTCAATGCCACTGGGGACGGAGATTTTTGACATATGTCAAAAATCTCCGTCCCCAGTGACACACCAGATTTCCTGCCTAATTTCATTTTTTTTATTGAACTATTAAATTAATTATGATATAATTTGAAAAAAAGGAGGGAAGAAAATGACAATAAAGAGAAGAGTTATAATGATTATTGTTACTACATTTTTAGTATTTTCTATTTTTAAATATAAAGTATTTGCAACTGAAGAATTAACAGTAAATGTAAACAGTGTTGATTCAGAGAATAACACTGGAATTGATATAAGTGAAAATAATGCTAATACAAACAATATAGTTGTTATCAATGAAAGCTTAGATAATAACAGTTCAAATAATGCAGATGAAAATAATACAAATACAAATAATAATGTTAACAGTAGCATACCTGAAAACGACAATAATGCAAATAACGAGGGTTCAAGTAATAATACTATAAATAGTGAAAATGAAAACAATGAAAATCTACTTAACAATAGCATAAACAAAGTAGGTTCAAATAACGAGAGTATCAACGAAGAAGATTTAAATACTAATAATGACGAATCACAAAATAGCACCAATTATGGCTGGATTGAACAAAATAATAATATGTATTATTATGATATTGATGGACAAATGGTTTATGGTGTAGCAGAAATAGATGGAGATACTTACTATTTTGACAATGAAACAGGTGCACTAGTAAAGGGAGCTTTTATAAATATTGACGGAAAACTATACTACTTTGGATTATTACATGGTGAATTACAAAAAAATGGATGGACTTCAGTAAGTGGTAAACAATATTACCTAGATACAATAACCGGAGAGGTAGCAATAGGACTAAAAGAAATTGATGGAAAAAGCTATTTCTTTAATGAAAATGGAATTATGCAAAAGGGTAAGTTCATCAATATTGGAGGAAAATTATATTATTTTGGAGCTCAAAGTGGAACTTTGCAAAAAACTGGTTGGTATGAAAAGAATGGAAAAAAATACTACCTTGATGAACAAACAGGAGAAGTATATACAGGAACAAGAGTAATAGATGGAAAGACCTATGTCTTTGATAGCGATGGAAAGCTGAAAGATACACCAATAACAGGGCTAGTAACAATAAATGGAAAAACTTACTATTATGAAAATGGCACCATGGTTAAAGGTAAGTTCATCAATATTGAAGGAAAATTGTATTACTTTGGAGCACAAAGTGGAACTTTACAAAAAACAGGTTGGTATAAAGATAAGTACTATCTTGATCCGACAACTGGAGAAGTAGCTGTTGGACTAAAGGAAATTTCAAATAAAAAATACTATTTTTCTGATACTGGAGTAATTAGAAAAGGAAGAGCAATAGCAATAGGTAATGATTTATACTATTTTGATGAAACAACTGGGGAAATGGTGAAAGGCAAATTTGTTACGATTGATAGTAAAATTTACTATTTTGGTGCTAATAGTGGAAAAGCTCAAAAAGTTGGATGGTATACAAAAAGTGGATATAAATATTACTTAGATACAACTACAGGAGAGGCATATACAGGAAATAGAACTATAGAAGGAGAGATTTATTCTTTTGATAGCAAAGGAAGACTAAAAGGTACTGTAAGCCCAAAAGGGTTACTAAAAGTTGATGGAAAGACTTATTACTTTGATGATGATGGTAATATAGTTAAAGGACAAATGGTCACAAATAATGGAAATTCCTATTATTTTAATGCAACAACAGGTGTAATGGTAAAAGGAGCATTTGTTTCAATTGATGATAACTATTACTATTTTGGAGCTAGCAGTGGAAAACTTCAAAAAACTGGTTGGTATGAAAATTACGGTGCAAAATACTATTTTGATAAGCAAACAGGAGAAGTATATATTGGAGAAAGAATAATAGATGGAGTAACCTACTATTTTGATCAAAATGGAAAACTTCAATCTGATTACAAAAAAATGGGAATAAAGGAAATAAGTGGAAAAACTTATTTTTTAGATGAAAACAACAATATTGTAAAAGGTAAATTTATTAGAATAGATGGAAAGATATATTATTTCGGAGCATCAAGTGGTGCACTTCAAAAATCAGGTTGGTACATAAAAAATGGTGATATTTATTATTTAGATAAAGAAAATGGTGAAGTGTATACTGGTCAAGTTTTTATGGATGGAAAATACTTCTATTTTAATGGAGATGGAAAGCTAATAGGAGCTAATATTAGTTATGAACAAGAGCAAAACACATTAGTAGTTAGTGGGAAAACTCACTATATTGGTAACCTAAATATTGGACAATTTGTAACAAAATCAGGTAAAATATATTATGAAAAACCATTTACAAGTGGTTATGTAAAAGAAGGATGGATAAGCATATTTTTCGACACGTATTATTCAAATAAAACAACAGGAGAAATATACACTGGATTCCATAAAATAAGCGGAGAAACATACTATTTCAACGATAAAGGCATTTTACAAAAGGGATTAAGAGAAATAGATGGAAAATACTATTATTTTGATTTGAACACAGGCGTTATGAGCAAGGGAGATTTTTGCTCTTTCAATTTAAAAAGAGATTTATATGGAATAAATAATGATGAAGATGATAAGCTATACTATTTAGGAGCTCAAAGTGGAGCTTTACAAAAAACTGGTTGGTATACCAAAAATGGAAAAGACTATTATATTGATAAAATAACGGGTGAAGTGTATACAGGAATTCAAAATATCCAAGGAATTATGTATTTATTTGATTCTAATGGAATACTATGTGGAATATATGGCAACTCTGAAAATCTAATTACAGAAGAAAATGAAACATACTATGTTAATAATATAGGAGAATATGTAAAAGGCGAGTTTGTATATATTGAAGATACAAGAGAAAAAAATGTATATTACTTTGATAAAACAAGTGGAAAACTAAAAAAATCAGGATGGTTTACTAAGAATAATTACAAGTACTATTCAGATATAGATACAGGTAGGATTTATAGAGGTAAATGTAAAATAGGAGAAAAGTATTACTATTTTGACAATTTAAAAGGAATATTACAAAAAGATGTTATTTTAACACAATTTGTTACAGATAGTAATGGTGAAATAGTTCCAGTTGCAAACTATTTTGATAAAACTACAGGAGAAGCAAAAGTTGGATGGATAGAATCTAATAAATATGAGAAAATTTTTTATGCTGATGAAAATGCTGAACTATATAGAGGAATTCTTACATTAGACAATGATAAGTATTTATTTGACAGTCAATATGCTTTAGTAAAAGGTTGGTATTGCACTGATAATAACAGAATAGAATACTACATTAGCCCAAGTCCTTATGATTATGGTTATGATTTTTATTATGGTGACTTGGAAACTGGAAAATTGTATATTGGATTATATCAAATGGGCGAATGTCTAAGATTTTTTGATGATAATGGAGTGTTACAAGTAAATAAAGATTTATCTATAAATGGAGTAAATTACCATGCTGATTACTATGGAATATTAAGTATTATAGAGTAAATTTTTTGAAATGGGATTTTTTTAGTAGAATAACGCATCCAAGATTACGCCAAGTTCTAAAAAAGAAGGCTGAAAGTCAATAGTTGGGGTGAAAAACTTTTAAAGTTTTCTGCCTCAGCTTTTTTATTTGATTTCGATTCATTATAATTTTACTTCTTGCTTTTTTATTATACTTGTAGTAAAATATTTATGTAAAAAGAGATAAAATTTGCCAAATTAAATAGTGCAAAGAAAGAGGTTGAAAATGAGTAGTGAATTAATTAGTTTTTTAGTTGGATATGCTATATTAGTAAATCTAATAGGCATAATACTAATTTGGCTGAAACAAAATACCGAATTCATAAAGATTCCTAAAAAAGTTATGAATACAATATGCATTGTACTTTCTATAATTGGTGGATTTGTTGGAGTACTAGTAGGAGCGGAAATGCTAGGATATGAACAAGACAATAAACTATTCAAGAGATGGATACCATTTTTCATTTTTATAGAGGGATGTATTATTATTTACATAGTATATCAGAATATTAAGTAGAGGAACATAAAGGAGATAATTATTGAAAAATTATAATAAGTATAAAAGATTATATGATTGGAAAAGACCTAACGAAAGAAAATGGACTGACAAAGAAATCACAAAAGCACCAATTTGGTGTAGTGTTGACCTACGTGATGGAAATCAAGCATTGGCAATACCAATGAGTTTAAAAGATAAAATTGAATTATTCAATTACCTTGTGTCAATAGGAGTAAAAGAAATAGAAATAGGATTTCCAGCTGCAAATGAAATTGAATACCAGTTTGCAAGATGTTTAATTGAAAATGATATGATTCCAAAGGATGTAACAATTCAAGTAATAACACAAGCAAAAAAAGAAATGATTGAAAAAACATTTGAAGCTTTAAAAGGTGCTAGAAAAGCAATTGTAAATTATTATAATTCAATTTCAAAAAAACAAAGAGAAGTTGTGTTTAGAAAAGATAAGGAGGCAATTAAACAAATTGCAGTTATTGGTGCAAAAACAATGGTAGAGTGCTCAAATAAATATTCTAATACAGAATGGCAATTTGAGTATTCAGCAGAATCATTTACTAATACAGAAATGGACTATGCTATTGATGTAATAAATACAGTACTAAAAGAATGGAAAGACAAAACAAAATTAAAACCTATTATAAATCTTCCAGCAACAGTAGAATGTTCTACCCCAAATATATTTGCAGATCAAATAGAATATATATGTGAAAACATAAAAAATAGAGAAGATGTAATTATATCTATCCACACTCACAACGATAGGGGAACTGCAAACGCATCTGCTGAACTAGGATTACTAGCGGGAGCAGAAAGAGTTGAATGTACCTTATTTGGAAATGGGGAAAGAACTGGAATGTCTGACTTAGTAACACTAGCATTAAATTTATATGTTACAGGAGTTGATCCACAACTAGACTTTTCTCAAATAAAGAAAGCGAAATTTGTATATGAAAGTTCAACAAATATGAAAGTACCACCTAGACAACCATATGCTGGAGAACTTGTTTTTACCGCCTTTTCGGGATCGCATCAAGATGCAATTTCAAAAGGACTTAAATACATAAAGGACAATCCAAATGATTATTGGGAGGTGCCATATCTACCAATTAATCCTGAAGATATAAACAGACAGTATGAACCAATAATTCGAATTAATTCTCAATCTGGAAAAGGTGGAGTAGCTTTCATTCTAGAAACTGAATTCGGATATGAAATTCCAAAAATCATGCAAAATGAAATTGGTAATTATTTTAAAGTAATAACAGAAAAGAATGAAAAAGAATTATCTAATGATGAGATTTATTCAAAATTTTCAAAAGAATACAAAAATAGGTGTGATACTATTAAAATTAAAAAATATAAATCTAAAAATGCAGGAAATCTTACTATTATCGATCTTGAATATACAATTAATGGAGAAGTAAAAAATCGTACTAAATCAGGAAATGGACCAATTGCAGCTTTTATTGAATTATTAAAAGATGAAGGATACGAGTGCCAAGTAATTAATTATATACAAAAATCATTAAATGAAAATAATGAGAAATCAGAAGTAGTTACTTATGTAAAAATAAAAAGCAAAGATAAATATATCTGGGGAATTGGACAAGATAGTGATGCTACAAAAGCAGGATTTAAATCAGTAACAAGCGCATTAAATAGAATGATTAAAGAAGAACAGAATATATGATTGAAGTATTTACAACTAGAAATAAAAATGGTATAATATGGATATGATTTTTAACAAGAAAACAATTAATATTCTATCCTTTTTTATAACAACGATATTATTTATTCTAATAATTATTTCAATAGATTTTTATTTCTCTGCAAACCAAACTAAACACAACAACGTCAAACGATATGGAAATACTATTGGGGACTTTTAACTGTGAATTGTAACATATAATAATTAAAAGTAAAGAAAAATAAACAAAAATAATTGACAGAACGTTTTTATATAGATATAATTAGGACATACTATAATTAACAAAACGAAAAAGAAAGGAAAAATTATAAAATGAAAAGAAGTAAAAAACGTTTATTTGTTATATTAATAATCATAGCAATAGTAATTGGATTGGCAGTATTCTTTGGAATAAAGATATTTCAATCAAATATTACAGTAAACTTAACAAAAATAGAAGAGAAAGATATAGCCTACTATAAACTAAAAAAAGAAGATAAATATGGCATAATTGACAAAGATGGCAAAGTAATAATAGAGCCACAATATACCGATATAGCAATTCCAAATCCAAAAATAGATTTATTTATTTGTACAGAAAGTTCAGACTATAATAATAAAATGTGGAAGGCAGTAGATTCAAATAACACCCAAAAGCTTTCTCAATTTGAAGATGTTGAAGCAATTGAAATAAACCCATTAACAAGCATTGTACCATATGAAAAAGATATACTAAAATATAAAGAAGGAAATCTATATGGCCTAATTAATCTTGAAGGAAAAAAGATATTACCTGCTGAATATGAAGATATAAAAAACATTGATTATAAAGAAGGATATTTAAAAGTAAAAAAAGATGGACTATATGGAGTAGTAACAATTGATGGAAAAATTATAATTAAACCAAATTATTTTGACATAAATGCAGATGGATATTATAGCAATAAAACCAAATATGAAAATGGTGGATTCATCATTCAAATGAGAACTGACAACGGATATAAATATGGATATGCAGACAAAAACGGAAAAGTACTATTTGAATGCACATATAATGAAATATATAGAATTACAGAAAATGAAAGTGAAAATGATGCATATATAGTTTCTTCATATAATGGAAAATATGGACTAATAAAAAATGATAAAACAATTTTTGAAAATGAATATGATAGCATTGAGTATGACAGTACAACTAATTTAGCAATTTTAACAAAATTAAATAAACAAGGAATAAGTACACTAGAAGGACATCTAATCCTTCCAATAGAATATGAAGCAATTGATATAGGTGGCGATTATATAAATGCAATTAAAGATAATAATAGAGAAGTATTCAATGAAAAAGGAGAAAAACTTCAAACAACTTTTGTAAGTCACCAAAAAGTTAACAATAACTACGCAATTGTTATAGATGAAAACAATAATTATAATATTGCAGACTCATCAAACAATTTATTGCTAAAACAAGGATATGTTTATATTGAGTATTTTACAAATGATTTATTTATTGTAACACAAGGCAATAACTCTGGATTGATAAACACAAATGGAAATGTTGTTGTTCCAATACAATATAGTACGCTTCAAAGAATTGGAGATAAAGACTTACTACAAGCAGTAACTGCTAAAAATAATAAACTAGATCTAATAAATGAAAGCGGTAATATATCTGAAGGAATAGAAAACGGAGCAATAGAGGTTCAAGATAATTATATAAAACTATATTCCGATAAAAATGTTAAATATTTTGACATGAGTGGAAACGAAAAACAGTATAAAGATTTTGTTTCAAACAATAGTGTCTATGCTGCAAGCAAAAATGGAAAATGGGGATTAGTTGACAAAAACGGTAATGTTGTAGTTGATTATACCTATGATATGGTTACAGAACAAAATGGTGAAGTTGCAGGTGTAAAGAAAGGTGATTTATGGGGAATAGTTGATACATCAGGTAAAATAATTGTAAATCCAACATATAATCTAAATTGGAATAATACTAAGTTTTTAGGAACATATTATGAACAAAATGGACAAGTAGGAGACAAAATTTATTCTTCCGACATACTACAACAATAAAAAAGTACAATTAGTGACGACCTTTTTCAGCACAAATGTGCAAAAAAGGGTCGTCCCTGTTTTATATTATAGGAAGTGCTACATTTCTACTATATAAAATACTAAAAACAGATAGTAAAATTAACAGGAAAGGAATGATACAGCCATGTTTGTTAAACAAGAAATAATTGATTTAGTAAATAAAAATGAAAAAGAATTACAAGATAAATTTAACGAAATTAAATCAATATGTGAATACAATACTGAAAAAGTATTAAAAGCATTTCAAAATAATAATTTATCAGAAGTTCATTTTAACCAATCAACAGGATATGGATATAATGATATTGGAAGAGAAACAATTGAAAAGATATATAGCGAAATTTTTACTACAGAAGATGCACTAGTTAGAGGGCAATTTATTTCTGCATCACATGCACTAAATGTAACTCTTTTTGGATTATTAAGACCAAATGATACAATGATAAGCATATCTGGAAAGCCCTATGATACTCTTGATGAAGTAATCGGATTGGTTGAAAATCCAAGTTCACTAAAATCATTTGGAATTAAATATGAACAAATAGATTTAATTAATAACGATTTTGACTATGAAAAGATTAAAGAGAGATTAGCTAAAAATAATGTTAAACTTGTTGAAATACAACGTTCAAGAGGATATTCATTAAGAAAAAGCATAACACTTGATAAAATAGAAAAAGTAATCAAGACTATTAGAAGTGTTAACAATGATGCTATAATAATGATTGATAATTGCTATGGAGAGTTTACTACTAAGGAAGAACCAAGCAACTTAGGAGCTGATATATTAGTAGGCTCATTAATAAAAAACCTAGGAGGTGGAATTGCACCTAACGGTGCTTATGTTGTAGGAAGAAAAGATTTAATTTCTTTAGTTGCAGAAAGACTTACATTACCAGGAGAAGGTGCAGAGGTTGGACCAACATTGGGAATGAACAAAATGATTTTACAAGGTTTATTTTTTGCACCAAGTGTTGTAGCTAATAGTTTAAAAACAGCAATATTAACAGCTAAAGTAATGGAAGACTTAGGTTATAAAGTTGACCCAACATGGAATGAGCAAAGAACTGATATTGTGCAAACAATACAATTAGATAATAGAGAAAAATTAATAAAATATGTGCAAGGAATTCAAATGGGTTCACCGATTGATTCCAATACAATGCCAATACCAGACGATATGCCAGGATATACTGATCAAGTTATAATGGCAGCAGGAACGTTTACTCAAGGTTCATCAATAGAACTAAGTTGTGATGCACCAATAAGACCACCGTACGTTGCATTCCAACAAGGGGGACTTACATATGAATTTGGAAAATTAGGTTTAATGAAAGCAATTGAAAACTTATATAAATAGGGATGTTCAATAATGAGACAATATGGACGTTCCTTAATGGATCATCAAACTTAAAGCTGTCAAAAGGGACTGTCTCCATTGACAATTTAAGAAGTTTAATTAAAGGTTGTAGTATGTGATACAAAAAAAGGAATTGATTTTAAATGAAAGTTATAGTAATTGGAGGAGGGCCAGCAGGAATGCTTTCTGCAATTTCTGCTAAAAAAAATAATAATGAAGTTATTCTAATTGAGAAAATGGATAGGCTTGGGAGAAAGCTTGCTATTACAGGTAAGGGAAGATGCAATATTACTTCAAGCTTAGAAACAATGCAAGACTTCATTGATAATACACCTGGAAATGGTAGATTTTTATATAGTGCTTTGGAAAACTTTAACAATAAAGATATAATTGAATTATTAAATATTCCTGTAAAAGAAGAAAGAGGACATAGAATATTCCCAGTTAGTGATAAGGCAACTGATGTAGTGGAGGCATTAAAAAGAAAACTAGATGGAGTTAAAATTTATACTAATACTAAGGTTGAAAAAGTATTAGTAAAAGATGGTATTGCCTATGGTGTTAAAACAAATAAAGGAATTGTTACAGCAGATAAAATTATTTTAGCAACAGGTGGAAAAAGCTATCCACAAACTGGTTCAACTGGTGATGGATATAAAATAGCTGAAGAGCTAGGCCATACTATTATTGAACCAAGGCCTTCATTGGTTGCAATGACAGCTGATACAAATTCTTTACCAATATGCAAGAAATTACAAGGCCTAAGCTTAAGAAATGTGAAAATAAATGTTTATGAAAACAATAAAAAAATCTATGAAGATTTTGGAGAAATGATATTTACTAATTTTGGGATATCTGGACCAATCGTATTAAGTGCATCTGCTCATTTAGTTAGAACAAAACTTAAGGATCCAAAGATTATAATTGATATGAAACCAGCATTATCAGAAGAAAAATTGAATGAAAGAATTTTAAGAGATTTTGAAAAATATAAAAACAAGGAGTTCAAAAATAGTTTAAATGAGCTGTTACCTAAAAAGATGATTCCTGTAATAGTAGAATTAAGTGGAATATTGCCTGGTAAGAAGGTAAATGAAATAACAAAACAAGAAAGGTATAGGATTATTGAACTTTTAAAGAAGTTTGAAATAGAAATAGAGGGATTTAGACCAATTGAAGAAGCAATAATTACAAGGGGAGGAATTTCAATTAAAGAAATAAATCCGAAAACGATGGAATCTAAATTAATAAAAGGTTTATATTTTGCTGGAGAAATAATAGATGTAGATGCTTATACTGGAGGATTTAATTTGCAAATAGCCTATTCAACAGGTTTTACAGCAGGAATGAATGGATAAAGAGCTAAAGTGTGATAACGAATTAAAAACTAACTTCTAGATAGAAAAAAGGTGTCAAGTATTAAGTCAGTCTGAATTTAACAAACTTCATAATAAATTTATAAAGGAGTATTTGATGATTAAAACAATAAATCAAAATGCAACAGCAGAAATTATTGTAAAAAAGTCAAAATTTATTGCTAATTTATTTTATATTGAAACTGAAAAAGAAGCTAAGGATATTTTAAGTAAAATAAATAAAAAATATAATGATGCCAGGCATAACTGCTATGCATACATAATTAATGAAATAAATGAATCTGATGTAATCCAAATTCAAAAATCAAGTGATAACGGAGAACCAAGTGGAACAGCTGGAGCACCACTTTTAGATTTATTAAAAAATCATGGACTATCAAATGTTCTAGTGGTAGTAACAAGATATTTTGGAGGGATTTTATTAGGAACCGGTGGACTAGTAAAGGCATATACAGAGTCAGCATCAAATGCTTTAAATAAAACAGTGATAGCTAATAAGGAAATAGGAAATGTATACGATATTGAAATTGAATATTCAGAGCTAAAAAACATTGAACATAATGCTGAAATAATTGGCTATAAGATTAAAAATATTGAATATGGTGAAAATGTAAAAATAAGAGTTTATGCAACAGAAGATAAGTTTGAAGAATTGCTTAAGGTAAGTAATAGTATTATTAATCAAACTATAAAAGAAAAGAGGATTTGGATTTAGTGCTTTTGGGCTATTAGGGACAGGTTTTTTGGACAAATATTTGTCAAAGAGACCTGTCCTTAATGACATAAATAGTAACCATTAAATGCTAAAAAATGGAATTTTTTAGAAAAAAGACTTGCTAAATTTTGAAAAATAATATATAATGAAATGGTAAAATTTTACAAAAACAAAATTTAGGAGGAATTAGGTATGAACGAAAAGATAAAAGTTCTAATAGCAGATGATAATTATGAATTTGGAATGACAGTACAAAAATTTCTAAACAAAGATGACGAAATAGAAGTTGTAGGAGTTGCAAGAGATGGAGAGGATGCATATGCACAAATAATTAGTAAAACACCAGATATTGTATTGTTAGATGTAATAATGCCACATCTTGATGGATTAGGAGTTTTAGAGCATGTAACAAAAACTCAATTGTTAAAAAAACCAACATGTATTATGGTATCAGCAGTTGGACAAGACAAGATAACTCAAAAAGCAATTTCCCTTGGAGCAGATTACTACATAGTTAAACCATTTGACATCACCCTATTAATTCAAAGAATAAAGGATATTAAATATTATAAACCAGAAGATAATAATACAGAAATAGTAGTAGGTAAAGAATTAAAAGCACAATATGTTCATATAGAGAATAAAAAAGATAAAGAAAATTTAGAAGCATTAGTTACTAATGTAATACATGAAGTAGGAGTTCCTGCACACATAAAAGGATATCAATATTTAAGAGAAGCAATCATTATGGTTGTAAACAACATTAACATGATAAATCAAATTACAAAAGAATTATATCCAGAAATTGCATATAAATTTAACACAACACCGTCAAGAGTTGAAAGAGCAATTCGTCATGCTATTGAAGTTGCATGGGGTAGAGGAGATCAAAAAGTCGTTGAGAGTATTTTTGGATATACTGTTAATGCACAAAAAGGAAAGCCAACTAATTCTGAATTTATTGCAATGATAGCAGATAAGCTAAGGTTAGAATTAAAATCAACTGCATAAAGTATAAAAATGAATAATTGAACAGGATATACTCTTTAAGTTTTCAAAATTAAAAATAAATTAAAAGTACTAAAACACTTGAAAAAATCTAAAATTAATGTATAATATGTACAAACAGGTTAAACGATTGGAGGATTAAAGAGTGTTAGAACAAGTTCAAACAAACATAACAAAAGACTTAATAAAAATAAAAGTATTAGGTATTGGCGGTGGAGGAAATAATGCCGTAAATCAAATGATAAAATCAAGAATAAGTGGTGCAGAATATGTATTAGTAAATACTGAAAGACAAATACTTGATAAAGCTAACACTAATGGATGTGAAATATTGCAAATTGGAAAAGAAACAGCAAAAGGATTAGGTGCAGGAGCTAATCCAGAGGTAGGTGAAAGAGCTGCTATTGAAAGTAGAGCAGATATAGAAAGAATTTTAGATGGAACAGATTTAGTTTTTCTTACCGCTGGAATGGGAGGAGGAACTGGAACAGGAGCAATTCCAGTAATTGCAGAAATAGCAAAGAAAAAAGGTATTCTTACAATAGGTGTAGCAACTACACCATTTACATTTGAAGGTAAATTAAGAACAGTAAGAGCTGAAAATGGAATAGAAAAATTAAAGAATAATGTAAATTCTCTAATAATAATATCAAATAATCAGCTACTAGAAAATACAGATAATAATGTTTCAATACTAAATGCATTTAAACTAACAGATGATATATTAAGACAAGCAATAGAATCAATTACAGATTTAATTCATTCTGTTGGAACAATTAATGTTGACTTTGCAGACATAAAAACCGTTTTAAGTTATGAAGGATACTCATATATGGGAATAGGCGAGGCAGATGGAGAAAACAAAATTGAACAAGCTACAGAAAGCGCTTTATCAAATCCATTAACAATTAATCAAATTGATGGAGCGAAAGGTGTTATTTTTAACATAAAAGGCGGTGAAGACATCGGGTTGGAAGACATTAATAGAAGTGCAGAAATAATATCAGAAAAAATTGATGAAGATGCTAATGTAATATTTGGTACAGAAATAGATCCTAACTTAAATAAGAAGGTAGTTGTTACAATTGTAGCAACAGGAATAAATGAAGAAAGAAAAAACAAATAATATATATGTAGAAAGTTTAAGATTTAGAGGAAAATGAAAATAACAGATTTGAATTTATTAGAAGTAGACATATATGATGGAGAAAAAATTACATATAGTGGAATGTGCAATGAGGCTCCAGACATATTAAAAGAAAAACAGATAAAAATTGACAGAATAGATGGAAAAAAGTTAATTATTAAAATAGTTTAAAAATGTATAATAACCCCATAAGTGGAAATAATTCAAACAAGAATAAAGTATATTTTGTTTGGAGGAATGCGCTTATGGGAAATTTTAACAAAAAATACATAATTAGAGAAGCGGAAAACATTATAGCCAATTGCAATAAGAAGAGTTTTAATAAAACTAATGACAAAAATAAAATAATTAATTTAAAAATTCAAAACAAAAAACAAAAGAGGAAAATACTATTTTGGAGAATAATTACATTAATTTTGTTATTTGTATTATTAGTTGCTATGTTCAATTAGCATAATCAGGACTTACTAATTGCACTTGATTTTTGAGAATATATATTGTATAGTATTAATATAATTATATATTAATACATATAAATGGAGGAAAAAATTGAAAGTATTAGCAGTAGGAGATTTAGTAGGAGAAAATGGATTAATAAAATTAAAAAAGGAATTACCATTAATTCAAGAAGCGGAAGAAATAGACTTTACTATAGTAAATGGAGAAAATGCTGCAGGGGGAATAGGAATTAGCAAACAAAACTATGAAGAATTAAAAAAATTAGATATTGATGTAATCACAATGGGAAATCACACATGGGGGAAAATGGATATCTTTAAATTTATTAATGATTCAAACATTATAAGACCAGCTAATTATTCAAAAGGTGTTCCAGGAAAGGGCTACACAATATTAGAAAAAAACAACAAAAAAGTTGCAGTTATAAATTTAATTGGAAGAACTGATATGGGAGTACTATCAGATAACCCATTTAGTTGCATAGACAACATTTTAAATAGAATAGAAGTCGATATAATAATTTTAGATTTTCATGCAGAAGCTACCGCAGAAAAGGTTGCTATGAGCTATCATTTAGATGGAAGAATTAGTGCAATGTTTGGAACACATACTCATGTGCAAACAGCAGATGAAAGAATTATGAAAAATGGAACAGGGTACATAACAGATATAGGAATGACAGGGCCTATTGAATCCGTAATAGGAATGGATGTTAAAGCTTCACTAAAAAGATTTGTAACATCATTACCAGAAAGATATAAATTAGCAAATGGTGAATGTAAATTAAATGGATGCATTTTTGAAATTGATGATGAAACTTGTCGAACAAACAAAATTTATAGAATAAATTGCTAATATATGTAAAAAAACATCGATGAAAAACTGGAAAAATTAAGCAAAAACACTAGACATTTTTTAATCTATATATTATAAATATATATGTAATTACAAATATTTAATAATAGAGGAGGAAATAATGGAAGTGTTAAAGATTTCATCTAAATCAAATCCAAATTCAGTAGCAGGAGCTATTGCAGGAATGGTAAAAGAAACAAGAAAGGCAGAAATGCAAGCAATTGGAGCAGGAGCATTAAATCAAGCTGTGAAAGCAGTTGCAATAGCAAGAGGTTTTGTTGCTCCAGCAGGTGTTGACTTAGTATGTATACCAGCATTTGCTGAAGTCGAAGTCGAAGGAGAAGATAGGACAGGAATAAAACTAATTATTGAATCTAGGTAAATTAATAAATAAAAATATGGGGCATAAAGGGGTTGAACAGCTGACAACTCTTTTATGTTTTTTTTGTAAAAAACTATTGAAAAAGCTTTACTTTTATTATATTATATTTTAGGGAGAAAAACATATGAAATCAAATAGTAACAATATTTTTATAGTTTTATTTATATTAGTTGTAATGGGGCTAATAGGTGGAGCAGTATATATATTGTACTTTAGCCAAGAAACAACTGATTGGGATGAAGAAGAAATTGAAGAAGTTAATGAAACAACAGAAACAATTTCTGTTGTAGGAAATTTAAAAATGGGAATATCAAATTTTGATACTATGAATCCATTGCTAAGTAATAATAAAGAAATATTAAATATAGATAAATTAATTTTTGAACCTCTAATAAATATTACGTCAGATTACAATACAGAAAAATGCTTGGCAAAGGAAATAAACAAAACATCAGATAATGAATACCAAATAAAACTTGATACTTCAATAAAATGGCAGGATGGTAGTAGTTTAATTTCGAAAGACATACAGTATACTGTTGATAGACTAAAAGAAATCAATTCAATTTACTCTCCAAATGTAAGATTTATTGAAAGTGTAGAAGTTCCTGATTCAGAAACAGCAATTATTAAATTAACAGAACCAGTTAGATTTTTTGAATATTATTTAGATTTTCCAATAGTATCTAGTTCATATTACTTAAATGAAGATTTTCAATCTTCTGGAAAAATACCAATTGGGACTGGAATGTATAAAATTGCTAGTATAGATGATGATAAAGTGTTTTTAATAAGAAATGATAGATGGAGATTTATAAAAGAAAAAACTCCAAAAACTGAATCTATAACAATAACTAAGTCAACTTCGATGGGAGAGATATTCAATAGTTTTAAATTGGGAAATATGGATATTATCAATACAAACATGCCGAACTACGCAGAATTTGTAGGAACAATGGGATATAACAGAAGAGAATATGCTGGGCGAAATTATGATTTTATTGCAATTAATTGTTATGATAGCCTGTTAAGCAGCAAAGAAGTCAGAAAGGCAATTAATTTAGCAATAAATAGGGATAATATTATTTCCTCAGTTTTTAATGGCACTAAAACGGCTAGTTACTCACCACTAGACTATGGAAGTTATCTATATGACACAAATACTAGAGTAAAATCTAATCAAGAAGAAGCTAAAAAGATTTTAGAAAATGATGGCTGGACATATACAAACGAGAGATGGCAAAAAAACATCGATGGCTATGTAGCTAGATTAACACTTTCTATGGTTGTTTGCGATGATAATGAAGAAAGGCTGAACACTATTTACAATATTCAATCTCAATTACAAGAAGTTGGAATAGTTTTAAACGTAGCAAGAGTAAATAGAGACAGATATTATCAGTTTTTAAACGAAAAAAATTATCAGATGATATTAACAGGAGTTACTAATTCGGTGAACCCAGACTTATCATATTTTTATGGACAAAATAATATTGCCAATTACTATAATGATGATATAATGTCTAAAATTGAAATACTTGACAAATATTCAGAAATTGAAAAGCAAGTTGCAGATGATGTTCCATATATTGGATTATATAGAAATAAAGGTGCAGTAATATTAAATGCAAATGTTGGGGGGGATTTTAAATCAAACAATTATTACACCTATTATAACTTTAATGAGTGGTTTAGACAACAATAAATTAAAAACAAAAAAATGTTCGTAAAAAGTATTGACAAATTTAATTTTTAATATATAATAGACATATACAAACATATGTTTAAAAAATTAAATGAAGATATATTTAATTTTATAAAAAATAAATCTTCAGAAAGGAAAAATAATGGCTACAAAAAAAGAAAAAGGAAAAGTAGAAGTAAAAATTAATGATGAAAAGCAAAAAGCACTTGAAATGGCAATGGGGCAAATTGAGAAACAATTTGGAAAAGGTTCAGTAATGAAACTTGGAGAATACAAAACAATGGAAGTAGAAGCTATTCCTACAGGAGCTCTAAGTTTAGACATTGCGTTAGGAATTGGAGGAGTTCCAAAAGGAAGGATAATCGAAGTTTTTGGCCCTGAATCATCAGGAAAAACTACCTTAGCATTACATATAATAGCAGAGTCACAAAAAATGGGTGGAGAGGCAGCTTTTATTGATGCTGAACATGCTTTAGATCCAGTTTATGCAAAACATTTAGGTGTTGACATAGACAATTTGATAGTTTCACAACCAGATACAGGTGAACAAGCTTTAGAAATAGCAGAAGCATTAGTTAGATCAGGTGCAATTGATATAATAGTTGTTGATTCTGTTGCTGCATTAGTACCAAAAGCAGAAATTGATGGTGATATGGGAGACTCACATGTTGGACTACAAGCAAGGTTAATGTCACAAGCTCTAAGAAAACTAGCAGGAATAATAAACAAAACAAATTGTACAATAATATTTATTAACCAATTAAGAGAAAAAGTTGGCATAATGTTTGGAAATCCTGAAACAACACCTGGAGGAAGAGCACTTAAATTCTACTCTTCAGTAAGACTTGATATAAGAAGAATTGAAAATATTAAGCAAGACGGAGAAGTTGTTGGAAACAGAACAAGAGTAAAAGTTGTAAAAAATAAAGTTGCTCCCCCATTTAGAGATACAGAAATGGATATTATATACGGAAAAGGAATATCAAAATCAGGAAATATCTTAGACTTAGCCGTTAATTTAGATATAGTGGATAAGAGTGGAGCATGGTTTTCTTATGGCGGAAATAGAATAGGACAAGGAAGAGAAAATGCTAAAAAATACTTAGAGGAGAACCCAGAAATAATGGCAGATATTGAGAAAAAAGTTAGAAATAATTTTGATTTAGCATTTGAAAAAAGCTTAAGTGACGAAGAAGATAAAACTAAAGAGGAAGAGCTAAAAGAATAAAAGAATTAAATAAAGAACTGCTTAGTAATTAAGCAAATATAGCCAAAAGTGAGGTGTATGCATTGAAAACTTATAGCTTAGAAGATATAAAAAAACTAACTAACAACTCACAATCTGACGATAAAAAAATTGAAAGTGAAAATACATATTCTTTAGAAGATCTCGATAAAGCTAAAACACGAATATTGAAATTCATCTTTTATAAAAAAAGAACTGAAAGTGAAGTTAGGAAGAAATTTTCTAAAGAATATGATGAAATACTACTAGAAGATGTTATTGAAGATTTAAAAGAGAAAGACTACATTAATGATGAAATATATATAGATAGAGCAATAAGCGATTTTATAACTTTGAAACATTTATCAATTAAAGAAATAAAATATAAGCTTATGGCAAAGGGAGTAAAAACTTCAGAAATAGACAACTACATACAGTCACACGAAGAAAAGATGAAAGATTATGAGGTAAACTCTGCAATACATTTATTTGAAAAAAAGAAATCGAAAATGGATGAAGCAGAAATAAAGAGATATTTAATGAAAAAAGGATATAGAGAAGAAAGTATTAAAGAGGCAATATAATGCAAAATTTATTTTCACTAGAAACAAAAAAATATAATATAAAAATTGAAAATTTTGAGGGACCACTAGATTTATTGTGTCATTTTATTGACTCAAATAAAATGGATATATATGATGTAAATATTAATGAAATCACAGATCAATACATTGATTATATTAATAAAATGGAAAAAATGGATTTAGAGATAACAAGTGAATTTTTAATAATGGCATCTAATTTACTATATTTAAAATCAAAAAAATTACTGCCGAGACAAGAAGATGAGGAAGAAATGCTTACTGAAGAAGAATTGATACATAGAATTATTGAATACAAAAAATATAAAGAGAGTACTAGTTCCCTTAGAAATCTTTTTAATGAAGGAAGCAAGAGAATATTTAGAAATGTTGGAGAAAAACTTGAACTACCTAAACAGGAACTTGAAGAAAAATATGACTACAATGAATTATCAAAAATCTATAGTAAAATAATAGATAATAATAAGGTAAAAATTAATAAAAATGCAGACAACATTGAAAAAATATCAATAATAGAAAACTACACTGTGGGTGATACAGTAAAAACTATGTATAGAGAATTAGTAAAAAAATCAAAATTTGTATTTAATAGACTTTTTTCACTTAATAAATGCAAACCACAAGAAGTCGTTACTGCCTTTTCAGGATTATTAGAAATGTCTAGGAGAGACAAAGTAATAACTGAACAAGAAAAACTTTTTGGAGATATTAAAGTTAAAAAAAAGAAAAAGATGAAATGAGTTTAAAAATAATAAAAATTGGAAAAACTATCATTGGAGAAAAGAAATGATAGTTTTTTATTTACTGTTAAGCACAGTTTCAATAATAATTACAATATTACTTTCAAGTATTGAAATTGACTTTAATAAAATTGAAATTGAAGATATCAATAAATTAAAAAAAATATATAAACTTATAGCAAAGAAAAAATATGAAAAAATCTTTAATTATATGAAAATTGAAATAAAAATTGAATTCTTACTATTTTCAGTAATACCTATACTATGGTTAAAATTTGACAATGAAAAAATAAACATTATTACATACAAATTAATAAAGTATAATTACAAACAAAAAAGAAAAAATCTAATAAAATATGGATTAAAAAGAAAAAAACAAAAAATATTCATAAACAAAATAAAAAACAAAGTTTTATCAAAAGTAACAGTACATGATTCAAATATAACTTTAAAGATAGGTTTAACTAATGCAGGAGTAACCGCAATTGCTATTGGGATTTTAAACTCACTTATATCAATATTTATAACAGGTTATATTTCAGAAATAGCAGAAAAACAAAAAATTTCAGATAATCAAATTACAAATATAATTAACAACTTTAATTATGAATTATATCCAGTTTATAAAGATGAATTTACCTTTAATTTAAAATCACAAATAAAACTAATAGTACCAATCAATTCATTAATATACAAAAACTAGAATATGAAGACACTTAAAAACTAAAAAAGTGAAGGGAAGACATTTAGCCCAAACTGTTTTTTTAGCCTTTGATAAGTGTCCTCTTTTCATTTTTTTAGTTTTTTATTAAATACAGCATAAAGGAATGTCACAAAAATTTAATATAAATGTAATAAAAAGCAAAGACCTATGTGGCTGTGTATATATATATATCGTGTTCGATTTAAGGGGTTGTAAAAAAATAAAAAGAATGATAGTATATAAATAATAAAAACAAGTGTAAATTTTTAAGGAAGGAATGAATTTACACAGTTAAATTTTAAAGGTCTAAGCTTGAGAAAAATAAAAAATTAATAAAAATGAAATGAAGTAAATTATGTATATATTTTTATATAAAGGAGAGTAGAATAAAAATGAACAAAAAATCAATATTCAAAAGTATTGAAAATAATTACTTGACTCACTCTATAAAAGAAGCAGGAATAACATTAGTTGCACTTGTTGTTACAATAATAGTGCTTTTAATATTAGCAGGGGTTACTATAAGTTTAGTATTAAATGACAATGGGGTGATGGATAAGGCTCAATATGCATCAAACACATGGGCAAATGCAACAAAAGATGAAAAAGGTATGATGCAACAAGTGGAAAGAGATATTGATGAATTAGGAGAAATGAAAATAAAAATTTCAGACTTAAAAACAGATAAAAGTTTAAGTGACCTTTATGGACAAACTACAGATTATGAATCTACAGTAGATCCGAAAATAAAATGGCAATTATTCTATGCAGATTTAAACAATATATATGTAATAGCGAAGGATTATGTAGAAAATAAATATCTTCCATGTTCAGGAAATACAGTAAACGGAGTAGAATATGGAGCAACAGATTTAATGAAAAGAAACGGAATGAATGAAGCTTATAATGCAAGTTTTTGTAGCAATGGTAGCTATAATGATTATGTATTGACAAAAACAACAGAATATAAAAAGGGATCTGGTGCAAGTATGCTTAAAGCTGGAGAAACAACCAGAAATCCATTAGTAAGTACATATTTAAGATGGGTTGATGCATATCCTACTAACAAAAATGCAAATATTTGTTCTTGTGCATATATGATGGATACAAATAAATGGGAAATGTTTGCTGATGGGATTGATGGAGCATATGCAATAGGAGGACCAACAATGGAGATGTTTGTAAAATCATATAATGAATCAAATGTAACTACTCACACAAATAAAATAATAGGATATGAAGAGGCAACAGAAAATAACGGATGGAATAATATGGGGTATCAAGTTAAAACAGAAATAGATACAAATTGGAACCTTATTGGAAAAATAGAAGATTTGGATACAACAAATGCAATGTGGAATACTGAAGGAAATATGTGGGTAATAACAAATACATCTAAAGCAAGAGGATATTGGTTAGCAGCTCCTGCATCTATGAATACAATGTACTTGAGAACCATATATTATAACGGTAGTATATATGGGGCTTTGGCTAGAATAGACACTTATGGATTTAGACCATTAGTGGTTATTCCAAAATCTGCAATTTAAATTTGAATATAAAATTTTTGATTAGGATAAACATAATAAAACACGAAAGGATAAAGGGAGAAAAATTAGAAGTACAAGGAGAAAAACCAAGTGCAACAGCAGATGGAAACATATCAGCAAGAAATTGGCAAGATGGAGTATATGGTAGTACCCCAACTCCAATAAAATATCCAACATTTCAAGGCTCAACATATTCAATGAATTATATAAATCATGATAATGCTTATTTAATATCAAGCAAATTAAATGAAGATGGAAATATATATGGATTAGGAAATGATGTAGACTCACATCTTATGAAAAATAGTGAATGGGGAGCTGTAGCATACTTGGCTCGAAGTAAATATGGATTTATAGGAGCAGGACAAACAGATATAAATGTAAATACAAAAAATCTAAATAATGGTGGAGTATCAACCACAAAAGCAAATGGAAATAATAAAGCAAGTGTATATGCAGTAACAGGATACAATAATAACAATAAAGAATGGAACAATGGAGGAGAAAATGCCTCAACTACATCAAACATATATGGAATATATGATATGAGTGGAGGACTATGGGAAAGAACTCCAGGATATATAGCAGTAGAACAAACAAACTTAGGAATATATGGAGGAGAAATAGGATATAGTAATAATACCTTAAAAACAGTTAGCACCAAATATACAACAGCATATAAAGTAGGTACATCGAATAATAATCAAAAAATCTGAGTCTCACCACTTTGCTTTCCTTGTTGATATTCGTAATCAACATAATTTTGCTGCACTTGTAGGAACCAATGTTACCTCAATAACTCGATAAACACCAATATTTTATGTATAGAAAATAGGAAAAATAGGTCAGGAACCAAAAAGTATCTGACCTATTTTTTCATTGACTTTTAGTGTATAAACTTTCAATAATAAAACTTAAATGTATATAATTCACAAAAAAGGTAAATAATAACAATAAACAAATAGTAAAGGAGAATAATAATGAGTGAATATCCGATTGAAGGATTAATGAATACTGCTATGAATTCAATAAAAGAAATGATTGATGTAAATACAATAATAGGAGAGCCTATTGAAACATCGAATAACATAGTCGTCATACCAGTATCAAAAGTTAACTTTGGGTTTGCAGCAGGAGGAAGCGAGTTTAAAGGAAAAACAGAAAAAAGAATTACAACAAAAGGTGAGAAAGAGGAAAAATCTAATAGTGATAAAGTAAGAATGCCATTTGGAGGAGGATCTGGAGCAGGAGTAAGCATTAGTCCTATCGCATTTATTGTAGTTCAATCAACAGGAGTAAAACTTCTACCAGTTGAGCATTGCTCTTCTATTGATAAATTATTAGATTTAATTCCAGATTTTGCTGATAAACTTAATCAAATAATGGATAATAGAGCAACAAAAATAGAAAAAATAAAAGAAACAAAATTTAAAAACGAAACAGGGAAAAATAAAAAAGAAATCAAAGAAGAAATAAAATCAGATGAAGGAAAATATGAGTATGAATATGACGAAACAGATATGTAAGAAAAAGATGGAAAAACAACAAACGCCTGAAAATGGAAGAACTATAAAAATGGATACCTATACAAAACTGGTTTGTAAACCAATTTTATATAGGTGGACAGCGGAACGATATTACCACACCTATTTACTACTGTCCCTATTTGGTATATAATAAATATATCAATGGAGGATAAGTATGAAAAATAAAAGATATTCTGATGATTTTAAATTACAAGTAGTTAGAGATTATTT
>JAFWMA010000016.1 GCA_017510825.1 Clostridia bacterium | reverse complement strand
CTCTTTCTAGCAATTCTACCTTAGCTTTATATGTTCCTGATTTTCCAGTTAGGTCCACTTTGATTGTACAATATGATGTATTTGCAAAATATAGGTTTCCATTTGTTGGACTAACATCGTAATCGCTGTTTCCTGAGTTATTTATTAAAATTCCATCTTTGATTAACTTATATTCATTATATATGTTATATGCACCTGTTTGATTATTTGTTTCTATTGTTCCTCCATTTATATTTACCTCGCCTCTTAAATTATAAATTGCCTTTGTGTATAAGTTAGAATTTGTTGTTAATAATGTATTATCATTTATCGTTAAACTTCCTGAATTATATATTGCAATAATCGAACCATCAGAAGTTCCTTCACATTCCAGACTTAATGTGCTGGAATTAATATCCATTGTCCCTGTTTTGTTGTTTGCAAATAAGCTATTATCATTTGGAAGCAATTGAGCATCTATTCCATTAATATTAAGATAATTATTGTTTACTACAGTTTTATTTATACTAATCTTTCCTTTAGTTTCGTTTGAGTCTGTTAATTCAAGTAAACCATTATTTATTATTCCAGTTCCAATTTTTAATGTGCTGCCATTTACGTCTATTAATATATTTTTTCCTGTACCAATATTTATGTCCTCTCCAGTGAAATAAATTGTTGATTTAATTAATTTAATATTATACTTTCTAGTAGTATCACATGCATTTACAGCATCTTGAATTGTTGAGTATCTTTGTCCAGTTTCCAGTATTTCAGCAATATAATCTCCATTAATAGATATCAATGACATAACTTGTTTATCACTATTTTCTATATTTATCTTATAATTACTTTCAATATCATTAATTATTCCATTATAAGAAGTGCTTCCTGAAATTGTTCCATCATAAAACGTAATTATTCCATTTGTATTTATAAGTCCAATATCATCAACATCAATTTCCAGAACATCTTTTTGATAGTTGTTATCTTTTATTCCTATATTAACTGTGCCTCTATCATTAAAAACTCCATATGAATATGAATATGATGAACTAACATCCAGATTTCTTTTAACATCAATTTTTCCCGTTCCTCTATAATTAATAATTCCACTATTATTATAGATTCCATATACTATTGATTTATTTGAGCTAGTAGCAATTCCATTTGTTAGGACCTTAATAGATGTGTTTATTAAATCTATTCTTCCATTTGTTTTATTATAAATTCCATAAATATTACCATATGATTTTTTGCTATTATCTTTCTTCTCAAGAATAATATTACTATTTTCCAGAGTAATACTTCCTGAAGAATCATTAGAAACTCCGTAACAAACCTTGCTATCAGCTTCACTTATACTATATGTTATATTAGAATTATTAATATTAATGGTTCCCTTTGATTTATTAACAATTGGATGATAGGATATAATAGTTGCATTATTAATATCTATCGTTCCAGTTGATCCATTAGTGATCGTTTCCTTTATAGTTGATTCGATAGTTCCTCCATATATTTTAATATTTCCTTGATCTGTATTTTTTATTGTACCAGTTATTGTTCCATCATTAATTATAATTTCTCCATTTGCATCATTTGTAAACGATTTGGCTATTCCATTATTAAATATTATCTTTCCTGAATTTTTATTGTATATTACAACTTGAAAATCACCATTGTTTATATTTACATTACCACTGCCATCTAAATAAACACTATACGTACCTGTAAAAGTTCCTCCATTTATGTTAACATCTTCTATGTTGCTAGCTTTATTATATATTCCATAATATGCATCTATTATACCGGATTGAATGTTAATCCTACCATTTGCTGGAGCTTCCCCTGTAGCATCTTCATTATATATACCTCTATTATTGGTTTTAGTTGCTTGAAGAGTTCCTCCTGTAATTTTTACAATTCCAGCATTGTTAGAAATACAATTTAAATAACTTGCATCTGCTTTTATTATACCTGCTTTTAATTCTAGTTTTGCATTTTTACAGTTATATATTGCATTTTTATATAAATTATAGGCTCCAGATGCTTTAATAGTGACAGCAGCTCCATTTATAACAAGATTTGCATTTTCATTATTCTCAATTACATCATGTGTTGTTCCAAATATTTCTCCTCCACCAGCTGAATCTATTAATTCTAAATTAGAATTATTTGAAATCAGATAACTATTTTGTGTTGTTGAAATACTAAAACCATTTAAATCAATTGTTGTATCTTTAGTTATATTTAAAGTTGCATCTAATGCAATTCCCTTTATTAAGGTAACAATTTCCCCTGTTCTTTGCCTTTCAACTGCTTTACTTAATGAATTATAATATATATCATCAATCCTTGCAACAGGATCTGAAATCATAATTAAGCTTGCAATTTCCTTTCCTCCATTGTTATTTATGATTGTAAAGTATTGTTCAGGAGTGTTCTGAATTCTTCCTTTAATCGCTTTTTCACCTATTATTTGTCCATCATAAAAATTAAATGTTCCCTTATTCTCTACCCCTATATTTTTTCCTTCAATAGTAGGTGTTTCAAGTACTTCATTTTCTAGGGTTCCAATAGTTAATGTTCCTTGATTAATGATTGTAGTTGATACGTCATTTTTTATATTTCCACTTAATATTTGTACAGCTGCATTTTCCGCAATATTAATAGTTTGACTTGTTCTTATTGTATGTCCTTGTAATTGTAACTTAATGTTTTTATTAATTTCAATTTGATTAGATTCATCATTTACATCACTTATAATTTTTATGGTAGAGTTATTACTTGCTAATTCAACTGCTTCTTCTAAGGTTGTAGCATATTGTACTTCATCAATAATATAATTTACTATTCCATAGTTTGCCTTAAATGAAAGATTGCCAGAGCTGCCTTTTTGTATTGTAACATTTAGTTGCTTTCCATTTAATCCCGTTCCAGTCCATCCTTTAAAAGTAAAATTATCTTTTGTTGGATTATTAAGTGTAAATGTTTCAGAATTAATATTATAACTACTTGGATTTCCACTTACATTTCCTCCATCTAAATCATATACTATGTTGTAATTTGTAAGTTCCCAAACTGCATACAATATAATATCTTCATCTTTGTCAAACGTGGCTCCGCTTGCATATTCAACTTCCGTTGAATATAGCTTTGTTGACCATCCTTTAAATGTGTATCCTTCTCTTGTAGGCTTTTCATAACTAAGTGTTATCTCATTTCCTATCTCCTTGGATTGTATCTCAGGTGGGTTTTCTCCACCATTTGCATCATATATTATGTGATATATTTTTCCCTTCCAGTTAGCTTTATATTCCCTATCACCTTTACTACCTTTGTTGATTGTAACATATAATGTCCTTTCTGTTAAATCAGTTCCCGTCCAGCCAGCAAATTCTGCTTCATTTCTAGTTGGATTATTTAGGGTAAATGTTTCAGTATCTGAATTATAAGTCTCTGGATTAGGTAGTGATAGTGTTCCTCCATTTAAATTATATTTTATTGTGTAATTGAAATTATCAACAGCTGCAACTATATATTTGTTTCCTGTACTGAAGATTATTTCTATGTATCCCACTATATTTTCATTATTTATTAAAACATCATCGTCTTCTTCTTTTTCTTCAATTTCAAGATCTCTAGTTTCAACTTTATCATCATAATATAACAATTTATCTTTCATTATATTAGCGTAAATAGGTGTTCCTTTATTCAAATAGTCTATATTTGCTTCAGCATATGCAAATTCAATTGCTTCTTTTTCTTCTGATATCTTTTGAATATTAACAGCTTTATCAGCATTTCCCAATAATCCATTTTCAAATAGTAACCATATTGTTATCCCGGCAAGTATTATTAGTACAATTATTGTGACAACAAGTGTCGCAATAGAGATTCCTTTCTCACTTTTGTTTGTAATTCCTGATAGTCTATTCATAAATTTTTTCCCCCATTTAATAGTTCATTTATGATACTTCTTGGTCTTCTATATAATCTTCTATTATATACCTATCTTTGTCTATCTTGATTGTTAATACTGCCTCTCGAATTTTTTTAGTAAGATTTTCTTTGTTTTCATCTGTTATTATTTTAGATATAATTTGATTCTTAGTACTATAATCAATTGTATCATCTGAATATATTTTATTATATAGATAATAATTCTTTTCTCTTTCGAATTCATCATCATATTGTTCATTTATTAAATATTCAGAAATTTTGATATCATCATATACCCTTATGTTAAGTTTAATCTCGCATATATCCTCTTTATAACTTATCTCGGTTATTTCGTAAAAATAATTGTCTACATTTTCTTCATTATCGTCAAGTTCAGTTTCTCCATTATTATTTTCTATATTGTCTATTTTCTCTTGTTCTTCAATTATGTTTCTATTTTCTTCATCATATGCATATTTGTTTTTTGATTTTTCTTGTATATTTGAAATAATTTCACTTTCTTCATCTAAATCTAAATTGTAGCCAAAATAATACGAATACATTTGCTTTACGTCTTCAGTTGAAGCAATATTACTTCTATTTTTTTCCATTGTCTTACTAATAGCAAAAACATATTTATTTGTTTCTTGATACTCATCTCCGTTTTTATTTAATATATTTAATTGTTTATAATCTAGAAACTCATTTTCTATAAGATATTTCAGTCCAATTTCTTGAAATCTTCTGTTTTCATTCATTTTTACAGTATCATTTCCTTTATTGTTCACTAAAAAAGAAAAGATTGCAATTATAATTGCTGCAATTATTATAATTACAACTAAAATTTTTTTTAAATTAATTTTTTCTTTCATTTATTTTCTCCATTATTATTATCATTTTTTATGTGTTAGTTATTATTTTAAGCATTTCCTAAAAAATGTGACAAATAGGCAAAGTTTTTATAACTAGGAACAAAAAGCTACCTCTTTGCGCCATAAAAAATCAGTCTACATGTCACATTATGTTTTAATATCTTGTTTTATAAATTATCCAATATAGGTGGCACTATTTGTTTCTTTCTTGAAACTACTCCTTCAAGTAGCATTGAGTCTTCTTCATCAAGCTCTTTTTTAAATGCATTTTCTATAATGTCTTTATCCTCTCCTAGTGCAATAACTTTTGAATTGGTATTTACAATATCAGTTATTACAAATAAGAAAAAGTCTAATTCCTTATCTGCTATTTCCTTTTCCATTGCAAATGAAATGTCTTCTTTTCTTGAAAAAACATCATCTATGTCTGCAGTATTTACCTGTGCAACAACAAATTTTTTGCCTTTTTCAGAAAACAATTTTGCATCCATATCTATAACTTCTTTTGCTGTGAACGAACTAATATCTGTTCCAGCTTTAAGCATATCTATGCCATATTTATTTGCATCTATTTTAGCAATTTTTTCAAGTTGCTTTAGTGCTAGGGCATCTTTTTCAGTGCATGTTGGAGATTTTAGTAATAATGTGTCCGAAATTATTGCACTTAACATTAGCATTGCTGTTTCTTTGTCTATTTCTACATTATGTTGTTTATACAATTCAAATAAAACTGTTGCTGTACAACCATACGGTTTAGCTATGTAATAAAGAGGTGATGTTGTTGCAAAGTCAGCTATTCTATGGTGATCAATTACTGCTATTATTTCTGCTCCTTCTCTCCCCTCAACACTTTGACTTGCTTCATTATGATCTACTAAAATAATTTTTTGTCCTTCTTCAACTGTTGAAATCTCTCTTTGTGGTTCTATTCCTAAATACTTAAAAACATATTCTGTTTCTTTATTTAATTTTCCTAGTCTTACTGCTTCTGCATCGTATCCAAGATAATCTGCTAATTTTGTTGCAACTATACTTGAGCATATAGTATCTGTGTCTGGATTTCTGTGCCCAAATATTAATACCTTATTTTCCATTTACTTAAAGTCCTTTCTAATTTTATTTCGTTCATATTATATAATTAAAAGCCCCATTTGTCAATGGGGCTTTTTTTAACTTTTTACATTACTTGGTGGAGATTGAATTAGCTGTTCGAACGTTAGTGAGTTACAGATAATTTATTTCGACCGACATCAAAAAAAGTTAAAAAAGGAGTTTTTAACTTTTTACATTACTTGGTGGAGATTGAATTAGCTGTTCGAACGTTAGTGAGTTACAGATAATTTATTTCGACCGACATCAAAAAAAGTTAAAAAAGGAGTTTTTAACTTTTTACATTACTTGGTGGAGATGGTGGGAGTTGAACCCACGTCCATTAATCTTTCCACATTACTTTCTCCGAGTGCAGTTTACTTTTTATATTTCAATTAATCAAGTAAGTAAACGTGCTTTAATTAATCATATCCATATATTTACCCACTATCTCTATGGAAAAAATAGCTTTGTTTCCTACTAGGTTTAACACTTAATATAGTCAGTAGGATACTGCATTAAGTGACGTGCCTTTTCTAGGCAGCGTATGCTAATTCTCTATTATCAGCGTTTATATTTAATTTGCTTGATTTAAAGTGGCCAAAGCAACCATCCACTACTCGCTTATAATATTTCTGGATCAATGTCGAAGCCATTACATCCCCATCACTATATAATTTTATTATATTCTTATTTCTATTTTTTGTCAATATAAATAGGGAATAAAAATTATAAAAGCAAATTACAGTGCTCTACTGTAATTTGCTTCTTTTAGTTTCTATTTATTATATTAAAATAATATTAATCTTGTTCCAACTCCTGCTTTTGCAAATACCCAGTAGTACATTGGTTGATTTGTATATGCAATACGTATACATCCCGCTGATTGTGGTTCACCTTGAATTGAACCTACATCTTTATGTACTGAGTTTTGAAATGATGTTTGATCTCTTGAGCAATCCATATATGATAATTCTAAATCTAGTAGTCCAGTTCTTCTATACAAACTCAAGTATTTTTCAAATTCGTCTCTACAATATCCTGCTGCTGCTGCTTTAGAGCATACTAGCTTCCATTCTCCTGATTTATTCTTATTGAAAAAATATGCCCATTCGTTTTTACTTGTGAATAGTAGCAAGTAGTCAGTAGGTGATAATTCTCCTTTTTTCCTTGGCATTGCTTTTCCTTCAAAATCTGAATGATATCTTGGAGTTATTGTGTCATTATATACGTTTCCAGAAGTACTCAATATTTTCTCTGCTTTTTCATCTACTTGAATTTTTAGACTTTTTTGTTTATAAGTCCATACTGTTTTTTCTGCAGCTTCATCTTTGAATTTTGAATCTTGATATTTCTTTACAATTTTAGCTGCGTTGTTAACATATGACTCAGCATATTCATCACCCCATGTACCTTTTCTTAGGAAAAATGTGAAGATTTTACCGCCGTGATTCCAGTCTACACGTCTATCTTGGCCTGTATCTTCCTTTGAAGAGGTAATAACTTTTATTTTACAGGTTGCTGATTTTCCATTTGGAATTGATGCTGTAAGTTTAGCTGTTCCAAATTTTAAACCAACAATTTGAGCATCATCTGTTCCTGTAATTTTTGAGTGCATTTTACCATCCTTTTGGAACTTCACTACTCCTGGTGTATCTATACTCCATGTTATGTTCTTTTCATTGTATAATTCTTTTGATGTTAAAGTAGCTTTTAAATCTGCAATATTGTAATGTATATTATCTATCATTACAATTGTTCTGTCTAAGCTAATCTTTGTTGCATCTATTGATACCTCACAGCTTGCACTTATATTATTCTTTGTTTTTGCTATAATTTTTGCTTTTCCTTCACCTTTTGCGGTAACTTTTCCGTTACTCGATACTGTAGCCACTTTATTATTGCTACTAGACCATGTAACTTTGTCATATCCTGGTGATAAATTCTTTGTAGGTGGTGAAATTGTTGCGGTTAAATTGATTTTTTGTCCTATCTCCATTCCTACACTACTTTTATTTAAAGTTACTCTTGTTGGATATGTACCTACATCTATTGTAAATGAAGCACTTTTGTTGCTTCCATCTACAGTCGTTGCTGTAATAGTTGCTGTACCATTTCCTCTTGCTGTAACTTTTCCATACCCATCTACTGTTGCAATATTTTTGTTACTTGACGCCCATTTTAAGGCTTTGTTTGTCGCTGTTTCTGGTGCTACTGTTGCCCTTAATTGAAGCGTTGTTCCAATTAATAAATCATTTTTTGAGTTTGAAATATTAACGCTATTACATGTAGTTATTACTCTTATTTTACAAGTTCCTTTTTTGTTGTTTACAGTTGTTACTGTAATCGTTGCTTCACCATTACTTTTTGCTGTTATTTCTCCTGTACTTGAATTTACTTCTACAACTTTTGAATTACTACTTGTCCATGTTACTGTTTGATTTGTTGCATTCTTTGGTCTTATAGTATATGTAAGCTTTTTTGATTTTGTTTTACTTATATCTAAAGTCTGAGCTCCTTCAATTGCTATACCTTCTGCTTCTATTTCTGGGGTTGGTGTAATTTCAGGTGTTGGTGTTGGTGTTAAAATTGGTGTAGGTGTTGGCGTAGCAATTGGTAATATTTCTCTTTGAGTATTAAAGTATAAATCCTGTTGTTGTGCTTCCTGTATCTGTTGTTGTTGCTGTGTTTCTTGTATTTGCTGTTGTTGCTGAGCCTCTAGTATTTGTTGCTGCTGTACTTCTTGTATTTGCTGTTGTTGCTGAGCCTCTAATATTTGTTGCTGCTGTACTTCTTGTACTTGCTGTTGTTGCTGAGCCTCCAAAATTTGTTGCTGTTGTACTTCTTGTATTTGTTGTTGTTGTTGAGCCTCCAAAATTTGTTGTTGTTGTACTTCTTGTATTTGCTGTTGTTGCTGAGCCTCCAAAATTTGCTGTTGTTGTTCATTCATCTCAGCTGAATTAGGAGTTGTCGTGTTATTTGGTTGTAGATGAGATGATATCATAGCAGGTGGAAGTTCATCAGTTCTTATATCAATTATATTATTCTCTTCTTTTTCTACTGTAACAATACATTCTCCTACTTTATTATTTTCTGTTCTAACTGTTATATTGGTTATTCCGGGGCTTTTTCCTGTTATCATTCCATTATCGTTTACTTCAACAATATCAGCATTTTGTGATTGCCAACTTAATTTTACATCTTTTGCGATTGTTGGAACAATAATAGCAACTAATTGCTCTGTACTTCCTTGTTTTAATGAAATTTCCGCTTTACTAAGATATACTTGACTAATTTCTATATTTTCATTTTGACCTATTTTTAAGTTTAACCAATCTTCATGTTCTTTTGCAATTTCCTTATTGTTTTTAGCAGATACATATCTTAATAGTTTTAAGCTATCCTCATCATCAACTTTTCCATCTCCAGTTAAGTCTGCAGCTTTTAATGAGTCATCTTTTAATAACCATTCTTCATAATTTGTTTGTGAAGCTGAAATATGTCTTAATATTAAAAGAATATCGCTTGAATCTATAATTCTGTCATTATTTAAGTCTCCTATTAAAATATTTGTCCCAGGCACATAATCTATTGTGTTTTGTGATATATTATTTGCTGTAATTATTTCATTTGCATAAATTTTACTTGATATTAATGTAAGTATTAGTATAATATATAAAGCTATAGTCAATTTTAATATTTTCATCAACCTCGCCTCCTTTTTTACACAACTCACCAAATTTATTATATCATATTTACGAAAAAATTGCAAATATTTATATCCCTGCTCTATTTAATGAATAAAAACAAGCTATGATCTTTTATCATAGCTTGTTTATCATTCATTTTATTACTTTATTATGACGCTAACAGACTGTGCAGGAAATTCTACTTTCTCTTCATTTTCAGTTGTAATTTTAAACTGTTCAAAAGAAATAGTTTGTTCAGCTTTACTCGATTTTTTCTTAGCAGTAAATGATACTTTAGCAACAATTTCATCTCCATAGCTTGGTAGTAAATCCTTTTTATTAGCAATAAAATAGTTATTTAAAATATATTTTATTTCCCAATTATTGCTAGTAGCTCCAATCACTTTACAATCAAAGTATTCGGTATCATAAAGAAACATCGACTCTAGCATAATTACTCCTTTGCTGTTTGGATCATTTACTTTTACACTTATATTAAAATTAACAGTTTCACCTGGAGATATCTGTTCTTTATCTGCTTCAACATGAACTTCATAAGGACTTTCATTTTCTGTAATCTCGGATGTATAGCTTCCAGTATAAAAATCCATTTCTTTTTTAGCTTCTGAATACATAATTGATAATATAATATTTCCAACAACTGAAGAAAGTAATATTATTGCAAATATTAAATACAAAATCATCCTCTTTAGGGGAATTTTAATAATCCCTTTCTCCGGCGCTCTTCTTTCTCCTATTCTTCTATCTGCCATGTTTTTTTATTCCTTTCTTTAGTATATATATATTCTACAATACAATCATTTTTATTTCAATACCTTTTACTTATTTTTTTTAAAAGCAAAAAATTTACTTATAAAAAAGTTTAATATTACAATTATTACTGTAACTATCATTTTTGTAATTAGCTTTGGAATTGGTGTCAAAAACAATAGTGCAGCTATTCCCCACTCTAGTACCATTGTTGCTGCTCTTCCAGCAATAAACTTCCAAAATTCGATAAACTTTTCTTTGAATCCTTTGGCTTCAGAGTGGAATACAAGATCTTTATTTGTTACATAAGCTACTAATACAGCTGCTATAATGGAGATTATATTTGCAACATTTTCATTCCAACCTAATTTGTCATTTAATATGTAAAATAATACCCAATTAACAATAGTGGTTAAAAGTCCGAATAGTATATATAAAATAACTTCTTTAGTCATAACTTTTTTTAATATCTTTTTTATTTTTTCCATAAAAATCTCCTATTATTTTTTTATTCAATATCTATTGATATTTTTTTTACTTTATGTTATTATATATATTGTTATTAATAATTTCATATAGGGGTATGATGTTAATGGTAGCATTCCGGTCTCCAAAACCGTGCGTGAGGGTTCGAATCCTTCTACCCCTGCCATTTTTTGCACTAATTTCAAAGATTAAGGAGTTTTTTTGTTTAGTGCTTTTATTGATACTATAAAGATATTCTTTATTTTCATTGTTATTATTTGTTTTCTTAGTGTTATTTGTTCTTTATCTTTAAATATTGTTACTATTTTAAATAGCAATGAATACATTTGTAATTCTATTTCATCTTCTTATAATTTTGTGTGGCCTATTCCCGAACATTATAATATTTCATCATTCTTTGGAAAACGTACTAGTCCAACTTCTGGTGCATCAACATACCATTCTGGAATTGATATACCGGCTCCTGAAGGAACTAAATTAGTTGCTGTAGATGATGGTAATGTATATTTTGCTTCATGGGGAGCTGGTGGTGGCTATACTATATCCTATCAGCTAATTAATCATCCTGATATTGCAATATCATATTGTCACGTATCTCCAGTTTTTTATGTATCTATAGGTGACAAAATACATAAGAACCAAGTTATTGGTACTGTCGGTCCTAAAAATGTATATGGCATCTCTAATAATCCCTATCGCGATTCAAACGGAAATCCAACTAATGGTGCTAGTACTGGATCTCACCTTCATTTTACAATAAAAGTTAATAGTCAAGCAGTTAATCCGCTGGATTATTATAGCATTTAAATAGGGCGAGTATTCTAAAATATAAACTATAAATAGCTATTATTTAGATTACACGCCACTAATAATTACATCTACATATCTTCGTCTTCATCTTCCTCATTTTTGTTTTTCTTATTTTTAGAATTATTATATTTTTCGTTTTTAGGTGTTTTAACATCTATACTATATTTTTCATTGTTTTCTGCAATTTGTTTTTTATTCTCTGTGTCATTTTCTTCCTCATAATAGTATTCATTTTCATCTAAATTGGAGCTATTATTATTTTCAAAATTCCAATCTAATTCAATTATTTTTTTACATTTCGGACATTTTATCGTAGAGTTGTTTTTGTAACTATTATCAGTTATAAACTCATAATCACAATATGGACAAATTATTTCAAATTCATAATCATGGTCATGCATTTGGTCATACCCTAATTTTTCTAGTGACTCCACATCTTCATCTATATCAACATAAATATCCTCTTCTATTTCTTCGATTCTTTTTTGCAATCTTCTTACATTTCTATCAATCTTATTTATATCACTTTCCATCTCAACTGATTTACTTACTCTATCAGTAAGAAAAATCACGAGTTCGCTAAGTATCCCTTTAATTTGATTTAATTCATTCTTGTCTTTTATACTCTTTTCAAGTTCAGAAATGAGTTCTTGATATTTTTTATTAAAATCTGACATTTAGGTTCCTTTCTATTTTATACTCTTTCCATATATTCACCTGTTCTTGTATCAACTTTAATCACATCTCCAATGTTAATAAACATTGGAACCATTAATTCATATCCATTTTCAAGTGTAGCAGGTTTTCCAGAAGTTGTAGTTGTATTACCTGCAAATCCTGGTTCTGTATATTTTACTTCAAATTCAACAGAAATAGGTAATTCTATAGAAAATACATTTCCTTTATATGATAATAGTTTAACATTCATATTTTCTTTTAAGAACTTCAAACTTTCTCCTAGCTGTTCTTTATTTAATGGTGTTTGATCATATGTTTCATTATCCATGAAATAATATATTCCACCATCTTCATATAAATACTGCATTTCTTTTTTCTCAATATCAGCACCGGGAAATTTTTCAGAAGGATTAAATGTTTTTTCTAAAACTGCTCCTGTTATAACATTTTTAATTTTTGTTCTAACAAATGCTGATCCTTTGCCTGGTTTAACATGTTGGAATTCAACTACTCTAAATACATTGCCGTCCATTTCAAAAGTTGTTCCGTTTCTAAAATCACCTGCCGAATAAACTGCTGCCATTATTATTACCACCTTTCTTATTTATATACATTTCTTTACATATATGTAATTTTACAACAAAACGTTATATAAATCAAGTCTTTTGAAAAAATATACTTTGTATTGACATAATATCAAAACAATGATATTATTGTTTTGTTCTAGTAAATTACTATTTAGGAAGGAAACGAAATGTCTATTTTTAGTGTGTCTAAAATACCCTTTCTTCGGAGTATTGGAATAAGATTAACAAATAAGTCACCTATTTACTTTAGATCTTTTGTAACAATTAGAGATCAATTAATTCCTGTTTCATTTCAGATAACCTTCTATTTATATAAGGATGTAAAATGTAGGACATTCAACTTTAATAACGAAGTTTTCGCTATAGTTGTTTCACCCGAAGATATATTTTTTGTACCCAATACATTTTATGTGCAACAAGCTTTATCTTTAGAGAAGTATGTACAAGATCTAAATCTTTATGTTCCATCAATTACTCTTGATTCTTTAGAGAGTAAATTTCATTGTTTAAAGTGGTATTATGCTTTGATATGGTGTAACTAGGGGAAATTTGTTTCCAGCCGAAGAATGGTTTAGATTTCATTCTTCGGCTTTTAAAAAAATTCTTCTTTTCTTTTAAAACAATTGACTTATATTTTTTTCTGTTATATAATATTAATGTTATATTTTTTGGCCCCTTGGTCAAGCGGTTAAGACGCGGCCCTCTCAAGGCCGAATCATGGGTTCGATTCCCGTAGGGGTCACCATAAAGAAAACTACTCATAATATTGAGTAGTTTTTATTTTATTTAGTATTCAAATATTATACATATATATTTTTGATTTACATATATTTGTTATGCTATACATATTTCAGTATTTCATTTTTTAAATGGCTTTTTATCTTCATTGTTTTATTTCTTATTATAATATTTATTTTACTTACTAGCTTAATCATTTATTCTTATACATTTTTCCAATACTATTTTTAAACGTTTATTTTGCTTTGTTAAATACAAATATCCAATAAGTGATTCAAATGCTGTTGAGTACATATATTCCATATTTGAGGCATTTTTAGGCAAGTGGTGGTTTTCTGTATTTCTTCCTCTTCTTACAATTTCTCTTTCTTCATCAGTTAAATCATTCATTAATTCATATAAAATACGAGCTTGTGCATTTGCTTTTACATACTTTATTGCTTTAATATGCATTTTGTGTGGGTTTAAATTTGTATTATTACTTAGGTATGTTCTAACATATAGTTCATAAACGCTATCTCCAACATAAGCCCACGTTAGTGGTGACATCATATTTATTTCTGTTTCGTTTTTAATAATTAAGTCATCAAACATACTTTTTAGCTCCGTTTCACAATATTCTTACATATAAAATTATATAGCATAAAATAATTTTTTGCAATCTATTTTTAAAATAATTATTCTGGTTTTTCTAAAGTAATTCTTCCAAATTTTCCTAACTGAAAATCATTTAATATCATATTAGAAACCTTAGTTTCATCTATATTTCCACCAGAAACTATACAACCGTTATTCTTAGCAATATTATCTCTTAACTCAACAATATAAAAGTTGTCATTTAGTAAATTGCTGTCATCTGCTATCACTATATTATACCTACTTTCAACATTAGATTTATAGTTATTAACTAATAATTTTAGTAAATAAAAAGCTACTTCCTCAGTATCCATAGCATTTTGACCAATGCTATTTGTAAATGCTAAATTCATCGCTATCTTTTCATTTTCAAATTTAGGCCATAACATTCCTGGAGTATCCATCAATTGAATATTGTCAGCAATCCTAATCCATTGTTTTTGTTTTGTTACACCAGGTCTATTTTCAACCTTTGCAGTTTTTTTACCAGACAAACTATTTATTACAGTAGATTTTCCAACATTAGGAATACCAAATATCATCGCCTTAGTAACATATCCAATTCTTCCCTTTTGCTTATACTTTTTTTGAATGTCTGTATTAACTAAATTTATCAATTTTAATAACTGATTGATTCCTTTTTTTGAATTTGCTTCAATAGCAATCGCATTTATTCCATTATTTCTAAAGTACTTAACCCAATCATTAGTAGAATTCTCATCTGCTAAGTCAGATTTATTAAGCACAATAATTTGTCTTTTATTTTTAACATAATGTGCCAAATCTGGATTTCTACTTGCAACTGGAATCCTAGCATCCAATATTTCTACAACCAAATCTATTAATTTCAAATCCTCAATCATATGTCTTTTTGTTTTAGCCATATGACCAGGGTACCACGAAAAACTTGCACTACGAAACTTTTTTTCTGTATTATTCTCTTCCATTTGTATTCAACTCCTATTATATACTTACTTTTTTTGACTATCTAAACACTGACACTTATTATATCATAAACTCTGTTATTTATAAAGTCTAACGCTGAAAAATATTCATCTTGATACTTATAGGTAATAGTAATACTGCCTGAATTTGATATGTCTATTTTATCAATTACTTCATCTATTATATTTTTATTTAACTGCTCTATTTTGTCTATTCTTGTGAATTTATTTATCCAATCAGAATTATTTCTTTTTTTCCATATTCTTTAAACTCACATCATTCGCAGAATTTAATAAATTATGTAGTGCTATTACACTATAAGCTCTAACTTGTTCCCATGTATATGATTTTTTTTTCCTATTTATGTTTCATTTTATAAATTTAGTGTTATAATATTTAAGGTAATTAATTTTGATAGGAGATGATTTAATTGGCAGTTGCTAAGGAAGAAGTAAATGTAAATAAAATGTATGGACAAGAATGTATATTAAAAAAAGAAGAATTTATGGAAAAATATCATGTAAAAGAAAATGGTTTAACATCAAGTGAAGCACAAGAAAAAATCAATAAATATGGTTTTAATGAAATAAGACAAGCTAAACCTAAGAGATGGTATAATTATTTTTTTGAAAGCCTTTTTTCACCATTTAATTGTATTTTACTTGGTATTGTTCTTATTTTAATTTATACAGATATTTATTTGCCAGAAACCCCAAGTTATGCAAATATACTAGTTATAGCGATTCTTGTTATAACCAGTACTTTTCTAGATTTTTTTGAAGAATATAGATCAAATAAAGCTGCACAGGCACTACAAAACATTGTTGCTATAACAGCAAATGTTTTACGTGATAATAAAGAAGTAAAAATTCCAGTAAAAGATGTCACTTTAGGTGATGTAGTCTTATTATCTGCCGGCAGTATGATTCCTGCAGATTTAAGAATAATAGAAGCAAAAGATTTATATGTTGGACAGTCTTCTCTAACAGGTGAATCAGATAGTGTAAAAAAAGTTGTTAATTCTGAAATATCAGATAATGACTTAGATAGTTTAGCAGACTTAGATACCATCTGTTTTATGGGAACTAATGTAATCTCTGGTAGTGCAAAAGGAATAGTTATAAAAACTGGGGATTCAACATATTTTGGAAAAATTGCTCATACTATTTCCCAAGGTAAACCTAAAACTGCATTTCAAAAAGGAATTGAAAAAATAAGCAAATTACTAATCAATTTTATGCTCGTTCTTATTCCCTTAATATTTTTATTAAATATATTTAAGCATGATATTATAACAGCTTTCACATTTGCAGTTGCAATAGCTATAGGTATTACTCCTTTACTTTTACCTGTTATACTATCTTCTAGCCTTTCTAAAGGTGCTGTAAGAATGTCAAAAAAGAAAACTATTGTTAAAAAATTAGATTCAATACAAAATTTTGGAGCAATGAATATTCTCTGTACAGACAAGACAGGAACTTTAACTGAAGATAAAATTGTTTTGGAAAAATATTTAGACATCAAAGGTGATGAAGATATAAGAGTTTTAAAACATGCATTCTTAAATTCATATTTTCAAACTGGCTTAAAGGGTAATATAGATGAGGCTGTTATAAATAGAGGCTTAGAAAATAATATGGAAAATTATAAAGAAAAATATAAAAAGGTTGATGAAATTCCTTTTGATTTTTCTCGTAGAAGATTATCTGTTGTAGTATCAGATGGAACAAAAAAGCAAATGATTACAAAAGGTGCTGTAGAGGAAATTTTAAATATTTGTTCTTTAGTTGATTATAAAGGTGATGTATTTCCTATAACAAAAGAAATTAAAGATAATATACAAAATATAAGTAAAAAACTCAATGAAGATGGTTTAAGAGTTGTTGCAGTTTGCCAAAAAAATGATATAAATAACATTGATCATTTTGAGGTTTCTGATGAAAAGAACATGGTCTTAATGGGATTTATTGGATTCTTAGATCCACCAAAAGAAAGTGCAAAAGTCTCTATTGAAAGATTAAATCGTTCTGGAATTAGAGTTATTGTTTTAACCGGAGACAATGCTGAAGTTACTAGAGCTGTTTGTAACAAAGTTGGTATTAAATCTAAAAAAATAATTTTAGGCAATCAAATAGATAAATTAACAGATGATGCTGTTTTAACTTTATTAAAAAAAGTAAATGTTTTTGCAAAATTATCCCCTATTCAAAAAGCTAGAATTGTTAGGCTTTTAAGAGATTCAGGAAATACTGTAGGATATATGGGTGATGGAATTAATGATAGTCCTTCACTTACAAATTCTGATGTTGGTATTTCAGTTGATACAGCCGTTGATATTGCTAAAGAATCTGCTGATATTATTTTATTGGAAAAAGATTTAAATGTCCTTTTAGATGGTGTAACAGAGCGGAAGACGTACATTTGCAAATTTAATGAAATATATAAAACTATCAACAAGTTTCAATTTTGGAGAAGTTGTTTCTGTTGTAATAGCAAGTGTTTTACTACCATTTTTACCTGAAACACCTATACAATTGCTAGTGGAAGGTTTACTTTATGACTTTGGACAAATGACTTTACCTTTTGATAATGTTGATAAAGAGTCTCTTAATCATCCAAAAAGATTAGATATTAAAAGTTTAAAACATTTTATGCTTTTTTGGGGCCCTTTAAGTTCTATTTTCGATATGGTTGTATTTGCTACACTTTTGTTTGCATTTAATGTTAAAGAAGTAGCTCTATTCCAGACAATCTGGTTTAGTTATAGTATCGTTTCTAATTTAGCGGGAATGCATATAATTAGAACAGCTAAATTGCCTTTTGTTCAAAGCAATGCACATAAAGCAGTTTATGCTTCCTCTATTGCTTTAATTATAGCTGCAATATTGGTACCATTTTCTCCTTTAGGAGCTCTTATTGGCTTAGTACCAATTGCATTTGAATACATTGTATTAATATTTTCAGTTGCATTTTTGTATTGTATAATTGCAATTTTTGCAAAAAGAATTTATATAAAGAAATATCATGAATGGATTTAATCTTTTTTGCTTCTGCTTCTGGGGACGCGTTCCTAAAACATGAAATAAAAAATTTTCATGTTTTAGGAACGCGTCCCCAGAAGCAGGAAGTCCCCAAAAGCAGAAAACTGTCCTCTAATAAATAATTTTTTCTTTTCCTCTTCTGAAGCATTTGTTATATCTATGGTTAAGATTTTATTA
Source organism: Clostridia bacterium (assembly GCA_017510825.1). Lineage (GTDB taxonomy): Bacteria > Bacillota > Clostridia > TANB77 > CAG-508 > CAG-793. Next base: position 162,908 of record JAFWMA010000016.1, on the reverse strand, counting down.
TTTTTTTCCTCAAAATCTTTTATTTCATTATCACTTAAATTATGCTCTCTTCCTATCTCCGTCATTTTTCTAGCAACGGCTATCGAATGTTTTAGTCTATCTTCATCCATATATTCCTCCAATATTATATTTTTATCAAATTATTTAGTACTTTGTGTTGTATTTAATTCAATCGTTTCTTTATTTAATTCTATATTGCTTTTGAATTCATATTTTATATTTTTAGCTGACATGCCAATAGATTCATAAAATGCAATTGCTCCTTTATTAAAAGGCCATACTGTTAATTCTATATCGCTAATATTTAAATTTTTCAATTCTTCTCTCAATTCATTAAATAATCTTTCTGCATATCCTTTTCTTCGATAACTTTCATCAACCACAATATCATCTATATAACAGTACTTACGTTTTTTTATTACTGATATATTACTTGTTTCCTTAATTTCAGACATAATGATTGCAACTATCTTATTATTACATTCGATTCCAATCGTAATACTATTATTATTATCAATTATTGAATTATAGTATTCTCTTGGAAATAAATCTGAAACATCAATGTATAAATCTGGTCTTTTTGAATAATGTAATTTATGAACTTGTTTTTCTAACTCAAATATATCTGAATAATCTTCTTTTTTTAATTTCCTTATTTTTATTATTTCTTCCATATTACTCACTTTCCTTTTTATTTGGTAATGATTTCATAAGCATATCAAAATCACTTTGCAATTCAATTTCTGATAAATAGTTTTTTGCAACTTTAACATCATCTATTGTAACATAATCTCCTTTAAAATTTGTCATACCAACATAAGGTTTTTCATTATCTACTCTGTCATAAATTAATTCTGCTGCTGTATGTTCATGAACTGCATAGTGTAATTTATTTTGAACTGTCGCAAAAAATTTTTTTGTTATATCTGCTCTTGGATCGTAGTCAATACTAGTTGCATATATATCTGTTACTTGTTGATAAAAATTTCTTTCACTTGAACGAATATCCCTAATTCGTTGCAATAGTTCTTTAAAGTATCTGTTTCCGCCTTGTTTTAATCTTTCATCATCCATTGTAAATCCTTTTTGTATGTATTCATGTAATCTTTGAGTGGCCCATATTCTAAATCTAACAGCTATTTCTGACTGAACTCTATATCCTAAGGCAATTATCATATCTAAATTATAATGGTCAATATTTCTCTTAACACTTCTTGAGCCTTCATTTTGAACTTGTAAGAATTTCTTACAAGTTGAATCTTTAGGTAATTCATTATTTTTATAAATATTAGATATATGCATTGTAATATTTTCACGAGATGTTTTATAAATTTCTGCAAGTTGACTTTGTGTAAGCCAAATATCTTCATCAGTGAATGTAACATTTACTTTAGTAATTCCATCTTTATCTTCATAAATTAAAATCTCATTTTTGTTATCCATAATTGCCTCCTTTTTTTATTTTCCACTTTTATTCACTCCTATACTATTTATGTCATCATACTAAAACATGCTATATATACTGTAATATGTTTTAATATTAATTATTGTTTTTTTGTATTTTATTTTGATTTTTTTTCATACATTCTATATTATATTTATTCCAAAATTCCTTTTCTTCTGGTTTAGCTAAATATTTTTTATATAATTGAACTAATAAAGCTTTTGTTTCTACCATAATATCTTGATCTAACAAATTTTTGCTTTCATCATATTCAAAAGTATAATTTGAATTCATATTATCCTTTAAAAATTCAATAAAATCATTTGGTATTTTAATTCTGTCTTTTAAAGGTAATCTTTTTATTAATTCATATAATTCTAAATAAGCTTTTTCATATTCACTTTTATTAATCATGTATCCAATCACATCCTTTACTTTCTATATGTCTTGTAAACTCTTTAAACACCATAGATGCTTCTCTAAATCTTTCCATAACTTCAGGTGATAGAGCAGTCTCTTTTATTCCACTTAAAATATTATCATTCCTATTTTCTAGTGTTGAACTGTTGGATAATATTTTTAAATATTCTTCTCTTCTTGTTTTTGACAATATTCTTAAGCCTTTATGAAGCATTTCATTTATTTTGTCTTGAGTTATTGGTATTATTTCTTCCTCATCGTTTAATGTATATGTAATTCGCTTGCTACCATCTATTGGTGTAAATATATAAAAAATTCTCATTTTCCCGTTTTCATCAAAACAAGTTATACCATTTGAAACAAAATGCTTTTTTATTTCATCAACTTCTATGCATTGTTGAACTATTTTTTTAAAATAGTCACTTCTTTCTACGCTTCTTAAATCATTGTGTCCCATATTCTTTGTAATATAATCAATTTGAAATGCTATCCATTCTTTTTCAGATAATAAACTAAATCCTGGCTCTTGTCTGAGCAAAACAAATTTATTTTTTAATTTTCCAATCACATCATCTAAATATTGACCGATTATATGTATAGCCAATTTTATCATCAATTTTTCTTAGTTCACTATCATCAAGCGTTAGCACAGTGTCAATTTTATCTAGTAATCCTCTTTCTTCTGCCTTTTTCATTTTTTCCTCTGTTATACTTGGCAAAAAATATTCTGTTTTTAATCCAACTTTTATATTGGTTAAATCTCTAATCAACTCTACTGAACCTTTTTTACCTTCTATATCTATTTGTGTAAATGCATGTCCAATATCTTTTGTGTCATTAGGATCTCCTGGTATATAAACTGTTTCAGCATTAATTCCACATCTTCTTAAAAGTTCTGTATATATTTTTGATAAAGAAATACAAACTACTTTGTTGTTTGTTATTTCATTTATACCTCTATATGCTATCTTTTTACGTGTTTCTATATCTTGGGCAGCAATTACATCTGGATCATAAATAAAGTATTTTCCAAGCTCAATATATAGAAACCTTGCTATTTCAATTTGATTTAAACCTTCTGGTATACTATTTAATAATTTATCATAATCTATCATGTTATTTTCCACTCACTTCATTATATCAAAAATATTTTATATCAAATACGAAAAAATCTCTACTTATTTTTTTTATTTTTCAATATCTTCTTTCTTTTTTGTTTTATATTCTTTTTCTATTATATCAATAAATTCTCTTGGAATTTTGCATTTTGCACTTTCTATTAATGTAGAGCTTACTCCATACATAGCTTCAGCCATTGAGCCAACTATACAAGCATTTGTATCTGTATCTCCTCCAAATGATATGACTTTTTTTAAGCTTTCCTCAAAGCTTTTTGATTCAAATAATGCATATAAACAGTTATTAATTGTTTCTTTGCAAGTTGTATTAAATTTTTGAAATGGTTTATATTGTAAATTTATATTAAGTTTTTTTAGTATTTCATCTTTTGGCCATCCTTGTCTTGCATAATAAATTATTAGTGCAATAATTTTTGAACATTCTATTGCTTCTTCCGAATTATGTGATGGTTTAGTTGCAAGTATTACGTTTTCAACTACTTCTTTTTCTGAATTAAACATATAACCAACAGATGATATCCTCATCATAGCACCATTACCTATGCTATTTCCATCTTTTTGTCCATTTATCCATTTTATAAATCCTGGTGAAAAAATACTTTTAAAGTATGGTTCAAAATCCGGTTTATAAATTTCATATTTTTTTCCATAATATTTTAAATATTTTTCATAGTCCTTATCAGTTTCAATAGCATTAGCAATTGCAATTGTCAATATGGTATCATCACTAAAAAATCCATTTTGTGAGATTATTTCATTGCATTCTATTGATTTTATTCCTTTTAGTTGGTTAAATTCATATATTGATCCCGCTATATCCCCTATTATTGCTCCCCACATATTAGCTCTCCTCTAATCAATACTTTCTATATTTTAACATAACTTCTCTATAAATTCAATAAAGCTGGAGAATAGTCTCCAGCTTTACTTTTTTTACAGATTGTAATTTATCTTTTACATATCTCTAATACCTTTTTCATAGTATTAGCAGTTCTTATTGTAATGCTATCTTTTATATCTGTACTTGCTGTTTTAATCCACCAATTTGCTTTTTTATATTTGTCTAAATCAAATGACCAAAATACATAGTTGTTATATTCTTCTATTTTTTCAATATCTTTACTTGGCTCTCCAATAGCATTATATACTTCTTCATATTTTGTAGGTGGAATTATAAAAATCAAATTATCATATATCTCTTTGCTATCTGTTCCCCACCAATCTGGATTATGTTTTAATACATCTTCAAGTTCAGTTGTAGTCATAATAAAAACTGGTATTTCAAGATTGAACTTGTTCTTAATAATTTTATATATCGCTTTCATTATTGTTTCTTTATTATCGATATGGCTTTCAAAAATTATATTACCACTATTAAGATAAGTAACAACATTTTGATATTTATTATTCTCTAATTCTGCTTTTAATTCACTCATTGAAATTTTATTTTTTCCACTTATATTTATTCCTCTTAATAATGCTATATATTTCATTATACATCTCTCCTAAAAATTACTATTTTTTTCACTTTATTATTTAATATATAATAGTCTTCCAAAAAGAAAATTTCACTTCCTTTTATCTTTCAATTTGCATCATACTTTCAACTTTTTGCTTTAATTTTTTATCCTTCATATATGGTAATTGTTCTATAAGAACTTCTACTAGTAGTTTTTTTACATTTTCTGGCCTTCTGTTAATGCTAATATTTAAATTTTCATCTATAATTAAATCTTCTACATTTATTCCATATCTTATATTTATAAATTCAGCAAGCACATGTCTATGGCAAAAATCTTTTCCCCTTTCATAGCACAATAAAATAGGATCTTTTTCATCTTTTAATAATGCTTCAATATCAACTTGTGATAAAACTTGATTATAATACTCTTGAATGTAAAATTTAGTGTTCTCTTCTTCTGGAATTCTTCCAATATTGTTATGCCATTCGTTCCAAAAAACTCTTTTGGGTGCTAATTTAGTTATGGATTTTCCTTTAAATCCAACACTTTTGCCTTTATCTCCAGATATTGAAATTAAATTTCCTGCCTTACAATCTGTGTAATTTCCTGTAAAAATTCTTTTAATCATTTATGTTTTCTCCTATTAACCTTGTTTTTATTAAAAATTCTCTTTGTAATTTTTTTATCAAGTAATAAATAAAAAAACACTACTTTCATCATCAAAATCATCATCTTTTACACAATTTTCCATCATAAGATTTTATTGCTAATTGTATTTCTAGATTATTACCATCAACAATTCATTTATTATCGCTACTATATATTTTTTTCAATTCTTTTTGCTCTAAATAGTATTGTTGCCTTTCCTGTTTTAATAACTTTTCTTTTTCTTCTTTTTGGCATAAATAATCTCTATAAATTATAGCCATTATTACTCTTGTTTGATGTAATAAATTTTGATATTGTATACTTTTAGAATAATCAATATTGGGTCTATAGTTTGCATCTCTGCCTTGTTCAACCATTTTAATAAAACCAGTTGGTATTTTATTGTAGATTTCTTTTTCTGAGTGAGTAATTATATCATATACCTCACTAAATGATTTGCTTGTAGTATCATACGTTATCTTTTTCGTTTTTGACTTTTTTCATTGCTTCAAGTTTTATTTCGTCTGTATCTATACTGCGCGCTAAATTATCTTTAAATAGTTCCATTACATCCATCAATTGTAGTTTTATTTCGTCGTTATGTATTGTTTCTGCAATTCTAGCACTATATCTTGCAATCTTTTTTTTGAACTCTAATTCAGTAATTCCATTTACATCTATTCGGACTTCTATTTCAATATAAATTTTGCTAATTTCTTCTGTTTTTATATTATCTCTTTCAATACTTTCTATATTTTAGCATAAAAACAAGTGACTTTCAATAAATCACTTGTTTTTATAATGTTTAATATTATTAATAATTAGCTGTCACTGTACATTTTTATCTCTTTCCTTAATTCAGCAGATTCAGAATTATATATATTGGTCAATTCCTCAAGCTCATCATCTGTAAAACTAACTTTAGCATTTTCATTTTCTTCATACTCTTTTCTAAGGATTTCTATCTTTTTTTGTTTTTCATCATTAAAGATTAGATTATTTTTAAAATTTTCTCTTTTTTCATTTTTCCCTGAATTGTTTAATGCGTTGGTTTCAGTTTGAAATAAATTGATGCTATTAGTTTTATTTTTTTCTTTTTTAAAAAATTGTATGATTTTCTTTAAAATTTTTGAAATAAGTGTTTCATTTATTGTCTCAAGCTTATTATTCTCCATAATCTTGTCCTTCTTCCTTTTTTAATCGTTCGTTGATTTCTCTAAACTTTCTTCTCATTCTTTTTTTGTAGTAATTTAATAAATCGTTCTCTGTTTTTGCTTTATCTAATTCATTTTCTTTTAGTTTTCTTTTCTTTTCTTCGTCTGTTAATTTTCCTGTTAAAATCCTATTTTCACAGTAGTCATCCATCATATCACGAGATAATTTAATGTGTTGTTCAATACTTATCTCTCTTTCAGCATCTTTTGAAAGTGCTTTCATTGCTGTAATAACATTTTTTCCCCATGTTTTAACATGATTTGGTGTTTGAATTGTTTTACCCTGATCTCTATCTCTTTCTTCTTTTACTGCACTTTTACTTTTCTTAAAAGTTACAGTTCCATTTTCATTAACATTTACAAAACTTTTAAACTCTTCTAATGTCATAATATATGTTGCATTGTTGTCGTTTTCGTAGTTTTCTAGTACAACTAGCCCATAATCTGGATATCCAATTAATGTGTAATTTTTAAAAGCTGCATTTTCATCTTTTGCTTCAACAGCTCTGAAATCACATTTTCCAATTTGTTTAAAGAAATTTTTTCTTGCAGTATTTTCAGATGGTCTATGAGTATGACCAGAACCCGGTGTACGAATTATCGGTTTGCGAGGAGTATAATCACTATCATCGTACTCACTTATTATGGTTCCACTAAATATTTGTTGATATAATCTTTCTCTATCGATTTGTGAAATTATATTTGATTCTTCTTCAGTTATAATCTCCTTTTCTTGAAGATTTTTAATATCGCTGTGTGATAACACATCATGTAAGTATAATTCCCTAATTTTATCTATCCCAGTGTCTCTTGTTATTAGATCAACAATTCTTACTTTAGGCGGTAAATCTTCACCCTCTTCTAGTCGCAAATAATAGTCTTCTTCATATTCACCATATATTTCACCTAGTTCAAAAGCACTAATTCCATCATAAATTTCATATGCTTCATAGACATCTCTTATGCCAATTTTTCCATCCACTAGTCCATCACATAGTGCTTTAGCTGGAATATCTGAAAGTACTTTTCTATATAATCTTCCTTCTCCCAATAAGCTAATTATAGTTGTGTAGTTATCATCATATATAGACTCTAGTTCATTTATGCTAAGAATACCTTCGTTAAATGCCTCAATTAATTCTTCTTCTTTTATTTTTCCTTCAATAAATTTATCAATTACATCTTGATTTAACCCTATATCTCTAAAATATTCTGCTGGTAAGTTTACTTCGTTTATTAATTCATTTACTATTTGTTGATAATAATCCGGATCATCTTTACTTTTTTCTTTAAAGCTTCTTATTAATGTTTTAATGTACTTTTCTTTTTTTTCTTCGTCTAGTGTTGATAAAAGAATACTATTGACTCCACTAATAAAAAAACTGTCAACTTTTTTATCTGCAAGTAATTTTGAGACTAAATCAGGAGTATAGTATCTTAATAATTCTTCCGGCTTTAATCTATTAAATCTATCACTTTCTTGTTCTGTATTCACTAAGTTAATTAGAATTTCAGGAGGAATGTAATCATTTTTTGATAATTCAATCAATTTTTTTCCAGGCATACCATCTGTATAATAAATTGCTAAAATATATTTTCCAATTTCTTTCTTTACACTGTATATGTCTTCTTCTTCTTCGTAGTCTACAATATCACTACATAATTTTTCTAGTTCCTCAAATGTCATTTTTCCTTTTGCGTATAAATTGCAAATATCTTCTGGGCTAAGAATATCCCAATATAATTGTGATTCATTTCTATTTTTAGCTCTTCTATATAATTTGCACACGTTATCCAAACCACCAAGTAAATTAATTGTTTGAGAGTGTTCAATTACATTTAAATCTTCTAATTCAAGAAGACCATCTGGAGTTAAAAAACCATTTTCACATAACTCTTGCATGGTCTCTTCATCCATATCTTTAAAGAAGCCTTCTTTAGTTAATCTGTTTATTTGTCCTGCATCTAATCCTTTTATAGATTTTGATTGTGTTAACAAGGTTATAGGTATTAGCTTTCTTGAACATAGTTCTGTAATTAAATTTTTATTAAAAGTATTAAGAAAATTGTTGTCAATAAGAGCTTGTTCTTCTATTATTCCTTCAGATAATAATTGCATTATGTATAAACTTAATATTTCAGATTCATGCATTGCATACTTTATCATTTCTTTTGTTTTTTCTGGAGTATATTCTTTAATTTCTTTCTTGCATTTGTTTACTACCATTTCAACACGAACCATATCAACTCTGTCTTTTCCATGCCAATTTTCCTTATCAAAGATTGGTTGATCTAAAATGCAAGCTAAATTTAATGTGTTAGGAACTGAATTACCATTTTTTTTAACTAACTCTATTATTGTAGCTGCATATTCCTTGATTTTATCTTTGTCAATTTCTACTTTTTTATTATCTTGTGTGATTCCATAAAATTTACCGTTCTCATATAATATAGTTTTATTTTCAATGTATAGTACATATTCACCTAGTGAAGATAAGGTATCATATTTTTTCATTTTTATTCCTTTCAAATAATAGTTTTCTTATTATAAGTTCTAATACTAGTTTTTTCTCCTTTTTAATAGATTTTATAATTATTGCGGTCTGCCTTTTCGTCTACCTCTCTATCTAAATCTTTATTATTGAAAAACCAATCAGTTTTTTTGTCATTTGGTCTTTTAGTGTAGTCTGTTGCCAAATCAATTACAACGATTATTGCTAAAAAAAGAGCAATAACAGAAATAAAGATGTCAAATCCTACGTTTGCTCCAATTTGTTCTCCACTCATTATTGGTATTATTTTATTAAATAAATCCGTGCCAAAATATACTAAATATGATATTAAATAAATTAGTCCACCCCAAATAATTCTTTTTACTACTAAAATAATACAAACTAAAGTAATAAAGAGTAATACTATTTCTGCTATATAATTAATTGGCGTAGTAATAAAAGCAATATTTTTTCCTGCTGTATATGCAACTGCTATTCTAAAACCCCAAAACATTACCATAAAAGTTACAATCATCCAATTTGCAAATGATTTCATTTTTTTTATCACCTCTCATTCATAGAACAATTCAGGCTTTATCCATTAGGCAAAAATGCTTTATTATTTTTGAGTTTACGTTTATATCCTATCTCTAAATCGACAAATGTTTTGAAGAGCTATGAAGTATTCGCCTGAACTGAATTTAATATAATAAAAATTAGACACTTCAAAATTTTATATAATAGGAAAGTTGAACTTTCTTTTAACATAAAATGAGGCGAATACTCGCCCCATTTTTACTGTATTTTAAATATTTTCTTATGTTAAAAGAGCATAATTAAAAGCTAATTTTAATTTATCTAATCATCAATAAAATTAAATTCTTCCTTGAATTTATCTTTAAAAATCTCAAAGATCTTATTTAGAGTATCTTCATCTTCAACACTAACATAAGCTTCTTCGTCTTCTTGCGAGCTTGAGTCTTCTTTCAGAATTACAACTTCATCAGCATTTTCATCTTCAACTTCTTCAGCAGGAAGCAATAATATATAATTTTCACCTTCATATTCAATTAAATCTAAAAATTCAAATTTAACATCATTACCATCTTCATCTTTTAGAATTACAACACTATCCTCGTCATTGTATTCATTTAACTCTCCGTTATCGATATTCATTTTTTTCTCCTTTCAAAAAATTACATATATATGATATACTAAAAAATATATTTTAGCAATATTTTTTTGTATATTTTTTAATTTCTTTTTCCTTCTTCTATAAGTTTTATTTTTCTAATCTCTATATTAAATAAATCTTTTTCTATTAGTAAATTTACATTACAATCTGATATTTTTCTATTTTCTCCAACTTTTGTTATAATCTCAGTTGATTCGTCCATTCCTAATGGCAATGTTTTGTTGTTATTATCGTAAAACATAGTATTGCTTAAATAAATTATATGCGTTTCGCTTGATGTATTCATTTTATAGATTTTTTTAACTTCTTTATCTTGTAGTACTTTATAAGGATCTATATCTCCAATAATATATCCTTTATTTCTTTTCCCATAGTATATAGTCATATTATATTTAGCTGTTAACTTTTGATATGCTTCATTTACTAATGAAGAAATTGTTCTCATTCTTTCTTTAAAATCATCTAGTGATGTATATTCATTAAATCTCAATATTTGATAAAGATTTTTTTTATTCTCTCTAAAGATTTTGTTATTAATAAATTTTATTTTTGTTGAATCATCTTCATAATTTCCAAATATTGTTTTTTTACTGTCACTACCATTGTACTCTTTCTTTAATAGTTCATATTCCTCATCTAAAATATATGTATCGCTTCTGGTTATTACACTATTGATTCCAGGAAGCAGGTGTTTAGCAACAAATATTGCATCGAATTCTTCATTAGATAGTTTTTTTCTTTGAATACTATCTATATCAACTGCAAACTCTTCAAAATCATCATTTAGGTTGAAGGTTATTGTCCTTTTATCAATTGGTTCTTCTCCTCTTCCTTCCATAAGAACACTCTCATTGTCTTTATTTGTAAATTTCCAAAAGCCTAACCAACTCTTTTTTTGAGACTCAATTTCATCTAAATATATTTGTGCATTTTCTATTTTATGTTTCATGTTCTTTTGCTTAATCTTTAATGCTTTAATGTCTGAATTTATTTCATTAAATAAATCCTCTTGCTGTTTAGCTTCAATTGTCGTTTTTACCAAATCAGAAATAGTAAACATATTAGATATTTCAAGTATGTCATAATTTTCAATATCTAATGAGTTATTGTCTTCTATTTTAACGTCTTCAACTTCTTTCTCAATTTTTTCTATTGTTTTTTTATTATTTATTACATATTTTTTATTGTTTGTAAAAAAATATCTTACTCTTTTAAAGAAATTTTTTCTACAATTCATAAACATAGCTATCTGTTTTTCCTGATTGGAATATACTTCATTTTGCTCTTCTATTATTTTTTTTATTTTATCTAAAGTAGCTTTTCTATCGTCTATTAACCTTTTTAATTCATATTTCTTATTTTGCTGAATTGCAGTTTGTTTAGAAGTAAATTCTTTCATATTTGTAATGTTAATTTCTTTATTTCCATATGTAAAAATTAGTTCACCCTTTGTGTCAATTTGAGGAGAAAACTTGTAAATATATTTTGTTTCAGTCATTATTATAAATAAAGCTTTTAGTAAAGTATATCTTTCCTCAGCATCTGTATTGTCTTTCAACTTAATTCTGTAGCTTGTTTTAAAGTCGTTTTGTATAACAATTCTTCCTGTAATATATATTTCTGGCTTTTCATTTTCATCAAAAACTTCATAAATTTGTGGCCATTCTGTCGTAAACATCCACAAGTAGTTCTCAATATCCTTTATTTTTTCGTTAGAAATTATTGACTCACTATAATTTTCTTTACATATAGGTACATAAATATACTTATCTTCGTTTTTTATTTTTTCTTTTATTAAGTAGAATAGCACCTCTGTTTCCCCTTCTTTAGAAGGAAATAACATAAAATATTTGTTTTCAGATTTTGAATAATAAATTTGCCAAATGTAATTTTTGTCATATTTTATAAAAAATGGAGTTTGAGTTTCAAAACTCTTCTGTAATTCTTCAAGCTCTTGTATCGCTTCAATAGATGTATTCTCTGACATTTTTGTAATAGTATCTTTGTTTTCTCTTATATATTTGTCAATTGGAATAGAATTCTCATATCTTTCTTTAACATCTGTTGTTCTATCTGTATCACTTATGAGTATTTCTAAAGATTTGATTGGTATTCTTTTATAAACTTTGTATAAAACCGAGTTATCAAAAACTTTTGCAGTATTGTATTCGGGCTTTGTTGCTTTAATATTTCTTGAAATTCTATTAACATTTAATCCTACATATTTTAATACTGATTCAGACACTCTTTAACCTCCCATATTAATTCATCTATATTGTATGCTTTTGTATTTTCTTCATTTAATACTTTTAAAGTATTATTTTCATATTCACTTTTTCCAATTAAAACAATGTATGGGACTTTAAGTTTTGTTTGCTTTTTTATTTTGCTTTGAGTGCTACCATTCGATTTATCTATTTCTGCTCTAATTCCATTGTTTATTAGTTTCTCTTTTATTTCTTCTGCATAATCATCATAGTCTGATTTTTCACTAATAATTTTTATTTGTTCAGGAGTAATCCATAATGGAAAATTTCCTTTATATCTCTCAATAAGCATTGCTATTAGCTGTTCATAACTTCCAACTACAGTATGATGAATGTATACCGGAAATCTTTCAGTGTTGTTTCTATCTGTATATTTTAGTTCGAATCTATGTGGTATTTCGAAATCTACTTCTGTCCTTAAGAAATCTTTTTCATTATGTGATATTAAGATAGAAGGTCCATAAATTCTTGCATTGCTTTCAATAGTATAATGTATTTTTAAATCATTAAGTATATTCTTCATTGCTTGAACAGCACTATCCCACTCTTCAACTTTTCCAATATAGTTTTCTTTTTCATTTTCGTCCCAAGTTGATAATATGTATTTAACTTTTATATCTAATTTTTTTATATATTTTTGTTGGATTAATATTGAACTTTTTATTGATTCTTCAATTTTTTCTGGTTCACAAAAAATGCTCGCATCAGATAAAGTAATCTGTCTTGTTTTTAATATTCCTTTAACATCTCTTTCTTTTCTAAAAACAGTAGATGTTTCACAGTATTTTATAGGGAGTTCTCTGTAGCTATGTTGATTTTCTTTAAATATACTGCAGTGGAATGGTTGGATGTATGGTTTTAATACTATTTCATTTTTATTCTCTTCATCTGAATTTTTAATTACAAACATTTTGTTCTTTTGTAAATCATATCGATCCTCTTTTTTATATACTTCTGAATTAGAAATACTTGGTGTTCTTACTATATTGTATCCTTCATTTTCTTCTTCTTTTTCAACAAAATTTCTAAGAGTCCTTATCATTCTTGCCCCTCTTGGTAATATAATAGGAAATCCTTTTCCGATATAATCTACAGTGGTATATATTTCAAACTCTTTTCCAAGTTTATTTATATCAATCACAACAAAATCCTCTCTTCCGTAACGATTATATCATTTTTTTATATAAAAAAACAATCCTTTTTATAAAAATATTTTATTTTTATAAAAAGGATTGTTACAATTCACAGCTAAATTAAGTCCGCAAAATGTAATAATATAAAGTTCCGCTATTCTTTATTGTCGGGCATCTTTTGAAGCTACAAAAATTGGCATACTTTTGATGATTTGCAATATGTTTATGCTAGCCAATTTTTGAGCAAATTAGTGAATAATAAAATAATTTTTTAACATACTATAGTTGGAGGAAAAGTGAATATGATAAATTTTAGAACTGATTTAGCTGATGAGAGAGCTAATATGGTAAGAGCAGAAACTAAGCAAAAAGATATGGACGGGATCATTTCAGAAGAAAAAAAATATTCAGACAAATTCTCTGTTAATAAAGTAAAAGTTATAAATGAAAACGGAAGTAAAAAAATAGACAAAAAAATAGGAACATATATAACACTTGACATTTCAAATGTTGATATAATAAATAAAGATGAATTGCAAGAAGCTCAGAAGATTTTTTCTAATAACTTATCCCAGCTATTAAAAAATTATAAATCTATTCTTGTTGTAGGATTAGGTAATGAAGATACAACTGCTGATTCAATAGGATCAAAAGTTGTAAAAGATTTAGAAATTACTAGACATATTTTGAAATATAATCCAGAACTATTGCCGGAACAGACAGTTGAGTTAAGTGCAATAGCTCCTGGTGTTTTAGGAACTACTGGAATGGAAACTCAAGAAATATTAAAAGGAATAATTGATAAAATTCATTTTGATGCTATTATTGCTATTGATGCATTAGCTTCAAACAATATTTCTAGACTTTTAAGAACTATTCAGCTATGTGATACAGGAATTGTACCAGGTTCAGGTGTGAATAACAAAAGAAAAGAAATTAGCTTAGACACAATGGAAGTTCCTGTAATAGCCGTAGGAGTTCCAACAGTTGTAAATGCAGCAACCATTGTTGCAGATACATTAGATATATTAGCAAGGCAATTTAATGAATTTAACTTTTTGCAAGGCTCAACTTATTCTGATAAATATCAGCTTATTCAAACCGTGCTTGAGCCTTCAAATTTCAATTTAGCAGTTATGCCAAAAGAAATAGATAATTTAGTTGACAATATGAAAGAGATTATTGCTGGAGGAATTAATATCAGCTTATGGAAATAGATGGAAATAGTAAAGTATTGTTAATATCGTAAATTGTGCTGGATAATATATGTAAAAAAAGTATTTTAAGCTAAGTCCTTTTTTTCCATTATTTAATAGCATTATTATTGCAGGAATAAATGTAAATAGTGTAAATCCTAGGACATATTCTATTCTTAGTTGTTTCCAATATTCAATATATTTTACAATAGCAAATATTAAAAATATCAGTAAAAATAATAAGTTGTTTACTGCTTTATTAGTCTTTATCTTTCTTCCTAAAATATTTATTTCATTTTTAAATGGGTAAAATGCATGAATAAATAGTAAAAGTAATAGTCCCCAGATATTATACTCTGTTTTGATTACATTTGATATAATTATTATAAATGATATAAGAAATATCTTTAAAAAATTAATGAGGTATTGATTTGTTTTGTCATATCTTAAATCCATTTTTTTTATAATTCTATTTCCGTTTTCCATCTATTATATCAATTTTCCCTTTGTTATTGATAGTTGTTAAATCATATATGTACATAACTATTAAACCTAAGCTTAGTGTAAAAAGTACATTAAGGGAAAAACCTGCATTTATAGCATTCATAAAAAAAGTATATGGAATTTGTGTTATAATTGCAAAACCTAATAACCTTAAAATATATTTTGGTATACTTCTTGTTTTAGAATAACCAACTACAATTTGAAAGCAAAATAAAGGAAATGCAATTCTACCAATTACATTTAAGGCAGTTTGTTTATAAAAAATATCATTTACATGATCAATTGTCATACCAATTATTGCAATAAATTTTACTATAAAACTTGACATATAATTTCTCCTATCTTGCACTTCATTTTTTCTTATGTTAAAAATAAACACACTCACCAATCATTTTATTATTAAAGATATCATTTTTTAATAAATTCGTCTTCAAATGGAATTCTCTTTATTTTTATTGTATCATTGTTTAAGTATTCTAACTTGCTTTTCAGATTTTTAAAACCTATACTGTAACTGGAAAGCAATTGTTTATTTCTTTTAAATCTTTTATTTACTTCATATACCCCATATTTACCATCTCCTATTATTGGATATCCACTATGAGCTAGATGGGCTCTTATTTGATGAGTTCTCCCTGTATGTAGTGTTACATTTAACAGCGAAATATTTTTTTGTTTATTAACTCTTACAACTTTATAAGATGTTTTTATTTTAACATAACCTTTTTTATAGTCTTCTGAGATGTATACAATAGCTTTTTTTCTATCTTTAAATAAATACGCTTCTAATGTTTCATCTGCTTTAGGTATTCCATAACAACATGCAATATAGTGCTTTTCAATATTGTTATTTTTAAAGGCAAATTCTAACTCTTCTAATGCAAATTTATTTTTTGCAAATAATACAAGTCCCGTAGTATTTCTATCAATTCTGTGACAAGGTTTTAAAAACTTATATTTTGATTTCATAATTTCAGTTAAAGAATTTTCTCCTTCAACTTCAAGATCGCTAGGCTTATTAAACACGACAATATTGCTATCCTCATAAATAATGTCTATATTTTGCTCTTTTACTATACCGAAGAGCAAATCATCAATTATAAAAATATCAACTTTATCTCCTCTGCTTATTACTGTATCTTTTGAAATCCTTTTTCCATTAATTTTAATATCTTTTTGTCTTAACGCTCTTTGTAAAACATTTATTTTGAGTTTTGGAAACCAAGAAGTCAAAAAAGTTATTAATTTTTTGCCATCATCTTTTTCTTTAACAATCAAACTTTGCATTTTTCCATATTCCCCTCTATAGTATTATTATAATACTATTCTAACTCAAATGCACCAGTATATAGCTGATAGTATTGTCCTTTTTGCTCTAGTAATTGCTCATGTGTTCCACGCTCTATTATTTTACCGTTTTCCATAACCATTATCGCTTTTGAATTTCTTACTGTAGAAAGTCTATGTGCTATTACAAACACTGTTCTTCCTTCCATTAGTTTATCCATTCCGTCCTGTACGAGTTTTTCTGTTCTTGTGTCAATACTTGATGTAGCTTCATCTAGTATCATTACTGGTGGATTATTAATTGCGCATCTTGCAATAGATAATAATTGTCTTTGTCCTTGTGACAATTGACTTCCATTTGCAGTTAACATTGTATCATATCCTTTAGGTAGCATAGATATGAAATCATGTGCATTTGCTATTTTTGCCGCTTTTATTACTTCCTCGTCAGTTGCATCAAGTTTTCCATATTTTATATTTTCTTTTATTGTACCCGTAAAAAGATTTGTATCTTGGAGAACTAATCCAAGTGATTTTCTTAAATCTTCTTTTTTTATTTTATTAATATTTATTCCATCATATCTAATTTTACCATCTTCTACATCGTAAAACCTATTAATTAAGTTTGTTATTGTTGTCTTGCCTGCACCTGTTGCTCCTACGAATGCAATTTTCTGTCCAGGTTTAGCATATAAAGTAATATCATGAAGTATTTCTTTGTTAGGTTCATAACCAAAGTTGACATTTTCAATTTCAATATAACCTTTAAGTTCTATATAGTCTATAGTTCCGTCATGGTGTTTATGTTTCCATGCCCATTGTCCCGTATAGTCATTAGTTTCAGTTATATTTCCTTTACTATCTACATTTGCATTAACTAAAGTAACATATCCATCATTAACTTCAGGTTCTTGGTCTGTTAATTCAAAGATTCTTGTAGCTCCTGCCATTGCCATAACAACCATATTGACCTGACTTGAAATATTTTTAATTGGTTGATTAAAGCTTCTTGTTAATGCTAAAAATGATGCTATTGTTCCAATTGTAAGACCTTCAGCTGTACCTGAAATTGCTAGATATGCACCTAATAGTGCAACTAAAACATATTCCAAGTTTCCAAGATTATTTAAAATAGGCATTAAAATATTAGAAAATCTGTTTGCATTAACCATATTATCATATAATTCTTCATTTACCTTGTCAAAATTTTTCTTTGCTCTTTCCTCATAATTAAATACTTTTACTACTTTTTGTCCATTTATCATTTCTTCAATATAACCGTTAACTTTTCCAAGTGTTTTTTGTTGTCCAATAAAATATCCTCCACTTTTTTTTGTTATATATCCTGTTAGTTTCAACATTAGCACAAGAAATGCTAAAATAAATAAAGTTAGTTGCCAACTTTGTATAAACATTGATATGGTTACAGCAATTAATGATAATAGCGATGATACTAGCTGTGGTAAGCTATCTGAAATCATTCTTGCTAATGTATCAACATCATTTGTATAATGGCTCATTATGTCACCATGTGTATTTGTATCAAAATATTTTATAGGTAAATCTTGCATTTTTATAAACATTTTGTCTCTTATATACTTTATTGTACCTTCAGATATATTAACCATTAATCTGCTATAAATGAATGATGTTAACACTCCAAGCAAAAATGTTCCAGCCATAATCAGTATAAGAGTATTTAATCCATCAAATGTGGGGTTATCTATAGTCATTAGTGGTACAATGTAATCGTCAATTAATATCTCAGTAAAAAGCGGTGCAGAAACAGATACAATTGAACTTATTACAATACATATAATAACAATCGGTATTAATTTTTTATAATTCTTAAAAATTATCTTAAATAATCGTTTTACTGTTTTTCCACTTACTTGTGGTCTTTGATGTTTGTTTTCTTTGTTATCCATCTATTTTTCCTTTCTTATTTTTAGCTATCTATTGTCTAGAGTTTGTGATGTACAACTGTCTCCTTGGACTAAAATTTGTTATTCTCAATTATACATTTAGCTATCTTGCGTCTGTGATTCATAAACTTCTTTATATATATCATTGTTCTTTAATAATTCTTTATGAGTTCCAATCGCGTTAATTTGACCTTGTTTCATTACAATAATCTTATCACAATCTTGTACCGAGGAAATTCTTTGTGCTATTATAATTTTAGTAGTATTTGGGATTTTTTTATTAAAGGCTTCTCTTATCAGTTGTTCTGTTTTTGTATCAACAGCTGATGTTGAATCATCTAGTATAAGAATTTTAGGTTTTTTAAGAAGAGCTCTTGCAATACATAATCTTTGTTTTTGACCACCTGATACATTTGTTCCTCCTTGTTCAATATATGTATCATATTTATCTGGAAACTGATTAATGAAGCCATCTGCCTGTGCTAATTTGCAAGCCTCTATTAATTCTTCGTCAGTAGCATCCTCATTTCCCCATCTTAAATTATCTTTAACTGTGCCTGAAAACAATATATTTTTTTGTAATACGCATGATACCGCATCTCTTAAACTCTTCACATCATATTCTTTTACATTATTTCCGGCAACAAGTAACTCTCCTTCAGTAACATCATATAATCTAGGAATCAAGTTAACAAGTGATGATTTTCCAACTCCTGTTCCTCCAATAATTCCTATATTTTCTCCAGACTGTATTGTAAAATTAATGTCTTTCAATACTTCTTTGTTTTTCTTTCCAATATAACTAAATGCTACATTTTTAAATTGAATTGAACCATTTTCAACTGTTTTAATAGGGTTCTTAGCACTTTTAATTGATGGCTTTTCGTCTAGTATTTCTACTATTCTTTTTGCTGAAGACATTGAAATAGTAAGCATAACTGAGATCATCGTAAGCATCATTATAGAAAATAATATTTGAATTGCATATGTAATTAAACTTGATAATTGTCCCGTTGTTAGCTCAGTTGAATGAGTTATAATAATTAATCTTGCTCCAAGCCATGATATTAAAATCATTCCTAAATACATAAAAAACTGCATTATTGGCGCATTTAAAGCAACTAATTTGCCACCTTTTGTAAATAGTTTAAAAATCTCTAAAGCTTTCTTTTCAAATTTATTAATTTCTTCTTTTTCAAGTCCATAAGATTTTACAACTCTAATTCCAGCAGTGTTTTCTTCAACTATATTGTTTAAATCATCATATTTTTTAAATACTTTTCGATATATAGGCATTGCAATTCTTGATATTATAAATAATGTTAGTCCAACAACTGGTATTAATATGAAAAATACTATAGACATTTTTACATTAATTGTTAATGTCATTATTAAAGAAAATATAAGTATTAGCGGTGCTCTTATCGCTATTCTTAAAATCATTTGAAATGCATTTTGAACATTGGTAACATCAGTAGTTAATCTAGTAACAATACTTGATGTACTAAATTTATCAATATTTGCAAATGAAAAGGTTTGAACTTTATAGTATAAATCTTTCCTTAAATTTTTTGCAAATCCACTTGATGCTTTCGCGGCATATAATCCAGAAACTGCACCAAAAAATAAAGAAAGAATTGTAAATATAATCAACTGTATTCCAATACTAACAGTAGCATCCATTGAACCTTGGTATATTCCATCATCAATTAGTTTTGCCATAAGATATGGCAAAACAACTTCAAGTACAACTTCTATTGCAACTGATAGTGGCGTTAGGATAGTTTGTTTTTTATATTCTCTTATTGATTTCATTAATTTTTTTATCATAATTTTTTCCTTTCTAAAGCATTATATATCATACCATAACATTACTTTTTATTCAATAACCTATTGTCTATTTTTTTACACAAAGATTTAAATTATTATCAGATACCTTTTCAGCTTTAAGTGCTTATTTTTCTGAATTTTTCTTCTGAAAGACCTTTTTTATAATTGCATATTTAAGTAAAAATAATTTTTTTGATAGCAAAAGCACCCCCCGAAAGGGGTGCTTTTCTATCAAGTAGAGATCAATTCACAACGAATCATGTATCCACCACGTGGATCCGGAACTATTTCGGACTTTTTAAATTCTAACCTTCTTGGATCATTAATGTTCTGTAAGTCTATCTTTGACTTCAAAACTGTTGCCTCTTCTAGTGTGTATCCACTGTGGTCTTGCTTCCAACCACATCTGTATTTCTTATATTTTTTAGCCATCTTTGTCCCTTCACCATTGTTACGATATAATAATACTTTCGCAACTTTTACAGAGTATAATAAATTATTATTTCTTACTTACCATGCTCTCTTTCTTCTCTGGATTCGAACCGTAAACTTTCCATTCTCATCGGCACAAATCTGTGCAGGAAGCCAAAATTCCCGCACACATTGTTCATCAGCTTTTCTTGCAACCCTCTCTGCTTCCTCCCTCGTAAATCCATCTTTGGTCTTAATCAAAATGTCATTCATAGCAAGTTCCTCTCTATGCCCTATTTTCCTATATATATAATAAGAAATTATATCACTTTTTTAGTCCTATGTCAAATAAAAAGCAGTATCTTTATTTACATGAAGACGCTGCTTTTTATTTTGTTACTAGTCATCAATCTCTTCAAACATATCTTTTCCAACTCCACAAAGTGGGCATGTCCAATCTGATGGTAAGTTTTCAAATCTTGTTCCCTCTTTGTCATCATCATAAATGTATCCACATGTTTTACACCTGTATTTCATGGCTAGCTCCTTTCTAAGAGCTTTTAGTGCTCTTAATTAATATATAAACTCCAACTAATAAGCTGTTGTTTTCAACAAGTTAGAAATATTTTATTTTACTAGCTCTTTTGCTAAGTCTACTATTTCTTTTTCGTTTTCTTCACTAATTTTTGATTTTATTGAAATAGTTGGTTTTAAAAATTCGATATCTTTTTGATTTTCTAGTATGTTCTTAATAACATTTTCAGTATTGGGTGCCCAAGAACCATTTTCAATTATTCCAACTTTTCTATTTTGATAGTTTTTTTCTTTTAATAAATTAACAAAAAGATACATATTTGGAAAAATAGACATATTATATGTTACTGATGCAATTACTAATTTGCCATATTTATATGCTTTAGCTATTGCCTCAGGTATATCACACCTAGCAATATCCATTATTTCCACTTTGCTTCCTTGTAATTTAATGGCTTCATATAATTTATTAGCAACTTGCATTGTATTACCATGGATTGATCCATAAACAATCAAAGTCCCATTTTCTTCGGGTTCATATTTACTCCATTTATCGTATAACCCAAGATAATGTGATAAATCACCTGTTAAAATTGGACCATGTAAAGGACAAATAGATTTTATATCTAAATTTAATTTTGATATTTTCTTTAGAACTGCCTGTACTTGTGCTCCATATTTTCCACAAATATTTATATAATATCTTCTAGCTTCATCATCCCATTTTTCAGCCCAGTTAATTTGATTAAAACCTGTAAAATTGTATACTAATTCATCTTCTATATTACAAGCTCCAAATTTCCCGAATCCATCTGCAGAAAATAATGTTTTAGTCTTTTCCTCATAAGAAAACATTACCTCTGGCCAATGTACCATTGATGCAGTTAAAAATGTAAGTTTGTATTCTCCCAAATCTAATATATCCCCATCTTTTACAAGTTCAGTTCTATCTGATACATCAATATTAAAAAATTGAGAATACATTCTTTGGGCTATTGGATTTAAGACTATTTTCATATTTTTGTATTTATTAAGAACCTCTGCAATACTCCCTGCATGGTCAGGTTCAAGATGTGATACAACTAAATAATCTGGCTCTCTCCCATCTAATAGTTCTTCTAAATTTGAAATCCATTCATTTGTTTTAGATTTATCGACAGTATCCATCAAAGCTATTTTTTCACCTAGTATAATGTAAGAATTGTAGGTCATTCCATTTGGAACTATATACTGTCCTTCAAATAAATCTATATCATTATCATTTACTCCGATGTATTTTATGCTATCTATTATATTTCTCATTATTCCTCCAAGTTTTGTTTTATAAATCTATAATATTGCATTTCAACAAATTTAAAAGAAGTATAGTTTCTAATTGTATGTAAGTGTCAAAATATGGTCACCCCTAATTGTACATTATTTTTTATACCCTGGTTTTTCTAGTAATTCAAACATATTTGTTTTATATTTTTCAACTCCTGGTTGGTTAAAAGGATTTACCTCTAATAACTCTGCTGACATCGCACACGCTTTTTCAAAGAAATATATTAGTTCTCCTATTGTTTCTGCAGTTAGCTGTTTTACATTTATTAGTATATTTGGAACTCCTCCATCGACATGTGCTTTTATTGTTCCTTCCATTGCTTTTTTATTTACATATGATAATTGTTTACCTGCTAAATAATTTAATTTATCTAAATCATCTTCATCCATTCCAATAGTTACATCTGAGTTTGGCTCTTCAAAATTTAGCATTGTTTCAAACATTAATCTTTGACCTTCTTGTATGTATTGTCCTAGTGAGTGTAAATCTGTAGTAAACTCAGCACCTGCAGGGAATAATCCTTTTCCATCTTTGCCTTCACTTTCTCCAAATAATTGTTTCCACCATTCAATAAAGAAGTGAACTTTTGGTTCAAAAGTTTCTAGCATTTCAATAGACTTTCCATCCTCATATAATAAATTTCTAATAACAGCATATTGGTAACATTCATTATTCTCTAAGGATTTATCAGAATATTTTTTTTCAGATGCAATTGCACCTTTCATTATTTCATCTATGTCTATTCCACTAGCTGCAATTGGTAGTAATCCAACTGGAGTTAGTACTGAAAATCTACCACCAACATTATCTGGAATTACAAATGTTTGATATTTTTCTGTTTTAGCAAGATGTTTTAATGCTCCTTTTTCGCCATCAGTTGTAACATATATTCTTTCTCTTGCTTCATTTAATCCATATTTATTTTCAAGAAGTTCTCTAAAAATTCTGAATGCAATAGCTGGTTCTGTTGTAGTTCCAGATTTCGAAATTACATTTATGCTAAAGTCTTTTCCACCTAGTGCTTGAACTACATCATTTACATATTCTGGACTTAAATTATTTCCAACATATATTATTTTAGTTTTACTTTTATCAGCACTGTAAACTGAACTATGTAGTGCTTCAATTACAGCTCTTGCTCCTAAATATGAGCCACCAATTCCTATTACTAAAAGAATGTCTGAATCTGATTGAATTTTATTTGCACATTCTTTTATTTTTTTGTATTCGGTACTATTAAAATATTTGCTAGGAAGGTCTAACCATCCCACAAATTCGTTTGAATCCTTTGATTTCTCTATTAATTCTATGTGAACATCTTCAACCACCTCAAAATGTTTTAAATATTCATTTTTTTCTATTCCACACTTTGAAAAATCAACATTTAAATTTGACATAATTACATTTTCTACATTTTAAAAATGTATACTTCCTCCTTTAATTAATCAAAATATTCTTTATCTAAAATCTTTTGTGGGTTTGAAACTGTTATTTCTTCTATCTTTTCATATCCAACAGTTTTTTCTAATTTTGTTAATACTTCCTCTATTCTTGTATATACTCCTTCACTTCTGTGTGCATCACTACCTAAAAAAGCAATTTTATCTTTTTTTAGTAGCTTTACAGCAACTTTTTGTGCTTCATGACCATAGTGACCTATAAAGCTACTAAAATTACATTGTAACAATGCTCCTTTTTCAATCATATTATATGCTTTATTAATATCTTTCTGTACTATTTTATATCTTTCTGGATGTGCAATTATTGGTATATAGTCATAATTAATAAGCTCAGATATAACTCTGTCTAAATACAGTACGTCTGAATTCATTGGTAACTCAAATAAAACATATCTACTATCTGCAAGTGTTGGAATAATTCCTTTTTGATATAAGCTAACTAACTCTGGTGTAACATATGCCTCTGCACCATTATGTAATTTTATTTCATCATCCAAAAGCTCCTGCAATTTACTTATAAGAATTTTTCTATCGTTTTTATTAACATCAAATTGACCATCTATATAGTGTGAAGTAGTAACTATATCAGTAAATCCAGCACTTTTTGCTTCTTTGACCATATCAATCGTTTCTTGAAGGCTTCTAGCGCCATCATCAATAGTTGGAAGAAGGTGTGAGTGTATATCAATCATTATTATTTTTCCTCTTTCATTTTTTCTATATCATCTAATATCTTTTTTATTTTATCTGAGCCACTTGCTATGTCATTAGCATTTAATTGTTCACTGTTACTCTCAGTATACTTATTATTAACATTACGATTATTATCTTCTAGACTATTATTCTTTTTATACTCAGCGCGATTGTATTCTTTATATCGTTTATTTGGCTCTCTTTTTTTATTTTCCTCATTTATAAATTTGTCTTCTTTGGAATTTTTTGAGTTATTATTTTTTATCTCTCCATTATCCATCTCGTCAAACTTAGGTGTGAACCCTTTATATTCTAATTTACTTTTTCTCTTTCTTTCAACTTTATTGTCTGTATCTTCTTCAGCTTCATTTTTTCTTCTAGTTTTGTCTTTTAAAGAATCACTAGAATAGTAATAATATTTCTCTCCATATCTTTTTCCTGATATTTTAATTCTATTTAATACAACTCCTGCAACTCTCCCACCAACTCTTCTAATTCTGTTTTTTACTTCTCTTAAATCATCTGCTTTTGTCTTTCCTTGTGATATTACAAGAACTGTTGCATCTACGAGTCTCGAAACTAAAGATGCGTCAGTTACAAGCAAGCAAGGTGCACCATCAAAAATAACAACATCATACTCATTTTTTAATATTTTAACTAACTGTCCTAGTTTCTCAGATTGTAATAATTCTGACGGGTTTGGTGGAATATTTCCTGCAGGTAAAATATATAGATTAGTTATTTTTGTTTTGTATATACATTCTTTTAAATTAATTTTGTGAGATCCTCTGCTAATATTTATTCCTGCCAAATAATTTGATAGTCCTGGATACATATCAGAATTAAATAATTTATGTTGTCGTGGTTTACGCATATCTGTATCAACAATAATAGTCTTTTTCCTTGCTTGTGCAAAGGTTACAGCAAGATTTGCTGCAACAAAAGATTTACCCTCTCCTTGAAGAGTACTAGTTAATAATATGGTTTGAGCACCATTTTTTTTATTTAAATATTGTAAATTGGTTCTAAGTGTTCTAAATACCTCTGAAACAGGTGATTTAGGATCTGTACTTGTAATAATTTCTTTCTTCATTTTTCACACCCCTTATACTAATTTAAATTAACTTTTTTCCTTCGAAATTACATTCCGGTATTTCTGCTAAAATCATTAAATCAACTGTTTTTTCAATGTCGTTTGATGTTTTTATTGTGGTATCTAATATATTAATTAAAAGAATTATTATTATTGATAATAATATCCCTCCTCCAGCAAAAATCAAAACATCTTTCTTATGATCTATATTACTTGGAGTTTTTGGTAATTCAGCCTTATCAACAATATTTATATTATCAATTTTATAAATTTCAGATACTTTTTTTACAAACACTTCACTTAATTCATTAGCTATACTTTGAGCTTTTGCAGGATCTTCATCAGTAACAGATACTTGAAGTATTTGAGTTTCTTTTACTGCATTAACATTAATTTCACCTTTTAGTTTTGTTTCTGTCATCTTTGTTAAGCTTAAATTTTTTATTACTTCTCTAACAACTGTGTTGCTTTTTGCTAGTTCTTTGTATGTAGCAATTAATTTATCATTTAATGTAATATCAGTTTGAGTTACTGCTGAAGTTTCCCCACCATCTTTTTGAGCTAATATAAGTGTGCATGATGCTGTATATTTTGGTTCCTTAAAATACATAGTATATACAAATCCTGCAATTACTGCTATTGTCGTAATAATTAATATAATAAGTTTTTTCTCCCAAAAAACACTTAGTAAATCTTTTAAGTCTATTTCTTCACTATTATTTTTCATTTTTTTATCATCTCCCTTTATTTTTATTAATCATAAAACTTTTTATCTCTAATAAATGTGTATATTCCAATAATAACAACAATTGCTATTATAATATAAATTATATAGCTTACTCCTGCTTGTGGTAGAGGAGTATTACTTGTTGTAGCATCTTTAACCGGTTCTATCGAATCAACCTTTTGAGTTACTTTATCATCCTTAGCTCCAATTGTAAATACTGTTTCATTTCTTGTACTTTTGTCTCCAACTATATTAGCTTTTGGTTCTTGAGTGATATTATAGTTTGTCGTAGTGTTTGTTGTGGTTGGAGTATAAGGTATAGTTTGATTTTGAGTAGTGTTGTTTGGTGTTGTTCCATTGATTTCTATTGTTCCAGATTCAATTCTGTCAATCGATACATCATAATCATCTCCTCCTAATAGCTGAACATCTGTTAAGGCAATTTTTATTGTTGTATCTTGATTTTCAGGAATGTTGGTATCAAAAGTTATTGTAGCAATTGTTTGATCTGGTGTAAAAGAAGAACAGTCAATTAAAAATCTATTGTTGTTTTGATTTATGTCTGCTGTCCAAGGCGATATTCCTGTTATTGTAGGATTACTTAAAATGCTAGTATTATACTCAAGAACAGCCATTAATGCCATTGGTTTTGATGTATCTATATTTTTAATATCGATTAAGGCTATATCATAATATAGTTTATTATTTGAATGTAAATTACTAATATCTGATGTAAGACTAACTTTTAAGCTAGCTGTTTCCTCTGCTCTTACATAGTTATTTAATCCTATATAAATTATTAGTAGTATAATTAATAAGATTTTTATTTTTTTCTTCATAAACTATCACTCTCATTCGTAAAAAATATCCTATACTATTATCTTATACTTTCACATTAATGTCAAGTAAAATAAATAAAAAATGACAAAAGTTTTTTCCGTTAAAAGTTATAATTCACGGTTAAATCAAGTCCGCATTTAGCTTAGCTGTGAATTGTAACTTTTAAAAAATAAAATACTTTGTTCTTATTTGTATATAATAATTAGTAGTAATTGATCATGGTTGTTTTGATTTCAGTGTATATATTTATTGTTTTTTTAAAAGCCCCTATTTAGGAGCTTTTTATTTTT
Source organism: Clostridia bacterium (assembly GCA_017510825.1). Taxonomy (GTDB): domain Bacteria; phylum Bacillota; class Clostridia; order TANB77; family CAG-508; genus CAG-793. The sequence continues at coordinate 135,379 of JAFWMA010000016.1, read as the reverse complement.
TAATCACTTAATATTAAATTTCTCATACTAACTAAGTCAGATAAATTTACTTTATTGTCCTGGGTAATGTCTGCCGCATAGTTTTCTGCTTGATTAAGTTGTTCTGAACCTAATATCACATTTCTAAATCTTACTAGATCTCGAACATTGACCCATGAATCTTGATTGATATCTCCTAAAACCACTAATGTGTAATTGTTATCATAGTATTTTAGTATGTCGCCTGTTGCTATTGCAAATGTATTTGTAAGAATATGTTCTCCTCTATAAACTAAGAATGAATTACTTAGTCCTAAATTATTAAGTAAAGAATTTGGAGTTGTGTTTTTTGTTGTATTTTTTATGTAGTTATTTTCAATTCTATATACTCCGCTTCTAATATTTTCCTTTTGTTGTTCTGGTTCAATTTGGTTTTGTGAAGTACTATTTGATGTTTGTGAAGTGTTAGGTATTTCGTTTAAATTAGTTTGAGTGTTATTGTTGATTGAATTTTGAATTATATTTGTGCTTTCTTGGTCATTTTGATTTGTATTATTGTTACTATTGTTATATTGATTAATATCATAATCAATTAATTGAGAAGCGATTCCACATATTTTTGTAATTTTAATCTTATTATAGTAGTTGGTTAATATATCATCTGTTCTAATATCGTTATTATATAAATCTTTACTTTGTTCAATTAGCGCAGTTGCATTACTTATATCTATGTTTGTATTAGCATTATATTTTGAAATAATATCATTCAAAATGTTTTTAACTGTTTCTGCTGAAAGTTCATCATTTTCTATATAATACTCTAATAATCTTTTGTAGTCGTCTAATATGATTATTATATTTTCAATAATGTTTAAAGAGTCTGTTTGGTTTGAACTGTTCATATTTTGGATAATAGTGCAAGATAAAATATAGTTATTATTTATTAGGTTAGTTATTGTGTTTTTATCTATTCCATATATGTTAGTTATAATTTCATTATTATCATTTATTAATTTTGTATATTTTTGTTGAATTTTTGGATTTGAGAATATTGTTTGGTAATTTTCATAAACTGTTTTTGTTTTATTGTTGATATTTGTAATTATGTTTGTTATATCTTCTGTAATGTCTTCTTTCATTTCAATTTCAAAACTTGTATTTTTGTTTTTATAAGATATAGTTATTGTTTGTTTTCCTATTTTTGTTTTATCAAATCCAGTTGCTAATACTTCATTAGAATTTAAATCAATTTCTTGTGATGTACCGTCATCATAGAAGGCAGTAATTTTTCCTCCATCTAGATTTATGATGTCATCTTGATAGTATTTTGTTTTGTCTGGTAGTTTTGAAACTTCTATTCTTTCTAATTCACTTTCAAAAACAACTTCGACTGTGTTGCTATTGTTATCTCCAACTTTGAATTCAGCTGTTTTTGATTTACCGTTTGGTAGTGTTACTGTAACAGTGTAATCTCCTTTGTATAGTCTGGTTTGGTATCCATTTTCATTACTTGTACCAGTTTCGGTATAATTTAACCATGGATTAACAGTATCTATGTATGCTTGGCGTTCTTCATTACAAAAGTTTGATCCATTATATACCCAAAAACAAAATTCGCTAATGTTTGGATTACTGTATGCCATTATTAAGGTGTCTCTTAGGTAATCGGCTCTTATTTGATTCTCTTCTTGTGTGTACTTGCCTAGTTTACTAGAATTGTAATTATCATATTCTGTGATAACAATATCACTAATGTCAATTTTAGGCAAGATACTATTTAAATTGTTGTAGTAACTCAGAGGTGAATAATAATATCTATTTCCAACATGATATTCAATTCCTAAAGCATTTAAGTTATCAGTATGTTTTTTTATGTTATTTATGACTCTTATATCATTGTCTATGTTTATTCCCTCAATCTTTGCATGAATGGTGTTATCATTTAATACCAATTTACAATTTTCTTTTAACTCTCTGACTTTATCAAAACACTTAGCAATGAATTTATAGTAATTTTCATTATCTGTATAATCTGATGAGCTACCGATTTTAGTAACAGATAAAAAGGTATTGTCGTTTAAAAAGTCTCTGTCATATAAAAACTTTTTAAAATATTGTGTAGATAATATCTCATTTACTACATCCCATTCATTAATATTAGGAAATTTTTTTACTTCTTCTTCAATGTGGTTTAATACTATCTTTTCAAATTCATCTTGTAATTTCAGAGATAATTCTTCTGCTTTTTCTAAAGTAATATTTCCTTCATTGTAATTCTTATATATAAAAGCCATAGTGCCTTCATTACATTCTTCTAAATTTCCAACAATATTATTAAGTTCTTCTGAGCAAATGTAATCCCACCACAAGCAGTGTCCTCTAACATTCATATTTTTTTTCAAACCATATTGATTAATTTCACTTGCACAAGTATAGCCATTTTTTGTTGTAAATCCCCACTTAAAAGCATTTTCTGCACCTATAGTATTAAATAAATCTGTTGTTATCCATTTATAATATCCTGATGTTGTAGAACCAGTTAATGAAGTACCAAATTTAAAATCATTATTTAAAATTTTTAAATTAATCTGTGCATTGTCATACATTATTTTGTCTTGGTTAAAAGTGATTATTTTTATATCATTTTTTTTATATTTTTCAATTCTTTTTAAAGCTTCTTCTCTCCATAAAGATCCCATTGATTGGCCAAAGTAGTTTTCCTCAATATTTTTTTCTTCGCAGAACATTATTTCAATACTATGATTTTCTGCATTTTCTTTAATAGCTGAAATACTATTAATATAGTTTTCATTTTCATATATTTCTGTTCCATCTAGTTTTATGTTTATTTCATCAAGATTACTAATAAAATATAAAGGAATATATTTTTTATTATTGAATTCTTCTATTTCAATAATAATTGAATTGTCCATTTTTTGATTATTGTATGTTGTGTAATTTGGAATTGTGATTTTATTATTGTCATAGTCAATGTCAATCTCCATTGTTTTAGTTTGAATTACTTGTGTGATGTTGGTTTTGTATTGTCTTGGAAATAATTTATTAAATATTTCGTTCATTGGCAACCATATATTGTTATATTTTATAATCATATTATAATTATCTACTTCAACATCGTTGATACTAACCTTAGTAGTTAAACTATTTAATTTAAATTCTTTATGATTTGCTGTGTATTGTTGCACCTTTTTTTTATAAGAAATAAAAATTAAAATCATGATTAAAAAAAATAAAATCATTATAATTATATATTTTCGATATTTATGTGTTCTTCTCATATTTTTTCCTTTATCCTTTTTGATTATATCAATCTACATTTTGTTTTTATTTTGTTTTTTATTTTGGTGATGCCTTTTTTTATTGAATTTGTTTTTGGTAGATATTGTTTTGAAAGTTCTTGAATAGTTTTTTCTTTCATTTCTAAAAAAAATTCATCCCTCATTTTATTATCTTTGCTAGAGTTAATTAAAGATGGATTTCCATCAATAATTTCATTTAATTCACATTCCTTATATATTAAATTATTCTTTATTTTTTCGAAAATTCCTTCTCCTCTTTTTGTATTTAAAATAATAGCTGATACACCTTTCTCATTATATATTTCAGGATGATATTTTTTTACTCCCCAAAAATCGCCTAAAGTTATGTCTGAATGCTTATTTCCTAATTTAAATTTACAATTATAACAACTTTTTCTTAATGCTATATCTGACAAAAATAACCTCATATATTCATTTTCTTTATATATTTGAGAAATCTTTCTTTTTTTAAAAATTGCAGTATTAGAATAATTGCTCCATCCTGTTTTTTTATCTCTAAAATTATAGTTAATTATTTTATCATTATATTTGTGTTCTAGTTCTTTAATATATTTTTCAAATAGCTTAGGAGATGGAACTCCGTGACAAATAAAATCTATGCATAATAAATTATGATAGTCATTTTTTAAAAATGCTTTTAATCCAGCTACTTGACAAGGTGTTCCAACAAATAGAATTTTATTTTTTTCAATATTGTATTTTATATACATAAATATATCATTCAAATCACTTTGTAGGTATTTAGAGCCTTTTAATTTATATAAATTTTCTTTATTAGTTACTGCTATATGTTTCAATTGTTTTTTTTCATTAAATGTTGCACCTATAATAACACCATTTTCTTCAAGAATGTAATTTGCTATTATGGGGAATATAGCCCCTGAAGAAGAATTTATTAGTTCTGAAATTTCCTTATTAAAACCTACATAGCATTTGTTTAAAGCATCTAAATAATTTTCTTTTAATACTGGACATATTTTTTTACATAATCCGCAATTTATACATTTTTTGTTATTTACAACCGGATATTTAAATCCTTCTTTGTTTGTATCCATTAAAATTGCTTTTTTAGGGCAAATATTCATACATGCTGTACAGCCTGTACATTTCGATTCATCTATTACAAAATCCATAATTAAAGCTCCTTAAAATTGTTGCTTTCATTTTTTTATTTTAGTTTTTATAGAATTAGGTAATACTTTTTTCATTAAATCATAACTTTTCACTTTGGTAAATATAAAAGGTTTATATAACAATAATTCTCGTTTTATTTCATTTTTTGATAATTTTAGTAATTGATATACTGGTTCAATCATTGAGTCATTTTTTAGATGTTGTTTGTATAACCATTTGTAGTACATAAGTCTATTTTTTTTGTAGTATTCTATGTCAAAAACCTCTTTAAAGTTATCTAGTTTATTTAGCAAATCTAGCGTCACTAGTGTTCTTTTGCATTTTGAGCAAATATTGCAATTAGTTGATTTGTTTAAACAGACATGTAGATACTTTTGAGCGGCATTAAATTCTGCTATTTCACTGGTTTTATCAAGTCTAGTTTTTTCTCCTCCTTCTGAATATATCTTTAGTCCCGGTATACTAAAGCATTGAAGTGATAAAAGCTCATAATATCCACTTGCATGTTTATCATTATCAATTAGATTAAAATGTGAATAATCGTATCCTGATGAAGCATAGTAATAAACTTTCCAAAGTTTTTGTAAAATGTAAATTGCAAAAACACTTGAATATGTATGGGTTCTATAATGGTTTTCTTTAATTACTTCTTGGTAATTTGAGTCTGTTTTTATTAAGTCTAGATTTAAGTATTGTGCAACCTCATCAGTTTTTTCGTATCTTTCTTTTTTTACCTTTTCAACTCCATATTTACTATATGATTCATTAAATGCTCCAACATTATTAATACAAAGATGTGTAAGATCTAATCCCGGATATTCTGAATTAATATGATTATAAATTGCTGAAAAGGAGTCTACTCCACATGAACACCCTGTACCAATAGAACTCCCTAACATAAGCGGTTTTGCAGTTTTGGCAGTAATTTTAATATTGTTTAAAGACTTTGCATATTTTGATAAGCTAGGAACTAGTATGTTTCTAATATTATATAGTAAATCCTCTGTAATTGGAATATCTACAAGTATATCTTCGTTTTTCTCCATTGCATAATGTAATATTCCTATTAGGTATGCATCTCCTCTTTCTATACATAAGTATTTAGAGTATTTTTCATCAACTTCAAACCATAAAGTTTTTTTATTGTTGTTAAAAAACAAATCACATTTACATTTAGCTTTCTTATTTTTTGTTTCAATATATGGTTTGCCTATTCTAATCATTTTTTTCTCCTTATTATTTTTGTAATTTTGATTATAGGTTTCTTTATTATATTTTTTTCATATTCGTTCATACTTAAAAAATATGCTGTAAAACAATAGGTTGCTGTAAATATTCCTCCATATAGTATTAATGATAATATCCCATCTAATACTATAAAATTTTTGAAAGTAATCGTGATTACCCATGGTATAATAAATGGGATACTCATCTTTATAATTGTTTTCCAAAAATAAATGATATCTAGTTTTATTGCCAAATGATAGTAAAAATTTTGTATAATAGTAGATATTGTTAATCCTATGCAAGTACCTGCAGCAGCTCCTATTGCACCATATGCTTTGGCTAAAGGTATTGATATAATTAAATTTAAAATAGCCACACACATTCTTACTATAGATGAAAATCTATGTTTATTCATTGCTTGTCTAATGCTTATTCCTAAATTCTGTATCAACGGAACGCAAACTGGAATTATTAGTAGAAGTCCTGTATAATATGAATCTTCATATCCTTCTCCTGCCCATATCTGAAAAAACTCTTTTCCTATAATAATAAAACCGCTAACCATCAGAAAAATTATTAAATGTTGTAGTCTACCAATTTTTACAAATTCTTTAGTTATTTTATCAGGTGATGCATTTTTCGCAATCATTTTTGACATTTTAGGTAGTAAAACACTGCTCGCTGCATTTGACAAATTAATAAATAATTGATTTAGTGTAGTTGCAAGTGAGTATATGGATACTGCTACTGTTCCTGATACGGATCCAAGAATAAAATTATCAACTGACCAGTTTACTTTGTCTACAATAACTCCTATGAAAATCCATATTGAGTATCCTAAAATTGTTTTAAACAGAGCTTTATCAAATCCATTAAATTTTATATTTACCTTAAGTTTCTTTTTGCAAAACAAGTAGTTTGATGTTACTACAAAAACATTAGCAAAGGTTATTACTAGTGTCATTGTTATTGATTTCATTCCTAAAAATAATAATGGTATCATTATTAAAGGTTTCATTATGGTACTAGAGATTGCAATAATTTTTTGAAAAGTAAATTTTTCGTATGCACTTATTATTGATGAATATATACTAAATGAAAAAGTTATTCCTAAATTGAATGTTAAAATCAACATCATTATTCTGGCTTTATTTAGCTCTACATCTGTCATAGTTTGCTTAAAGAACAAGTTTACATTTAAATATAATATTAGACCTAATATTACTGCTATTATTCCAATTACATAAAAAACTATTTTAAACATTCCATGCAGTTTTTGTTCTGATTCTTTATCTTTTTTTGCTCTATATTTAGCTGTATATACAATTATTGCATTTCCAAATCCTAGATCTAATACTGTTAAATAGCCAATTATTGAATTTGCAAGTGAATAAAGTCCATATTCACTTTGCCCAAGCATTCTTATTAGAAGTGGTGTATACAGTAGTTGTATTAGCGTGTTAACAATAATCGAAACATATGATAGTATAGCTCCTGTTTTTCTTTGTTTACTATCATTCATTTTTTGTACTCCTTTTAATTAAATTGTTTTTTTATAAAGCTCTTGGCTTTTCTCTTTCGATTTTCAATAAACTATATTGTTATATATAAATAATTATTTTTTCACAAGTTTCTTTATATTTATTTCTCTGTTTGTTGTTACTATAGTATTATTTGGTATATTTCCTTTCACTATCGTTCCAGCACCAATTATGCAGTTTTTACCAATTGTTGTATTACGCAATATTATTACACCAGCTCCAATCCACACATTATCTTCAATAACAACACTTCCAATTTTATATTCATTATCTATTTTTCCATTTTCGTTAAAAGCGTGGTCATGGTCATAAATTACTGTGTTTGGTCCAATTGAAACATTTTTTCCTATCTGTATATTTCCCATTGAAATACATAATACATTATTGTTCATATAGCAAGATTTAATGTGAATTTTTCCTCCTTTATTTACCCCAATTCTACTTCCTTTTTTCATATATATTTTATCATCTATTTTAATTTTTCCATCAATAATATTTATATTGCTAAATTGTGAAATATAATTATTATATATTTTTCCTAAAATTTTAAATTTTCCTAAATATTTTATTTTTATAATAATTATTCTTATTATCCCTATTAGTTTCTTTATCATATATTCTCCTCATAACATTAAATTCATAAACAGTAAATCTTTCTAACCTATTAATAAATAAATCTTTTTTCTATGTATTTAGTGCTTTATTTAAAAACTTCTTTACTTTTTTTCTTTCGTCCTCTAGTATTTTATATGAAAAACTGTAATTGTGTTTTAAATAATTATCTTTACTAACTTTATCATTATATTCTCTATCTTTTAATTGAAACTTTGATAAAAGTGTTTTAATTCTTGAATTCATCTTGTTGTTTTTGCTTTCTCTCTCAAAAATGATAAATGGCCTATCGAATATTATAGCAAATACAGATGCATGAAATGAATCTGTACATATCAAAAATGCATTTTTTTCTAAATATAAAAATTCGCTTGGTCCACATTCGTAATATTGGCTTTTTGGATCTAGTATATTTATTATTTCACAATTATTTTCTGTAGCAATTTGCTGGATATAATTCATTTTGTTTTCTGATATGTTTCCAAGAAAATAATTAATTATATATTTATTTGTATTCATTTTTCTTGGTTTTTTTATAACCAAATTCCAATCATCTTTGGTTAGCATCATTGTTGGATCTATTAACACATCAACCTTTTTGTTTTTTAAAACTGTATTTATTATTTTTTTTCCTTCTTTTTCTCTTACAGAAATAGATTTAAATTTTTTTAATTCTCTTTTTAGCTTTTTCTGATATTTTTTATTTATAAAATCAACTCCAAAACTTGCAGATATTGATATTCTCTTTTCTTTAGGAGCAAAAGCTAATAAATCTATATCTCTCATTCTACCCATATATGGATTCCATACTTGGTCTGAACCTGTAATAAAATACTCATATCCTTTAGGCATAAAAAATGGTAATATCTTTTTTTTAGAAAAAATGATGTTTTTATTGAAATTGTCAAAATTTTTTTTTCTATTTTGATTAATGTGTTTTTTATTTTTTTCAAAAAAGCTTTTTCTTAAAATTCTAAATATAAATAAAAATCTATTATTTGTACAATTTTGATTTAATAATGTGATTGTATTATAACCATATTTTTTTAAAATTTCTTGTACTGCATAGTTTTGTAACCTATTGCCATAATTATCATTATCTATAATAGTTACAATTCCAATTTTTTTCATTATTAATCCCTTTCTAAATAGTTAATCCTTTACTTATTTTTTTATAATATCTTTTATTTTCTTTATTGGTTTAAATGTAAAAAAATATGTCATCCTTAGCATATACCATTTTCGTTTGAGTACCAGTACATATACTATATAAAATTTGTTCATATTTAAATCTGATATTTTAATCATTTTTGTTGTATTTATAAAAATATTTTGTTGTTCAACAAATTTTATTATATCATTGTTTTTATATTCATTTACTTTTAATAGCTGTGGAGATAATCCTCTTAAAAAGATTTTACAAACATTTTTTTTATTAAATCTATGGTATAACCATTCGTAAATTGAACATATGTCTTTAATCTTTTTTTCGATTTTTTCTAGTGAATCATTATAATTCATTCCATTAGTATTATATGTATAATTATATAGACAATCAGTTATAACAACAATTTTTTTTGCATTATTTAAAATTTCAAGATTGAATTTAAAGTCTTCACCCATTTTTAATTTTATGTCAAATTTTATATTTTTTATAATCTCTCTTTTTATTAATTGCCCCCATACATTATTAAAAAAATATGTATTTAAATATAGATTTTCAATTTTCTTTCTATTTTCCTTATTTGTTATGTCATAAATCTTTTTTTCTTTAAAATTATATACATTCTTATTCTTTAAATAATAATTTGATCTAATAATATCAGCTTTTAATGATATAGCTTCTTCTAACATAATTTGTATGCAACTGGGTTCTAAAAAATCATCTGCATCTGCAAAGAAAATATATTCTCCTGTTGATTTTTTTATTCCTTCATTTCTTGCACTGCTAACTCCCTTATTTTTTTGTGTATATACTTTTATATAGTCGTATTTGTTTTTTAGACAATTAATAATATCTAATGATTTATCTGTAGAGCCATCATTTATTATGATGATTTCTAAGTGCTTATATGTTTGATTTACAATAGACAAAATACATCTTTTGATGTATTTTTCAGCATTGTATAAAGGTATTATTACGCTAACAATATTTTCAATCATCTATTACCTACTTTCTATTTTTATATTCCTAAAACAAATGGTACAGTTTGATTAAATCCTCTATAAACATACATATATCCCCAATATGCTATTACATATATTACTATAAAGGATGTGGCTAATATCTTCCCTTTTTTTGTATTTGGTGTTGAAGCCAATAAAGGATAAGTTATAACATTAAAAACTGTAAATAAAATCGAAATCCTTACTCCGTTCTTAGAAACATTTGATAGTTGTCCAAATACTAAATAAGCCATACAAAAGGTCAATATGTAAAATAATGAATTTTCGTTTTTATTAATAAATTTTTTAAATAAAAGTAAAAAGATTATTATTATCGGAAAAACTCTAACTAAACTAAAATCCGAAATAGAAATAGATTTAGTATACATTGTATATCTAGACATTCCATCTACAGACTTAAGCAAACTATTAAACATACCTAAATTTAATAATGCAAATAATCCAACAAATAATATCAACAATGATAATAAAGTATTAATTGGAATTTTATAAGAATTAAATGTTAAATATCTTTCTTTTTTATTTTTCTTATATAGTATATAATATATAATTACTAGTATTGCTGACATTATTGTAGATTTATGGAATGTAAATGCTATTATAGATGAAATTATGTATTTTATTATACATTTATTTTCTTTTGCCAGAATACAACATATGCCATAAAAAGCAAAAGAAACTCCAACATATTGTCTCATAAGATTTAATCCCGGATGAAAAAATAAAAAATAATAAATTAGCATTCCTAAACCTATTTTATTATTCATACATTTTATTTTTTTCAATCCAAAATATATAGGAAAAATAATTAAAGCTTCTATTACAAACATTACAATATGTATATTGTTAAATATTTTACTAACTAAGTATACTAAAAAGGTAAAACCAATTTCATAGTCTTTTGCAACTCTTGAACGATAAATTTTATAATTCAAAAAGTCTGAAAATGTATTTGCTGATGTTGCTTTCGTAAACATTGGTTTTAAATATACATTTACATCTGTACCAATACTAGTTGCTCGGATTCCTGCTAAAACACATGGTATTAATAATGCTATTCCTATAAATATTATTCTTTTAGCTTTATTTTCAGTATGTTCCCCTAAATATATTAATATTATTGAACTAATAAAACATATTAAATATACTAACATGTTATACCTTCCTTTGTTTTTATTATTTTGGTAATCTAATCATTTCTCCTAATTTTAAATCCCACACTTCAGGTTTAAAAGGCATTAATCCACCACCTGGAAAAAATGTAAGTTCTCCAAATAAAATTTGTTTTTTTATACTATATAAATCAACCCTAAGAAATATATTATGTTTTGATAGTTTTTCAGCTATCTCAATCATTTTCTCTAAATTTTCTGGTTTTTTTATTTTATGGCTTTTATCACTAGGATAATTAATTTCAAAATCTTGTAATTTCCAGTCTATATCATAAATATTCTTTTTATGATTATTAAATCTATCAAAATCAACCTGAATGTACTTAACTTTACCATTAAAGCAAAAGAATTTATAATCTTTTAATTCATATCCGACTTTCATCTACTATATATTTTTCTGCTATTATTCTAGGTTTAACGTTTTTATATGGCCATTCTCTAAATCTATAGTAGTAATTTCTTTTCATTATCAAATTAAATCTAGTTCTTGCTTTTTTTAAGTTTAATTTTGACTTATCTTTACAAATAATCAATCCCCCTGAATCATGTGTGCATTTTAGAACAAATTGATTTGGTAATTTAGAAAAGTCTATATCATCGAATTTGTCCCATACGCCCAATGTTGGAATAATATATTCATCTCCAATTGTATTCTTTATTATTTTCTTTACTTCATATTTATCAACATAATTTGTATAAATAGGATTTCTATCATATAGTTTAATCCATTGCAATTTTTCATTGAAAGTTTTAGGATTATTTAAATTAAGATTTTTTTTCATAACTTTTTTAAATTTCATTTTTAAATACTTTTCATCCGGTATAAATTTTAGCATTCCAATATCTATTAAGTATTTCCAGATTTTTTTCGTTATCATCTCAATTTATCCCTTCTTTCTTTAAACATTCCTTGTAATACTCTTCTAATTTTAAAGTATTATTGTTTATTTCAAAGCCAGCTTTAATTATTTTTTCACATCCGGTTTTTGATTTATTTATTCTTTCTTTTAAAGTATCAATCTTTATTTTTTTTACAAAATCTGTCCAGGTTTTAGTACCTTGATTTATAGGTATGGATTTAACAAAATCTGTTACTATACATTCATCTGTTATTGTATTAGATATAATTGATGTTAATCCATTGATTTGCCATTCTAGGACAACATTAGGAAGTCCTTCGAATAAAGATGGAAATAACATGCAATCCATAGCATTTAAAAAATCATTTACATTAGAAACTCTTCCTAAAAATATAACATTATTTTCCAATCCATATTTTGAAACCTTTTCTCTTATTTTATTTTCCAATATACCTTCCCCCATTAAAAAAAGCTTTGATTTTTTGTTGTTTTCATATATTTTATTGTATACATCAATTAAAAATAAGTGATTTTTTTGTTCATAAAAGGTTCCAACATTTCCAAAGGCAATTTCATCATTTTTTAAATGAAGTTTTTCTCTATATTCTTTTCTTAAATCACCTTTAAATTTATATTGTTCTAAATCTTTTCCATTAAAAAAAACATTAAATTTTTTTTTGTTAAATAACCATTTTCCGGCATCAGTTCCACATGCTAATGCATAATTAAAAGAGCTATAAAAGATTGGTCTTAATATTTTGTCAATTAGTGGTCTATCACATTTTGTGTTCCTGCTATGAGCAATTCTAACTTTTACTTTGCATTTTTTGGCTATAAGTAGTTCAATGAACATAAGTGCACTACTTCCATGTACATGAATAATATCATATTTTTCGGAATTTAATAATTTTTTTAAAGCTTTTATATACTTAAATAGATTTTTTCTTCTGTCAGGTAGTTTATATACTATGCAACCACATTCTTTATATTTTTCAATCATTTCTTTTGAATCATTATGTACAGCAGCAAAATCAACTTGAAAGTCAGTTTTACTTATTTTTTTTGCATAGTCTAATTGAGAAACACAAATTCCATTTCTTCTCAAACCACCTGTAATAACCATTAATACCTTTATCATAATTTCGATTTCCTTTATTTATTTGGGAGTTTTAACCATTCTCCCATTTTTAAATCAAATTCATATGGATCGATTTTTCCAAATCCAGCTGATGTTGTGAATGTCATTTCTCCAAAATATATTTTATTGTTCTCATAGAAAAAATCAATTCTAACATGCGAGAAATCTGAAGATAAGTCTTCAGCAATTTTAACCATTTTTTCAAATTGCTTTGGTTTTTCTATTTTTCCTAAACTTTTGTGCCCTTTTCTCTTTAATGGTATGTAGTTCCACTTTTCATCGTAATAATCAATAGCATATGAATCATCTCCAATTTTTGAGGTTGAAACATAAATACACTTAACCTTGCCATTAAAACAAAAAAGTTTATAATCTAATAATCCATACTCATTCTCTGATTCTATATAATCTTCAACTATTATTCTTGGTTTTTCTATTCCATAAAACCATTCTCCATAACAAGGTAAGAATTTTGCTTTTAGCCACTTGTTACATTTATTAATTACATCCTTTTTATCTAGCTTTGATTTATCAGTACAAATTATATTAAATGTTGAACCATGAGTTACTTTAACAACAAATTTTTCTGGTAGCTTGTCAAACGGTATTTCTTTTGGATTGGTTCCTTGCCATATTAACTTATTTAATAATTCTTTGTAACCTTTCTCTTCTATATATTCTCTTACAAAAAACTTGTCGCAATATTTAGGCATTAATTCGTTCTTGTCATATAGTTTAATCCATTGTATTTTTTCATTGTATGTTTTTGGAGATTTTAAATTAAGTTTATATCCAACTTTTAATCTAAATAAAATCTCTAAGTCTAGCTCTGGATTGATTTTATACAAAATGTTGAATGGTGTTAAAATAATATTCTTTGTTAAATTATTCATAATCTTAATTTCCTGATTCATTAATATATTTTTTTATATCATTTATTATCTCTTGTGTATTTGATTTGTAAATATTAAACTTTTTTTCCTTTATAGAATCTAATTTTGTTAATATGTCATTAATTTCGTATACCGATTCGATAAAATTTAATTCTTGGAATTCATGTATAATTTCCACTTGATGGTCATCTACATGTTCTCCATATTTAGCTAGTCTTGGGATAGCAATTACTTTCTTTTCTTGCTTAACTGCAGTAATTATTGCTCCTGTCCCGCCATGTGTTATTACAATGTCACTCTCTTCCATATGTTTTTTGAATTCATCTCTTTCAAGAAAATCTTTGTATTTGTAATTTTGAGGTTTGTAATCACTGTACCCGATTTGGGCAAATATCTCTTCTTCTATTTTTTCATTTTCTACTAGCCTATCTAACTCTTTTAATAATCTATTAAACTGAAACTTTTGTGAGCCTAGTGTTACAAAAATCATTAATATATTCCTCCCAAATAAATTGCATCAGGATAGTATTTTTTCATACTTTCCCATTGAACATAAAATCTATCTGCAATATGTTTTTTATATATAAGTTTTCCTGTCATTGTTGGATCATTTATTTTGGCAAACGATTCAATAAATATTACATTCTTCTTAAATAAATGCCCAATAAACAACATAGGAATTGCAGATAGCACTCCTGTGCTAATAATTACATCTGGTTTTTCTTTTATAAAAATATATAAAGATTTTAATAGAATTACTGCCATTTTAAAAATGAATAATATTTCTTTTCTATTAACTTGTTGAACAAAATACTTAATCTTTTTGTCTTTTCTATTGTATTTTGTTTTTTCAGTTACAATAAAAACATCATAATCATTTTCTAGTGGCTTTAAACATAATAGTTGTTCGAAGTGTCCACCCGATGAAGAAATTAAGCAAATTTTCTTTCTTTTATTATTTTTCATTTTTTATTTTATTCCTTTCGCACTTCTCGCAAATGTCATATATGAATGAAAGTTTCTGAAAACTAATCATCCCTTGAATACAAATCTCTTGTATATACTTTAGCTCTTACATCAATCAAGTTATCATCAATTCTATTTGCCATTATTACTGAACTTTTTTCTTTGAATTCCATTAAGTCACTTACTACTCTACATCCAGCAAATTCTTTTTTATCTAGTGTTGGTTCATATATTATTACTTTTTGATTATCAGCTTTTAACCCTTTTATTATGTCTTGAATAGCACTTGATCTAAAATTGTCTGAACCTGATTTCATTGTTAGTCTATATATTCCAACAAATTTAGGTTGTTTTTTTATGATTTCCTCAGTAATAAATTCTTTTCTTGTTTTATTTGAATTTACTATTGCTTCTATTAAGTTTTGAGGAACATTTTTATAATTTGCTAATAATTGTTTAGTGTCTTTTGGTAAACAATATCCTCCATATCCAAATGATGGGTTATTGTAATGCGTTCCAATTCTAGGGTCTAGTCCAACTCCTTCTATTATATCTTTTGTGTTTAGTTTTTTTAACTCTGCGTATGTATCTAATTCATTAAAATATGCCACTCTTAAAGCTAGGTATGTATTTGCAAATAGTTTAACTGCTTCAGCTTCTGTAGGTTTCATAAATAAAGTTTCTACATCTTTTTTTAACGAAGATTGTTTTAATAATTCTGCAAATTTCTTTCCTTTTTCTCCTTTATCTCCAACTATTATTCTTGATGGATATAGGTTGTCATAAAGTGCTTTTCCTTCCCTTAAAAACTCTGGTGAAAAGAATATGTTACTTATAACATATTCTTCTTTTATGCTTTCTGTATATCCAACTGGTATTGTTGATTTTATTACCATTGTTATGTTTTTATCATTCATTGAAATAACTTTTTCTATTATATCTTCTACTGTTGATGTATCAAAGAAATCTTTTTCTTCATCATAGTTTGTTGGTGTACTAATAATTACAAATTCTGCTCCTTCAAATGCTTCTTTGTAGTCTAATGTTGCTTTTAGATTTAACTTTTTTTCTTTGAAATATTTTTCTATATATTCATCTTTTATAGGTGAAATCCTTTTATTTATTTTTTCTACTTTTTCAGGGACAACATCTAATGCAACCACTTCATTTTTTTGACTTAATAAAGTTGCTAAAGATAGCCCTACATATCCTGTTCCAGCTACTGCTATTTTCATCTTCTCTTCCTTTCTAACTATTAATCAATATACGCTTATATATTATATCATATTATAAGTTTTTATGCAATGAAAAATGCATTTTTTTTGTCATTTTTAGGCGTTTTTTGTTACAATTCACAGTTGATTTTATAATTGTTGAATAGTAAAAGGGGATAATATAAAGTAGAACAATTCTGCGTAGTAGCTAACAAGATTATACTATCGACTTTTGTGACCCCTTTTTAACTGTGAATTGTAACAGTGTTTTTAAACATTATACTTCTTTATATGAATCTTAATTATAATTCTGTATTTTACACAAGTAAAACAAGCAAGTTTTATTTCTTGCTTGTTTTATAGTGAGTATTAAACCTTTATTATATTTTGTAAAAATCCTTGTACCATTCTGCAAATTTTCTTAGTCCTTCTCTTAGGCTTGTGCTTGGTTTGTATCCAAAGTCTTTTTCTAATTCTGATGTGTCTGCATAAGTTATTGGTACATCTCCAGGTTGCATTGGCACTAGTTCTTTATGAGCTTCAAAGTCATAGTTTTCTGGTAATACCTTTGCTTTTATTAGTTCATCTTGTAATATTTGTACAAAGTCCAATAGATTTTCAGGATTATTATTTCCTATGTTGTAAACTTTGTATGGTGGAAGTGGTAAACCATCCTCTCCGTTTTTCTTTTCTGGTGCACCTTGCATTACTCTTATTACACCTTCAACTATATCATCTACATAAGTAAAATCTCTTTTACAATTTCCATAGTTGAATATTTTTATAGTTTCACCGTTTATTAATTTGTTTGTAAAACCAAAGTACGCCATATCTGGTCTTCCCGCTGGTCCATATACTGTAAAAAATCTTAACCCTGTTGATGGTATGTTGTATAGTTTCGAGTAAGCATGTGCAAGCAGTTCATTTGATTTTTTGGTTGCTGCATAAAGTGATACTGGATTATCTACTTTGTCCTTTGTTGCGTATGGTACTTTTTTGTTTGAACCATAAACAGATGAACTTGATGCATATACTAGATGCTCTACTGGGTTGTTTCTACAAGCTTCTAATATGTTATAAAATCCAATTATGTTTGATTCTATATATGTGTCTGGATTTGTTATGCTATATCTTACTCCAGCTTGTGCTGCTAAATTTACTACTATTTCTGGCTTTTCCTCTTGGAAAATTTTATTTATTAATTCCTTATCTGATAAATTTCCTTTTATGAATTCATATTTTTCAAATTGTGCTAATTTATTCATTCTATATTCTTTTAATTTTATATCATAATAGTCGTTTACGCTATCTAAGCCTATTATTTTTTTTACATCAAATTTTTTTAATAATTGTTCTACTACATTTGAGCCTATAAAACCTGCTGAACCTGTTACTAGAATTTTTTTGTTTGTTAATTCTATTTTGTTCATTTTAATATTCCTTTCTTTTATCTATTTTTTATATTTTAGTTTTACTTTGCAATAATATCATATTTAATAAATCTATGCAATAATTTTTATTATTTATTTTTCCACTTTTTTCACTTTCATTTTTTTAAACCTTTTAATAAAACTAGAGGCAACATTAAAATATTGCCTCCAACTTATTCCCTCAATAGCAAGTCACTAATGCTTTTAATACATGTATAATTTTTACAGTATTTATCAAGTTTCTGATAATAAATATACCATATTATATGCTTTTTTATAAATGTATTTACTTACTATCGCAAGTATTTTTTTAACATTATGTTTTTAATTATTGAAATTACTAATCCTACAGTAAACATCACAATTCCACTTAATAAAAGCATTAATTTTATATTTTTTATTATATCAACTATTACTGCTGTTATTCCTTTTGTAAATATTTGAATTGCTTGTTCGTTAACTGCTATTGACATTGCTATTATTATTATTATTGTCATTAATCCAACAGTCATAAGCGCAATAGCATGATATTTGTTTACAATTATCTTTTTATTTTTTGTTCCATATACGTATACTATTGAAATTAATACTACTGTAAATAATGTTATACCATATGCAATTATTATTTCTCTGCTCTCAATTTTATCTAATTTTTTTGATAAT
Source organism: Clostridia bacterium (assembly GCA_017510825.1). Lineage (GTDB taxonomy): Bacteria > Bacillota > Clostridia > TANB77 > CAG-508 > CAG-793. The sequence goes on along the minus strand of JAFWMA010000016.1, from coordinate 117,022 downwards.
GTACTTAAAGTTTCAAAACATGTTCCTATTGTTTTCATATTATCTGAATAATTTTTTACTATTACTTTAACTAGAGTTTCTATATCTTTTTTTTCTTGTTCAGAAATAGAATTATTGTATTCATTTTCAACTTTATCATATATTCTTTTTGTTAATTCTTGTTTTATAGGATCAATATCAATTTCTTGCTTTGAATTATCATAGTATTTATTTAGTTCTAGCAACGTGTCATTTTTCACTTTCTCAACAGTTATTAATCCTTCCACACAGTTGTCATCTAAATTTGATTGTAGAACATAGTATTTGAATGAATCCTCTATTTCACTTTTAGTTATTTCGTAATAATTATTTTTTACTAATTCTTTTTCTATATATTCTTTACTACATATTGTATTTTTTAACAATGTAATTCCTAAACTTACAATTAATTCTATTATTAGTAAAACAGTTAATAAAGCACATATAATTCTATTTAATATAGTTCTCCTTTTCATTAATGCATTCCTTTCTTTGTTTATGGTTCTATATAATTAACTAATTTTGAATATGCTACAAATCTCTGTGTTTTATGACCTATCCCATTTACTGGATAACATGTAAAAACGTCAAGTATTTCTTCTTTATCTTGAATTTCAATTTCGTCTACATCGTGCATATCTATTATTTTTGTATTATATACTTCATATTCAAAAATTCCGTATGAAGTTTCAATAACAATTTTTGCACCATTTTCTATTTCAGGTAATCTCTTAAACATTTTGTCTGTATTGTGTGCCATGCAGACTACAGTTCCACCTTCACCAGGGAAATAAGCACTTGACATTTGACCAGCACCGTTTCTTAAAAGTGATAGTGAATCACCATGGTATAAAGGTATATCTATTCCTAAACTTTCGATTTTTATTTGTGCATATTGTGTACCAAATTCTGGGCGATTTCTTACTGTTTTTTCTTCTTTATTAAATACAATATTTGATGCAATTTGTTTGTTCGTTTCAATAGAAATTGTTTTTAATAGTGAAACTGTTGTATTTACTTCCTCTCTAGTTAATCCGTATATTATAATTAAAAATACTGTAGCTAATAATAAAGCAACTATTATGTTCCTAATAGTTGCTTTTGTTATTTTTAGCACAATATTGTTTTGATTACTATTACTTCCCATATTATGCCTTTCTTTACATAAACATTTTATTTTATGCTCTTTTTTTGAATACTACTATTCCAGCTAATGCTAATACGCCAGCTACAGCAGGTATAGCTAAATAGATGTAATTTGAGCTACCAGTTTGAGTTAACACATATCCATTTTCTAAACCAGTTGCTAAAATTAATTTTCCGTCTTTGTAGAACTCAAGTGCCTTATCTGTAGAATTGTATTTTACAGTTAAACCTATTACTGCAGCAATTTCGTTTGCTTTTGCAAGTAGAGTTTGTTTTTGCTCATAAGTTGCTTTTGTTGGATCTTTTATTCCATTTGCACCAGCATATGCTAATAAACTATCAAATTTTGTTTTCATTTCATCTGCTTGAGCTTCAGTTATAGGATTATCTTTTAAATAATTTTCCAATTCTCTCTTGTGTGTTGAGCTCATTTGGTAAGTTATACCGTTGTAAGTATGTTCTTTAGTAACATAAGCAACAAAATCACTTTGTGTCATTGCAAATACCCTTACTGATAAAACTACCAATAAAATTGTTACCAATATAGCTACCTTTTGTAAATTTCTCATATTAATTTCCTCCCTTTAACTAATCTACAGTATGTATTATACCATAGTACTATTTTTTATGCAATACTTTTTTTGATTTTTTTTATTTTTATTTTAAAACTTGTCTCTCAGTACTTCTTTATCCTGCGCCATCCTTTTTAAACACCTTCACAAACGTAGTAAATAATATTTTTAAATCTGTTTTCAAACTAAGATTTTGTATGTATTCTCTATCAATTTGCATTCTATCTTCAAAAGAAACTTTTGATCTTCCTCCAATTTGCCATGGTCCAGATAATCCTGGTTTTACCTTTATTATGTAGTCATAATATATCCCCATATCTTCCTTTTCTCTAGGTAAATATGGTCTAGGTCCAACTAAACTCATATCTCCTTTTAAAATGTTTATAAATTGTGGCCATTCATCGAGTGAAGTTTTCCTTAAAAATTTTCCACTTTTGGTTATTCTTGGGTCATATCTTAATTTTTTATATTTGGTATATTCCTTTTTTGCTTTTGGATTTTCTTCTAAATATTTTTTTAAAGCATCGTCTGCTCCTATAACCATTGAACGAAATTTATATAGTTTAAATACTTTTCCGTTTTTCCCTATTCTTAGTTGGTCATAAAACAATGGTCCATCTTCTTTGTTCTTCTTTCTCATTATCCAAACAACTATTAATACTGGTATTAAAATTAATACCCCAACTATCCCTCCCATTATATCTACTGTTCTTTTAATAACAGGGTATAGAATTTTTTTGTTCTTTATCACCATCAATTCTTTACTTTCAATTGATGTTTTTACTTTAATGCTTTCAATATTTTTAACTTTTTCCACTATCTTCACCCCTATAAAAAAATATGAAGTTATTTTAATTATATTTATAAATAAAAGCTCTTAAACTTTATTATATAAAATTATTGTAAAAAAGTCAATGATTTTTATTGATTTACATAAAATCCATTGACTTTTATTTACATTTATGAATTATTACTTGGGCCATTTAAAGTTGTCCCTGGTGCAGTTGGGCTACCGAAATTTGGTGTTCCATTACTGTTCCAACTATATTTTTGAATGAATATTTTTCTATCAATCGAAAAAAAACATCCTCACTTCATGGGGATGTTTTTATCCAAATATTCCTCTTTTTCTAATTGGTGGTTGTTCATTCATTGTTTCAGCAAGTTGATTAAACAAATCTCTTTGTTTCTTATTTAATCTTTTTGGGATTTGAACTTGAACTGTAAATACTAAATCTCCTGTAGCATTACTGTTAAGCCTTTTAAACCCTTTTCCTCTAATTGCAAAACTTGTTCCTGTTTGAGTCCCCTCTGCTATTTTATACAATTCATCTTTACCTGTTACAGTTGGAATTTTTAGTTCAGCACCTAAGGTCGCTTGAGTTATTGTAATTGGAATGGTACATTCAACATTGTATCCATTTCTAGTAAACACTTTACTCTTTTTTACTTTTATATCTAAATATATGTCTCCATTTTCTCCACCGTTAATTCCGGGCTCTCCTTTGTGACTTAACCTAAGAGTATGTCCGTCTTGAATTCCAGCTGGAATTTCAACCTCAATGCTAACATTTTTCCTTATTGTACCTTTTCCATTGCAGTAGTCACACGGCTCTTTAATTATTTTACCTGTGCCTCTACATGTTTCACATGTTCCAACAGTTTGAAATGTTGCAAATCCACCAATAGATTGATTTTTTCTAACTTGACCAGTTCCATGACATTCGTTGCATGTTTCAATCTTTGTTCCTGGCTTAGCACCTTTTCCATCACAGTGTTCACACTTAATTCTTTTATTAATTGAAAATTCTTTTTTTACACCTGTAAAAGATTCTTCAAAAGAAATGTTAAGATTTGTTCTTAAATCAGCACCTCTTTGTGGTGAATCTGGTCTCCTTGCTGTTCTTCTTGCCCCTCCACCAAAGATTGATGATACAAAATCGTCTACAACATCGTTAAATCCAAATCCGCTACTTGAGTATGTATAGGATCCATTTCTAAATCCATCGAAACCACCAAATCCGCTAAATCCATCAAATCCACTAGCTCCATTAAATCCCTGTGGTCCATCTGCAGATCCAAATTGATCATACATTTTCTTTTTTTGTGGATTTGATAGTACCTCGTATGCTTCTCCTACTTCTTTAAACTTTTCTTCAGCTTCTTTTCTATTGTCTGGGTTAGCATCTGGGTGCCATTTTTTAGCTAATTTTCTGTAGGCTCTTTTTATTTCATCATCAGATGCATCTTTTGATACACCTAATGTTTCGTAGTAATCTTTTGCCATGATGTTTCATCCTTTCTGTGCAATTATGGACATTTTTTCTGCACATTTGTACAAAAAAATACCAGCCCTTTAATTGACTTAATAATTAAGAACAATGAATGTAAGACATTGTTTTGCAAAATATTTAACATAAACACTCTGTCAAAAAGTGGGTTTGGTCTGTTCTGCACAAACGTGCAGAATAGACCCGTTACTAATTGCACAGAGTGTTTAAAATTTTATTTTTCTTCGCTTTCTGCATCTGTTGTTGTTTCATCTGAGTTTGCTTCTTCTGTAGTTTCAGCGTCAGTTGTGTTTGCATCTGCCTTATCGTTTTGCTCTTTTGCTGCTTCTGCACTTGCATTATATAATTTTTCTGAAATTGAATAGAATACTTGTGTTAGTGATTCTGTTGCTTTCTTTATTTCTTCAATATCTTTTCCTTCTAAAGCTTTTTTAACTTTGTCTACTTCTGCTTTAGCTTTATCTTTTTCCTCACCACTCATTTTGTCACCAAGTTTTTCTAGTGTAGATTCACAATTATATACTAGACTTTCTGCATTATTTCTAATTTCAATTTCTTCTTTCTTTTTCTTGTCTTCGGCACTGTGTGCTTCTGCATCTTTAACAGCTTTGTCAATTTCTTCATCTGTTAGGTTCGTAGATGCTGTAATAGAAACTTGTTGTTTATTTCCTGTAGCCATGTCTTTTGCAGATACATGAACTATTCCATTTGCATCTATATCAAATGTTACTTCAATTTGTGGTACTCCACGTGGTGCAGGTGCTATTCCTGTTAACTGGAATCTTCCTAAAGTTTTATTATCTGTAGCCATTTCTCTTTCACCTTGTAAAACATGAACTTCTACGCTTGTTTGACCATCTGCGGCTGTTGAAAATACTTGTGATTTTTTCGTTGGTATTGTTGTATTTCTTTCAATTAATTTTGTAAATACTCCTCCATATGTTTCTATACCTAAAGAAAGTGGTGTTACATCTAATAATACTAAATCTTTAACATCTCCAGATAATACTCCACCTTGGATTGCAGCTCCAATTGCAACACATTCATCTGGATTAATTCCTTTATCTGCTTCTTTTCCAGTAATGTTTTTAACCATTTCTTGTACACATGGTACCCTTGTTGATCCACCAACTAATAAGACTTTTGATATATCATTAGCTGTTAATTTTGCATCTTTTAATGCATTTTCTACTGGTATTCTTGTTGATTCAACTAAATCATGAATTAACTCTTCAAATTTTGCTCTTGTTAATGTAATATCTAAGTGCTTAGGTCCTGTTGAATCTGCTGTAATAAATGGTAAATTTATTTGTGTTTGTTGCATTCCTGATAATTCTATTTTTGCTTTTTCAGCTGCTTCTTTAAGTCTCTGCATTGCCATTTTATCTGCTGATAAATCAATTCCATTTGATTTTTTAAATTCTGCTACTAGGTAGTCAATTATCTTTTGGTCAAAATCATCTCCCCCTAGTTTTGTATTTCCATTTGTTGCTAAAACCTCAAATACGCCATCCCCTATATCAAGTATAGAAACATCAAATGTTCCACCACCTAAGTCATATATCATTATTTTTTGATCTTGATCTTCTTTATCCATACCAAATGCTAAAGATGCTGCTGTTGGTTCATTTATAATTCTTAATACATCCAAACCTGCAATCTTACCTGCGTCCTTTGTTGCTTGACGTTGCGAATCGTTAAAGTATGCTGGTACTGTAATAACAGCTTGTGTTACTTTTGTTCCTAAGTAGCTTTCTGCATCATTTTTTAATTTTTGTAATATCATTGCTGATATTTCTTGAGGAGAGAATGTATCTCCATCTATTTTTATTTTATCTGCAGTTCCCATTTGCCTTTTTATTGATATTATTGTGTGATCAGGGTTTGTAACTGCTTGTCTTTTAGCTATTTGTCCTACTAATCTTTCACCATCTTTTGAAAATGCTACAACTGATGGAGTTGTTCTTGCACCTTCTGAGTTTGGTATTACAACTGGTTCTCCTCCTTCCATAACTGATACACATGAATTTGTTGTTCCTAAGTCAATTCCTATAATTTTTCCCATTCTTTTTTCCTCCTAATATATATTTTTGCTTATGAGATTAGCAAATTTCATTATCTCTCTGATTTTATTATCTTATGTTTATATATATTAAATAAAATTAATAACAATTTTGATTAGTATAAAGCATCAATTTAGTTAGCTACTACTACCAATGAATGACGTAATACTCTATCACCAATCATATAGCCTTTTCTAAATTCTTCTTTTACTACCTGAGTTCCTAATTCTGGGTCTTCAATAGTACTTACTGCTTCATGTAGTGATGGATCAAATGATTGCCCAACTGCATTTATTTCTTTTACACCGTTAGCTTTTAGAACGTCTTTGAATTGATTTAAAACCATTTCAACTCCGTTTTTATATTGTTCGTCAGACGTTTCGGATGCAACTGCTTTTTCAAGATTATCAATAACAGGTAAAAGCGATGTTACGACATCTCCCATTACTGAGTTATGTAATTCTGTTCTCTCTTTATTACTTCTTTTTTTGAAATTATCAAATTCAGCAATTAACCTCTTATTTCTATCATCAAAGTCTGCAATTTCTTTTATTTGCTCCTGAATCTTATTCTGTAATTTTTTGAGTTTCTTTTCTTCAGCTGTTTGAGGCTCATTTTCAATTTCCATTTTAGGTTGTTCTTTTTTTTCCTCTTCCATTTTTTCTCCTTTCTATATTAAAATTCTAATTTTTAATTTTCATTTTGTTGATTTTAGCATAATTAAAATTCTTTTATCAATGTAAGTAAAATTTTTTATTTTTTCAAATTAGCCCTTTATTGAGTTCCTTACTAATATACTTAAGTACAGATATTACTTTTGAGTAGTCCATTCTAGTTGGTCCAAGTATTCCTATCGTACCTAAATCTTTTCCTCCGACTTTATTTTTGTATGTTATTAAACTGAATTCATTTAGTCCTGTTATTTCATTCCCTATATATATTTTGAAGTCATCATCTGCATCTAGTAAGTTGAATATTAAGTTTCTTTCGTCTAGTAATCCTAGGAATTTTTTTGCTATTTCATTGCTTCTAAATTCCGGATTATCTAATGCTTGACCTGTTCCTTTTAAATATATGTTTGATTCATCTTTTAATACTCTTGTTATCTGCTTTATTATTGGCTTAATAACATCTAATCTATAGTTCATTTCTTGCATTATATATTGCTCCATAGGTAGATTTATAGATGATAATAATTTACCTTTTAGTTTGTTATTAAACATTAATGATAATGTATCGACTTGCTCTTGGTTAATGTCCTTATCAAACTTAATTATCGTTTCTTTAATTGTCCCAGTTTCTGTTAGTATTATAGCCATAAGCATTCGATTGCCAAGTAGTACAAATTTTATTTCTTCAATTTTTTGTTTTAAGGCACTTGGTTCTATTGCAATTGTAGTGTAATGTGTTATTTCTGATATAGTGTTTGTCGCTATTTTTGTTAGTTCTTCCATTTCATCCACTTTATTTTGTAATTTTGAATTAATATATTTTATTTCATTTACATCTAAATCATTATCATTTAGCAATTCATCAACATAAAATCTATATCCTTTATTTGATGGTACTCTTCCACTTGAAGTATGTGTTTTTTCTAGTAGCCCTTTTTTTTCTAATTCAGCCATTTCGTTTCTTACTGTTGCACTACTACACTCTAAATTATATTTTTTTATTATACTATTTGAACTTACTGGCTCAATTGTATTTACATATTCGTTTACGATTGCTTGTAATATTCGTTTTTTACGATTATCTAATTCCAAATTGGGCCTCCGTTCATAATCTTATATTAGCACTCTTGTTGTTTGATTGCTAACTTACTATATATTATAACCATTTTTAGCAAAAGTCAATAGAGTTTGCTAATTTTTATTGTGAAATTTTTGTGAATTGTAACTGTGAATTAACTAGTATCTTAATATTGAATAGTTATTTGTATTGTATTATAATTCACTTTTATCAAAAATGACGAAAAATTTTGACGTAACTATTGCTTGTGTCAAAATTTTTCGTCTATAAGTGACTAATTATTCTTCAGTTGTTCCTATAGTTTCTGTTTCTTCTGTTGTTTCAGTTGTAAGTGGTGTACTTGATGTTCCTGACATTCCTCCCATACCATTCATTCCAGATTGTCCACCATAGTATTGTTTCATCATGTATGAATAGTAATCAAATGGTTCTAATGTTTCTGGCATACCGTAATCTACACCCTTGGTATCAACTGTTATTGATTTGATTACTGGTGGATTTACTGGTCTATCCTTTGTTTTAGTTGTATCTGCTCCATCCTCTCCTGTGCTTTCTTCTCTTGTTTCAACTTCAACATTGGCTATTTTTTCAACTACATCCATTCCTTCTGTTACCATTCCAAAAGCAGCATATGAACCATCTAAGCTTGTATTATCAGCTGTCATAATAAAGAATTGTGATGATGCTGAGTCATATCCTTTTTTTGTTATAGTAGTTGAACCTTGTGCACTATAATCTGATCTTGCCATAGATAAAACACCTTTTCTGTGCTTTAAATTGTTTTGAGTAAATCCATTTAGTATAAATTCACCTTTTATAGAATAATCGTCTTTGTTTTCTGTTTCGCCTACTATAGAATTAGTAGTTGTATTTGTATTTGAGTCTTCTTGTTTTTCAATTCCTAAATCGGAAAGAGCTGCACTTCCAGATCCATCACCCTTTTTATCTCCACCTTGTATCATAAAATCAGGTATTGTTCTGTGAAATGTTAATCCATTATAAAACCCTTTATTTGCTAGTGCAATAAAGTTTGTTACAGTGTTCGGTGCATATTCTGGATATAATTCTGCTTTTATTGTTCCGAAATTTTCAATTTCAATAGTTACTTCTGGATTTTCTTTTTTATAATTTGCTTTTTGTATCATAGTGTTTGCTACATAAGCTATTAATCCTAATACAATAAATATTGCAATTATTGAAGCACATATTGCTATTTTTGATGAGCTTCCTTCTACTTTTGTTTCATTTTTTTTGTTTGATTCTTCTTTCATTTTTCTTTCCTTTCTTTGTGTACAAATCAAGTTAGATTTGTGTTTTCAATACTATGTTATTTTTTCTGTCATTTATTATATCTAATTTATATCTATCTTTCAAGTGTTTTTTGTTATTTATAATAATAATCTATCAAAAACAAATTGTTCTTGCATTCTTTTTAATGATTGTACAATTGTTTTTGCTCTAACCTCTCCTATTCCATCTACTTCATCAAGTTCTTCTATATTTGCTGATAATAGTTTTTGGAATGATTTAAACTTTTTTACTATGTTTTCTACAATGTTGCTTGGCATCCTTGGAACTTTGTTTAAAATTCTGTATCCTCTAGTGTATACTGTTAGTTCATTATAATTGTCTTGTTCATTTATTCCTAGTGTTCTGGCAACAATTTGTTCTTTTAATAAATCATCATAGCTTAGTTTTCTTATTTCTTCAAATGCATTTTGTGCCTTCTTGCTTTCTACATAATCTTTTATAATTAACTTTTCTTCTTTTTCTATTCCTGTTGTTAACTCATCTAGTTGCATCTTTAATAGTCTTCCCTCTGTTCCAAGTTCAAAAATAGATTTTTGAACTTCATCAGCAATTCTCATTACCATTTCTGCTCTTTGTATTGATTCTATTACCATGTTTAGTGTTGCTATGTCATTAAATTCATATTCTGTAAGCATATTTATTTTGTTATCAAATACATTTCTATATTTTTCAGCTGTTTGAAGTGCTTGGTTGGATTTTGATGTAACTCTGTCAGTATCTTGAAGTACATATCTTAAATTGTTATTGTAAATTGTTATTATCTCTCTTCTTTGAGATATTGAAATTACTATCTTTCCAGTTTGCTTTGATACACGTTCTGCAGTCCTATGTCTTGTTCCTGTTTCAACTGTGGGAATACTAAAATCAGGAATTAGTTGAACATTTGCATATAGTATTTGTTTTAGATCTTCGCTTAGTACGATAGCTCCATCCATTTTAGCAAGTTCATATAGTCTTGCGGAAGTAAAATCGACACTAATGTTGAATCCTCCATCTATCAGTTGTTCTACTTCTTTGCCATCACCAATTACAATAAGTGCTCCCGTTTTTGCTTTTAATATATTGTCAATCCCTTCTCTTATCTCAGTACCTGGCGCAATCATTTTCAAAATATTAACTAATTCCATTTTGCTTACATCCTTTCTTGTATATTTCTCTTTTCTTATTAAAATATTGGCTTTTGTTTATAATGAGAATATATACTCTTTTGGCTTATGTATTTTTATACTTTATCCAATACCAATTGAACGTAATGCTTCGTTAATATTTCTAACACCCATTATATCTAATTTATATTTATCTTTCAAGTGTTTTTTGTTATTTTGAGGAATTATGCATTTTTTTATACCTAATCTTTCTGCTTCTTTTAATCTTTTATCAATCATATTTACAGCTCTTATTTCACCTGTTAGGCCAACTTCTCCTATAATTGCAGTGTCTTTCGAAATGTAAAGATTTTTAAAGCTTGATGCAATTACTAAAGCTATTCCTAGGTCTATAGCTGGTTCGTTTATTTTCATACCACTTACTACGTTTAAGTACACATCTTGATTTCCTAATGACATTCTAGCTCTTTTTTCTAAAACTGCTATTAATAATGTAATTTTGTTATAGTCAATTCCATTTCCTGTTCTTTTTGGAATTCCATATACACTAGGAGTTGTTAAAGCTTGTAATTCGACTAATAGTGGTCTAGTTCCTTCGAGACTACAAACTATTCCAGCACCTGGTACTTGTTCTGCATCTTCTGATATTAACACTTCTGATGGGTTTGTAACTTCACACATTCCTTCATTTCTCATTTCAAACATTCCAATTTCATTTGTCGATCCAAACCTATTTTTAACACTTCTTAGTATTCTATATGAAAAATATCTTTCACCTTCTAAATACAACACCGTATCAACCATATGTTCTAATACTCTTGGCCCAGCAATGTTTCCGTCTTTTGTAACATGTCCAATTAGTACTGTAGTAATTTTATTTTGTTTACAACATTTCATTACTCTAGCAGTAATTTCTCTAACTTGGCTTACTGTTCCTGCTGCTGAAGTTATCTCGCTTGAATACATTGTTTGGATTGAGTCAATTACGACAAGTTTTGGATTAATGTTTTGTATTTCAATTTCAATAGAATCTATATCTGTTTCTCCTAAAAACATTATATTGTCATTTTTGATATTAAGTCTATCTGCTCTTAATTTAACTTGCTCTGCAGACTCTTCACCTGATATGTACAGAACTATTCCTTTTTCATCTGCAATTTTATCGCAAAGTTGTAAAATAAGAGTAGATTTTCCAATACCAGGTTCTCCTCCAATTAAAATAAGAGATCCCTTTACTAATCCTCCTCCAAGAACTCTATCTAATTCACTTACTTTTGATTTAGTTCTTATTTCTTCTTTGCCAATAACACTATTTAACTTGAGTGGTTTTGTAGTTTCCTTTGGTTTAGTATTTCTGCCATTTTGAGAAGTGTTTTGAATTTTCTCCTCATAAAAAGTGTTCCAACTGTTACAAGCAGGGCACTTTCCAAGCCATTTGGGTGATTCGTAACCACAATCACTACATACAAAAACTGTCTTAGCTTTAGCCATCTTATCATTCCTTTCTTTATACAATTAGAGAAGTGTCATTTTTGCACATTTGGGCAGTTTGGGACAGGCACTTTCTGCACAAATGTACAGAAAGTGCCTGTCCTTAATTGCACAAGAGATTAATGAAAATTGCATGAGACCATCCTAAGCCTATTACCCAACGTTCGTTCTGATCGATGTCTGCCTGTTCTGCTAGTAAGCCTAAAGGAGTTGCACTGTTTACAATAAATTTCAAGCATTCATTATATGCTTTTCTATCACCTATTTTTTTATAATAAAGTCCCATCCAACCTGTTGAAATAATCCATGGACAAGTTCCTCCAATATAACTGTCATTTTGATATCTTAAGTAACCTCCCAGATATGTTCTTAGTGTCATATTTATTTGCTCAACTGTATTTTTTACAACTTTTTCTGTTGGTTCAAATACTTCAAATGGTACTATTGCTCCTATTATGCTTATATCTGTTAATCGGTCATTTGTATTTCTTACTAATACCTTTTTTTGTTTGTCATATAGATTTGTCATAATGTAGTTTTTTATATCATACATTAGTCCTTCATATTTTGCTTTGTTTAAGATAATATCATCTTGTTTTAATCTATTATTTGCAAATGTTTCAGATAGTTCATTATAAATCTCAATCATAGCTTTGAATGCACCATAAATTGCTGATAGTGAATATAGGTGAACTCCTTCGTTCATTTCCCATAAGTCATATGATGGATGTTTATAAATTTCATCCCTTTCTTTATAATGATATTCCTTTTCCATTTGAATTCTTACTAGATCTTCTTTTTCTTCTTTTCCAAGCAAATTATTTATATATTTTTCTAGGAAATCACATGCCTTTTCAACCATCCTAAGGTTTGTTTTTAAAAATGTTATATTTTTCTTATTCTTTAATTTTTCTTCTATTTTAAACCTTTTATATAATCCCCATACTACTATTGCAGTTTCATCAATTTGATATCCCCAACATGGAGCCAATCTACCATCTGTATAAAATCTTTGTTCCCACATTCCATTTTTACTTTGTGTATTTTTTAAGAATATTTGATATAGTTTTTTGCTATAGTCTAAAAAATCTAAATTATCTATTCCTCTATATATCATTACTGCATCTCTTGGCCAGCAATATGCATATCTTCCGCACTTATCTCTTTCTTCATCAACTTCTAGTGATGCTGCAACTCCTCCGGTTTTTTCATTTATTAATAGTGGCATATATAAAATTGTTCTTTTATATATGTTTATTAGTTTATTCATGTATTCAGAACCATTATTTTTTAGATTTAATTTATTATGTCTTTCCAGAAATTTTTTCCAAAAGTTCTTTATTTTCGTTATTTCCTTATTCACATTTAGTTTCTTTAATTCTATTATTTCGTTTTCAATATTGTTCATGTTTTTTTCATCATATTTCATATAAACAATTAGTGAGAATTCTTTACTTTGCCCCGGTTTGAGTGTTCCTAAATCATAGCTTACTGCAGATTCTGGTGACATTCCTATATAATCTTTGTCATATAATGTTCCAGAAGTTATGTTTCTTTCACACTCATTAAGTTGATGAGATAAAACTTTTTGATTTGAAAAAATTGCACAAGTAAAGTTGTGGCTATATTGAATTAATGAATCATCTATCATCAATCCTCCAGCCATATTATTAAATGATGAAACAACTTTTGAGTATGCTATAAAATTTAAATTTAAATCAATAGTATTATTATTTTTAAAAACATATTTTTTTAAAATAACATCTTTGTTTATCATAACACAATCTGTTTGTAAGATATGTAAGTTAAAGTATCCATTTTCTATTTCTGTGTTTAATATATTTGTATTCTCAGTGTAGTATTGGTTATACTTATTGTTTATATCATTATGTAAGTAAACAATATTCGAGTCATTAATTTTTACTCCTATATGAAAAAAATCTGAGTATTGCCTGTAATCTGGAAGTGGATAGTATAATCTTAATAGTTCTCCATATCTACTAAAACTTGCTGTTATATTATTGTTTCCAATAAATGCATCATTATAATATTTCTTTTTCATTTGAATTCTCCCCATTCTATTTTTTATTCATAATATCAATAATCTGTTTTCTTAAATCATTAACTTTATTATTTAATTTTGCCATATCTTCATCTGAACTAGTTGAAACAATAATGTCTTCTTGTAAAATGTGTTTCATATCTTCAATTTCACTTTCCAATTTTCTCATTTTTTCAATTAATTCAATTTTGTCAATATCCTTTTTAGTAGGATTAATAAATCTTTGTGTAACTTCACAATTTTCATTCAAGCTATATTCTTCCCCATATTTTGGTATTGAAATATCTACTTGTTGTAGCTCATCAGTTAATTTTTGTTTAAGTGTATGTTTTGCTTCAGTTTCACCATGTATTAAAAATATATGTTTAGGCATTTTTTCATTAAATGATCCCACAAAGTTTATTAACCCTTGTTGGTCTGCGTGTCCTGAAAATCCTTCTATATACTCAATACGAGCATCTACTGAAAATTCCTCTCCTAAAATCTTTACTTTCTTTTCTCCATCTACAATTCTTCTTCCTAAAGTTCCATAAGCTTGATATCCAACAAATAATATTGTACTTTTAGGATTCCAAATGTTGTGTTTTAAATGATGTTTTATCCTTCCAACATCGCACATTCCACTAGCTGATATAACTATACAAGGTTCATCTGATTCATTTAATGCTTTAGAATCTTCTACTGTTTGTGTAAAGTGTAAGTCATGAAATTCTAGTGGATTATCTCCTCTTTTAATAAACTCTTGTATTTCATCTGAAAATAAGTTCATATTCTTTTTAAATATTTGAGTTGCTGAAACAGCAAGAGGACTGTCAACATAGACTGGCACCTTCATTAAGGTTTCATATTCTTTTTGGAATTCTATATCATCATTGTGTTGATCTTTTATTTTGTTTATTTCATAAAGTATTTCTTGTGTTCTTCCTACAGCAAATGATGGAATTACTACAGTTCCTCCATTGTTTATTGTTTCTGAAACAATTCTCAAAAAGTCTATTGCTTTTTGATTGTTTTTCATATGGAGTCTATCACCATATGTAGATTCCATTACTAAATAATCTGCACTTCCAATCATTGTTGGACTTGATAATAGTGGTATGTCATTATTTCCTAAATCTCCACTAAATACTATTTTTTGTTGTTTTCCTTCTTCAGTAATCCATATTTCTATAATAGCTGAACCAAGCATATGTCCTGCATCATTGAATCTAATTGATATTTCATCTGTTATTTCTATTATTTCGTCATAATCTTTTGGTTGAAATATTTCCATACAATCTATTGCATCTTTGGCAGTATACAATGGCTCTAATAGCTCTTTCTTTCCAGCTCTTTTTCTTTTTTTATTCTTAAAGGCAATTTCAGTTTCTTGAATATGACCACTGTCTGGTAACATAATTGAACATAAATCACAGGTAGCTTTTGTAGCATATATTGGGTTAGAATATCCGTCTTTATATAATTTAGGTATTCTTCCCGAATGATCTATATGTGCGTGTGTTAATAACATAAAATCAATTGTTTTTACATCAAAATCAAATGGCTTGTCATTTAGTAATTCTTCTTCCATATTTCCTTGGTGCAAACCACAGTCTACTAAGAATTTTTTCCCAGCACCTTCTACTAAATAATTAGATCCAGTAACTGATTTAGTTGCACCTAAAAAAGTAATTTTCATAAACTTTATCCTTTCTTTTTAGCCAAAAATTTTCATTTTTTTGGTTCTTCTTATCTCTATTGTACTTCCCTCTGGCAAAGCAACATCGTATTCTGAATCAATCATTTCACCATCAAATATTTCAACATGTATTTTGCTATTAACTGAACTAAGTCTAATTGTCAAGTTTTCTAATGACATAACCTGTGATTTAAATATACCTTTTAAAATTCTATAGTCAATTGTATTGTTATTTGATATTGGAGCAATAACATTTGTTTGTATTGCTTTAGGAAGAATTAGTTGTTCTAAATGAGTTAATTTCATTTTACAGTTTGGTATGAAATGTAGATATCTTATCTCATATATTATATCTAAAATTCCTCTTCTGTCGTTTGTAGCATTAATTCTCTGTTCGAAACATTTTAAGAATTCTTTTTGTAGTTTTGTAATATCCGTTTTTTCCTCATAAAATTTTATTTTATATTCTAACCTTTCTTTTTCTCTAACATATTCAACTGGATTTTGCATTTTGTTATATTTTTCTATCTGATTTAACATTTTTATTCTTCTTTTTTGTAACATTTCTTCATAGTGGCTAACACTAAATACTTTCTTCTCATTAGGCATTTTACTGTTGTATTCAATATACTCTTGCTTCATGTATCTAGGGTTACTTAGTATCTCGTCTAATTGTTTAATTTCTAATAACTTTCTTTTTTTCTTTTCAGCTATTTCAATAATATATTCTGACTGTTTTTTCATTTTTTCTAGTGTTTTCTTATCTTTATATAGTGTTTTTAATAATTGTTCATTTTGTTTTTGATCATATGACATATAGAATTGTGTAGCAACTTTTTTTATTTCATAAAATAATTGAGTTGGAAGATTTTTTTCTATTTTTTTTACATCACAGTTTTCAAGGAATTCATGCCCAAGAAGTAGTGAAAGAAAAATATAAATAATATTACATTCTGTACTTTCTATTTCACTCTCTAAAATAGACCATGTCCATCCACTAAAATCTCTAATAGCTTCCGATGTTGAAATACATCTTCCTATATTTACTGCTGTAAAAATTGCCTGTTCTTCTATTGATAAATTATCTCTCATTGGTGGCAATGAGACTTTTGTTAGTCCATACAATAGTGTTTTTTCATTAGGATAAGTAATTACATTTCTTTGTTTTGACCTGGTGTCTTTTTCAGTCATTACCCTGCATTTATTCTTTTTTAGCTCTTTTTCTAATTCACTATTTGGTTCAGCAATTTCTATATAGTCGCAGTCTTCTCTTACTATTTTTACTATTCTATCTATAAAATCATATTTATTAGGAACTTCTCTTTTCACTATTTGATAGTTGTCATAACCATCTTCAAGTTTATAAGCCATACTTAACAATAGGTTTTCAGCATTATTTGAAAAACCTTTTGTTTCTGCAATATTTGCTAATTCCTCTTTATAATCTCTTGATAAAAACCTATTTCTCAATTTTTCTCCTTTTGTTATACTAATATAATTCTTTAGTTTTAGTTACAGTTATTATATATAATTTTATTTCTTTTTATGCATTTTTTAATTATTCTGCTGATTCAGTCATATCTTCTTCTACTTGAACATCCATTGCGGGTGCCAATTTAAGTTCTTCCCATCTCTCTTTTGGCATTAATACTTGTCTTGGTTTACTTCCTTGGTATCCTGATATGATACCTCTTTCTTCCATTTGGTCAATTATCCTTCCTGCTCTTGCATATCCAACTTTAAATCTTCTTTGTATATATGAAGTAGATGCTTTTTGTGTATCCACAACTAATTCAATTGCTTCTTCAAGTAGTGGATCTGTTCCATCATCCTCCTCGTCTTTGCTACTATTTACCTGTTCTGGCTCGTTGGCTCTGTCGATGGTTTCTATAATACTTTCATCATATATTCCATCACCGTCTTTTTTTATAAATTTTACTATATTTTCAACTTCTCCATCTGATATAAATGCTCCTTGTAGTCTAACTGGTTTAGGATATCCTGTAGGATAGAATAGCATGTCTCCTTTGCCTAGTAGTTTCTCCGCACCAGCTCCATCTAGTATTGTCCTTGAGTCAATTTGTGATGATACAGCAAAAGCAATTCTTGATGGAATATTTGCTTTAATTATACCTGTGATTACATCAACTGATGGTCTTTGTGTTGCTATTACTAAATGCATTCCTGCAGCTCTAGCTTTTTGTGCTAATCTACAAATAGCATCTTCAACATCCTTAGCAGCAACCATCATTAAGTCTGCAAGCTCGTCTATTATAATTACAATTTGTGGAAGTGTTGGTCTTCCATCACTCTCGGCTACTTTATTATATCCTTTTAAATCTCTTACCTTGTGTTCTGCAAATAACGCATATCTATTTTCCATTTCTTGAACAGCCCATGCTAGTGCTCCTGCTGCTTTTTTAGGATCTGTTACAACTGGAATTAACAGGTGTGGTATACCATTGTAAATTGATAATTCTACTACTTTTGGATCAACCATAAGTAGTTTGACTTCACTTGGTTTTGCTTTATATATTAAACTTGTTATCATGGTATTAATACATACTGATTTCCCTGAACCAGTACTACCAGCAATCAATAAGTGTGGCATCTTAGCTATATCAGTTACAACTGCTTCTCCAGCAATATCTTTTCCAAGAGCAAATGCTAGTTTCCCATCCATATCTGAAAAATTAACTGACTCTATTATTTCTCTAATTCCAACTAAAGATTTTGACTTATTTGGTACTTCTATACCAACTGTGTGTTTTCCTGGAATTGGAGCTTCTATTCTTATCGTTTCTGCTTCTAGGCTTAATGCTATGTCATCTGATAATTTTGCAATTTTGCTTACTCTAACTCCTGCTGCTGGTGCTAACTCATATCTAGTAATTGATGGTCCAACTGATACATTTTCAACTTTTGCTGACACTCCAAAACTGTACAACGTTCTTTTTAGTTTTTCTGCAGTAGCTAGTAAGGCTTTTCTACTATTTCCTTCATCGTTTTGCTCTGCTATGTTAAGTAGTTCTATTGGTGGAAATTCATAATTCATATCTTCTTCTGCTAGTGCATGCTCAAGTTGTAAGACCTCTTTTGTTTTTGTTTCTTTTTCAATTTCTTCTTGTGCAAACAAATTGCTATCACTGTTTTCATTGTTATTTGTTTCTAGGTTTGTTGCTAACTCTTTACTTTCAAGTTGTTCTTCTCTTGTAACTTTATAGTCTTTAGCTTTTCCAAATTTTCTTTTTATTGGATTATTTGAAGAAAAGTTTGGAACTTCAACTCCCTTTTCTGCATTTTCGTATTGTTGATTTTCGTTTAAATTAATTGTTATCTGTTCATCAATTGGATTTGCTTGTATCACTTTTTCTTTTCTTCCTCTAGTTTTCCTTGTATTGTTTACATCTTTTGGTGGTTCTATAGGAACACTTTCTTCATGTTCTTTTCTTTCCTGAGCTTTTCTCATCCTTCTTTCTTCTAGTCTATCAACCGATCTTGAAATAGCATCAGCTGGTTTAAGTCCAAATATTACAATCGTTAGAATTGTTGAGATTATTATTGATGCAACTATTGTTCCAGGTATTCCAATCATTCTTGTTAAGAATGTAGCTACTGCTGTTCCTAAAACTCCTCCTCCAATGTCTTTACTTCCTAAATCATATGCTTTTGATAAAATCACATCCATATCGTTTGTGTTATCAATGTTTCCTTTGGAAAATTGATAACTAGCTAATACACAATCTATTAGTATTAGCACAACTAAAAACATAAATAATTTGCTTGAAAAATATTTTTTACTTTTGTCATGAGCTATGATAATAGCGAATATACCTATTCCTATTGGTATGAAGTATTTTATGTATCCAACTAATCCTCCAAGTGCTGGAGATAATGTTTGCCCTAAATATCCCTGTCTGGTATATATGACTATTCCTAAAATTACAGCTAAAATTATTAATAGAATTACTCTTCCGTTAACATTATCTCTGCTATTCGTTGTCCCTGTTGCTTTCGTTGCAGTTTTTTTCTTAGGCGGTCTACCTCTTTTAGCCATTGCTTCCTCCTCGTTTGTTATTTATTTTTTACATTTTTTCAACATTTAATATTACACAAAATAATCTTATATTATTATTAAAAAAAAGTCAAGAAAGAAACAATATTTTTTAATTTTATCTACAAATTTCAGTTAGTTCACATTTTTGTGAAACATAGCCATAATTAAATTTTAGAGCTTAAAAGCTTTTGAATTTAATTATGGCCCTTTTTCATTTTAATCATGTGTTGTTATATGTATATCTTCTATATCAGATTGAAATTCTCTTGAAACAATATTTTGGATTTGAGCAACTTGTGTTGTTTCTAAATTATTAGATGATTTTACTACTATGTTAATACTATTATCATTTACTAAAACCGCAACATCTTCAAATCCTTTTGCTTTCATTAAGTTTTCAATAGTCGCTATTGCTCCTTTTTTTGAATTTATATTTTTTATTTCATTTGATGCAATTGATTTTTGGTCATTTGGTATATTAGGATTCTCTATGATTTTTTGATATGTTTCTAGCATTTGTGAATACATTTTTTCCCTTTCAAGTTTTGTTTTTGTAAAATACTCATTTTCATTTGTTTTGGTTATTGTTGGTATCGTATCTGAGTTTTCTTCTTTTTGTGTGTTTTCTTTAGTATTATCCTCAATAATTTCTGATTCTGGCAAATTAATTTTTTCATTAGTAATTGATGTTTCAATCACTTCATCTTCCACTGGTAAATTGTTTACTAATTTATTCTCTTCGTTTATTGTTATATTTGTATTTACAAGTTGAGCATCTCCCAGTGCTGACATTTTAATATTATTGGTATAGTTTAGATATCCGGCCGTTACAAGCATTAAAGCTGTTGCAACTAATACAACTTGATTTTTTCTAACTATTTTTCTTGATACTCCATTTTTATCAAATAGTTTCTTAACATTGTTTTTAATTTGATTTGTAATACTGTAACTTAACTTTTTGATGTTGAAATCACTTTGATTTTCTTTATCTCTTAAGTGTTTCATTAACACTTTTTCATTTTTCTTTTTAAAAAGTTTTATATATGTAACTTTCAATTATTTAGCCTCCATCTCAAATACTTGAATTTTATGTGTTGCTAAACCTGTTGCTGCTTCAACTGCTTGTATTATGTTAGTTTTAACATCTGCATTATTAGCTCCTTGGGCAGTAATAATAGCTCCTTCAATTTTAGGACTTAATATACTTTTCGTTATTGGTTCTTTTGAACCATCAGCGTTTTGTTTATATATAATTTGTTTTTGACTATCGGTTTCGGAAATGCTTCTAGTTCCACCATTTTCGTCTGATTCAACTGTATTACTTTCTTTATGGTTTTCGTCGTATATTGGCTGTGTAGTACTACTTTCTGAATATGTAAGCATAACTTTAACTTTTCCTGCTCCAGAAATATTTGATAAAATATTTTCTAACTTTTTTTCTATGTCATTTTCTTGTAAATTACTAGTGGATTGTTGTACCATATTAGTTCCAATCATATTATCGTTGTTATATGGAATATTATTTTTATTTTTTTGAGGTGATTTATCATTCCATATATAATTTATGGCTACTACAACTACAATAATTAAAATTGATAAAACTATTAGGTTTTCTGTTTTCTGTTTTCCTCTAAACATTTGAATTAATTTGTTTTTATCCATCAACTCTCCTTATTCACTCACTTCTATTTTGTTTTCTTCAATATCATATAATTCTGCAATTTTCTTTTTTATTTTTAAAATATCTATTATATTAATTTCTTTTTTTGAATCATTATTTTTCCCTATATCTATTTTGTTTATAGAAATATTAGACTTTTTTTTAGACTCTTTTATACCAGATATTTTTATTGATTTTATTACATAATCATCATCAGTTATTATCTCTATATTCGCACTTTCGTATCCATCATCATTTAATTGTTTTTGTATTGTTTTTTTTATTTTTTCTTCAAACATATTTCTAACATTTTTTTCATAAAAAATTGAATTATTGTTACTTTTTTCATTCAATGTTATGTATTTTTCTATATCAAAGTCTTCCAAATCAAAACTGTTTCCTATTACTGGATTAATAATACAAAATAGTACAAATATTCCAATTACTACTTTTATATACTTTTTATTTTTATTATTTGGAATAATAATTTGTAAAATTGTTCCTAGTATAACTGCAATTATTATTCCCTGCGCCCATGTACTAATACTGTTTATCATTTACTATTCCTTAAAATAGATTTAGGTTTTTCAAGTACACCTATAAACTCTTTATTGTAATTTTTTTCTATCCTAAATTTCTTTTTAATCTTGATTTATCAACTTGATATTTTTATAATAAGTGCTATACCAATAACTATCATTGCAGTAATAGAAAACATTACTGCAAGCATTGTTTTGAAAGTATTTGACATTATTTCTATTAGCTCAACTATTTTTTTATCTGCTATTGGCTCACATAATGATGCACTGAGTTTGTATAAGATAGTTAGTGTTGCTAAATTAATAATTGGTTTTAAACATATGCTTATTATTACTACAATTCCTATAATTCCAGTAGCACTTTTTATAACATTTGTATATCCTATAATTGTGTCTATGGCATCGCCTAATATTCCTCCAACTACTGGTACAGCTGTAGATATAATTGATTTTCCAGCTTTTTTCGTTAAATTGTCTACATTGCCCGTGAGTCCACTTTCAAGTGAAGCTATTCCAATAAATATCCCTAAAACTGTTGTTAGAATCCATACTGTTCCCTTGTTTAATAGTTTAGATAATCTTTCAACTTTAACTTGTTCTGAAAATTTTGATATTATACCTAATGCTGTCGAAACTAATATAATCGGAATTATAATATTAGTTATTAAACTACTTATAAATGTTACCATAGATAATAATATTGGTTCTATTAGGCTGGATGTTGTTAAATTTCCAGTTGCTGTTATCAACATTGTTAAAAGTGGAATTAATATCGTTGAAAATGATGATAGATTTTGAACTGCTATTTTTATACTCTCTAAAATATCTGAAAAGTTTTTCATTAGTAAGGTTACAATTATTATGTATTGTATGAAAAAAGCTATTTTTGATACTGATTGATTTCCAAGATTCTCACTTATTGCTTTTAGTATACTATTAATAATTACTACTATCGCTATAGAAGATATGGTTAATAAACTGTTCTTAAAATTATCACCTAATAATGTTAGCAGTATATCCATTATCAAGTTATTATCAAATTTCCCTGTTATGCTATCATTATAGATTTGTGATAAATCTATATTTTCAGTATATTTTTTAGATTGTTCAATAAACTCTGATATTCCATATTGCTCTTCTTGCTCTTGTATTGTAGTTTCCTCTATACCAGTTTCATTTGTTTGGCTAGCAAATGTTATATTATGTGATATTAATAAATTCATTATTGCTATTAAAAGAATTATAAGAATCTTTTTCATTAGTATTCCTCTTTATTTTGTTTTAATTTAAAATTTCTTACTCGTTAAATATTGAATTGTGATGTTCTCATAATGTCAACAATCTTTTTTAACTTTATTATTATTATGAAATTCTTATGGTAATACTTTTAATATTGTTTCCATTAAGGTTTGTATTATTGGAATAGATAAACCTATAATAATAATTTTGCCACCAACATCTATTTTACTAGCAATCGCAGTCTCACCTGAATCATTACATATACTAACAGCAAATTCAGTTAATATAGCAATTCCAGTAATTTTTATCAAAATTTTAATAAATTGAATGTTAATGTTAGCTCTACTTGCAATACTATTAATCAAGTTAATAATCCCTGATATTGGATTAACAAGCATAATAAGTATAATAACACCTGCCAGTATAGAAACATACATTGTAAATTCAGGTCGATATTGTTTTAAAATAATAATTATTATTAATGCAATTAGTCCAACTCCAATTATCTTTACAATGTCCATTTAACTATCTCCTTTGGTATGTAGTTTGTCAGTAGGAACAGGTGGTTTTAAACCATTTATTTAATTTTTAATTAGCCTCTGTCCCTAGTGACCCAAAAATGGGTCAATATCTCCGTCCCCTCTTACAAATTAAACATTGTTCTTACTGTTGAGAACAATCCACTAACTTCCTTTATTACCAAAGTTAAAACTATTATTAATCCCGCAAGTGTTGTCATCATTGCTTGATCCTCTCTTCCAGCTCTTACTAAAACTTGATGTAAAACGGCTACTAATATTCCAATTGCCGCTATCTTAAATAATAAATCTATATTCATACTAATATCCTCTATTTATCTTATCAAATTTGAGTTTCTTTTTTTCATTTTAGATAAGAATTACTACTATTGTTAAACCTGTTGTAATTCCTAATGTCTTAAATAGTTTTTCGTTTTTTGTTTTCTCTATTTCCGCTTCTTCAATTTTCGTATCGATAAATTTTTCTGTAAGTTTTATTTCACTGACTTGTCCATCTAAGTCTGTTTTCCCAAGCAATTTCGCCATTCCTTTTAATGTATCAAGGTCTTCTTTTGTAAGCTTTGTATTTGAATTATCTAATGCTTTTTCCCAAGCTTCTCCAGCAGACATTATATTCATACTTTTTGATGCTTCATAAAATATGTTTCCTATGTTCTCTCTACATTTTTTTGATATTTCTTCAAATACATCCGGTATTGGTTCGTATGTAAATTTTATTTTTTCTTCAAATATGTGTAAGGCTCTTTGTACTTCCTTTAGTTCTTTAACTCTTGTCCCATATTTTTTAGCTATTGATATTCCAATAATACTTGAGATTGAAAAAAGTATTAATAATAATATGTATTTTATAATTATCATTTTTTTCCTTTCTTTTATTTCTTAATATTTATTTTTTGATTTTTTATATTAATTGAATTGGTAGTTTTTTATTTATTAGTAACTTGTCTAATTTCCTCTTTTTATAAATATATTCAATTATCACTGATTTATTCAAAGTTTTCATCTACTGATTTATACATATTATTTTCTAATGTGTAAATATTTTTTATAATTCCCATTTTTTCGAGAAATATCAACTTTTTAAATAATCTTTGTTCATATAGTTTTTTTAAGTTTTTATTTAATTTTAGTTCATTTATATCGCTTGCGTGTGCTGAAAAAATACATTTTACTCCTGAACATACTCCATAGTTAATTGCATCTATGTCTTCAGATGTACCTATTTCGTCTGCTACAATAACATCTGGGGACATTGTTCTAACAGCAATTTTCATACCTAAACTTTTTGTAATATTATCCATAACATCTGTTCTTAATCCAACATCATTTTGTGGAACACCTTTATACATTCCCGCTATTTCACCTCTTTCATCTATAAGTGAAACTGTTTTTCCGTTGTTACTTATGCTTCTGACCAAATCTCTTAATAATGTTGTTTTTCCACAACCTGGTTTTGAAATAATTAGTGTATTATTGACTTCTCCAAAATTCATCACTTGTCCTATTATTTTTTCGCTTGTTCCTATTATTTCTTTTGATATTCTAAAATTAAGTGAAGATATGTAATTAATATTTGATATTTTTCCATCTTTCATTGCAATGTTTCCTGTTACTCCAACTCTATGTCCTCCATATAATGTAATAAATCCTTGAGTTAATTGAGTTTGATAAGAGTATATTGAATTCTCGCAAAGCATTTGCAAAATTTCAATCATTTCTCTTTCTTGTGGAATAAAATCAGTAATTCTTTCTTCTCTATTATATTTTAAAATTGCCTGTCTATTTGTTCTAATTCTAATTTCTTGTAAATCTTCAATTTTCTCTTGCTCTATAATCGAGCTAATTTTTCTTGGTAATATCCTGTATATTTTTTTTACTTCCATATTTTAAGTATATGAAAAAAAGACGGAATTATTCCGTCTTTTTATTTCTTATTTTTTTTATAATTTTAATATTTTCTGCTTATACTATATGTTATAAAAAGATTATTCATCCCAGTTATGATATACATTCATCACATCATCTAAATCCTCTAGCATATCAACAAGTCTTTGCATTTTTTCTGCACCTTTTTCATCTAAATCAACAGTGTTTGCTGGAACTTGTTGAACTTCAGCTTCTGCAAATTCAAGTCCTTCATTTTCTAATGCTTCTCTAACTGCAGAAAAATCACTTGGTTCTGTTGTAATTTCAAAACATTCATCATCGGCTTTAAAATCTTCTGCTCCATTATCTAAAGCAATCATCATTAAGTCGTCTTCTGTCATATCAGTTTTTGTTCTATCTATTACTATAATTCCTTTTTTACTAAACATATATGAAACACAACCTGTTGTTCCAAGATTTCCTCCTGATTTATCAAAAGCATGTCTAACATCTGCTGCCGTTCTATTTCTATTATCTGTATTTGCTTCTACAATAACTGCCACTCCATTTGGTCCATAACCTTCATATATAACATCTTCGTAAGTTTTATTACTTCCTTCACCTGATGCTTTTTTTATCGCATTTTTTATTGTATCATTAGGCATATTATTAGCTTTACATTTAGCTATAACATCTTTTAGTTTTGAGTTACCTGCCGGATCAGGTCCACCAGCTTTTACTGCAACTAAAATTTCTCTTCCTAACTTTGTAAATACTTTTCCTCTTGCTGCATCTGTTTTGCTTTTCTTTGCTTGAATGTTGTGCCATTTACTGTGTCCTGACATATTTCTTTCCTCCTCTTTATCTCTTTTTACTCTTAAAATATAAATTTTTAAAAGTACACACTTTAATATTATAACATAAAATCAGCAATAATAATAGTTTTTTTAGAATATTATAAAAAAATTTACTGGATAGTGGCTTGTAAAAAATTATATATGTATCTTACTAATGTTATAATACAAGTAGTTATAAAAAATGCATAAACAAACTTTATCTTATGTACATATCTATTAATAAATAATAAAACAATTAATGGTAGCCATAAAAACACTGTATAGTTTGTATTAAATGCTTCAACTATCTTTCCTTCTGCAAAGTCCGCGTTTAATTGTTCTTCGCGCTAAATTTATGAAATAAAATTTAGTCGCATTATACTTTTATATAATAGGAAAGTAGATCTTTCCTATTATATAAAAAATAGCGATCCATACTATTTTTCAAAATTATCGTTTTATTTTGTTGGTTGTTGTTTTTTCAAATTCCTTTTTTCTAATTTCAATATTTGCAATATGTTTGTATGAAGGCAAATCTCTTGTCACTTTTGAAATATCCTTTCTAACTTGTTCTTCGATATTATCAAATTTAAGTTCCTCAACTTTTTCTTTATTTAAAAATACTTCTGCAGATAGTGATACTTCTTCTCCTATATCATTTTTGTTTGATTTAACAATTGCATCTGTAATATATGGAATGCTATAAATATAATTTTCAATTTCTTCTGGATAAATGTTTTTGCCATTTTTTAGAACTATAATGTTTTTCTTTCTTCCGTTAATTATTAGTTGTTTTTTGTTATTAAATCTTCCATAGTCTTCAGTGTTAAACCATCCGTCTTTTAATACTCTTTCTGTTCTCTCTTTGTCTTTGTAATATCCCATCATTACAATGTCGCCTTTTACACAGATTTCTCCATCTCCATTTTCATTTACATTTTCAAATTTTATTTCACAACATGGAAGTACAATTCCCGCAGTAGATGGATCATTAAAATCATCCATGTTTACACTAACAAGAGGTGAACATTCTGTTATTCCATATCCTGCAATAAGAGGCATTCCAATACTATTAAAAAATTCTCCAATTTCAGTTCTAATTGGGGCCCCTCCTGCTACTATTTTTCTTAAGTTTCCTCCAAAGGCTTGATGTATAGTTTTAAAAAATGTTTTTCTTTTATCAATTCCAATCTTTCTTAGTGCATTACTTACTTTAATTAAAAACTTAAGGCCACTTGCTTTTCCTTCTTTTTCTGCATTGCTCCATATATTTTTATAGAACACTTCCGCAAATGCTGGAACCAAGTAAATATAATCTGGTTTATATAATTGTAGATTTTTTAATACATTTTTTAAACTGTCATTTATGCAAATTGTTACATGTTTATGTAATGCAACTAAAAGTCCTGAAACAGCCTCATATGTATGATGATATGGTAGTACGGATAGACATTTTGTATATACTGTTGATACTTGAAGTCCATAATATACACTACTTACTAAGTTATGTTCAGATAACATAACTCCTTTTGCGATTCCTGTTGTTCCTGATGTATAAACAAGCATCCTTAGTTTATTTGTGTCTTTATTTAAAATACTAGTATAGTTTGTGTTTCCTTTTTTTAATTCCCTATTACCTTTTTCCATGAATTTTTTGTATGATAAAATATTATCATCGTCTTTTTCTATATCAAATCCTATATAATATTTTATTTTAGGAGCATCTTTTTTTAGTTTCTCTATGTATTGTGTGTATTTTTTTGCAAAAAATACAGTTTCACTATCGCTGTTTTTTAATAAATATAATATTTCTTCGTATGACAGTTCTTTGTCTATTGGAACAAAAACTCCATTACTTTGAATTACTGTTAAATAGACGGTCACCCAATTATAACTATTTTCTCCAATTACAGCTATATGTTTGTCTGTCATATTAATTGTATCTAATGCTGTACCTAATTTATTTATGTCATTTTGAAATTCTTTGTATGTAACTTTTTCAACTTTTTTGGTAATATTATTTCTATACTCAAATGCATTTTTGTCTCCATCTTCTTTTACTGCAGTATCAATTATGTCTTTGATATTAGTTATTTTTGTTACATTATAATAGTTTAAGTTTTCGCTTTTCATGATATTATTATTCCTTGTATAATATATTTAGGTTTTTATTGGATTTACCTATAAACCATTAATTAAGTTTTATTTCTTTATATTATTTTTAAATTTATTATATAAGTATCTTTTCTATTTTGTATTGTATCACAAATAATCAAAAATATAAATAGTTTAATAAGAAAATAAGCGAAGATTTCTTAATCTTCGCTTACTCTTGCAATCATTCTTATTGACCAAAGTCCAGCTATTCCAACCAAAATGTATACTATTCTTGAAACTAAGCTCATTGCACCAAATAGTGTAGCGACTAAGTCAAAATTAAATATTCCTATTAATCCCCAGTTGGCTGCACCAACTATTACTAATACTAGGGCAATAATGTCTAAAGTTTTCATAATTATATATTACAAGTAGATATACTACTTTACTCCTTTCATTTTTTTCTAGTATTAGTATGTAATTTTTCAAAAAATATATTCAAAATTTTGTCGATTTTTATTGGATTTTTTTTCATTTTATTATTACTTTATTTTTTATATTTTCAAATTTTTTTAAGCATTATTCGAGTTCAAAGATTGGTTAAAAAATGAATTTGCAAATTACCCTTCAAGTGCTTCAATAATTGCTCTAGAATCTATATTGTAATATTTTAGTAAAGCTTCTGGCTTTCCTGATTTTCCAAACTTATCTTTTATTCCTAGTCGAATTAAATTGCTTGGATACTCATCACATAATACTTCTGCAATAGCCGAACCTAATCCTCCAATTATATTGTGGTCTTCTATTGATAATAATTGCTTTGTTTCTTTTGCAGACTTTATTATTATTTCTCTATCTATTGGTTTTATTGAATACATATCAATAACTCTAATATCTATTCCATCTTCTTTTAGTAATTGTTGTGCTTTAAGGGCTTCCACAACAACATCCCCTGTTGCAAAGACTGTTGCATCTTTTCCATCTCCAAATTGTTTTGATTTTCCAATTTCAAATTTTTCATCTTCATCATATATAACTGGTGTTTTTATTCTGCCTAATCTTAGATATACTGGTCCTTTATATTCTGCAATTTGCTTAACTAATTGTTTTGTTTGGATGTCATCTGATGGAGACAAGACTGTCATGTTTGGTAGAGTTCTCATTAAACTAATATCTTCAATCATTTGATGTGTTGCACCATCTTCTCCAACTGTAACTCCACTATGTGTTCCGCATATTTTCACATTCAGTTTAGGATATGCTATACTTACTCTTATTTGGTCATAGCATCTGCCTGTTGCAAATGCTGCAAATGTTGCTGCAAAGGGAATTTTACCGCAAGTTGCTAATCCAGCTGCTGTTCCAATCATATCTGCTTCTGCAATTCCATTTTCTATAAATCTAACGGGATGCTTCTCTCTAAATAAATTTGTTTTTGTTGAGCTTGCTAAGTCTGCGTCTAGTACCACTATTCTTTCGTCTTCTAATTCAGCTAAAGCCTCTCCAAAACTTTCTCTGGTTGAAATTTGTTTAACATTTTCCATTTATTATTTCCTTATATAATATATTTAGATTTTTTAATAAGGATTTACCTATAAACCTTTATAGTTGAACTACAAAATTCTTTTATTTCAAAACCTTTGTCCATTTGCCTTAAAATCTCTGACTATTGTTTCAAAAATTTACTGTAAATACATTTATACTTTATCTTTTTTTTGTTAACTCTTCAATTGCTTTTGCATATTCCTCATCATTTAATTGTTTTCCATGCCAATCTGCTTGGTTTTCCATAAAAGATACTCCTTTGCCTTTAACGGTTCTTGCAATTATTGCTGTCGGAAGATTTTTTGTATGCTCTGCTTTATTAAATGCTTCCACCAGTGATTCTATATTATTTCCGTCTATTACTAAAGTATTAAAACCAAAACTCCTAAATCTACTTTCAATTGATTCATAATTTAAATTTTTAATTTGGCTTGTCTCTCCTGTTAGTTGTAAATTATTGCAATCAACTATCACACATAAATTGTCTAAATTATATTTGCTTGATGTCATCATTGCTTCCCAAATTTGCCCTTCTTGTAATTCTCCATCTCCTATAAGACAATACACTCTATATCCGTCCTTATTCATTTTGGATGCAAGTGCCATCCCATTTGCGACAGATAAACCTTGTCCTAATGACCCTGTCGTCATATCTACACCAGGTACTTTGTTCATATCTGGATGTCCTTGTAATTTACTTTTTATATTTCTTAATGTTATCAAATCTTCTTTTGGAAAATATCCTCTTTCTGCTAAAGTTGCGTATAGTGCTGCTGAAGCATGTCCTTTTGATAGTATAAATCTATCTCTTAAACTATCATTTGGTTTTTCTGGATTTATGTTCATTTCATTAAAATATAAAACCGTTAAAATATCTACACATGATAATGATCCTCCTGGATGTCCTGACTTTGCGTAATATATTGATTGAAGTAGCCCCATTCTAATTTTATTAGCAGTTTTTTCAAGTGCCTCAACTTTTGTAATTTTCATAAATCTCTATTCCTTTCATTTTATAGTATTATGCTATCATAAGATTATTTTTTTGTCTAGAGATTTTTAGGTTTCAATTTACGATTTATTTATTTTCTTATAGACAAAGAGTGTGTTTAAACTCCCGTACTTTGGAATTTAAACACATTCTTTGTTTTGATTTTTTTGTTATTGTGTATATTGACATTGTAAATTGTTCCATTTCTTATTCCTTTTCTTGCACCAAAAATCAGTGCATAAATTTTGATTTTACTTTCAAAATCTACACACTATTTAATACATGGCCCAATGTTTTGTATTTTTTCGTTAAAATGTATTAACATTTTTATTTTTTTCTGTTATAATATAAAAAAATTTGGAGAACTATTATGAAAAAAAAAGTTACATTAGCCTATGCGCTAAGAAGAAGAATTAAAAATTTAGCACACAGTCGAGGATATTCAATGAATAAATTTGCTATTCGCTGTGGAGTACCATACTCTACATTAAGCAGTTTTTTAAATGGTAGATGTTCAAGCATCTCAATATCAACTCTTTATAGAATTTGTGATGGATTTGGAATAACAATGAAAAAGTTTTTTGAAGATGAAACTTTCGAAAATTTAGTTGATGATTGGGATGAAGATCCAAAAAGCAAAAAAAATCTAATGATTGAAGATGTAGAATAATTAAAAAGGGAATGCTTTGTGTGAAATAGTACCAATATAATAGACAGTATAAAAAGAGTATTTTTTATACAATGGCTATTTTATAGGTACCATTTTAATCAAACTATTCCCTTTTATTTTGTTTTTTATTTCTTAAAATTCAAATTATTTTTATCCACATTTTATTTCTTGTAATTGTTTTATCAATTGCAATAGTGCTTCCTCTCTGTGGTGATGAACTCTTTTAAATTCATCTTCAGTTAGTTCTGAAATAGGCTTGTTAAATCCACTTGGTATTAGGACTTGATTATAGGTTAGTTTACTTGGTGTTTCTCCAATTTTCTTTGTAATTCTTCCTTCACAAACTCCTTTACCTATTATTTTTTCTTTATTTGGTAAAATAGCCACCATTACTGTAATAAAACTTGCTGTTCTATCTTTATCTTCTTGGTATTCTTTCATATATTCCATTATTTTTTCTCTTTTTTCTTCATCTGTTGCTCCTTCTCCAGCAAATCTAGCTGAATATAGTCCAGGAGCTCCATCTAATTTATCTACACATAAGCCAGAGTCATCTGCAAAAATAATTACATCATTAATATTATTCTTCTTGCAATAATTATTTAATGCTTCGGCTTTAATGTATGCATTTTCCTCAAATGTTTTTCCTGTTTCTTCAACATCATCAAAAAATCCCACTTCTTTTGCAGAGGTTATTTCAAATCCTTCTACATTGTTTAATTTTAATAATTCTCTTACTTGGTTTAATTTTCCATCATTTTGTGTTGCAAAAATTAATTTTTTCATAATTATTGTCTCCTCTCATAATAAAAATATAATAATCAATTTTTATATTTTTATAATTTTTTCCCATGGTAAATCATTTTTTCCAAAGTGACCATAGTTTGTTGTTTGTTTATAAATTGGCCTTCTTAAGTCCAATGTCTTCATAATTCCATCTGGAGTTAAATCAAATTCTTTATATACTAATTCTGCAATTTCTTTATCGTTTATTTTTCCAGTTCCAAATGTTTCAACTAATATTGATACTGGCTTTGCAACTCCTATTGCATAAGATAATTGAATTTCACATTTTTCAGCGTATCCATTTGCAACTATATTTTTTGCAATATATCTTGCCATATATGCAGCAGACCTATCTACCTTTGTTGGATCCTTACCTGAAAATGCACCTCCTCCGTGTCTTGCAAATCCGCCATACGTATCTACAATTATCTTTCTTCCTGTTAATCCACTATCTCCTAAAGGTCCACCTATAACGAATCTTCCTGTTGGGTTAATATAATATTTTGTTTCATCATCTAGTAGTTCTTCTGCAATTTTTTCTCTTATTACTTTCTCCATAATGTCTTTTTTTAAAGTGTCTAAATCTATATCTTCTAGATGTTGAGTAGATACTACTATTGTATCAATCCTAATTGGTTTATTTTTTTTATACTCAACTGTTACTTGAGTTTTTCCATCTGGTCTTATATATTTTAGTTCTCCATTTTTTCTTACTTCACTTAATCTTTTTGATAATTTATGTGCTAGGTGAATTGGCATTGGCATATAATCTTCGGTTTCATTTGTTGCATAGCCAAACATTAATCCTTGGTCTCCAGCTCCTCCAGATTTAACTTTTTGTCCTTTTTTCTCTTCATATGATTTGTCTACTCCTAGTGCAATATCTGATGACTGTTTTGATATATTAACTATAACTTCACAAGTTTTATAATCAATATCTGTTTTTGCATTATCATAACCTATCTCTTTAAGAGTATCTCTTACTATCTCTTCTATATCTATTTTTGCGTTTGTTGTTATTTCTCCTGTAACAAAAATTTTTCCTTTTCCAGCCATTGCTTCACATGCTACTCTTGAATATTTGTCTTGTTCTAAACATGCGTCTAGTACACTATCTGAAATATAATCACATAATTTGTCTGGATGTCCTTCTGTTACACTTTCAGATGTAAATAATTGTTTCATCAAATCCTCCTTTTATACTACATACTATAGTCCAAAAATACAGTCATTTTCTGCTCTTTCTATTTTAACATCAACTATTTTATTTATCAAGTCGCTATCACTTTTTTTCATTACTAATGCGTAATTTTCAGTATGGCCTTTATAATACTCACCGTCTTTTTCTTCAAATAAAACCTTAACCATTTTTCCAATATATTCTTCATTATAATATCTTTGATTTTTGCTTGATAATTCTATTAGCTTTTTGCTTCTTTCTTCTTTTATCTTTCCATCTATTTGGTTTGGCATAGATTCTGCCTTTGTTCCACGCCTTTGTGAGTATTTAAAAATATGCATTTTATAAAATTTTATTTTTTTCAAAAATTCATAAGTTTGCTTAAATTCTTCTTCTGTTTCTCCTGGAAATCCAACTATTATATCTGTAGTTAAACATGCATCCTTCCATGTATTTCTTAATACTTTAACTGCTTGTTCAAATTCTTCTATTGTATATCTTCTATTCATTCTTTTTAAAGTTTCATTACATCCACTTTGCAATGATAGATGAAAGTGTTTACAAACTTTTTCTATTTGTGATAGTCTTGCAACCCACTCTTCTGTTATTAGTTTTGGTTCTATTGAACCTAGTCTAATTCTTTCAATTCCATCAATTTTATTAATTTGCTCTAATAGCTCGATAAATCTGAATCCACCTGAGTGAAGATCATCATTCGGATTATATTTTTGATACTCTTCATTATATCCAAATAACTCTCTATACTTCAATGCTGTTTCATTGTTAAAATCTTTCCCATATGAAGCTATATGTATTCCTGTTAGTACTACTTCTTTTAATCCCTTTTCTGCAATTTTAGATATTTCTTCTATTATGTTTTGTGGATTTCTACTTCTCACACGACCTCTTGCATAAGGAATTATACAGTATGTACAAAATCTATCACACCCATCTTGAATCTTTACTACTGCTCTTGTCTGTTCTGTAAATGTTGTTGTTCCAAAATCTTGAAACTCACATTCATGCATTACATCTGTAACTTTTATTACCTTTTTATGATTTTTTATATATTCTTCTACAATTTCTACTATGTTATTTTTTTCATTTACACCCAATATTAAATTCACTTCCGGAATTTCTTCGATTTCTTGTTTAGCAACCTGAGCATAACAACCACATGCAACTACAATTGCATTCGGATTTTTGCTCTTTACTTTTCTTAGCATTTGCCTTGATTTTCTTTCAGCAACATTTGTTACACTACAAGTGTTTACTATATATATATCTGAAGTGTCTTCTTTTTCACTGCTTATTTCATAACCATGCTTAATAAAGCTTTGTTCCATTGCATTAGATTCATATTTATTTGTTTTACATCCTAATGTAACAAATTTAACCTTCATTGTAAAAAATCCTTTCGTAAAATTATTGACTTTTATGATAAAATTTATTATAATATTTATTTTACAATATTTTGCATTTAATGTCTATATTTCCTGTAAAATTATTTATATTTTTTCGTTTTTGCTAAGTAAATTTTTTAAAATTAATTGACATCTTCTTCCAAATATGTTATTATTATATTGAATAAAGCTTCTGAAATATTCAAATAAAAAATTTTAAAAGAAAAAGGAAAGCCTGCATGCTTTCCTTTTTCTTTGTTATTATGTATTACTAGTTGTAGTCTCTTCTTTTGCTTGATCTGATTTAATCTGATTATTTAGGTCATGCTCTTCTATTAGTTTGTCAACTAAAATCAAAATCACCTCTGAAACATTCATTTTAATCCCTCCTTTCCGTCTTCAATAAAAGACTGCCTTCCAAAATTTGGCGGCAGTTAATATTTTACCATATTTTTACATTTTGTGCAGTAGTTTTATATTATTTTTCTTTTTTTAGTTGCAATTCACAGCCAATTTAACTGCTGGTCTTTATGGACGGTCTTTTGAGCAAATTCTTATTCCTGCTATTTTTAATTTTATCTTTTTGAGTTTGCCAAAAAGGCACCGTCACTTTTCAACTAACATGACTCAGCTGTGAATTGTAACATTTCTTCTTCTTCCTCATTTCCTTCTTTTTTTCTCAGTTCATCTTGCAATCCTTTTAATGCATCAAATGGCATAAATTGCTTTGCTCTATCTTGATAATCATTCACCATTATGTCCTCCTATTAATTTATTTCTTATTTGTGCTGTTGCACCATCTTGCAGATTCATCCCACGAAGTACTGCATTTTTTCCCATCTTGTTTTTTAAACTATTTATTGTAAGCTCTAGTCTTCGTTCTCTATCAATTTTTTCTTGATTTGTAAATAAACTTAATTGCACATTTTCTGTTTCTATTACTTTTGAAAATCCCACACTTATTTTTCTAATTTTTGCATTTCTATTTGTAGTTCTGTCATAGACCTCTAAAAAAGCTTTAACTAATTCTGAATACACATTTGTTGGAGTTCTTGTTCTTCCAGTCCCTCCTGTGGGCTCTACTATATCTTTTGAATATCCTATAGTTAATTGTACAGTATTTGTTAATAAATCCTTTTCAATTAACCTCAAACTTCCCATTTCAACCATCTCTTTCAAAACTATTCTAGCTTTTTCAAATGGATAATCTTCAAATAATATTTGTGAATTTGAAATTGATTTCGACTTTGGAACATAATTTTTAATATCTTGAATTGTGCACTTCTCTCGTCCCCATGCATGATCTATTAAATATTCTGCATTTATTCCAAATTCCTTATATAATCTTTTCTCCTCACAATGAGCAACATCATACATATCATAAATCCTCATTTTATTAAGTCTTCTTTCAATTCCTCTACCTAC
This sequence comes from Clostridia bacterium, assembly GCA_017510825.1. GTDB lineage: Bacteria > Bacillota > Clostridia > TANB77 > CAG-508 > CAG-793. The sequence goes on along the minus strand of JAFWMA010000016.1, from coordinate 80,702 downwards.
TTGCCAAAAATCTATTAATGGTTTATGATGCCACAATTTCTTTTTATATTTTTCTTCATCTAATATCCCTATATTAGTTGGGCTATGTTTGGCTGTTATATCTAGTGCTACTTTTGTTAAATACATATTAGTACCTACTCCTGCTGTTGCAGTAATCCCATAAGTTTGAAATATATCTTTCATTATCATTTTAGCTATTTCTACAGGATTTTTTTTATAAAGATTAAGATAATTGGTTACATCTAAGAAAGCTTCATCTATCGAATAAACATGAATATCATCTTTTGAAATATATTTTAAATAAACTTCGTATATATTAGCTGAATATTCAATATACTTTTTCATTCTAGGTAAAGCTGTTATATATTTTACATTTTGAGGAATTTCATAAAGTCTGCATCTATTTCGTATTCCCATGCTTTTTAGTTTAGGGCTTATCGCTAAACATATTGCACCTTTTCCTCTGCTTGGATCTGCAACTACTAAATTTGTTTTAAATGGATCTAGCCCTCGTTCAACACACTCTACACTTGCAAAAAATGTTTTTAAATCTATGCACAAATATCTTTTCAAGTTAATGCCCCCTTATTTACAAACTTATGTTCTTATATAGTATATCATATTTTAAATCGTTTGTAAACACTTGTTCGTAAAATTGTTTTATTTTTAGAAACAAACAGTTATAATTCACAGCTAAGTCAAGTTGGTTGAAATGGGACGGCGCCTTTTTAGTAAATTCAATTATGTTTTCATACATAGATAGAAAAACCACCCTGTATCCTACAACAGTAAAGCGATATTTCTTACCTACCTCTATTCTGTTGTATATATTTGAAGAATTAAACTTCCATCTAAAAAGTGAATCTGAGTTCCGAAGTTCATAATAATTACCGTCACTATCATTGCAAAAGTTAGAAAACCTATAATCATTATTAAGACCAAATCTCCTTTTACTAATAAATTAGTTATTAATAAATTCATTTATATTATGCACCATTACACATTAAAATTCAAGCAAATCAGCTGACCCATAACTTAACTCTAGAGAAAGGTATATACACACCTTCTTCAATTAATTCTATACATTGACTTTTATTCATGTGGGCAGTGAATTGCTCTGTCCCTAGTGACCCAAAAATGGGTCATTTGCTCCGTCCCCAGTGACCCAATTCTTATTTATAAAAAAAGAGAATGTGCAACTATCACACATTCCCTAAAGTCAGAAGCCTGTTCTTTCAGTTAGTTTGTAAGCCGATAAGATAGTTTTATCTTATCAACTATATAGTCTCCATCATAACTGCAGTCTTTTTGGAAAGCCTGAGTTAAAATTTGGAAACGAGATCCTTTCTTGATTGGAGCTTTTACAATCATCTCTCCTTCTTTAGCTAAAGGATTGAGGCGAGCTCTCGGCCAGCCTTCATCAACTTCATAGCAAACCTCGGCCAACATGAAGATGTCGTCCTTGGCAGCATACTCCACCTTAACCTCCACAAATTCATAGCCATCAACAGCTATCTCCTTCATGGGAGTGTAGTTCAGTCCATCAATATCGAACTCACCCAGAACTATCCATTTTGGAGAATCCCACATTTGTGCTTCTATCTTTTGGCTTTGCCCATTAAAGTACCCCAAAAGAAAGGAACATAATGCAAGGCACAATAGTCCTGCTATTAATCCAACTTTCTTAAACTTCATAAGTTCTCTCCTCTCTTGTATTAGCTTCTGACTTTTTGAAAGAACTTAACTATATTATATCATAAATACAATTATTTTTCCAGTATTTTCTATGTTTACTGTTTTTTAGTTTTGTATCGTTCCAGACAAGAACTTTGATTAAGGTGCAGGAAAATTAGTTCGCGCATCTATGATTAGTAGAACTTGTTAAATTCCTATTTCATTAATATTCTTCCTTCAATATCCTTACTTAATAAATCAACAAAATCAATTGCATCTTTTTTTGTTCCAACTATACTTCCATAATGAATTGGTACTGCTATTTTTGGTTTTATTTCATTAACAAGTTCTGCTGCTTCTTTCGCATCCATTGTATAAGTTCCACCAACAGGAACAAATGCCACATCACATTCCACTTTACTATTTTCTTCATTCTTGTCTGTATCTCCTGCTATATAGTACCTAACTCCCTTTATTTCAAGAACATATCCTACCCATCCATTTTCCTTTGGATGAAAAACTTTATTGATATTATATGCTGGTACAGTTTCAAACATAATATCTCCGATATTATAGCTTTTTCCAGGTTCTACAGCTATTATATAATCTTCTTTAAATCCGCTTCTTAACGCTTTATCTTTCATCCCTTGTGGAACAATTATTACTGTACTATTTTTTCTAATTACATCAATATCATCCTCCGAAAAGTGATCATAGTGGTCGTGTGTTATGAAAATAATATCTGCATCACTATAGCTTGATTCAATTTTAAATGGATCAATGTAAATAACATTTCCTTCTTCTATTCTTATACTACTATGATATAAAACTTCAATATTCTTTAACATATTTCTTACTCCTTTCTTATTTTTTTATCTATTCTGTTTTATTTTTCAAGCAACATTGTTACTGGTCCATCATTTAAAAGCTCAACCTTCATATCAGCTCCAAAAATTCCTTTCTGAATTTCTACTTCTTCAGAACATTTTTCACAAAAATATTCATAAAGTTCATTTGCTTGTTCAGTTTTTGCAGCTTCTATAAAAGATGGTCTATTTCCCTTTCTGGCATCTCCATACAGTGTAAATTGAGATATTATTAACAGTTCTCCATCTATATCTTTTACACTTAAGTTCATTTTGTCCTCTTCATCTCTAAAGATTCTCAAATTACATACTTTTTTTGCTAGAAAATCCGCCTTTGATTCATCATCATCATGAGTTACTCCAACAAGTAACAACAGTCCTTTTTCGATTTTTCCAACTATTTTTCCATCAACTTCTACACTTGCATGTTTAACTCTCTGTACTAAAACTTTCATTATGCACTCCTTTACCGTTTTTAAACTGTTAAATAACTTATATTCCTACATTTTTCATTCATGATTTCATTATACCAATAAAAAAACAAAATATCAATAATTATTTCAATTGATATTTTTTTGTTACAAATCACTATTAGTTGTTGGTTACATACCATTATTGCATTAACTTCGACGGAAGAAAACCAACTCTAATTTCTTAGTAATGTAAACCATTTTTTATATAAATCTCTTGTCATTGTTCCAAATCCATATTTATCTATTTCTTCTGTCGTTATTAAATTTACCTTGCCTATTTCTTCTCCAGCTTTTGTTTTGTATATTATTTCTCCAACTTTTTGACCTGTTTGAATTGGTGCAAATACATTGCTATAAATTTCAACATTTTGTTCTATTTCTTCTTTGTCATTTTTATTTGTTATGAATCCAAAATCACTTTCTATGATTGCGTTCGTTGTTGGTTTTAGTCCTTTATTTACTGTACATTCTCCAACTATTTCTCCCTTTTTTGCAATTTGTTTGTATTGATAGTTTCCAAACCCATAATTTAATAATTTACTAGCTTCGCTAAATCTTATCTTACTAGTTTCTGCTCTCATTATTACAGCTATTAAATCTAGCCCATTTCTTGTTGCACTTGCTGACAAATTAAATAATGCTATTGAGGTTGAACCAGTTTTTAATCCTGTACATCCTTCATAATTTCTTACTAATTTATTTGTATTTACTAATTGAGATTTACCATCTCTTAGTGAATCCATATAAATTGTTGTATACTCTGTTATTTTTGGATGGTTCATTAAAAGCTCTCTTGACATTACAGCTATATCATATGCAGATGTTACATGTCCGTCTTCATCTATTCCATGGCAGTTTTTAAATGTTGTATCATTCATTCCTAGGTCTTTAGCTCTTTGATTCATTTTTTCAACAAAGGCTTCTTGAGAACCTGCTAAATAATTTGCCATTGCAACTGTACAGTCATTTGCACTGACAACACAAATTGCTTTTAGCATTTCATCTACTGTTAATTCTTCTGTTGTATTAAGCCATATTTGTGATCCTCCCATTTTAGCCGAATCTTCTGTACATGGTACTTTGTCTGATAATGAAATTTGCCCTGAATCTAGTGCTTCCATAATTAATAAAATTGTCATTACTTTAGTAACTGAAGCAGGTCTTAGTTTTTCATGCATATTATAGTCATATAATATCTTCCCAGAATTTTGTTCTATTAAAATAGCTCCTCCTGATGTTAAGTTTAATGAATTATTCGTTTCTGTAGTTTTTATAGGTTTAAGACTATGTTGATTATTTATATTGTCAGTGCTTGTTTTTATTATATTTGAGTTGTCCTCAATTTTATCAGTTATCAGTTCATTTGAATTATTTTCACTATTCTCTTTTATTTTTAAATCATTGATATTTTTGTCAGATGTTTTTTTTATTTCATTACCTATTGCCTTATTAGTTTCTTCATTTATTATTTTTTGGTTCCATACTGGTATTTCTAATTCAGTACCATATGCTATTGTTATTGTACTAAATAGAAAAATACATAATGCTATTAAACTAAACAAAAACTTTTTCATAAATTAAATTCCTTTCTCTTTTTAGTTGTTATATATTATTCAAATTCATTAACTTTATGAGAATAAAATTGCATAAAAATAGCAATAAAAAATTGTTATTTTAAACAATTTCCATTGCTGAAACTTTTTATTATAAATATTTTATATACCGCTTAAATATATTTTTTATTTTCTATTTCTAAATATTCCATTCTTATGTGACTTTTTTGTAGTATTAACTCCAAAGCTACATTATTGGTTCACAGGTCAAACTAATGCCGAGATTTTTTATTGCATTTAATTCTCCTTTTTCAATCATATAGCTAGCATGAGCATCACACCCTCTAAGTTTTTCAAGCTCATTAATTGCTTTTTCTATTATTGGATTTGTAACTGAACAAATACTTAGAGCAATTAGTACTTCTGGCAAGTTTAAAAAATATGAAGTATTGTATGATGTTTTTTGTTTCATTTTATATATTCCATCTAAAACTGCAGGAGAAAGCAAATACTCCTGATCTGGAATATTTGTTAATTCTTTAATTGCATTTAGGAAAGCAGCACTTGTACAACTTAAAATTTTTGTTTCTTTTCCTGTTATTATTTTTCCATTATTTAATTTTATAGCTAATACATTTGTGCCTTTTATTTTAGATGTATCATTTGCTACTCTAGCTACTTCTCTATCTGATAATGATAATTCAAGTTTATCCATTAAAGATTTAGATTGTTCTACTACATCTTTTTCACAAATCTTTTGCTTATAATCACATAATGTAATATAGTGTCTTCTAATTATTTCTTCCGTTGCTGCTTTTTTTACTATTTCTTCATCTATTATGCATTGTTTTATCATATTAACTCCCATGTCAGTAGGAGATTTGTATATTTCTTTTCCTGTTATTTTATACAAAATATTCTTTAAAATTGGAAATGTTGAAATATCTCTGTTATAATTTACTGCATACTCTCCATAAGCTTCAAGGTGAAATGGATCAATCATATTTACATCTTTTAAATCAGCAGTTGCAGATTCATATGCAATATTTACTGGGTCCAATAAACTTAAATTCCACACTGGGAAAGTTTCAAATTTTGCGTATCCGGCTTTTATACCGTTTTTATATTCATGATAAAGCTGTGATAAACATGTTCCTAGTTTTCCACTGTTAGGTCCTGGTGCAGTTACTACAACTAGTTTTTTCGTTGTTTTAATGTATGGATTTTTACCATATCCACTTTCACTAGCAATCAAATCTACATTGTCTGGGTATCCTTCTGTTGGTTTATGTATGTACATTTTTATTTTTTTGTCATCTAGGATTTTTTTTAAACGCTCAACACTATTTTCACCATTATACATTGTTACAACAACACTGTTAATTAATATTTCTAACCCTTGTAATTTTTCTATAAGTCTAATTAGCTCTAGTTCATAGCTTATTCCATAATCTGCTCTAATTTTACTTTTTTCAATATCGGCTGAGTTAATACAAAAAATAACTTCTAAATCATCCTTAAATTGTTGTAATAATCTTATCTTATTATCTGGTTTAAATCCCGGTAAAACTCTTGCTGCATGATAATCATCAAATATTTTACCTCCAAATTCTAAATATAATTTATTGTCAAACATTTTTATTCTTTCAGATATTTTTTCACTTTGTATTTTTAAATACTTTTCACTGTCAAAACCAATGCTATTCATTGCTATTCCTCCAAACAAATTATACTTATATTTTACTATATAAACTTGCAAAAAGCAAGATGTTTATGTAGACCATCTTGCTTTAAATCCTTTACTATTTTAACTGTTTAATCTATATTCACCATTTTCATATATTAATGTATCTCCTTCATTTAATGCACTTAACAATTCTTCACTAATATTTCTTTCTTCAATTTCGTCTACTCCGTTGCTGTCATCTATAGATATGTCAAATAAATACACTCGATCACTTCCAACCTCACTAACTTCATATATGTGTCCTTCTATACGGTTATTTTCTAATTCTAAGTTTTGCTTTTTTATTAAATTGTTTTTTATATTATCTAATCTGTTTTTTATTTTGACTGTTGCTTGTTCATCTATGTAATAATTGTTATTATTATTTCTTAACACACTTCCAATTTCAACTTCATTTGGAAGTTGATTTTTATCTAGTTCTACTATTTCGTGACTTTTTCCATTTTCACATATTGTTGCATTAAATATATTTTCATTATTTGAGTTTTTATCGTATATATAATACATTATTCCTTTATTAGATGTTTCGTTTGCGTATTCTGTTAGTATTTCATTTCTTTTTATTACAAATTCATCTCGGCTTTTGGTTGATAAATCTTCATTATTTTGTAGGTTCATGTTATTCTCCTTTTCTTTTCTATTATTTATTGCTTGTGTAAGTTCATCAATAAATGAAAAAATAAAGTCGTTTCCTTTTGTTCCAATTTTCATATTATTTAAAATGTTTAAATCCATCAGCATTCCTCCTTTAATACTATTATATACTCTTGGAATTATCTAAAGAATTAAATTTATAGAATTAACTGATAGTATTATATATCTTTTTGTTTGCTTTGTCAATATTTTCCATATCTTTTTTTACTGTCAATTATTCAAAAATGACTTCATATTAAAATTTTAAAATTAACATTTTTATTCTTTGTTGCTTTCACCTGTTTCATAATTAATTTTTATTCCTGGTTGAACATTATAAACAAATACATTAAATTTTACACCTTCTCCATTGTCTTCTACAGAATATGCTTCCATTTCAACACCATTTGCAACTAAATTATTGTCTTTATAAATAGGAGTAACCCTATACAATATATGTTTATCCTCTCCTTTAGCTTGATGTTTAATGTAATCAGCAACTTGATTTTCAAAAGGTAGCATTCCTGTTACATTAAAATACCTTGTCCCAGTAATTAAATTTTGTTTGTTGGCATCCTCATCTGAAAGTTGGTATCCAATTAAGTGACATCTATTATATAAGTACTCTCCATCATATTTTTTTTGCTTCCACCCTGATGGACGAACAGAGCTAATTTCGCCTCTTTTATCTCCTTCTGGAGGCATTATTGCTCTGCAAACATTTGCATATGCCACACCGCATCTTCCTAAACTATCAAGCTCAGAGTATTTTTCAAAACTTTCTGTTGTATAATCTTCTTCAGTAAAATTGGGATTATTATCATTTATATACACAAAAGGTTCGTTTTTATATTCTGGTATATCCGCTATTTCATATGAATGTAATGTTTGACTCTGTGATGTTTTTACTGTATTATCTTGTTCTCCTATTTTTATAACATCTGGATAAAAATGCTGTATTATCAATGCCAATACTACTATAACAACAACTGTGATTATTCTTTTATAATATTTATTCATAAGTATTCCTCCATCTTATATTAATTTTTATAATGCAATTCTATCATATATAAATTTTATTTACAATAATTTAATGCAATTAGATAAAGGCGTTTGTGTGCAGAAAGTGCCTGTTCGTAATTGCACACAATCTGCCAACTTACAGAACAATAGCAGACATTAATAATTATATAAAAAAACACACAATCCAGGCATTTATGCCTGGATTGTGTGCTACCTTTATATCCTCTCTATTAGAAGACCTAGTAGGCCATATTTCTCTTCTTGAATTTTAACTTATCCTGATACATCCTTTCATCTGCAACTTTTATTACTTCATCAATGGTCATATGCTCTTCAACTGTAGGCCTCTTAGATGGTGTCCAGTATATTCCAAACCCCTGAGAAACGCCGTACCTAAGCATGAAATATTTCTTTGACATCTCCTTAACTCTTTCATTAAGAGCTGTCATCAAATTATAAATCATCCTATAGGTATCATAGTTTTCCGTCTCAGTGGTAAGCTTTGTTAGCATACCCTTTTTTAGAATAACTGTAAACTCATCTCCACCTGTGCGATAGCAATAACCTACTTTACTGTAAGTCTCAAAAATTGCTTCAGCAATTTTTGAAAGAGCTAAATCACCACATTGGTGACCATAGGCATCATTGATGTTTTTAAAGTTATTCGCATCAATAACAATTATCGCTGTGCTATAATTAACATTCGATATCTTGCTATTAAATGCTCTACGGTTAGAAAGTAACGTTATTGGGTCAATCTTCAAATAGCTATTGGAGTAATACACTATGAAAATGAAATATCCTAGTGTTAAACACAGCCAATCCGTATTTGATTGTGGCAAGAATCCTCTAATGACCATTCCAATAAAAAACAAAACATTTACAGAAATTAAAGAGAATTCTGTAGCTGCATTATTTTGTATATATGTTTTTTTAGATGCAATTATTAGCATTATAAAACATATAACTAAACTTGCAACATAAAAATAAGTAAATATGGTCCTTGAGTAAACTGCATTCTCATCAATGTTAAACATTAATGGAATAGAAAAAGTTAATAGTTGTGCTGTCGTGTTAAGTACTATTATTATATAAAAGTACTTTTGTATTTTTTTCCAGTATACTTTATGAGCTACTAGCCTACCTAGTATCGTTGGAATTAATGGTGCAACTATAAACTCAATAATCTTTAAGCCTCGATACAATTCAATATAGTTTATAGCTTTTCCATCTATTTCTAATGCAATTGTATCAATAATAATTTCAAAAAGAACTATCAATGCAATTGCAATAAACCGGTTTTTCTTTTTTTGCGAAAACAACTCGTTTTCCGCAAGAGATAGTATACCGATTAAAAGCGATAAGGCGCATATGGTCGTTACAATAATGTAATCCATTTTTCCTCCATTCCATTTTTATTGGATAATAAATCTACTATAAAAAAACCTCCTAACCAAAGATTTGAATATAAAAGTATAGTGCAATACATATGAATGAATTCATATATCTAGTTATTATTATACCATAAATTACGTATTTTTTCTATATTAAAGCACTAAAAAAGACGACTCTGTCGTCTTTTTTATATAATGCGACTAAATTTTATGAAATAAAATTTAACGCGGTGAACAATCAAATGCGGACTTTGCAGAGAATATTTGCTTTTTTCAACTTTATTAGTGTCCACTATTGTTCTATAATATTACTTTTATTTTTTCTTTTCATCAAGCTTTTTCTCAGCTTTAGCAAGCATATGTGAAGCAAATTCTCTTCCTCCTACACCAAATGCTATAGCCAAAGCAACCGCTATTGAACCTAATATAATTATAAATGCAGAATTTACTAAATCTGTTGCTACTCCTAATTGATACAATGTAACAAATACACCTAAAATTATTATTAAAACCTTAAGTAGTATTGCTGTAGCTTTGCTATTTGGGAATGATTTTAATACTATTTTTTGTACATAATTAGCAAGTAGTATAGCTATTCCTAGCATTAATATTCCACTTACTGCATATGGTAAATATGCAATTATAGTACTTCCTATTTTTGTTAATACTTCTAGTTCAATTACATTTAATGCTTGTACTGTGAATAGTATTAATATAACATATTGAACTATGTATGCTAATATTTTTGATAGAGAAACATTTTTATTTACGTTAGTTCCTGTTGTAGTAAATACTTTGTCTGAAATTTTATCAAGTCCAATTGATTCAAATAGTTTTTCAAGTAATGCAAAAACTATTTTTGCTATGAATTTTCCTACAAAGAATATTACTAGTGCAAGTATTATTTTTGGTATATATGCTAATATTGTATCTAGCATTGAAATAGCTGGATTTGAAATTGCATCAATATGTAAAACATTTAATGCTCCAATTACTATTGGAATTAAAATTAATACATATACTGTGTTTGCAAAAACTTCAGCTACTGATATTTCATTTTTCGAATCAACTCCTACTTTTTTCAAATATTGATCTATTTTTAGTTTTTTGAATAGTGGTATTAGTAGTTCTTTAACTGTTTTGGCAATAAATAGCCCAACTATTAATAATAGAATTGCTCCTATTATGTTTGGTAGGTATGCTAAAACTATGTTCATCATGTTTATAATTGGTGATGCTACACCATTCATTCCAAGTCTTTCGAAAAATCCAGGCATCCAAAGAATAAATGTTATAAAGTAAAATAATTTAGCAATAAAATCTTTGGTTTTTTCTCTTCTTTCTTCTTCAATTTTTGCTTTGCTAAATAAAAAATCTATCTTAACAGTTTTCATTAATTTAGAAATTAGATATTTGACTAATGTTGCTGTTGCAAAAGCTAAAATTAGTATAATCAATGCTGCTACAACATCTGGAACTCCATTTAAGAAGTCTATCCATATATGAGCTATGTAATCCATAATGCTCCTCCTTATTTAATAATATAATTTTTCTGGTATACTTGTCTTTAATAGTAGTATACCATATTTTCATTATATCACATATATAACGAAAATATCAATATATTTATGTAAATTTCCTCTTCTGTAACATTACTATTTGTTTACTATATAAAAGTAACCCACCAATAAACTATAAAGTTATTGGTGGGTTACTTTTATCAAACGAACAACTGAACGTTCAATGGTTTGCCGTAACTGTATTTTCCAAGGTACTTATAAGTTTCTGGGGAAAACACTACTAATAGACTATTCTTTAATTCTCGCAAGACAAACTCAAGAACTGTCCATTGTTTTCCTTTTAAATAATCAGGTGGTTGAATCGCATAGATATTACCATATCTTGCAATTGCAACTGTTGGAACATATCCTTCTTCAGACTGGTATTCTAAAACTTTGTAAATAAAAGTCTCGTCTGCCTCTTTTCCTTTAAAAACTCTACAGTTTTCACATTTTTGTTGGAGCTCTTGAATAGCCTTATATTCAGCTTCAACCTGTTTCTTCCCTGTGATTACAACTGCCGGCATAATGTCTCTCCTTCTCTTAGTCATGATGTATTATTGTTATATATGTAAACTCCAAAAGGAGATTATAAAATTAAGTCTGGTATAATACCAGAAACTTTAAGTATTATATCATTTTTTATGTAAATTTTCAAGTATATTATACAGTTGAAAACTGTTTATTTCCCTTCGGTAAACTCTTTAGAGTATTCAATACTTTCAATTATTTGTTTAAAAAACTGTGGCCCTAATTCTTGTTTTGGTATTTCAGCAAACATATTATATGAAAATTCTACTACTCTATTTCCTACCATAAATGCCCCATTATAGTAGTCTGAGAATTTTTCTGCTTTTTTTGGGTTTGTTCCAAATTCAAATGTGTCATATTCTTTTCCAGCTATAGTTGATTTTGTCCAGTGATACATATCACCTTTTTTAGCTATGTATTCTTCCATATTCTGATATGTTCCTGTTTTAGGGAAAATTCTAACTTCTATACTTGAGTCTGTATAGGCACTTTTTTCATCTGTATACCATAAATAATTGTCTATACCTACATTGTCGTTTCTTTGTTCTGCTTTTAATGTTTCTGGCTCTGGAGATTGATAGCTTGGAATAAAGATTAATCCATCTTTATCTGATGTTCCTTCTGTTCTAGTTCTATCTTTAAATTCTCCATAGTTTGATGTTTTTTCTTCTTCTTCTTTCTCTTCTATTTTTTCCTTTGTTTCTTGTTTTGTGTTTTCACCTTTATCGTATTTAATAGATTTTAATATTTTTTGTACTTCTTCTAAGTCATATAATGATTTTGGATCTACTTCTTTATCATTCACTGTATCTTCAATTGCCTCTAAGACAAACGACAAGTATATGGAAGTGTTTGGTAAATCTTCAAAAAGAATTTTCCCCTCAATATCATAAGTTCCTTTTTCAATGAATCCTGAATATTCACCGAATTTTACTTCCTCATATCCCTCTTCATCTTTTGCTCCTTCTTTATTTGCTGAATAAGTTGTGTCTTCAAATAAGCTCATATCTAAGCTATAATTATTTTTTTCGTTTTTAATAGTTTTCTCACTTTTCAATTCTGATTCTTCAACTGTAATTCCCTTATCCTTTGGATAAGCAATAGAAGCTGATACTGTTCTTTCTAACGCATCAATTTCTAATGATAGTTTAGTTTCTTCAAGTTTTTGTCCTCCCATACATAGTACTAAAATTACTATTGCGGCAATAACTGCAACAATAACTGCAATAATTCCTACTACCTTTTTATCCATATTTTTTCTCCTTTCAATTTTACTTACACTTATTATATAAAATTTTGTTATAATATGCAAGTTTTTGTTTATAAATTATATTATTTTGTGAGCAAATAAAAGTGAATGAAAATAGGGACTTATTTTATTTTCAATTTTCACGATTTAGCTGGAGATGAAAAATAAATATTATTTTTATTGTCATGTTTGAATAATTATACTTATTATGATATATTATTACTAGTATTTTTATTGGAGGTTTTTTTAATGGAAAATATTGAAAAAATCATTAAATCAAGACATTCCGTAAGGAGTTTTACAGATAAAACTATTGTTAATTCAGTTGTGAAAGAATTAAATAAAACTATTAAAGAATGTAATGAAAAATCCGGACTAAATATTAAGCTTGTACTTGATGAATCAAACGTTTTTGGTAAATCTCACTATGGTAATTTTAATAATTGTAAAAATTATATTGTCATTATTGGTAATAAAAATGATTCACAATTGGATGAAAAAGCTGGCTACTATGGAGAAGTTGTTGTATTAAAAGCTCAATCCCTTGGTCTTAATAGTTGTTGGGTTGGGCTAACATATAAAAAATCTGAAGTGCCATGTGAATTAGAAGAAAAAGAAATAAGATCCCGTCCATTTAATATGAACGAGCTCAAGGCTGTTATGAAAGCTTTATCAGCTTCATACAAATTTTTACCTTCTTCAGTTAATTTAACACCATTCTTTTCTATAAAAGACCTTAAATCCTAAATATCCTTCCAATTTTTGAATTGATTGAGTAATTGCAGATTGTGAAATATACATACTCTTAGCTGATTTAGAAATATTTTTTGTTTTACAACTATACAAAATATTCTGTATAGATCTAAATCGGTATTCATTATTTTTCTCCTTGCTTATCCGCTTTTTAGTTTCTTTTTTTTGCATACAAAAAGACCTACTTAAATGTGTATTAAGTAAGTCTTTTTTATTTCTTGTTATTCAATTCTCTCTTTAAAACTTACCTAATACTAGATATGTTGCTCGTGCTTTTTGCTCTGTTGCTACTTGAAAAGAACAACATTAATTTGCTAACCATTTAGCTATATCAATTATTTCCACACCTTCATACGTATATGTATCATGCTTTGTTCTTGCAATTAGTTTTTTAGGATATGCATCTCTTATTTTTAATAGCGAATCAACTTCTCTTTTAACAGTTTCTTCATTGCTAATGTCATCTGATACTTGAATATGTATTTTCTCATTTTGCTTCATTGCAACAAAATCTGTTTCATTATTATATAATGTTCCTACATATATTTCATATCCGCTTCTAAGTAGTTCCATTGCTACAATATTTTCATATACTCTTCCATAGTTTATATTTTTCATTCCAAGTTTTGCATATTTAAATCCATGGTCAACTAAATAATATTTATCTTGTCTAGTTAAATATTGTTTCCCTTGAATGTCATATCTCTTTACTTTATAATATAAAAAAGCATTGCATAAATACTGTAAATAGTTTCCTATAGTCTTGTGGTCAAGTGGAGTTTTATTATTGTTTAATACATTCTCTATGCTTCTAGTAGTAGTTATATTTGATATATTATCCATTAAATAAATATTTACATTGTCTAGTAAATCTATATTCTTTATTTTATATCTATCAACTATGTCTCTAGCAATTAGTGCATTATCAACTTCATTTAATTAGACCACTTTCATTCCCCAAACTCAAGTTTTTTCTCGTTTTGGGGAATGAATAAAGTAACAGTTTGCTAAAAATTCTAATGCTTTTTTGGCATCTGCCAAAAACAAGTGTCCAAGGACATTAATCTATTCCCTCTGTATAATTTTGGACACATCTCTAAATATAAAAAAAGCAAGAAAATCTTGCTCTTTTTATATATCATAATTCAATTTCTTCGTGACCGTTTTTTATTTTCTTTCAACAATTTTTCTTCCATTTCTTTAACTGTTTTTTCTGTTTCAGCAATTTGAGAATATTCAGGTTTCAAAAATTCACCATGTCCAGTTAAGTTATTTAAAAAGTCTTTTTTTGTTTCTTCATTGCCTGAAACCATTTCCAACTGTTTACTAGGTTCAGGTAATGCTTTTTCCTGGCTATTAACAAGATTTCTTACTAGAGGAACTCTAGATAATAATTGTTTTAGTTTCTGTCTAAGCGTTGTTTTTTCTGGTTCTGTATTTTTTATTGCTGGCTGTTGTTCTAGTACATGTGGTCTTATTATTTCTCCGAACTCATTTATAGTAAACTCTTTTTGTGTATTAGATACTGTTGGTTTCTTTTGACTTGGTGGATAAAATGATGGTGTCTCTTGTTCAGGTGGTTGAAATACTGGTATTTCGGTTTGTTGTATTTGAGCTTGTGTTGTTTTCATTCTTCCCTGTACTTCTTGCTTCATTTCACCTAATGTTGAAAACTTTTTTCCAAAATCTTTTTCAGTAACGCTTTTAATAGCTGATATTAATTCATTTATAGATACATTATCACCTCTAAATTGTCTTTGCATATATTTATTGTAAATCTCATTAAAGCTTTCACTATTTCTTAAATAATTGGCAAATTCCCCTTGCATAACCCCCATCATTGTTTCTACTTGAGTATTAAAATCTCCTAAATTATGATGAAAAACTTGTTCTGAAGTTAATTGTTGGTTTCTTTGAAAAAAATCTGTATCTATTATTTTTATTGTTTGTGTTTTATCTTCCCACATAACATTACCAATATTAAAATCATTAAAAAGTACTTTATCATTAGCTAGTAATTGTAATTCTTGTTCTAATTTTGATATTGCTAATTGTAGACTTTGTATATTGATTTGCCCTATGTTATCTGCTAATCTAGTTCCTTCAATATATTCCATCACATAGCCAACCATTTGGCCTTTTTCATCTACTAAAACATCCTTAGGAAAAACACATGCTTCATTATTTATTCCTATAATTTGCATTAGTTCTTCATAGCTAGGTATTTCTCCTGTTTCTTTAAAAATTTTAAATGCTTCATTATTATATCTATATACAGTTGCACATGCTCCTTCTCCAAGACTAGGTAGATTTTTCACTCTATTTACACTTATTGTTCTACTCATTTTTTCTCCAATTATTTTAGAATTAAAAATAAAATCACACTAATAACTGTTTGTACTAATAGTATTATTTTACTTATCTTAAAAATTTTTTCAATTTTATCTCTTCTCTTTTTCGCATCCCAATATTGTCCAAATTGAACTTCTGAATGACTAGTATAATCATTTACATCATCTTCATATACACTTTGATTAGACATTGTGCTTCTTCCTGCATATTTTGCCCAAGGTAATATTGGTTTATAGATTGAAAATATATACCAGTAAGAGCACAAGTTTCCTAATAATATTGCTACAAACCATTGTCCTATTATTAGTATATATTTATTGTTAAAGAAATTTATTATTGTTGCTGGCAAATTGCTAATATTTAGTTTTATTATTAAATATAATATGTATGACAAAATTAAACCAACACTTATACAAAAACATTGCATTCTTACTTTCTTATTTTTTATTGTGCTGTTATATCTATCTTCATTCGACTGTAAAATATTTAATATATCAGATTCAATTTTATAAGCTACTTGTTCTTGATGGGTTGTAGTAATGTCTATTGAAGTATCTGAATTTTTAATAATCTTCGTACCAGCTTCTCTAAAATCTACTCTTACATTTATATTGTTATATACATTATATGCTTGACTATTTGCTTGTTTTGTAAAAAAAGTTACATGTAATGAAATAATTATCTCACTTATTATTTTAGGCTGATTAAGATTACTAATGAACCAATTAAATCCATTCTCTTTAATTGTTTTTCCATCTTGAAACTGTATAGAATACATTAATTCAGTTTCTCCAAATTGTTTGTGAAGATTTCCAGTTTGCTGATTTATTTGTTGCTCTTTCATAAACATATTTTGGTACCATTCTTTATATCGTTCCAAATATTTCGCTACTTCTACAATTTGATTTATAGATATTTGCTTATTAACAATTTTATTATCCATTAATACTCTCCTTTGTTCATCAAAAGTCATTAGAATTTTATGATTTATACTATTTCTTTGTCTCTCTCTTCTTCTGAAAGCTTACAATAAATAGCAACTTTCGATTTATTTTCTTCTTTTTTGTCGACAGCAAGTATTCTTTCTGCACTATTCATTCTACTCTTCCTCCTGTAGAATTAAGAAATTGTAAAATGAATCAATATATGCTTTATTATACAACATATACCATTCATTGTAAATGTATTATTGAAACTTTAACTATTAATTTATGATAATGTCTTAAGTTTTAACTTTTTTTGCAAACAAAAATAAGCAACTTGTTACAGTCACTTATTAAAAATCTTTATATAACTTTGATTTCTGCGTCAACAATTTCTTTAAATTTTTAATAAAATAATTGTTAGTTTCTCTTGTATTTTTTCGTCAAATATAGTATATTATTATTCATAGGAAATGAGAATAAGCAGAGTGTGTTGCCATCATACTTCCACAGCTTTTGCTGTGAGATTGGAGGTGGTGCTTATGATAGAATCAGCATTATTATATATTGTCTACTTGCTTTTCTTCGGATTAGTAAGTGTAACTATCGTAAACGTTGCCTTAATAATTACTTTAGTAGTTATTATACATAAGCAACAATAAAATATAAACCATTCTGCTTTTGCCAGGCGAATGGTTTATTAAAAAATTCTCTCGGCAACACACTTTGTGTTTCTTGTTTCCTATGTTTATTATACATCATTCTTTTATTAAAAGTCAATATTTGAAATTATATTTTTTAGTTTATAATTTATCTTCCTTTTTCATTCCATTCATTGAAAAACATCTTTTTTGCATTAATAATTCTTGCACATCTCTTAATGCTTCTCCAAACCTTTGAAAATGAACTACTTCTCTTTCTCTTAAAAATCTTAACACATCAACAACATCTTTATTGTCTCTTGATAAGTTAATTAGTTTTTCATATGTTGCTCGTGCTTTTTGCTCTGCTGCTAAATCTTCCTGCAAATTCGCTATAGGGTCTCCTTTAGCTGCTATTGCTGTTGCATTAAATGGAACTCCAGCTGCATTTACAGGATATACATCTAAACCATGATCTGTATAATATGCTTGTAATCCTGCTTTTTCAATTTCCTCTGCTGTTAGTCCTTTTGTTAATTGGTTCACTATTGTTCCAACCATTTCTAGATGTCCGAAGTTCTTCAGTTCCAATATCATTTAAAATTGCTTTAGACCTTTGATCTGGCATTGCAAATCTTTGAGATAAATATCTAAGTGATGCACCAAGTTCTCCGTCTGGTCCACCATATTGACTAATTATCCAACGAGCTAGTTTTGGGTCTTTTTGTTTTATATCAATTGGATATTGTAGCATTTTACTGTAATTCCACATTAATTCATTCCTCCTTCCCAAGGCCATGGACTTGCAATCCATCTCCATGAATTACATGGACAGAATATTGAAAGTGGTCCATATTTTCTTTGATATTCTTCATATGCATTTCTATATTGCTTTGTATACTGCTTATGAAGACTTAAGGCTTTTTCGTCATCTTTATGTGTATCTAAATATAGTGCTAAATCATTGATTGAAAAAGCTAATGATTGAACTTTCGTTAGTAATTCTTTTTTTGATAAAGTGTTATCACTTTTATCATTTATTACGCAATTATTATACATATTTCCTCCTCATAAAAAATCTTTTTAACTTATTATTATATTTTGGCTAAATTTCTTTGATAATCAACTTTTCAGTTATTATATTATTCTAATGGACATTGTCCTTCTCTACCAGTCATTCTCCTTAAATACTTATCTTCTTCCATACTTTGACCTGGCATATAAGGACTAACTAGTTCTGGAAAAATTGTACCCATTTTCAATCCAACTTCTGGTTTAAATATTTCGTTAATATACTGTATTGGTACATAACTTTGCCCATACATATAGTTTTCTGGAAATACTGTCGGATCATTTTCAAATCCACACTCACATTTATCATCATATTTATTATCACAAGGTTTGGTATTTTCTATTTTTTTTGTTTTTTTCATATTGCAAGAATTACTTGGATTTTGACATCTATACATTATTCTCCTCCTTTTTTATTTTTATATAGTATTTTATGAATAATGGTGTTTTGGTGTTACAAAAATCTTTTGATGCACAAAAAAAGATGGCTATTGCCATCTCTTTTATATAATAGGAAAGTTCTACTTTCCTATTATATAAAATTATAATGCGACTAAATTTTATTTCATAAAATTTAGCGCGACGAACAATTAAACGCGGACTTTGCAGAGAGTATTTGCTTTTTCAGTTTTATTAATGTCCGCTATTGTTCTTATAATTATTTTAATGTGTTGTTTTTTAGAATTGTAAATAATTTTAAATTTTCATTATACCACCAATTACTTCACTCTCTTTATTAAGTGGCTTCATCTTATTTCCACCTGCAATTACTATCATATCGTCTTTTTTAAGAATTCTTTGTCTTTGAAGTTGTTTAATACCTTTTTCAATTGTTGAATCAATTCTTTCTTCTGGTTCAATAAAGATAGGAATTACATTGTGGGTTAATGCTAATTTATTATATGTTCTTCTTTCATCTGTTATTCCAATTATTGGACAACTTGGTCTATATCCTGATAAAAAGTTTACTGTTTCTCCTGTATGTGTATATGCAACAATTGCTGTTGCATCAATGTTTGCAGCTGTGTTACAAGCACTATATGCAATATTAGATTTTAGGTTTCCTGGAACAGCAACATATCCTCTTTCATTAAATCTTTTCCAATAATTTAAGTCTTCTTCAGTTGCCAATGAAATTTTGTCCATATCTTCAACACATTCAACTGGATATTTTCCCATTGCACATTCACCTGACAACATTATACATCCTGTTAAATCATAAACAGCATTTGCTACATCACTAACCTCCGCTCTTGTAGGCCTTGGGTTTGTAGTCATTGATTCAAGCATTTGTGTAGCAGTAATAACTGGTTTGCCAGCTTTGATGCAAATCTTTATTAATTCCTTTTGAACAATTGGAACTTGTTCCATTGGTAATTCTACACCCATGTCTCCACGAGCAACCATTACACCATCAGAAACTCTAAGTATATCTTCAAAATTTTCAATTCCTTCTTGGCTTTCTATTTTTGATATTATTCCAACATCTTTTCCACCAACTTTATTTAAAAGTTTTCTCATTGCATGAACATCATCTGCTCTTCTAACAAATGAAGCAAAAATGTAATCAAATCCAGCTTTTACTCCTTTTGTTATATCTTCTATATCTTTAGGAGATAAAGATGGTAAATCAAGTTCAACTCCAGGAACATTCATTGTCTTTCTTGATCCTAATCTTCCTGTATTTTTAGCTACACATATTATATCTTTATTCTTAATTTCTTTTACTTCAAATTCAATAGCACCATCATCAACTAATAATCTTGAACCAGGCTTAACATCTTTGTATAAGTTCTTATAACTCACACTTGTTTTTGTTTCATTTCCAATAATTTCATCGTGTACAAATGTAAATATTTGACCTTCATTTATTGTAACTTTTTCATCTCCAGATTCTTGTTTTCCAGTTCTAATTTCTGGTCCTTTTGTATCTAACGCCATTGCTATTGGGAGATTAAGTTTTTCTCTACATTTTTTTATATTTTCAATCTTATCTGCATTTTCCTCGTATCCACCATGTGAAAAATTAATTCTACAAACATTTAGTCCTGCTTTCATTAATTTTGTTAAAGTTTCTTCACTTTCACTTGCTGGACCAATAGTTCCGATTATTTTTGTTTTTCTATATTGTTTCATTACAATATCCCCCAATCTATTTTTTTGACCAGAACTTATTATAGCATATTTTTTGACAATATTCAATATTTTTATGCTTTTTTCTACAAATTTCTTTTCTTTTTGTTGTTGTAAGAAATTATTTAAAATCTTTATATTAGTTTAAAAACCTGTTCTTGGTAATGTTTTTGTTTCTTCTTTTTTTTCATTTTTAATTTTTGTATTAACACTATCTTCACTTGTTAAGCTTGTGTTTCTATATTTTCCATCTATCTTTGTTTTATTAATTATTATATCTTCATCAATTAAATTCTTTTTTACTTTTAGATAAAAATTTTGGGGTTCTTCTGATTTAAAATTTACATCCACGTCTCCAAATTCAAATTTTATTTCGATTATACTTTCATCTGAGTTTAAATTAAAATTATCTAAATCAATATAATTATTGGATTTGGTGCTTAATTTTTCTTTAATCATTATATATTCATTACTTTTATCTGTTCTATAATAAACATTATATTTTAAATCCTGATTAAATGTTCCAGTTGCTATTTTTGTAATTTTAGCTTTGTCATATGGTAAAAAATCATACCATGTAAAATTTTCTAATCCAACATTTCCGCTATTTGATATTTTAAAATTATACTTTATTTCTTCTCCTTGTTTAACAGTTTCAGGACCTTCTTTATCTATTTCTATGTCTGGGTGAGCCTCTTTATTGTCTATTTCAACTTTAACTGTTTGATTATATATAAGTTCATATTCCCTTGGTGTGGTATTTAAAATATAATCTTCTGGTGTTTCTATTTCTGTTACTATTATTTTGCCAGGTGCTAAGTCTTTTAATGTTATTTTTCCCTTATTATCTGTTTTAAAACACCCTAATTCTTCTCCATTTTTGTATTTTATATTAAATGTTACATCTGGTATTGTATTTTTGCTTTCTTCATCTATTTTAACAATTTCAAATTTACTTTTATTTGAATCTAGATATAGGCTGATTTGACTAAATTCATCATCAAATTTTTCAACTGAAAGCAAATAATCTTGAGTGTTTTCGATTAAACTTTTTGCACAAAAAACTGGGTAGTTTTTACAAATTGATTTATACTCAATGGTTATATCATAATCATTTTTTACATTTTTATTTGGAATCATTAACTTAAATGACTCTCCTCCATAAAAAATATTTTCTGCTTGTCCCATTTCATTTGCAATATATGATTCTTCTGGAGCGTTTATTAAATTTGTTATTTCTATTTTTTCTTCATTATTATGACTAACTAATTTGTATTTTTGATAGCTATAATCACTATCTTTTTCATCTAATGAGATGTCTCCTACTTTTTCTATTGATACTCCTTGCTTCGTTTCAGAGCCATTATTACCTATGTTAACTAATTTATATATTGCTTCTATGACTTTTTGTCCTCTTCTATGAGTTTCTTCTAAATCTTGTCCATTAATTGCTTCTTCTCCTGGTCTAAAATATTCATATACTTCCCTTTCACTTCTGCCTCTTATTATAAAATATGCTGCCTGTTTTGTTGCTATATATGCATCATCATCTGTTTCAACCCCAAGTTCTTCTGGGCTAACATATGGATATCCATTTTTAAATACTCTCCATAATCTTTCGTCAGATAATTCTCCTTGAATTGTTGTATCATATCCCTCATATTCTCCTGGAATCCATCCAATTCCATTTAAGTCTGGTGAATTACAATATGCAATTCTTCTTTCTCCATTGTCGTCAGTATAATATGTTTGTGAATAAGTAATGTAATACCAATTTTGATAGTTTTCATTCCAATATTGTATTGAATAAAATCCTAAATCTCCTCTTTCTAAATATTTTGTTTCTCCTATTTTTACTACATTTGCTAATGTAACTGAGTGTTGTACTAGTATAGCAAACATTATAATTATTGATATTATTTTAATTGTTTTTTTCATTTTTTATTATCACCTTTCCTTCCTTGCTTATATGAATATTTATTGTTCTTTTTTGCTAGTCAAAACTGGAGATTCTTGAAATGCCGTAATTTGAACTAAGATTTTTTTGTAGCTTGTACACACAGTCTCTTATTCTTTTTGTTTTTTATGCATGTTATTAGTGTCAATTTATTTTCATCTGTATCTTCTAACAAGCTCCAGTCTTGTTCATCAATTTCAGTTATTTTATTTATACTAAAACAGCTATCTCCAAATATTGTCTTATATTTTATTTCATCGTTTTCTGCTAATTCATTTAGTTTAGCAAAGTATGAATATATATTGCCTCTATTGTGTGCAGCTAAACATATATTTCCATCATATTTAGGGCTACTTTCTATATGTCCTATGTATTTTTGCAATATATCACTACTGCTACCTTCTTTAATCAAACCTTTCAAGTGAATTTTGTCTATTTCTAAAATACCAATTATTCCATTTTGCATTTCGTTCGAATTTGTGTTATCTGTAATTTTGTTTTCTATTTCAATTATTTCGTTATTCATCATTTCTATCTTGGCCTGTTCTCCAGTTTTTTTCTGTTGTGAATATAGTAATCCAATTATTAAAATTGATATAATTAATACTAGTAAAACTATCGTTTTTTTCTTATTCAATTTTTCTTCTTGCATAATGATTAAATATCATTATACGATTCTCCTTTCCTTTTGATCTTGTTAGAGTGTTTATAAAAACTTCATAAATAATTATTTGTAGCAATGCTATTTTTTATAATAAATGATATAATCTGAGTTATCGTTGTTTAGAACAATTTCATATTCACTAATGATTTTTTTAGAATCTTTTTTTGGAATAATAGTTCTTTCATTTTTTTCATTCATTCTTATAAAATTTTCATCTCCATTTAGATTTTCTATTAATTCATCTATTAAACTTTTATCTTCAAATTCATCTTTATTCATAATTTTGTACCCTTCTATATTATTAATCTTATATTTAACTTTTTCTTCATTTGTTTTTATCATGTCGATTTTTATTATATTTTTTGTATCATAATCTATATATTTTATTTTTATTTTTTTGTTATTATGATTTTCTGTAATATTTTCTTTAAATTTTTTGTCTTCCTTTTTATTATTATCTATCTCTTGCTCAAATTCTGATTTTTCTTTATGATTTTTTCTATAATAATATATCACTTCCTCTGTTTCTTCTTTAATAGTTCCTGATGCATTACTTGGTAATTCATTTAATTCATATCCTTCGATGTTTTTTGTTTCTGTCCAGTATTTTGAACCTAAATAATCTGTAATATTAGTACTTTCTGATATTTCATTATTTGTATCTATATCAATGTATTTAACGTTAATTATTCCTTTTGGAATTTTATTATAATAAATCTTTATTGTGTTTTCTCCAGCTTTCATTTTTTGTGAATATTCTTTGTTTTCAATGGTATATCCTTCAACTTCCGGTGCTTTGATATTTATTTCTTTTCCTTCATAACCATCAATAAAATCTTCTTTATTAATTTCCAAACCTGTTGTTATATCTATATATTTTATATTTAGTTCTGCATTTCTTGCATATTTATATAATACATTAATTTTTTCTTTTTTTAGAGTTCCCTGAAGTTCACCATCAGTTTCGATAAGTTGGTATCCTTCAATATTTTTTTCTAAGTTAGCTACGTCATAATATTGATTTATTATTCCATTAATATTTTCCTTTCTATCAATTTCATCATTCGAATATTGATCTAAATATTGTATTGTAACACCATTTGAAGGTAAATCTATTTTAAAAGTCTTATTATTAGAGTAGTTGCCTTGATTGTCAAAAGTTCTTAAGTGTATGTAATAATCTTTTGACCAATTTATATCTTGTTTTAGTATTGGTTCATTATTTAGTTTATTAATTTCGCTAGGAGCTTCAGTTTCTATTTCATTATCTATTACATAACTATAACCTTTTATATTGCTTTTAGAATAAAAATTTAATTTCTTTTCATTATTATTGTTTATTATTGTATATTCATAGTTTGTTCCTTTATCATCTGGCATATCAAAATTAATGATCAAATCATTTTCTGATATTTTTGTATTAATTTTTTCAATATTATTTGGATTTGCTTTATCGATTAGATTTAGATTAAAATTTTCATTAAAACTTAATAAAGAATTATTTGAGAATTTAAAATTATTTGTTGTTGAATTATCCTCGCCATCATTGTTCGTAACTTCTATTACTTCACTCCCAGTTGCTAGTTTTAGCTTAGATTTGTCTTTAGTAACAACAGCTATTTTACTGTTTATTTCTTTATATGTAAAAATGCCTATTATAGATGTTGAGAAGAGTGCTAACAGGCATATTGTTTTTATATGTTGTTTTGTCAATCAATCATCTCCTTTTTTAATAAAATTATTTTAATAGGGGGCTATATATCTGGCCAGATATATTAGAAATAAATTTAGTATTACCAAATTATGGTTGATTATATAACTTTTATTTTTAAATGTCAAGCTTTTTGTGTAATTTTTTTTTATTTTTTGTTACATTTTTAATTACAATTCACAGCTAACTTAAAATTGTAGATTATCAAAAAGTAATAATATAAAGTGTAGCAATCCTGCGTAGCGACCAACCGAAGTGACTAGAATCATTCTGCAGCACGGCAGCTTCGTGAATTTCTGAAAGAAATTTATGAAGTGCCGACGACGAGGAAGGAGGAGTAGAGCGAATGGAGGCTTCTACATTAAGTGCTCAAAAATTGGCTTGCAATGGTATATTGAAAAGCACCTACATTATCCCAATTTTTGTAGCCTTAAAAGATGTCCGACAGCAAAGAATAGCGGAACTTTATATTATTACCTTTTGCGAACTTGATTTAGCAGTGAATTGTAACACATTTTTATGCTTATTCACTATTTAAGGTATTATAAGCGGAGTCAAGTCGTAACCTAACTCCGCTATATTTTTATTTATTCAGTCATAAAATATTCATCCATAGATTGTTCCATTTCATTATATTGTATTTTTTCTGTTTCTGTTGAATTTACATATTCTGATGTCTGATTAGCTATTGCATTCATAACCGCGTTGCTACTCATATTTCCATCAAATTTCACGTCTTTAAAAACCGTAATTCTCAATCCTAATGCTATTCCTAAAAGAATAACTATTACTAATAAAATCTTAATTGTTCTATCTTGTCCCATGTTCTTCTACCTCTTTTTTCTTTTATATTTTTTATTCTATCACTATTAAAGAAAAAATACAATACTTTTTTATTATTTGTTTAAAATGTAAATGTTAAAATTTAGATATGTTGCAAATATGGTCCATAATAAATATGGTATTTGAATTAGTCCTGCTATTTTGTTTTTATTGTAGAATTTTATTATCATTGTCATAACTAAAATTGCTAAAAGTATAATCCAAATAAATGCAAATAATCTCCATTTAAGGACGAAAAAAGCAATTGGCCATAAAGCGTTAATTACTAATTGTCCATAGTATATTGAATCAATTTCCTTTGTGGTTTGTGAGTTTTCTCTTAAAATACCATATGATACTCCCATTAATATATAAAGTATGGTCCATACTATTGGAAATAATGTGCTTGGCGGTGCTAGAAATGGTTTTGTTAAGGTTTCATAATCCATTGAACCTGAAATAAGGATACCAACTAAGGTTCCAACTAATAATGGTATTAAAATTGATTTAAAATAAATTTTAAATTTACTCATAGTATCTTTTCCTTTCCACATTAAATATTTAAGGCACCTAAAATTGACTATTTTTTTGTAAATTTCTGCAAATAATAAAAAGCACCTTCGGTTATATTATATGAAAAAACATCAAATAATATAACTAATGGTGCTTCCATTATATTAACTAATTATCTTTTTACTTATTGCTAATCCATCTCCAATATCTAATATTTCTGTTTTAAGATTTGTGTTTTCTTGTACTTCTTTTATGTATTTTCTTAAATTATTAACTGCTGTTCTTTGTTTATGTTTGTTATAATCACTTAACACATAACCTTTATACAGTATATTATCTGCAAATATTACTGCACCCTCATCAGTTAGTCTTAATGATTGCTCTAAGAAAAATGGATATTTTCCTTTTGCGGCATCAATAAATACCATGTCATATTTTTCATTTAGATTTGGCAAAATTTCTACTGCATCTCCTTCTATAATGTTTATTTTTTTCTCAAGTTGCATTGTTTTAATGTTTTCTTTTGCTTTAGCAATGTTCTCTTCATTTCTTTCTATTGTGTCAATTATTCCATTTTCATTAATCATTTTTGAAAAGCAAATTGCAGAATATCCTTGTGCAGTTCCAATTTCTAAAATTTTATTTAACTTTCTATCTCCAATTACTTCATAAATTTTTTCTAGGGTATCATCCATGATTATTGGAATATGGCTATTAATGTTGTCTTTTTTTATTTTTTCAAGTTTATTCATTTCTTTGCTCCTCAATTTATACTAGAATTTAAGACATGCTTCTAAATCAAGTTTTCTTAAAAACTGTTTTAGGAACATGTCCTTTTTTCATAATTATTCTTTCACTACTCTTCTTGCTTCTCTTTCACGTGTTTTGGTGTCTAAAATTTTCTTTCTTAAACGGATATTTTCTGGTGTTATCTCAACTAATTCATCATCTGCAATAAATTCAATTGCTTGTTCTAGTGACATTTTTAGTGGAGGTACTAATCTTAATGCTTCATCTGAGCCTGATGCTCTTGTATTTGTCAAGTGTTTTTCTTTACAAACATTAATTGCAATATCTTCGTTCCTTGAATTAATTCCAACGATCATTCCTTCATAAACTTCAACACCTGGTCCTATTAAAAGTTCGCCTCTTAATTGTGCATTGTACAATCCATAAGTTATAGATTTCCCTTTTTCAAATGCTGTTAAAACACCCCTAGTTCTTGCTTGAATTTCGCCCTTATATGGTTGATACTCTTTAAATACACTAGTCATTGTTCCTTCACCTCTAGTGTCTGTTAGGAATTCTGTTCTATATCCAATAATTCCTCTTGCAGGAATTTCAAATTCAATTTTTGTATGTCCTGGCTCAGCTGGTTCCATGTTTATCATTTCACCTTTTCTAGTTCCAATTTTTTGAATAACTGAGCCTACAGTATCATCAGGTACATTTACACTTAGAGTTTCAACTGGCTCGCACTTTACACCATCAATTTCTTTAAAAATAACTTTAGGACGTGATACTAATAGTTCAAATCCTTCTCTTCTCATAGTCTCAATTAATATTGATAAATGTAGTTCTCCTCTTCCACATACTTCAAAGCTTTCTGCTTTATCTGTATCTTTAACTCTTA
This sequence comes from Clostridia bacterium, assembly GCA_017510825.1. Taxonomy (GTDB): domain Bacteria; phylum Bacillota; class Clostridia; order TANB77; family CAG-508; genus CAG-793. Next base: position 52,827 of record JAFWMA010000016.1, on the reverse strand, counting down.
ATGACACATTTCTTTCAAGTTCTTTCATAAGTCTATCACGAATATGTCTTGATGTTACAAATTTTCCTTCTTGTCCTGCCATTGGACCATCATTTACACTAAAAGTCATAGATACAGTTGGCTCATCTATGTTTACAAAAGGTATTTTTTCTGGATGATTTACATCACATAGGGTTTCACCTATATTAATATCTGCAATTCCTGATAATTCTACTATATCTCCAGCTTCTATTTCTTCTGCTTCAACTTTCTTTAGACCTTCATAAGTAAAAAGTTTTGCAATTTTCCCTTGAACATTTTTGTCATCTTTACAAACTGTAACAGTATCTCCAGTTTTTATTATACCTCTTTCAACTCTACCTACTGCAAGTCTTCCTAAATAATCATCATAAGCTATATTTGATACTAGCATTTGCATTGGAGCATTTACATCCACTTCTGGTGGTGTAATTTCTTTAATAATAGTGTCAAAAATGCATTTAACATTATCACTTTCTTCTTCTAAATTCATTTTAGCTATTCCATTTTTAGCTGACGCATAAATTACAGGGAAGTCTAATTGGTCTTCGTTTGCACCTAAGTCAATAAAGAGTTCTAGCACTTTATCAACTGCTTGTAATGGTTGTGCTCCTGGCCTGTCAATTTTATTAATTACAACTATCGGTTGTAAATTTAGAGCAAGTGATTTTTTAAGAACTTCCCTTGTTTGAGGCATTGGTCCATCAAATGCATCCACAACTAATAAAACACCGTCTACCATTTTTAGTACGCGCTCAACTTCCCCTTCAAAATCAGCATGCCCAGGTGTATCAACAATATTTATTTTTATTCCATCATATAATACTGCTGTATTTTTAGATAGAATTGTTATTCCTCTTTCTTTTTCAAGTTCATTTGAATCCATAACTCTTTCTTGAACTTGCTCATTATCTCTAAATACATTACTTTGTCTAAGAAGTGCATCTACTAGGGTTGTTTTCCCATGGTCAACGTGTGCAATTATTGCAATATTCCTTATTTTATCATTATACATCTCTTTTATTTCCTTTCAAATTTATTGTTCATAGCATATATGTATTTTTGTCTTTCATTTAACAAACTATTCGGGCGACCGATAGCCGCCCATACAATTATTTAAAACTGCCATACTTTAGGTTCATCACTAGCATTTTCATTCTGATTGTTACTTCCCTCTGCTTCCTTTATTGATAGTTCCATTTTTTTATTTTCTTTGTCTAGTTCAATTATTTTTGCACTGACCTTTTGACCAACCCTTAGTTTATCTTCTGGTTTTGTAACTTTTTCTTCACTTATTTGTGATATATGTATCAATCCTTCAACGGCAGGTTTTAATTCAGCAAAAGCTCCAAATTGAACTAACTTTTTAATTTTAACATTCACTATATCTCCAACATTATTATCTATTGTAGACCAAGGATCTTCTCCTTTTTTGTCATAAGAAAGTTGAATTCTTTTGTTTTCTTTATCCAAAGTTTTTATTTTTACTTTTACCTCTTGTCCTTGTTTAAGAATATTATTTGCATTTGCATTTCTTTCCCAAGTCATCTCTGATATATGTAAAAGGCCTTGAGCTCCTTTTAAATCAATAAATGCTCCATAAGAACATACACTTGAAACAGTTCCTTTATATTCTTTTCCTTCTTCTGCATTATCCCAAAATTCTTTTTCAATTTTTGATTTTTCTTCATCAATAACTGCTTTACAAGAACCAATAATTTTTCTTTCTTTTGGTTTATATTCAATTATTTTAAATTTAACATTTTCAGTTTGATGTGCAGATAATGAGTTTGGAATAAAAATTCTAGTTCCTTTGTAATTGACTATCAATCCATTAGAGTTAGTTTCAGAAACTTTTTCTTCAAATATTTCATTGTTTTCAATTCTTTTTTCTAATTCTTCCCTGTTAAGTTTTTGTTTTAACCTTTTATATGAAAGAAGAACATTGCCTTCCCCATCATTCCATCTTAAAACTTCGCAAGTTATAGTATCACCTGGTTTAAATTCATTTTCTGGTTTAGCTTCCAAATTAAAAGAATATTCTGTTCTAGGTATTATTCCATCTGCTTTATAATCAATATCTACAAAAATTTCTCCATTTGAACTTATTGATATTACTTTTCCTTTTACTATTTTTTCTTTCTTCCTAGTATTATTAATTGAATCATTTAATAATTCTTCAAAACTTTTATTATCTTCACTCATAAATACCTTCTTCTTAATTTATATAATTTAACTTTTAAATTATACTATTTTTTTTTATTATTGTCAACTGATAAAATAGGTTAAATATTATTTTTTTAAGAAAATAGTATATAAGCATAAAAAATGTCAACATATAACAATAAACTTCTTTAAGCTTTTGCAAATATTGGTTACAATTCACAGCTATTTAAATGTTGTTGAACAGTAAAATTGAAAAATTATATATATTATGATATAATAATATCATTCTAGTGTATTCTAGACTTATTTTATTATCTCCTTAAGGAGTGAGCATATATGACAATTATTCATCAATGACTATTTAAGGAGGAATCTACAATGGGTATGCTTAGTCAAGATTTCTATATATGGACAATGGCAGAATGCATTAAAGACATTTATGAATGGTGGGGCATTGATATGATGTCAATGTATGAAGAGATAGAAGAAGATTTTCCAAATGCATGTAGAGCTATTAAAAGAATGTATAGTAGATTTGAAATGTTAGATTATCATAAGGCAAAACCTCTTCAATTTAAAAATCCACAATTTGTATATGAAGCTATTTCTTATTTAGTTCCTATACATGATAAACTTAGCTATGATTTACGGACTAAGGAACAGTCTAAACAATTCAAAGCTTTAAATATGTGTTCTTGGAATAAGTTCGTACAGATCAATCGTATGGATTTACTTATGGCTGTATTATTGTTTACAGAAGAATTTATCTTACAACCTATAACATCAAAAAATGTAGTTCTTACTGATAACCGACTCACTGTATATGGAAATTTTGTAACTTTCAAAGTATCTAAGCATCAAGATAAAACATATATATCCATTAGGATAAGAAAAGTTATGCTTCTTGAATATGTGATACTAAATTAAGTAAAAATCCATCGTCAATAAAATATTTATGGATTGGACGGAGTCTTTGTCTTAGACAAAGACTCCGTCCAATTGTAGATTATATTTCTATTTGAGGCTTATATATTTCTAGCCAAATATTAACTTGAATTAAATATGCAATAAGTTGAGGACCTGTCATAAGTTGCCCAAACCATGGTTTGGTATAATCTTTTCCACTAGTATTTATTAATTTCCAAATTTCATCTGAATTTAATATATATTTAATCGGAGCTTGTGAATCGTTCATAATATCAGTTAAAATAGATTTAACCTTTGACAAATAATTAGGATTCCAGGTTTTAGGATAAGGACTCTTTTTTCTTTGCACTATCATCTCAGGCAATTTATCTTTCATTATATATCTCAACAACCCCTTTTCCCTTCCTTTATATGCTTTCATTTCCCAAGGAATATTCCATAAATATTCAGCTATTCTATAATCACAAAAAGGAACTCTAACTTCTAACCCACTATACATTGCCATTCTATCAGTTCTATCAAGAAGAGTTTGCATAAACCAATTCATAGTCAAATATGATATTCTCTTCTTTTCTATGGTTTCTATTGTATCGCCTCCAAAAAACTCAACTTCATCTAAACTTTCGTTATACTTTATATCTACATAGTCTTTTAATTTAATTTTTTTATTAATTGATTGATTTAATAATTGTTGCCTATTATCCAAATTTAATGACCATGGAAATGTTTGACTATTTAAAGCATCTTCCCTAAAAAACCATGGGTAACCTGCAAATATTTCATCTGCACATTCGCCACTAATTGCAACTGTAGCATATTTTTTAACTTTTTTACAAAATAATAATAATGAAGAATCTACATCAGCCATTCCAGGCATATCTCTTGCTATTACAGCATCTTTCAAAGAATTAACTAGTTCAGGCGTATCAATTGTAACTACTCTATGATTTGTTCCAAGTTTATTACTAATAAAATCTATATAATCAGCATCAGTATTGGGTTGAAAATCTGTTTTTTGAAAATTCTTATTATTGTCTTTGTAATCTACAGAAAATGTATTTAATTTATAAGTTTCTTTTTTTTGATAATAATCTACAGTATACTTAGTTATTATGCTTGAATCTAATCCACCAGACAAAAATGTACATATTGGCACATCTGAAATCAACTGTCTCTCTATAGAATCCTTCAAAAGATGCTCCACTTTTTGACATGTAGTTTCAAAATCATCATTGTGTTTTTTACTTTCCAACTTCCAATATTTCTCTTCTACCATATAGTTTTTATTAAAAACTATATAAGTTGCTGGTTTCAATTCTTTTATTCCCTTAAAAGGTATTACTCCTGGAGTATGTGCTGGCCCTATACCAAACAATTCTGATATACCTTGTTCATCAATAATTGGATAGATACTTGGAAATTCGAACAAAGCTTTTATTTCTGAAGAAAAAATAATTTCTTTATTTTTAATTGAATAATAAAGCGGTTTAACTCCAAAGTGATCTCTTGCTAAAAACAATTCTTCTTTTTTAATATTCCAAATTGCAAATGCAAATATACCATTTAAATGTTTAACAACATCAAATCCATAAAAAACAAATGCTTTAAGTAAAACTTCAGTATCGCTGTGCCCATCAAATTTAAAACCATTATCCAGAAGAATAGTCCTTAATTCTTTACTGTTGTATATCTGGCCATTATATGTTATTACATAATTATTACCTTGATAATTAAAACTCATAGGTTGTTTTCCACCATCAGGATCAATTACTATTAGCCTTTTATGAGCCATTGCAATCCTTTTATTTATATAGCATCCTTCTTCATCTGGGCCTCTTCTTGCCATTTTGTTATTCATATTTTCAATTACATTTCTTACTTCATTATTACTCATCACTTCATTATAATTAGTAAATCCAACAATTCCACACATAAAAATACCTCCTGCTGAATTATATTCAACAGAAGATACTTTAGAACTACTTTGAATAATCCATTTCAAAATTATGCTTCTCTCGCCCAAATAATAATTCTGTTTTGAGAATCATCCGTACAAGAACTTAAAGTTATCTCTCTTTTTCCAGCTGTATCCCTTACAGCATAATCAAAATCGGATGGGTCTGTTACATACTTATTATACACTATATACCTTCTTCTTCTTCCAGAAGAATTAGTTATATAGATTACATCACCATTTGAAAGTTTATCATTGTCTGAAAAAAAAGTGCCATTTCTATAATTATGTCCCATAATAACTGTATTTCCAATTCTATTTAATCCAGGACCATATATTATACCAACTGAAAGCTGCATTGAACTTACCGAAGCTTCATCTAAAATTGGGTACTCAATTCCAGTTTTAGGAATCTTAATTTTTCCAACTATATTATAACCATCATAATTTATTTCATAATAATCCTCATCATCAGAATTTCTATTTCTTGATGATTTATTACCAGATTCACTTTCACTTTCGCTATCGCTATCATCACTATTTGATTCTTCTTCATCTGGCTCATTAGGTCCAACATTAACTTCATCTACATGATTATTAAACTCATCAATCATATGATCCGCATTTGATTTAATCATTACTCTATTAATAACATCATAACCATAAAACCCAATAATAATCACTATAGATATTGCAACTAGTATTAACAATACGGTTAAGACTTTATTAAACTTTTTTTCTTTCATTATATTTATCCTCTCTATTTACAGCATAGCTATATTTTTCATATGTACTACATTTCAATTAATCCTTTAATACTTATTATTAATAATATTTGACAAAATATTATTAAAGGAAAACCATATTTGAAATACCACTTTTTCGTTTTATGATGGAATACATACATCCCAACAATTCCACCAATAGCTCCTCCCAATAGTGCTAATACAAATAATGCTTTTTCACTTATTCTCCACTGTCCAGTTTTTGCTTTATGCTTATCATACCACATCACCAAAAATGTAATTAAATTTATTATTAATATATATATTAAAATATTGCCTATATTAAAAACATCATTTATTGTTTCGTGTACCATTTATTTCCAAAACCTTCCTTCAACTATTCTCTAAATATTTATTATACACGATTTTGGTAATTTTTACAACTGTTTACATAATAATGTAAAAGCCTCCATTCGCTCCTCGTTGCACTTCAGTTGGTCGCTACACAGAATTGCTACACTTTATATTATTACCTTTTGTTAATCTACAATTTTAAGTAAGCCGTGAATAGTAGCTTATTTAGATAATTCAACAATTTGATTCATTATTTCATTTGTAGCCCTATCTAACCAATTAGGATCATTTGTTTTAAATTCCTTAACATCAACAGGTTTTCCAAAATTAAACTCAACTTTTGTAAAAGGCTTAAAAGTTCCTTTTATCCCAACTGGAACAACCTTAACTTTTGCCTTATAAGCTAAAAAAGCAGCTCCATTTTTTACATCAACATTTTTTTCCATTCCTTTTCTTGTGCCTTCTGGAAAAATACCCAAAGCTTCTCCACTTTTCAAAGATTTCAAACACAATTTTAGAGACTTTACATCACTTGAATCTCTTTTTACGGGAATAATATTAAATAAGTGACCCAAATAATTAATTATTCTAAATCTATACAAGTCGTGTTTTGCGACAAACCTGATATATCTTTTATTTAACAACACTATACCTGCTGCATCAATAAAATTTAAATGATTAGCACAAATTACAATTCCTTCATCTCCTTCAATATTTTCTACACCATTTTTTCTTATTCTATAAACAATATGATATACCGCTGAAAGAAAATGTTTTATAATAGATCTTCTTATTCTTTTTAAAGTAGTCTCTTTTGTCATTACATATCCACTTTGAATTCTCTCATACTTCTTCCTAGCTTTCTTAACAATTAAACATACTCTATTGATATTTTTTTTAGTTGAATAATTAGTTGTATCAACATAAATCGCATCTTCAGCTTGTTTTAGAGGAGCTATTTCACTAGTTTTATCATTATTATCTCTTGAAATAATACTATTTCTAATTTCATCTTCAGACATTTCAATACCTTTTTCTTTATTCTGTGCAATTCTCCTTCTAATTCTTTCATCAATACTAGCATCTAAATAAATCTTAATATCAGCATCAGGAAATACATTCGTTCCTATATCTCTTCCATCTAAAACAGAATCATATTTACTACAAATCTTTCTTTGAAGATTTACCATTGATAATCTAACTTCTTTAAGATGGGAGATTTTAGAAACATTTTCTGTTACATGTTTCTCACGTATTTCTTTTGTAACATCTTTTTTATCCAAAAAAACTTTTTCTTCTCCATCCTCTTTTTTAAAATCTATGTTTATACTTTTAAGAAGAGCTTTAACACTATCCTTATCATCTAAATCTATTTTTTCTTCCAAAAACTTTAATGTTACACATCTATACATTGCGCCAGTATCTAGATAAAACAAATCAAACTTTTTAGCTACAGCCGAAGCTATAGTTCCCTTTCCAGAACCAGCTGGTCCATCTATTGCTACAATAAAAGACATTGTTATCTCTCCTTTTTTCTTATATTTGCAGTTTGTACAATTACTATCATGTAATTTGAACACAATTTCGCAAATTTTTAATATAAACTTAAATCTACTGAATCTGGTAATTTCACTTTTTTCGCCATTATTTTCATTGTTACTACATTCATTGATGTTTGTCTTTCAATTTCTTTTATACATTTTTGTTTAAATTCTTGTAATTCTGCATTAATGCTTATACCAAAATTAACTTCTGCTTCTATATAAATTGAAGGACCTTCTTCATTTTTCTTAACCCTAACTTTTATTATCTTGCTAACTGCTTCTGCTTTAGTTGCTAAATACTCAATTATTTCTCTAAATACTGCATCTGAAATCGTAAAATTTCCCAAATAACTAAAAGTTGGTCTTATAATTGACTTTTCTGAAATATACGGTGTTTTATCAAGTCCAGATTTAAAAATTTGTAAAGGATCTAATAAATATCCAGAGAAATCCTTTTTTATTTCAAATGTTGGTACTGGAATTACATGTTTCCCCTCGGTTATTCTCATTCTCCTTGCATCTTCAATTTCTTCTTTACTAGCAACTTCATCTATATAAATAATCTTTTTTATTTTAGGTAAATTAAGATTTTGTGCAATCTTTTTAACCATTCCATCAGATGTTCCTAAAATAAGAATCGATTCTGGTTCCATCTCTTTTAATGCATTAATCATATCGCTTCTCTGTGGTTCATGAATAAATAGAGCCTTTTTAACAGTTTCTACTTTTGTAGCTGCTTTTTTAGCGGAACTTCCTGCAACTACATCACTGTCTTTAACTAAAATTCCATCGTCAATTATATATCTAATATTGTATTTATTAGCAACCATTTGGGCTCTATAGCTTTTACCCGTTCCTGATGGTCCAACAAATGCATAAACCTTTGTATTGTTTAACATTAACTATACCTCTTCTAAATATCATTAATTTCAACATCTCTGTTATGCTCAATTTTTTCCCATTTAGTGTCCTGTTTAAATAAACATTTAAAATTAATTAATAGCCAAGAAGCCATAAATACAGGATACATTAAAAGTCCACTCCACATTTTTTTTATAGGCTTTTTGTCTATAATCATTATAAATAATGCAACTAATATTGGTAAGAAAAATGTTGGAATTACAAATCTTAAAATATTAATTACGAATGCTGTTGTTGTCATACCCTTAGATAAATATACAACTGCATTAATTAATAACAAAACTATTGAGCAAATAAACATAGGAATACTTCCAATAATATACAAAAGCCCATCAAAATTCATAAGTGTTTTGTTTTCATTAGCAGCTTTTGATAGTTGCCCTGTATATTCTCTTAAACATTGTATGTGTCCAATCGTCCATCTAGACCTTTGAGACCAAGATGCTTTAAAGTTAACAGGTTGTTCATCATAACAAATTGCATCTTTAGCCCAACCTAGTTTTTTCCCTTGAATAATTGTTTTTAATGAAAATTCAATATCTTCAGTCAATGTATTTGTATCCCAACCTGTATCTTTAATTGCTGAAAGTTTAACCATAAAACCAGTGCCATTAATTAATGGAGACAATCCTGCATTATATCTTGCAAGATGATAAATTCTATTCATCATCCAATAAAAAATTGCATATCCAGAAGCAATCCAATTGTCTGTTGGATTTTTTATATCTCTATATCCTTGAACAACTTCTTCTCCTTGGCATAGATGCTTGTTCATTTCCTTTAGGAAATTCTTATCTACAATGTTATCTGCATCAAACACACAAAATGCTTCATAATCACAATTTGGATCATTTAGAATTGTACTAAGAAAAACATTCATCGCACACCCTTTATTTCTTTTTTTAGGGTCTTCTTCATTTCTAACAAAAACTTTAACACCTAAATCCCTTGCTATTTGTTCAGTATTATCAGTACAATTATCAGCAATAACTTGGATATCATACTTATCTTTAGGATAGTTTTGTTTTTTTAAGCTCTTTATTAAATTACCAATTACCTTCTCTTCATTATGAGCTGGCAATATTAAAATAAATTTATGTTTTTTATTTACTATAAAAGGTTTTTCTTTTAATTTAACAAATGAAAACAAGCTTATTACTAATTGATATAGGTAAAAAATTGTGATTAACCATATTATAGCTTGTTGTAAAAAAAATATAAATTGCATATTTTTTTCTCCTATTATTCATCTATTTTTTCTAAATCTCTCATATTTAAATCTATTTTTCCTTGTTGATCAATATTTGTTACTTTAACTTTTATTTCATCTCCTACAGATAGCACATCTTCTACATTATTTACTCTCTTATTTGAAATTTTAGAAATATGTAAAAGCCCCTCTTTGTCTCCACCTAAATTAACAAATGCACCAAAAGAAGCTACTCTAGTTACAACACCTTCATAAATTTTTCCTACTTCTATTTCTCTTGTAATATCTTCAATTATTTTTTTTGTTTCATTAGCTTTTTCTGTAGTTTCACAATATATAAATACTCTTCCATCATCCTCAATATCAATTTTAGCACCGGTTTGTTCAATAATTTTATTAATCATTTTCCCTCCAGTACCAATAACATCTTTAATTTTATCTACTGAAATAGCCATTGTTATAATCTTTGGAGCATATGGAGATAATTCTTTTCTAGGCTCTGGAAGAACAGGAGTATATACTTCATCAAAAATTTGATTACGTCCAGCTTCTGTTCTTTCAAAAGCTTGCTCTATAAAATCATATGTTAATCCATCAATTTTAATATCAACTTGTATAGCTGTAATTCCATCTCTTGTTCCACCTACTTTAAAGTCCATATCTCCAAAAAAGTCTTCTATGTCTTGAATATCTGTTAGTACAATGTAGTTATTAGGATCATTCTCGTCTGTAACCAAACCTGCAGTCATTCCTGCAACTGGTTTCTTAATTGGAACACCTGCATCCATTAACGCTAATGTGCTTCCACAAATACTAGCTTGAGATGTTGATCCATTTGATTCAAGCACTTCTGAAACTAATCTTATTGTATAAGGAAATTCTTCTTCAGAAGGGAGAACTGTCACTAATGCTCTTTCAGCTAAAGCTCCATGTCCTATTTCTCTTCTTCCTGGTCCTCTTGATGGTCTTGCTTCACCAACACTGTATGCTGGAAAGTTATATTGATGCATATATCTTTTTGATGTTTCTTTATCTAATCCATCTAATTCTTGTTCATCTTTTTTTGTTCCTAAAGTACAAATAGTTAAAACTTGAGTTTGTCCCCTAGAGAATAAACCACTACCGTGTACTCTCGGAATTAATCCTACCTCACCATATAAAGGCCTAACTTCATCTATAGCTCTTCCATCAGGTCTTTTATGATCTTCAAGAATCATTCTTCTAACACACGCTTTTTCTAAGTCGTGAATAGCAGTAGCAATGTCAAAAGCTCTTTCTGATTCGGCATCTTCTCCATACATTTCAATTGCTAGATTTTTAATATCTTCTGCTACTTTATCTACATTATTATTTCTAATTTCTTTGTCTGTATTTTGAACAGCCTCACTCATTGATTTTTCATATTTTTCACAAACTGCTTTGTAGAATTCTGAATCTACTGAAAATGACTTATATTCAAATTTTTCTTTTCCAATTTCTTCTTGAATACTTTTTATAAATTCACATACTTTTTTAATTTCTACATGAGCATTCTTAATTGCTTGTAACATTGTCTCATTTGAAATCTCATCAGCTCCTGCTTCTATCATAGTAATTTTTTCTTCAGTTCCAGCAACTGTTAAGTGCAATCTGCTATTAGCATTCTGCTCTTCATTTGGATTTATAATTATTTCATTATTTACATATCCAACTTGAACTCCTGCTGTTGGTCCATTCCATGGAATATCTGATATTGCTAAAGCTGCAGATGTTCCAATTTGTGCACAAACTTCTGGTGAATAATCTTGATCTACTGATAGAACTGTACATGTTACGCAAACATCGTTTCTAAAATCATGTGGAAATAAAGGTCTAATTGGTCTATCAATAGCTCTTGAAACCAAAACTGATTTATCAGATGGTTTACCTTCTCTTCTAGTAAAACTTCCAGGAATTCTTCCAACTGCATAAAGTTTTTCTTCATAATTTACTGATAGTGGAAAGAAATCAATTCCATCTTGAGCTTCTTTTGAAGCAGCCACATTTGTCATTACTGTTGTATCACCATATCTTACAACAACACTTCCATTGGCTTGCTTAGCCATCTTTCCAGTTTCAATTACTAGCTTTTTTCCAGCTAACTCCATTTCATAAGTTTTAAACATATATCCTCCTCTTAAATTGATTCAGATAAAATAACCTCTAGAAAATTTTAATTGTATGTGGTTTTTAGTGAAACACTATAAAATTAACAAATTACATTTTTTTAACTGTTTATTTCCACACATCACTAAAATTTTGTACAAGCTACTTTTCTAAATCAATTTCACAAAATTTTACTATTATATTTTACCATAAATGCAAATTAATTGCAATTGTTTTGAGCATAAAAAAGACTAGTTTCTCACTAGTTTTAAAGAACTTTTCGCTTTTACTTTTAATCAAATTAAAGTTATTTCACATGTGTTCTCTATCATAAATTGAGTGAAACTTATATTATTTTTCACAATAATTTCGACTATGTTTTAATGCTGTTATATTTACTTTTTTAATTTTTATTTTTTAGTTTATATAAACATTACATATTTTTTGTTAACTTTGAATAACAGTACCGGACATTAATAATATTAAAAGACGAGCTAAGCTCGCCTTCATAATAATTATTTTCTTAATCCTAATTTTGCAATGATATCTCTGTATCTTTGAACATCTTTTTTTACTAAATAGTTTAGCAAATTTCTTCTTTGTCCAACCATTTTTAATAATCCTCTTCTTGAGTGATTATCTTTTTTGTGAACTTTAAGATGTTCTGTTAATTCGTTGATTCTTTCTGTTAATAGAGCTATTTGAACTTCTGGAGAACCAGTGTCTTTTTCATCTAGTCTATATTGTTCAATGATTTCTGCTTTTCTTTCCTTTGTCATCATAATTGGTACACCTCCTGTAATTATTAATTCTAAAACTGAGCCTTAGTGGTGTAATTAGCCTAAAGCTAAGTAAAAGAACATTATTATAATAACATATTTTTTTATAAAAATCAAGTATTTAAGAATAAATTAAATTATGCCAATTTTTAGTATCTGTATTGACTTATGTTTTATTTTATTATATAATTTCGTTGGAGGTGTAGATATGTCTAATAATCTAGGAGGTAAAAAAAGTATGAAAGAATTAGCAATTGATTTAATAAATAAATTTCCTGATGATGCAGATTTATCAGATATTATTGATGAATTGTATGTTAGAATAAATGTGCTACAAGGTATTAATGATATTGAAAATGGACATGTTTATACTACAGAGGAGATTAATCAACATATAGACAATGCAAGTAAAATGGTCAAACAAATCAAATAATGATATATTAGAGTTTATTTCTTACGCAAAAGTTAATTCATTGAATACCTATTCTTCTTATATGCACAACCTGGTAGGTACGGTTTATGATTTACAAAATTCACCACGAATGGGAAGGTTTCTTTTCTATACATACAAAAATTCCAAAAAATTAGAAATAAGGCAGTTGATTTATAAAAAACATAGAATCATATACTATATTAGTGACAATATATATATAGTAACTATTTTACATGAAAAAATGGACTTTAATAGTTTTGCTAAGAATATTAATAAATATTTATAAGTATATATAAATAATAGCAAGGCCTTTCGGCCTTGCTACCATAATCTACACCTCTTTATTGCTCACTTTCCAGTTCTTGCATGTTTAGTTTTATTTTCTCTATTATTAGATTTAGTATGAACAATGCAATTAGTATTCCAACAAGTACTGCTGTGTTACCTCCTATTAAATTTGAATTAGTTTCAACTAAACAATCTTTAAATATTCTTACTGAATATGTCATTGGTAACCATGATGTAAATCCTTGGAATCCTTGATCAATTGTTTCTACTGGGAATGTTCCTCCTGATGCTGCTAATTGTAGTACTAGAATTATTAGCGATAGAAATTTACCTATATCTCCAAAGTTTCTAATTAAGAATTGCATTATCATTGTAAATGTCATTCCTGTTAATATACATTCAAATAAGTATGTTCCCATGTTTGCAACTTCGAATCCTAATAGAGCTTTTAAAATAATACCTGTTGCTAAACCTTCAATTACTCCTATTCCTAAATAGATACAATTTTGTAATATTTTGTTTTTGTTTTCATGATCTAAAATTCCAAATCTATGTCTTTGATCATAATATAAAACTACATATAGCATTAAAGCACCAACCCAAAGACCTATTGATAAGAATAATGGTGTGAATGCAACTCCATAAGATGCTACTTCACCAAATGATTCTTCTTTAAATTCAACTGGGTCTTCTACAAAGTCTTTAATTCCGTCTAATTTTGTTATTTGTTCACTAGCTGTGTCTTTTCCTTCTTCAACTGATGATTTTAATGTATCTAATCCTTCTGTTATTTGCTTGCTTCCATCTAAAGCTGATTTTGCGCCGTCATCTAATTTTACAAGTGATGTTTTGATTATTGATGAATTGGTACTCAATTGTCCTAAACCATTTGATAGTGTATTTGCACCACTTTCTAATTGACTTGTTCCTGATTGTAATGTTTCTACTCCATTCTTTAATTGTGAAGTTCCATCTTGTACTTTATTTAAATTATATTTTAATAAGCCTAAACTATTTCCAAGTGACATTATTTGAGGATTGCTATTCTTTAATTGTGTTACGCCTTCTCCAACTTTATTTGCTCCTCCTTTTAGAAGCTGTTCACCTTGTTCTAATTGTTTAAATTCATTTGTCTCTTTAGCATTTGCTAAAGATGATGCTCCAGATTTTAATAATGTCTCATATGTATCAAGTCCAGATGATTGTTTAGCTGATAATATACTTTCTGATGAGTCAGCTAATTGTTTTAATACTGGATCACTTTGTAAACTTGGATTTGCTTTAATATATCCTACTAGTCCTTGTAAAACTTGATCTTGTTTATCACTTAGTGTGTTTTGTCCTGCAATATATTGACTTAAACCACTTTCTAATAGTTTAGCTCCACTTTCTATTTTGTCTTCATAAGTGTGAACTCCATCTATGTATGTATTTAGTCCATTTACTAGTCCTGAGCTTCCGTTAACTCCTTCATTTAATTGTTCTATTCCATTTGTTAAATCAGTAATTTTACTTGTGTCAGCATTTTCTAATGCTTCATTAATTTGTTTTACTCCGTCATCTAAACTTGATGAACCTTCTGCTAATTTCTTTGTTCCTTCGCTTGATTGTGAAAGTCCATCTGTTAGTTTTTTACTTCCTTCATCAGCACTTTTTATTCCATCATCAAATTCTGTATATTTTGTATCTAATGTATTTACACCTTCACTTAATTCTCCCAAGCCATCAGTTAGTCTTCCTGAACCATCATAGATTTGATCAACGCCATCCACAATTTTATCCAAGCTGTCTGGAACCTCTTTTAATTTATCTGACATGGTTCCTGCAACTTCTGCTGAAACTTTACTTTGTAATTGCATTTCTGCTGTTTTAAGTCCACTATTAATTATTTGATATGATAAATAATTTTTTCTTTTATTTGGTGTAAATGTGATAACTGCTTTTTGTTTTTCTTCTTCTTTAGCACTTTCTAATGATGTTGTAAAATCTTCTGGTATTGTAATTACAGCATAATACTTGTCTTCTCCTAATCCTTTAATTGCCTCATCTGCTGAGACCTCTGTAAATCCTAAAGTATTTTCAGCTTCCTGCATATTTTTAATTAATTCTGATCCTCTACTTCCTTTATCCAAATTTACCATAGCTACACTTACATCTTGTAAATTTCCATAAGGATCCCAGTATGCCTTTAAATAAAAGAAGCTATAGATTACTGGAATTAATAGTACTACGGCTATAATTATAATTTTAAAAGCCTTATGTTCTTGTAATAATTTTTTCATTTTCTACATCCTTCCATTTTAAATTATTTATTTGATAAACCATTTCTTAAAATTTGCAAAATATTGTCCGCAATTTCTTTATCATCAAGTTCCTTATCTCCTTCATCCCAATCAAACATTAAAGCTATGTACATTTTATATATTAAAAAAGTTACTATATCGATATTTTTTACTTTAATATGCCCAGCTTTCTCCGCTTTTTCTAAAACTTCTTTAATATAATTTTTCGTTTGTGTATCAATTCTGTTTAAATTATCCTTTAGTACTTTTAAATTTGTATCATCCGCTTCTTTCATGAATATATTTAGAATTATGCTTTTCTTTTTATAATTTAGCATTTTGCATAATCCTTGGTGTACATTTTCAAAATAGTCTCCTTCTTTTGCTTCATATTCTTCAACTATTGATTTCATATAATTTAATTCTTCTTTTACAAAATAGTTTATTAACTCATTTTTACTTGAGAAGTATGAATATACTGTTTTTTTTGTTACACCAGCATTTTTTGCAATTTCATCCATTGATGTCTTTTTTATTCCATATTTTTCGAATAATTCTCTTGCACTATCTATTATTTGTTTTTCTTTCATTTTCGCCTCCTTCGCAAAAATATACTAGTAAACCGTTTTAGTTTACTAGTATATTTTATCATATTTTTTTTAGTTTGTAAAGTATGAGTTTTTTTATTGATATGTCTTAGAAATACAAGAATCGAATTCTATTATTTAGTATTTATCTTTCTAATTCAGAGCATCTCATTTCTAACTTTGTTTTTTCTTTATTGTTTTCTTTCCTGTTATGTTCACTTGAGTCTAGTGTGCTTTTCACTATTGATACATTTAAACTTTTTTGCTTCTCTTTTTCTAATGTCTTCATATAATCATTAATAGGAATTCCAACAAGTCTTTCTTTATAATTTATTGGAATCTCTTGATTTGTCATACAATCTTGTATATTTAGGTCATCAAAATTATGATCTAAAACTAATTCATCTCCTGCAATAGTTTCAATTATATATTTTAATTCCTGAAATGCTATATACATTTCCTTTGAAATTCCAGTGTCTTTTTCTGTCTCAACTTTGCATAAACAAAACATTATTTCGTCAGAAGAATTACAATCTATTCTAATTCTTGGAAATATATCTTCTGTTCCGGATTCTTTTAATATTGTATTTACCAAATCTTGATGCTGTATTCTTCTATTTTCAATCTCTGGTGCATATGATGTAATAACCTGCATTGGTGTTATAATGATACTTGCTAAAAAACTATCTTTATGTTGATAATTTTTGTCAAAAAAATCGCAAATTGAGAACTGCTCTGACATTAAATATATATTGTCTGATAGCTCATTTAAAATATCTTCTTCTGTTTTTCCAATCCATATATCCATGAAATTCATTTTGTTTTTCCTTTTCTTTAATATATTAAGCAATTAAGCTCTATTATGTTTAATTAGAATATATCTTATATTGTCTATTTAACTAATCTTTTATATTCTTCATACGACTTATTCCAGCCTGAATATTTTTCCTCTTTTCTGTGATCTGTTAATAGGTTTTTATTTTTAACAAATTCTCCAATAAATTTTGTATTCTTTACTGCGCCATAGTGATTTAAATGATCTCCTCCGTCTTTTGAATCTTGTTTCCAATCAATTTTAAGTTGATCATTCATTAAGTTTAAATCCAAATATTCAATTTTCTCGGCATCTGCAAATTGTTTCACTCCATTATAACTTTTATAATCCCAGCTAAAAGTTGTGGGTGTTCTAATTATTGAAAATTTAATATCATTCATCTCACAATACTTTTTTAAAAGTTTTATATATATTTTATTTGCAATTGGAATTGGTTGAGTTTCTTCTGTAGGAGCCATTTTATTATTAGGAAGAGCTTCCTTCACATCTTTTGTAAAATGATATCCTTTTAAATCATTAACTACATCATAATTAATTTCTCCAAACCAATCATTACTTTTTAAATATTTCCATCTATCATGATATTCTACAACTGGAAACATATAATTTAAGACTTGAACAATATGTTCATCCCTTTCAGAAGCTGTATAAATATTACTTGCTTCTAAAATAATCATTTTAGGTTGTTGCTTTTGTAGTGCTTTTATTAAAAAGATCATTGATTCAGGAATAGTCTGAGCAGTTGAACAGCACACATAACTTGTAAAGCCATAATCATTCCACAATTGCATAGGAATGATTGAAGTAAAAGCTTCACTATCTCCTAATATCAACAAATCTATTGTTCTTTCTTTTTCTGCTAAAATTCCATTTGCTTCATAATCATGCATTCCGGCTTCCTCAGTATTGCTTTTAGGCACAAATATATGTGATGTAATTAGAAGTAATATTATTAATACTATTACAAAACCGATTACTTTAATTATTTTAGTTTTCAATTATATAAATCCTTTCTATTTGTAATTTTGTTTCAGTTTGTAGCAATTACTTTCTGATCACAATTTAGGCAAATTGCATTTGTGCCCGCAACCAGCAAGAACAAGTGTTATATACAATTATACTATTGTGTGCAAAATTAAACCAAATTAAAATTGAGCATACATTGGATCAACTGGCACATAGCCTTCTCCATATGCGCCGAAAACAATTACTGCAAAAATAATTGCAAAATAGCATGTCCATCTAAAAACAATATTTCTTTCAGCTATCTTTTCTCTCACTTTATTGCCTTGTTCTTTTCTAATACTAATAACTAAGAATATAACTGTAAATATTGCTACTATCACAAAGTCCTGCCAATTCAAACCAATCTTAAGTATCTCACCATTAAATAATGAATCTAAAGTAAAATTTGAAAAAATCTTAGCAAACATTTTAAATCCAGCTAATAATCCCTCAGCTCTAAAAAACAATTCACCAAAAAATACTAATATTGTAGTTCTTACTATTCTAAACAATAGTAATCCAACACTTTCTTCTCTAATCTTTATCTTTTTGTAGAATTTTTTAGAAATCGGTTCAACAAATCTTCCCATCAAAATAAGTGTAAAATGGTACATTCCAAAGAAAATATAATTCCATGCTGAACCATGCCAAATTCCATTGCATATCCAGACGCAAAACAATGCTACAGAACTAACTATTAATGGTCCATAATATTTTCCAAACTTTTTTCTAAGATTGGTTGTCATCTTTTTACTTTTTTTAGACATACAAACAGGATAATATATGTAATCTCTAAACCATGTTCCTAATGTAATATGCCACCTTGTCCAGAATTCTGAAATAGATTTAGAGAAAAATGGTTGTTTAAAGTTTTCTGGCATTTTTACATTAAATATTTCCGCAATTCCAATAACAATATCCATTACTCCAGAAAAATCCATGTAAAGCTGTAGTGTATATAAAATCATACCTATAGCAATAATTCCACCATTATAATCATTATAATTACTAAATATACCTGAAACTAAAATATCAAGTCTATCAGCTATTATCATTTTTTTCATCAAGCCAAATCCAATTCGTTGCATTCCAAATGTTAGGCTTTTATATGAAGTTTTATCACCTTTCCACAACTGAATAGCAGTATCATTATACCTACAAATTGGTCCCTCCATAATCTGAGGAAAAAAGCTAATAAATAGTGCCAATCTCCCAATATTTTTATCTGGTTCTATTTTTTCTTTATATACATCCATCATATATGAAATTGCTTGTAATGTATAAAATGATATGCCAATTGGTACAGCAAAGTGAGCAATACCTATATTAACAGGATAACCAATAACATTAAATAAATAATTAATATTATTACCGATAAAAGTTGAATACTTTAATACAACAATCATTCCTAATAGTATAACAACATTAAAAACTAGAATTAATCTAGTTTTTCTTAAGTATCTTTCTTTTATTATTTTCTTATTATTTTTCTCAACATTCTTCAATTCATTTTTTCTTTTATCAATCAACTTTTTATTACATATACCAAAAATATACATTAATACTGTTGTTGCTAATAAAAATACTATTAGCTTCCCACTTATTGACCAAAAGAAAACATAACTTGCAATTAATAACACCTTTGCTCTATGTTTTTGAGGTATTACATTATATAATAATATTGTAACAGGTAAAAAAATCCCCAAAAATATCAAATCACAGTAAGTCATTATAATCTATCTCCTAATTATATTCATCTTCAACATAAGCAAACTCAAAAATATATTATCCTTCTTCTTCCAATCTATTAATAAGTTTCCAAATTGACTCTACAGAATTAAAATTCTCTGGAATTACGTCAACAGCTGGTATTTGAACATTAAATGCATCTTCAATTGCTGCAACAAGTGATATTATATCTAAAGAATCTAAATAATTATCATCAACCAAACTCTCACAATTTTCATAATCTAGTCCTGATTCAATATCTTCCAATATTTCAATTAACTTGTCCATAATAATCTCCTTTAATTTATATATTTATATTTTACTTACTTTCTATCCATTAAATTGAAAAGTACTATTCTTTTCTCTTATTAGTTTAATAGATTTATCCTCATCTATTTTAATAACATTTGGTAAATCCCTACTTAAAAATAGTGAAATGCCTTCAGTAGAACAATATGCACCAGTATTTTTGAAAACAATAATATCATTCAATTCTATTTTTTCAGGTAACTGTTTTACTAGTATATCATTTATTGTACATAATGAACCACAAATATTCCATCTTTCATCTTCTTTATTTTCTCTACTTGGATGTATTTCTAAATATGGCACTTTCATTGCCATTGACTGACCATAGTATACCAAATGATTGATACCTCCGTCAACTATTGCATATTTTTGATTTTTGTTTGTTTTTATATCTATTACTTTTGTAATATACGTTCCACAACTAGCTACAATGCTTCTTCCAATTTCGAATATAATATTTCCCCCATATTCAAGATTATCAACTATTTCAGAAAATTCTTTAAAAAACTCATTCTCATCAAAATCTCTACCTTGAAAATAATTTATTGGAAATCCCGTTCCAAATTCGAATTCTTCTGCCTCATAATTATATTTTTGCTTTAACTCTTTAAAAAAACTATCCAGCTTTTCTAATTCTTTTCTTAATACTTTTATAGATGTTTTTTGAGTACCCGAAAAATATTGAATTCCTTTTAACTTAATGTTAGAATAATTGTCTCTATTTGTAATAATTTCTTCTATCTCTTCTTTGTTTATTCCAAATTGATTTCCACTCGTTAGTCTTAGCAGCAATTCAACTTTTTTACTTGAATTCTTAAAAATCTCAAATTGACTCATTGATTCAATTGAAAAAAATCGAACATTACTTGTTTCAATAACATGATCAATTTCTTCTTTGCTTTTATTAATTCCAGATATCAGTATTTTACTTTCATCAACATTTTGTTTTTTGCAAATTTCATATTCACCTGGAGAGCATACTTCAAATCTATCAACTTCACGCTCTATATCTTTTATAATAAAAGTATTTGCCTTAATTGCGTAACATATTTTAGCTCGACTAGGTAGATGTTTCCTAATATAACTAATGCGATTTTTTAGAATTTCAATATCATAAACATAAGAAGGTGTATCATACTTATCAATAATTTGCTTTAATATAGGTTCATTCATTAAAAATCTCCTTTTAAATTATAAATATTGTAAGATAATATATAGTTTAAAAAATTGCGAAGTATTATATATTTTTTTATCTAACAAAGCTTTTTTCTATTAATTTTACCATTTTTATTTAA
The DNA here is from genome assembly GCA_017510825.1 of Clostridia bacterium. Lineage (GTDB taxonomy): Bacteria > Bacillota > Clostridia > TANB77 > CAG-508 > CAG-793. The sequence continues at coordinate 31,343 of JAFWMA010000016.1, read as the reverse complement.
TGGAAATTTATCAATTTGTTTCAAAACATTAGGAATCATATATGTTGGTAGTTTGTTTTTTAGATTCAACTTTAAATCCCTAGAATCTATACTTCCAACATAAAATCCTATTATCTTACCTTTATCTTGATTATAAGTACAGCATGCTCTCTCTACATTTTTTAAAGTTTCCATTGCTCTTTCAATTTCTTCAAGCTCAACTCTATGACCTAAATGTTTTATTTGAAAATCTTTTCTCCCTGCAAAGTTCAAATCTTTATTTTCATCATAATACCCTAAGTCTCCAGTTTTATAAATAATTTCATTATATTTATTATTTAGTGGATTTTGAATGAAACTTTTATTTGTTTGTTCCAAGTTATTATAATATCCTAATGCAAGAGTACTTCCTCTTACACATATTTCTCCTGTTTCATTACAATTTTTTATTTCTTTATTAGAGTCATCCAATAAGAAAACACTTTCATTATTAAAAGATTTTCCAATTGGTATTGATTTTTCGTATACCTTCTTCTTGTTAACTATATGATATGTACAATTGCATGTTATTTCAGTAGGACCGTATAGATTTACATATTTTGCATCTGGTAATTTTTCAATCCACTGACTAACATGTTTGATAGGCATAACTTCACCACTAAACATTATTTTATTAATATCCTTTGGAATTTTATAATCTAATCCATGAAATGTTGTAATCAAACATAGAGCAGATACTGCCCAAATTAGTGTTGTTATCTTATTATTACATAGGTAGTCTAACAACTCAGCTGGTCTTGAAAATAATCTTTTAGGTATTATCACCATTGTAGCTCCAGTTGAAATTGATGAATATATATCTTTAACAGATACATCAAAATCCCAAGGAGCTTGATTTCCTATAATGTCTTTACTATTAATTTCAAATTTTTTTGTAAATTCACTTATAAAATTTATTGTAGTTTGATGATTAATTACAACTCCCTTAGGAATTCCTGTAGAACCTGAAGTAAAGTTAATATATAAAGGATCTGTATCTATCATTTTCTCCCTAACTTTAATTAATTCTTCACTATTTATTTGTTCTTTCAGCAAATTTTCAATTAACAATATTTGTACATTATCAAAATATTTTTTAGCAGTTTCATAGTGCTCTTCATCTGTTATTATATATTTGCTTTCTAATACTTGAATAATTGCTTTTAACCTATCTTTAGGTAATTCAGGGTTTATTAATGAATAACAGCAACCTGCATACACAACTCCAAAAAAAGTGCATAAAGTATTTATACTTTTTTCCATAAAAATAGGTATAGGAGTATTTATATTGTTATATTTTATTAAACTTGTTCCAACACGCATACTTTTTTCTATTAATTCACCATAAGTACATTTTTTTTCTTCTTCTATTATAGCAATATTATTTTTATTATTACATTTTTCTAGAAATTCAAGTATGTTTTTCATTATTACATCCATCCATTCTAATTATCTATCTAAATCATTTCCATCATGTGTTTTTTCTCTAACTCTGACAAGTACATGTCTTAAAACAGGAATTTTTCATTCGTGATTTAAAAATTTATCAACATGAGATGTTAAATAATACTCTTGGTTTTGTTCTTTAATATAATCTTTAATGTTTTTAATTTTTATTCCATAAAACTCTCTTTTAAATAAACTTTTTCTTAGTGCTAGAGAGTATTATAATACAAAACAAATTATTTATCAATGAATTTTATAAATTTTTCATAATTACCTCACCAATTGTATTAGCTAAACTTTCACATGAATCATAAAATGTTTCTGCGCACATATAAATCTTATGCCATTTAATAACTTCAATCGGATTTGTTTCAGTAGCAAATAAATCTCTTATTGTAGTTTCATATAACTTATCTCCTTCACCTTCTAGTTTGTTAATTGTTACTACAAATTCATGGATTTCATCATATTTTTTAGAAGTTTTTAACTTAGTCATCATTCCATTTATATTTTTACACATCTTATTTATTAATTTTGCAAATTTGATAAAATTAAGACGAATTTCTTTAACATCTAAAATATCTATATTAATCACTATTGCATCAATATTATCAATCACATCATCAAGTTTATTTGTAATTAAAACTATATCCTCTCTATCAATTGGAGGTAGAAAATCAATAACCAAATATTTTAAGATAGCATGAATATTTTTATCTGCATCTCTTTCTAAAGAATGTACTTTTTTTTCTTTAACTTCAGACATATCATAATCAAAATTTTCTGAATAGTCCTTTAAGATTTCAGACATTTTTAGTGCAATCTCTGAATTTTCTATAAATTTATCATAATAATTTAATCCCAATTTCTTCATTTTTAATAATTCCTTTTTTCAAACTATTTAACTCCAAATTTTCATAAATATTAAAGTTGCAATATATCCTAAAATTCCACAAGCTGGAAATGTTATTACCCAAGTAACAACCATATTCTTTACAATTTTCCAATTTACCCTTCTTAAACTTCTTGATGCTCCAACACCCATTATGGCTGTAGTTTTTACTTGAGTTGTACTAACAGGTATTCCAAATAGCGTAGACACCAATAAGCAAAGTGAACTTCCTATGTCTGCTGAAGCTCCTTGATATGTTTCAAGCTTTACCATTTTTAGTCCAACAGTTTTAATTATCTTATACCCTCCAATAGAAGTTCCTAATGTCATTGTAGCTGAACAAAGTATCATAAGCCATACAGGTATCTGAAAAGTCTCTGTATTAGTTATTCCATTAGCCAAAGAAACACCTAATAAAAATATTCCAATAAACTTTTGTCCATCTTGAGCTCCATGCATAAAAGCCATTCCAGCTCCACTAAACACTTGTAATTTTTTAAAAAATGGCAGTGTTCTTCTTCTATCCATTTTTTTACATATTTTTTCTATTATTTTTGTAATAACATATCCAAATAAAAATCCTAATACAGCAGATAGAACTAATCCATATATTACTTTTTTCCATTCTGCCATGTTAATACCTGCTATACCATGTTGTATGGCAATTGCTGCACCTGACACACCAGCAACTAACGCATGGCTCTCACTTGTTGGTATCCCAAATAGCCAAGCAAATACTGCCCATAAAACTATAGCAACCAACCCAGCACAAAGTGCCATTAAAGCATTTGATGGATTATCTCCAAAATTCGCAATATTATATAAAGTTTGAACAACTGTTGAGCTAAGCATTGTCATTACTAGAACTCCGAAAAAGTTAAAAACTGCAGCCATTATAATTGCAGATTTTGGTCTAATTGCCCTCGTAGATACGCATGTCGCTATTGCATTTGGTGCATCTGTCCATCCATTTACTAGAATTACACCTAATATTAAAATTGTTATAATTAAAAGTAATGGATTACTTACAAGTTGCGATATATAATTTTCAAATGTCAATTCCATTTTTCATTAGTTTCCTTTCATATTTAAGCAAAATTTATACTTTTTCTTAATTATATCATAAATACTTAATTATGCAAGTCAATTCAAAAAAATCAACAAAAGAATAACAAATACTGTTATTTTTTATTAATTCTATTTGCAAATTATTGTATTATTTAAAAGAAAGACCTGTTGTTTTACCAACAGGTCTTTTATTTTGAATATAACATTTAAAATTTAATCAGTAATCCATTTTATCAAATTAAGATTCATTGGATTTAATATCATATTTGTCTTAGGAATTGCTCTAAATGTATATCCATAGTCTCCACCAGATTTTAAAGCTATTTTTGCAGAATATCTAAAATATCCATCATCATCTTCTTCAATAAAATTCATATTATCAATTCGAATATCATCTACCACCCCATCAGAACTTATCTTCCCATAGAATACTTGCACATTAATATTATCTGCATTTATAAGTCCCTTAGGCAATTTAATCTTGCATTTCACTTCAATATTATTTCCTGCATCCACAGTAATATCATTATAATTTGCCTTACTTTGAAAAATTTCTACTTTATCAAAGTTTTCTTTAATCTTCTTCTTCCATTCAGTAAACTTAATAACAGTTTCTAAATTCTTATAATACTTATTGTGTAAATTGCAAAGTGGAATATACATTTCATTTAAATAATCTTCTAACATTCTAGATGTACTGTACCTTCCTGCATTTGTCATTATGCAGTTTTTCATTATATTAAGCCACTCTTCAGAATATCCTTTTTCGTTTTTGTTATAATATGTTGGAACAATTTTATTTTCAAGAGTTTCATACATACTTTGTGCATCTAAATCATCCTGTTCTTCATAACTTTGATATTCAGAATTATTTCCTATTTTCCATCCATTTTTTTGGTTATAGGCTTCAGCCCACCAGCCATCTAGTACACTAAAGTTTATTACTCCATTAACTGCAGCTTTTTGTCCACTTGTACCAGAAGCTTCCATTGGTCTACGTGGATTATTTAACCACACATCAACACCAGAAACTAAATACCTTGACATCCCCATATTGTAATTTTCAAGTATAAATATTTTCCCCTTAAACTGTGGTTTTAAAGATAATTCATGTATAAATTTAATTAAATCTTTTCCTTCTTGATCAATAGGGTGTGCTTTTCCTGCAAAAATAATTTGCAATGGCATATCTTTTTCATTAAATATTTTTGTTATTCTTTCTAAATCTCTAAAAATAAGTGTTGCTCTCTTATATGTTGCAAATCTACGAGAAAATCCAATTGTTAAAACATTTGGATCAAGTTTTTCAGTCATATTCTCAATTTCGTCATATGAATAATTATATCTTCTTAACCTTTCAGTAGTTGATTTTTTTACTAATTCTAATAACTTAATTTTTCTTAATTGATGTTCTTTCCATAATTCCTCATTTGGTACTTTCTTTATATCTTCCCAAGTTTCATCATCTTGAATACTATCTTGCCAATATGGTTTTAAATACTTATTATATAATATTTTTAAAGAAGGAGCAAGCCAAGTACATGTGTGAACTCCATTTGTAACATACCCAATTGGCGACTCATTTGATGGTATATTTGACCATATGTCACCAAATAATTCTCTTGAAACAGCACCATGAAGTTTACTAACTCCATTTTTATTTCCAGCTATTTTTAAAGCTAATATTCCCATATTAAACCCACAGTTCATATCATCTTCTGGTCTCATCCCTAATCTTAAAAATCTTTCTTTATCTATACCATATCTCTCCCAATATCTATCAAAATATTTTTCAACTAAGTCAACAGAAAAAATATCATTTCCCGCTGGTACTGGAGTATGAGTTGTAAATACCGTTTTAGATGATACAATATCTTTAGCAACTTCAAATGAAACTTCTTTTTCCTTCATTATATCTTTAATCAATTCAAGTACTAAGAAAGAAGAATGTCCTTCATTCATATGATAAATGGTTGGTTTTATTCCCATCATTCTAAGTAGATTAACACCACCCATTCCAAGAACAATTTCTTGCTTAATTCTCATCTCTTGGTCTCCACCATACAAAGTAGTTGTTATATCTCTATATTCTTCTGGATTTTCATTAATATCTGAATCTAGTAAAAATAGTTTTACTCTACCAACATTTAATTGCCATACTTTTAATTTAATTTTAGTTTTTACTATTTTTATATTAATTAATAAATCAGATCCATCAACATTTTTAACCGTTTTTACTGGTAATTCACTTAAATCAACATCTTTATATTCAGTTTGTTGTTCACCATATCCATTAATAGTTTGATGAAAATACCCATGTTTATAAAGCATTCCCACACCAACTAAGGGAATACCCATATCACTTGCAGATTTTAAATGATCTCCTGATAAAATACCTAGTCCCCCAGAATAAATTGCAATAGTTTCGTCTAAACCATACTCAGCTGAAAAATAAGCTATTACATCATTTCTATTATCTGGATAATTTTTAGAAAACCATGTATGTTTAGCATTTATATAATCTTCAAAATCAGTTGCGATTTTATCATATCTCTTTAAAAAATCAGAATTATTTGTTGCTAATTCTAAAGTATCTTGCGCCACCAATTGTAAAAACTTAATTGGATTTTTACCACAACTCTCCCATAAATCACAATCTAGTTCTTTAAACAGTTTTAAAAATTCAGTATTCCATGACCACCACAAATTATAAGAAATGTCATACAATTTGTTAATCCTTGTTGGTAGTTGTGGACGCACAGTTATTTTATTAAATAAATAAGGCATTTTTCTCCTCCTTTGTAACCTTAAAAATTTTTGCTTTAGTCATTTATTCGTTTATATTATCTCCCAACTATTTCTATTTGTCAATAGATTTTGAAATTATTTTTATTTTTGTTAAAATTTAGTAAAATGAGACAATGGTGACGAAGAAAAACACCGTCTCATTTATCTCCTTCCAAATGATGTAAACAACAACAAAAATACTATTATAAATAATAAGATTTCTGTATTATCACTACTTAATAAATCTCCTAAGAAATTTACATCTGAATTGTTATTGTTGTTTATATTATTTGTAGTATTTATGTCATCCATATTGAAACCATCATTATCATTTGTTTCAAAATTATCTTCATTATTAAAACCTAAATTGTTAAAGCCAAAGTTTCGCATATATGTACTCCCCTTTCATAGGATAATTATTTTAGTGTATATTTTCTTACAGTGATATGTTTCCTATTTATGTCTCAAAATTCTTAATATATAATATGCTTAACTTTGGCTTTTTGTTACTTATTTTTATATTTTTTTACTGTCAATTTCATATATAATATTATTAATGAACTCATTGATTTTCATTTGTCCAATGTCGCCTTCACCTCTTTTTCTAACAGAAACTTTTTCCTCCTCTTGTTCTTTATCTCCAACAACTAACATATAAGGAATTTTACTTAGTTGTGCCTCTCGTATTTTATATCCTATTTTTTCATTTCTGTCATCTACTTGTACACGGATTTGTTTTTTTATCATCATATCTTTTAACTTGTTAGCATATTCTAGATGCTTTTCTGATATAGGCAAAATTTTAACTTGATGAGGAGCAAGCCATAGTGGCAAGTTTCCCTTTGTTTCTTCAAGCAAGAATGAAATAAATCTGTCTGAAGTGCCAAGAATCGCTCTATGTATTACAACTGGTCTATGTTCTTTTCCATCTTCTCCAATATATGATAAATCAAATCTTTCAGGAAGTGCAAAGTCTAATTGACATGTTGGTATTGTAACATCATGTCCTAAAGCTGTTTGAATTTGTATATCTATTTTTGGACCATAGAATGCTGCTTCCCCTTCTGCTTCATAGAAATCAATTTTCATTTCTTTTAAAATTTGTCTTAATTGGCTTTCTGCTGTTTCCCACATTTCGTCATTATCAATATATTTTTCTTTGTTATTCTTATCTCTTAAAGATAATCTAAATTTAAATGCTGATTCTGGGAATCCGAAGTCTTTCATATAAACTTCAAATATTAAGTTTAGTACCTTTCCAACTTCCTCTTTAATTTGATCTGGACGTACGAAAAGGTGTGCATCATTTTGGCACATTTGACGAACTCTCTCAAGACCACAAACTGCTCCTGAATCTTCCCATCTAAAATCATGAGCCAATTCTCCAATTTTGATTGGAAGGTCTTTGTATGAATGTAGACTATTTTTGTATATTAACATGTGATGAGGACAGTTCATTGGTCTTAAAACTAGCTCTTCATTTTCCATTTTCATTATTGGGAACATATCATCTTTATAATGATCCCAGTGTCCGCTAATTTTGTATAATTGTGTATTAGCCATACTTGGAGTATATACATGCCAGTATCCTAAAGCTAGCTCTTTATCTTGAATATATCTTTCAAGAATTCTACGAATTGTAGCACCATCAGGTAAATACATTGGAAGTCCAGATCCTACCCATTTGTGTGTCATAAATAAATTTAAATCTTTTCCTATTTTTCTGTGATCACGCTCTTTTGCTTCTTCTAATAATTGTAGGTGTTCATCCAATTGGCTTTTCTTAGGGAATGATATTGCATAAATTCTTTGTAGCATTTTATTATGCTCATCACCTCTCCAATATGCTCCAGAATTGTTTAGTAATTTTACATATTTTACTTTACCTGTACTCATTAAATGAGGTCCTGCACAAAGATCAGTGAATTCTCCTTGTTTATAAAAAGATATTTCTTCTCCCTCAGATAATTCTTCTATTAGTTCAACTTTATAATCTTCATTATTTTCTTTCATTAGTTTTAATGCTTCATCACGTGGTAAAGTAAATCTTTCTATTGGCAAATCTTCTTTAATTATCTTTTTTATTTCAGCTTCAATTTTTTCTTTGTCTTCATCTGTAAATGTTTTTTCAACATCAAAGTCATAATAAAATCCATTGTCTATTGCTGGCCCAATAGCTAACTTTGCTTTTGGATTTATCCTTTTTATTGCTTGAGCCATTATGTGTGATGTTGTATGCCAATATGCTTTTTTTCCGTCAACATCAGATTCAAAAGTTAGTATTTCCAACTTACAATCTTCATTAAGCTCTTTCCTTAAGTCAACAACTTTTCCATTCATTCTTGCACATGTAGCCATTCTTGCTAATCCTTCACTTATAGATTTTGCAAAATCTATAACTGACATTCCTTCTTCAATTTCTTTTACTGAACCATCTTTTAATTCAATTTTAATCATTTTTTAAACCTCCTATTAATTCTAAAAAGCACTCCACTGCAAATAGACATTGCAATGGGGTGCTTTGGTTGCACGGTTCCACCCATATTTTTACTTAATTTTTTCAGCTTGTAACGTAGCTAACACGTCTAGCTTAACTTCACTAGCACTTTAAGAAGCTGGTTTTCAAATGTGTTTACTTAAATTGGCTCACAGCCTAAGACCAATTCTCTCTATAAGCAACCTTCATTTTACTCTGTCTTCCATTAGTTTTTTACTTTATGTATATTATACAACTTATTTTTTATTTTTGTCAACCCCCTAATTTGTACTCTTTTAACTTCTTGAGTAATTGATTCTTAGTCATGAAAAAAGACCTCCTTCTAATATATTTGGCAACCTTAGGTTGTCATAATACATTATACTAAAGATCTTCTATATTTTCAATATTTTAACATTCTTCAACATTAGTTCCATAGCGAGGTACGAGCTATTTAGTACTATAAAAATAAAAATGTACACATCAATCAATACAAGCTCTAAGATTCATTATGTTTTTGAAGTGTTTCTCAAAAACACAATTCTACTACTCTTTCTAATTCCAGACTACAGGACGGAAAGTGACATCACTATACTGAGCTCCACCTGCTCTGCTTCCACCATTATCATTTCTACTACCAAAATGACCAGCAAATAATCCTATTCTAAGCGAACTGCAATTATAATTTAGAGTGTTAGCATAAAATATTCCTCCAAATATGTTTGATGTTTCCTGAATTGCCATTCCATATGTTTGATAAGCTATTGTCGGATTTATATAGTCTACATAGGCTGTGTCTTTATTTGCATATAATTCAGATACATAAGTTGCTGAACTTGATGTGTTTGGGTCGTAATTATTTATTAAGCCTGCCGTTTGTGTATATAAAGTTTTATATGGATTTGACCCCCAATTCATTACACCTGAAGCATTACCATTTGTTGAACGGTATTTTACATCATTAATTGTTATTTCTACACCATTATTTTTTCCTGCTGTATTTGTTCCATATATGCTATTTGACAAATAGCTTACAGCTCCCCAGTCTTTATTAGTTGCTAAATGTGGTTTTACATTTGCTCCTTGTAAACTTTCTCCACTATTTATCATTTGTTTGCATTTTACATAAGAATTAGCTATTGTTGTATTAACTACAACATTTTTCCCGTCTTTTTGTGTTGTTAGTTTTGATGTTAATGCTGCATGGCTTTTGCTTCCCATAATTATTAAAAATAATAATACTATTAAATTTATTTTGATTATATTTTTTTTCATTATTTTTATTCCTTTCATTTATAGCTCTACATAAAATTAATATCCTTTTTAGGATGCTTTTTTGCCCCCTTTTTTGTTTTATTCTTCACTAATTTCGTATTTACTTACCCATATTCCTTTTTTGCCATCTCCAAAAGCTGGATGTGGTATGTAATTGGCTGGAATTGTACTTCCATCTAATGTGTTCCCATTTTCATCTAAGAATATTACTCTTGTTTCTTCACCAGTTATGTTATAAGCATACTTTGGTATCCACACCCACCAACATTCTTTACCATTTGCATTTGTTTTAATATTTGCCCATATCTGTTTTGAATAGTCAAACCATTTTTTATTTGTACTATATTCTTGTATATTTTCAATTGTTGATAATTTTCTTTCATTAAAGGTTCCGTCATCCTTATATTCTTCAATATATGTATTATCTTGGTCAAATCCTGTTAAGTCTGGGAAAGCTACATTGTTTGTTGTCGGTATGTCTACTATTTGATGGCTAATCTCATATTTACTTACCCATATTCCTTTTTTACCATCTTCAAAGGCTGGGTGGATTATATAGCTACCGTCTAGTTCTTCTCCTGACAATGACTTATTGTTTACATCAACAAATACTATTGATGTTGATGTACCAGTTATGCTATATGCGTATCTTGGTATCCAAACCCACCAACATTCTGCATCGTTTGCATTTGTTTTAATATTTGCCCATATCTGATTATCATAATCAAACCATCTGTTATTTTTTGCAAATTCTCCTAAGTTATTAATATCTGATAATTTTGTTTCTGTGAAAGAACCATCATCGTTCATTACTTCTACATATGTTGAGTTTTTATCAAATCCTGTTACATCTGGAATATAGTATGGAAAATCACCTGAAGTGCTATTTTGTGCTACCTCTATTTCATACTTACTAACCCATATTCCTTTTTTATTATTTTCTTCAAATGCTGAGTGAACTATATAGCCTTGTGGTAAGTCTTCTCCTGTTAGGGCTTGTTTATTGTTTATGTCGACGTAAATAACATTTATTTCACTATTTTCTATTTTATATGCATACCTTGGTATCCATGTCCAGTTTGTTTCTATTCCATCATTTATAACTTTTATGTTCGCCCATATTTGATTTTCATAATCAAAAAATGTATATGTTTTGTCGTTTTTGTTTATTGAAGTTTCTTTATTGTTTATGTAGTCCTCAATTTTTACTGTTTCTTCATTTGAATTTATTGTTCCATCATCATTTTTTTCATAGTATACTGCATTTGTTTTGTCTTTGGCAAATCCCCTCAGTTCTGGTTCGTAAAATGCTATATTTCCTAGTCTTATTATAGAGGATGTTTCTTCAGTTATGGTTCCTAGTGTAAGATCCCTTTCTCCATTACCATTTTGCTTCTGATAATCTAGTTCTTCTATGCTATGTACTTTGTGTGAGCCTATTGTTGTTAGTGGAACTTTATATACTTGATTTACAAATTTGTCGTATAAGTAAAATTCCTCTTTTCCATTTGCTGTAGTTTTGTTAACATAAAATAAATCTTTTATATAGCTAGTTCCATTTATGTCTGTTAAATGGCTTTCTAATATATTGTCTCCATATTGTTTAATATAGTTTCTTGATAGCTTTGTGACTTGATAATCTATTTCATAATGTCCCCAGTATATTAGTTCTAGTTTTAGATATTCATCAAATTCTTTTGCATCTTCAAAGGTTACTTTTTCAAATTTTGAGTCTATTTTGGTATTGTCTATTTCGCAACTTGCTAATTCATAATTGACGTTTTCTTTTATCTGTGACATTTCTGTTCTAAAGCTGGATTCTATTGCTTTTGTAATAAGTCCATTATCACTTAACAGAATTGTAAGCACTATTCCTGAAAGTATAAGCAAAACAATTATTGTAACAACAAGGGCTATCAAAGTGATACCTTTACTATTTTCTTGAGCATTTTTTAAAATATTTTTCATAGTAAATTTTCCTTTCTTTAGTTCATTTTAATAATCTGTATTTTTATAGGATATATTTCTTTAGTAACATTTATTGTTTTTAAATACTCATTTTTGTTTTTGGAATATTTAAATAAAACTCCTAATATCTTTTCATTTTCTATTATTACACAAATCTTAAAAAATTACAATTGTTTTTTTATTAATAGTGTATACTAACTTCAATAAAATGGTCTAATGCATTATTTTGAAAACTAAAAATCGAACTCTTTAATTTAATTTCAAAAGAGTTCGAACAGGAACTTTATTGGAGCGATTTCGAAACAGGTATGCGAAAAATGTACACATTCTGTTTCAACCTCTCTTATATAATTCGATTTATTGTTTTTACTTTAACATAAAATTTATAAATATTCAATACCTTTTAAAACATTTATAGTATTATATAAAAGATTGTTGAGACCTAAATATAATCATAAAAAAATCGGTATTAATATGTTATTATATATATAAAAGAGCTCCCACCTGTTACAGTGGAAGCTCTCCTATAAGCTATTTTGTTAAGCTAGTCAACTTTAGACAAAGCACTATAAATAACAGCAAAATAGCTATTTAGTTTTTCCTCATCATAGTTATCTACTCTGCCATAATCTCCATCGTCAATGTAAAAAGTTGCATCTCCATAGGCATTGTGAATTACTAGACTGCCTTCATCGAAACCAGGAGCCATATTGTAAAGCAAATCAAACCACATAGCATAGTAGGGTTCTTCATGAAGATGTTCATACCTGTGGAAACGACACCGAATCCCTTGAATATCCAAATGAAACTTACGATCATGCTTTTCATCATCATAAGAAAATTCATTTGGAGTTGAAGCAAGTGAATGCTCGAAAATTTCTTGACCAGCGGAAACAATTTTTTCAAGTAGGTCTTGCTGAGAAATTACATTTGTCATAAATTATCCCTCCTAAATTATTAGGTGCACAAGTTGTGCTGACCAACACATCTTGCTTGGTTTTGTTAGTAGTAAATTTTCTTACTCTAACGCGTACATCTATAAGTGCATTCGCACTACCACTAGCCATTGGGCTAGATTGTAAAATTAATAATATTATTATACTATTTTTTTCCTTGAAAATCAATATTTTTTTGGCATTTTATTGTAATTTATCGATTTTAATAATTAAATCGTGCTTATTTTTTTCTTAATTCATTTTTGTTCTCTTTTTCTAATTGCTTTAAACTCTTTTTAGGAGTTGGTAAATCTTCTGGCATAGTTCCACCTAGTTCTTTTATTGTTTTTCTAACTTTAGCACCTACATTATAATGAGTTTTATTAGCATCTTTTTCAGTTTGTATATTATCTTTTTTTAATTTAGATTCAGTTTGTGTAATACGAAATAAATTAGCTGCAAGTTCTTCACTGCCCATATTATCTAAAATATCTTCTCTATATCTTAATCCTTTTCTTTTAGCAATGTCATCTGCAGTTTCGCCATTATACAAACCTTTATATCCTGCATTATGAAATTTATCAAAATTTTTAACTCCAGCTTTTTTAGCTGTTTGATTAAGTGAATAATTGCCCTTCTTGGTTAGATTTCTTTGATAAAATCTTTTTTCATCTTCTGTTAGCATACTGTATTCTTTTTCAGTAATTTCTTGTTTTCGTGTTTGAACTGCAAAATAAGTTTGGGCAAGTGCAATAACTTTTTTTCTGCTATCTCCATTTTGTGCTATTAAGTAACAAGCATAACGAGTAAGTTTATAATCTAAAATTGTTTTTTCAGCACCTTTAGGCATTTGTATCGTTTTCCTGACGTCAGGAAAATGTTCAAACACAGTAATACCACTGTTTTCACACGCATCTTTAGCTTTATTAATTACTTTTTCAAAATTCTCCCATTTATTGTATTCTAAAATGGTCATAAGTTCTCTTGCGTACCAAAATTCAACACCATTTTCATCAATATGCTTGATATCTTCAAATGATTTATTACTTTTATCTATTTCTTTCAATAATATCAGCTCCATTTCTTTATATTATATTTTGTTATCATTATAAAACATTTGTTCTTGCTTGTCAATTAGTTTTCCAATATTTATTAAATTTATATATTATTATACAAATACATTGCAATTTGATTTTGCTGATTATTATTCATTTCCATTATTTTAGCCATAACAAATAAAATAGTAGGATATTTTCTCATATTTACATAGCTTGTCAAATATTCGTTGTCATTTTCTTTTAATTTTTTATCAAATATGCTGTATATGTGTGCTTTATTATATTTTAAGTTAGTATAAGTACTTGAACTCATACATACTCCTAATCTTAACTTATTTTTTAAATCCATATCTTTTATTATAGATATTACATTTTTTACTTTATCATCTATCATATTTTTATTATTCATAATACAAAATCTCCTTTAATTCAAATTAAAATCATTTTTCTTTTTTAGTTTGTTATTCTTATTTTCAGTTGGTATAGTCACTTTTCTATAAATATTATTCGCAATTTCATTATCATTGTCATCAAATATTCCATTTTTATATATGTCATCACTAACAATTTTATAATTTTGGTCATTATCATAAGTTATTCTCTTATGAAAGTGACTCATTAAACTATGCCAGAAGCCTTTAAACTTCTTTAATTGTGCTTTCAAACTTTCCTTTTCTTCTCGTAATTTAGTAATTATCTTTTCTTTTGCAGATAAATCTTTTTTTAATCCTTTAATTTCTTCATCTTTAAGTTCTATTTGATATTTAAGGGATTTATTTTCCTTTTCTACTTCAAAAGATGCGTGTTCAAACTCTTTAATTGATAAATTTAAGTCATTTACACTTCTAACTGTCTTGGTAACATCTATTACATCTTTAATATAATCTTTGATATTCTCTATATTCTCGTTTGAAATTTGGCTATTATTTTTACTAAATGGCATAGGCTTTAAACTATTTAATAGTTCGACTATATCTTTACTTGAATTATCAATTTTTTTAGTTTGTTTATTAGCATTTTCAAGCTTTTTACGTTCTTGTTCCAACTTTCTTTTAAATTCTCTATAATTACCCATTTCTTTAACATTTATATCTTGATTTCTACCTTTTTGCTTTGTTTTAAGCCTACTATCAACATCATAAAATTTGTTATATGACTTAATACAAGCATTCCTCATTTTGTCTTGTATTTCAGCAAGTATTATTTTAGTAAATAGTTGAGATTTACCTACTTGCTTTTTCATACCCCTTTTACAATTATCTATTACTGGAATGCCTATAACATGCATATGTGGAGAAGTTTCATCATAGTGTATTGTAGCATTGGCTATTTTAAATGTAGGAAGTATTTTAGTTAAATCTTGAATTTGCTCATTATACACATCTGTCATTTTAAATCTATATTCATCATCTTTATCTAGCCAAAAATCCATATCTCCAAGTTCTATAATAATTTCACAGGCAATATCATTTTGAGAATTACACACTTTTTGAAAGTAATCTTTAACTTGTCTATCAGCTCTTGTCTTGCTATTATATTCAATTCTAGCTTGTTCAAATTCATCTAAATAGACTTGTTTAACATCTTCTACAATATCATTAGTTCCATAAATAGTAGTAATTAAATCTCTTTGATTATCGTAATCTCGTAAATTGTGTTTATTTACTCTTGATAAATCATTTGCATTTTGAATAGCATTATTTGAAAGGGAAGTAGTTCCAGATACATTTCCTTTAGCTGTCTTTTTTGCTATTTTACTTTTATTCTTATCACTACCCAAGTGAAAAGAATAGGCTAATTCTTGTTCCATTAAACGCACCTCCTTGAACTTTCTTCGAAGCACAGGACTTTGACTTTGTCATAAGTCCTAACCCCCTATGAGTTATGACGTACCATCATAACTCGGAGGCTCTGCGAGGCAATAAATTTTCTCCCAATGGGATAAAATTTATCCAAATTACCTCACACAAAATTTATATTGCTAACGCAAATATAAATTTGTATTCGCTAATTTGTTTGTTGCAACATAGACTTCAATTAGAGTAATAGTTGCAACAATTTTTAAGCTATTTCTTTGTAGTAGTATGAGTAACAATTCCAAGTCGCAATTTTCCTTCTGGCTTTGCTAAAAAGTTTTTATATTGTTTTATTGCCACCATTCTAATTACTTTCTGATTTTTCTTTAACTTAAACTCAATATGCTTATCTCTAATTTTTGCAACAGTGGTTTTATTATCATAGTTTTCGTCAATTTTATCATCGTGAAAGTAGTATTCTCCTAAATCCATATAATTTATATCCAACTCATTTTTCAATGTGCTTAAGTAATCTTGTAATTGGCTATTATTCATATTTACACTAACTTTTATATCTTCAAGTTTTCCACCTCTTTCTATCATAGTTGGAATATCTACAACACCTTTATCATATAGCTTGTCTATCTGTTCAATAAAACTATTTCTAAAATTGATTTTATCTATATCAAAATTGCCGTCTTCATCTTTTTTTAATGTAGCTGTTTCAATAAATTTAGATATAAAAGATTGTTTTTCTTCTTTGCTTTTCATAGTCCATAGTTTTAGTAAAACATCTTTATACATTTGATGTTCAGTTAAATTTTCTCTTTCTATATCTCTTTCAGCAAGTAGGTGTTGTGGGTTATATGTTTCTTTGTCAAAGTCTAAAGCATCAATTCTTTTACTTTCTAAAGTTGCTAATTTATTTTCTATTAGCTTATAATCTTCTGCAAAATCTTCTTCTTTTACTATTCCAGATAAATATACCTTTTTAATTCTTTCCTTTTGTTGCTGTAATTTTTTGATTTCCTTTTCAATTTCTTTGGTTTCATCATCTTTCTTTTCAGCAAGTAAAGGGTAGAAGTATTTATTAACATGAAAATCATATTCAACTAGATCTAAAATATAATCAATTAAACAATTTTCAATTTCATCTTCGTTATAATATAAATTGCAGTTATCACAGAAATAATACATATATTTAGATTTCTTACCACCAGCACCTTTACAAGTCATAATTTTACCGACAAGTAGGACATACAAGTTTTTGGAAGAATATATAAACTCTATTTCTGCAATAAGACCTTTGATTTTTCTCTTTTTGTTTTTGCACTTCTTCCCACATAGCTCTTGTTATTATTGGAGGAACAACATCAACAAATAATTCTGTTTCTTTATCTGTATCATATTTGTATCTTTCATAATCGCCCATATAAATTTTATTATTTATAATTCTATCAATGGTGGAATCGCACCATTTTTTATTGTTAGGAGATAGGACTTTTTCTTCATTTAAAATATTTGATATTGCTTGATAACTTTTGCCTTCTAAATATAATTCAAATATTCTTAAAACAATATTTTTTGTAGTAACATCTACTTTTAATGTTTTATCAGTATCTCTATAATAACCTAAAGGAACTTTACCAGGAATATGACCTGCCTTAATCGCACCATTTAAACCAAACTTTGTTCTTTCACTAACTATCTCTATTTCTAATTGAGATAGAACTGTTAGCATTCTTACAAAAAATCTACCATTTGCTGTTGAAGTATTAACATCATCTCTATCGCAAATTAAATAGCAATGATATTGTTCAAGTGTGCTTATTAAAACTTCTAAATCTCTTACAGAACGAGTTACTCTATCAAGTTTATATGCTACTATATAATTTAGTTTTCCTGATTTCATATCATCTAACATTTGTTGAAATGCTGGTCTATTTTTCATATCTTTTGCAGATATTCCTGCATCTTTATAAACTTTAAATATTTCAAAATCCTTATATTTACATAATTGCCTTAATTTTTCTTCTTGTTCTCCTAAACTAAATCCTTCACGAGCTTGATCTTCGGTACTTACTCTAATATAAATACCTGCAATTTTCTTTTCAATGCTTTCCATTTACTACCTCCTAAAAAACAAACAAAGTGCTAGTATGCTAACTAACACTTAAAACTAACTTTATTATTTATTTATACTATAACTTGCTGAAAAATAAAGAAAACTTCTAGTATTAGTTACCATTGATAAAATCTCTTAATTTTGAGAGTGGATATTTATTGGCTAAATTACCTATGTAAAAATAATCGTGTTCATTAAAGAATAAATATAACTTATCTTTAATAACAACAGTATGAGGTTCTACATAAGCAAGATTAGTTTTTTCTACCATTCTCAAATTACCATTCTTTATCTTTGGTTCACAATTACTAAAAGTGCAAGCCCATTCAATCTTAGAATGTAATTCTTTACTTATTGCTATTTCTTTTTTAATTGTAGATATCATATCACAAAAACCTCCTTTTTTCAATATTTTGAGGCTATCTTTTACTTTTTTGGCCAATTTAGATAATTAAAAGTAAAAAAATAAGCCGACTAAATCGACTTATATATTGTGAATGATATTCACTTTTTGTTTTCTTCAAACTCACTTGTATAAACAATTACAAGTGGTTCGACGAAAACGCATTATGGAGCCTATAACCGGGATTGAACCGGTGACCTCAGCCTTACCAAGGCTGCACTCTACCAACTGAGCTATATAGGCGTATATCTACAAATTTTGCAAAAGGGAATATCCCAATTGCAAAATCATTTTTTATAATTAATCTACTTATTATGATAAATTTTCTATATTTTTAGATGTTTTTTTACGAATCCTTTGAATTGCATTATCTATTGACTTTACAGGTATATTTAAACTTTCAGCAATTTCATTATAACTATTTCCCTGTAAAAATTCGTTTAATACTTTTTTTTCTAATCCACTTAATGATTCATTTATTTTTTTTTCAACATCTTTATAATATTCTATTTTTGTTATTGTTTCTAATGGATCTTCAATTGAATTAGCATTTAGTACATCTATTAATTGATTCTCAAGTTCCCCGTCTTCATTTTCGTAATTCGTATTATTTAATGAAATATATGAATTAAGAGGCAAGTGTTTTTGTCTTCTAGAACCTTTAACAGCTGTAATAATTTGTCTTTCTATACATAAATTTGCAAATGTTTTAAAAGAATTCTCTTTAGATTCATTAAAGCCAATTGTAGCTTTATATAAACCAATAAGGCCTTCTTGAATAAGATCATCTTTTTCCGCACCACTAAGATAATACTTAGTTGCCTTGATTTCAACCGTTTCTTTATACCTATTTATCAAACAATTTAAAGCTTTATTGTCATTGTTTTTTATTAAATTAATTAATTTTTCATCTGTCATTTTTTCGTAATCTATTCCAGCTGAAAAGTATACATTACTGCTTGTCATTAAATAAAGTACTCCTATAAAGTTTTCACAATCATTATATTTGTTAATTACTATAATGTCAAGTAGTTTTAATTAAAAACTCTTTCGATTTTTCATTTATCTCCAAAGCAATTTTTGCAATATCTTCATCTGACCTTAGGCGTTTGCTAGCATACTTTAAGATTAGCCATTTATTTTTTATTGCTTCCCCAACAACTTCTTTATCATCTCTTAACTCTTTACTTGCATAATACAATAATTGACCATCTTGCTTAACAGCTTCAAGCATTAGCTCTTTATCAGCATGAAGCTTATTACTAGCATATGCTATTACCCAAGGTGCATGATTAGCAAGTGCTTGCATCATAAAACTTCTATTATCACTATTTTTTTCTACATCTTCTATATCATATTCTTTTTCTTCAGTCATTTTTAACCTTCCTGAACATATTCTAAGTCTTTCATATAAGGAAACATTTGCTTAACAGCCTTTAATGTAACCATTGATTTAGCAGGCATTGGATTTCTACTTTTTTGTTCAACCAATTCACTCATATAACAATTTTCACTGACTTTATAAACTACATATCTATTTTTTACATAGTCATATAAAATTTTATAACCATTATCTAAATCTTCTGAGAATTGCTTAAAATTATATGTATTGTCCATTTTTTTATTTTCCTTTCTTATACTCTTAGCTTATTTATTTTCCAAAATTTTTTTACTTAATCATATCTTCAAAATCTTTTTCTGAAATGATTTTTATTCCTAAATTTTCAGCCTTTGTAAGCTTAGATCCTGCATTTTCACCTGCAATAACATAGCTTGTCTTTTTAGATACAGAACTAGAAGTCTTTCCACCTAATTTCTCAATAATATCTGATGCTTCATTTCTACTGAACTTTTCTAGGCTTCCTGTTAAAACAAAAGTCATACCTTCAAATCTAGCATCCTCTATTTCATCTTCTAATGACAGCATATTAACGCCCGACTGTTTTAATCTGTTTACTAAGTCAACTGTTTGCTCTTCTTTAAAAAAAGTATAAATACTGTCAGCTGTTACTTCCCCTATATCGTCCTTTAAAGTAAGTTCTTCAATTGACGAATTCATTAAATTATCTAAATTTTTATATTTTCTTGATAAGGATTTTGCTTGTTTTTTTCCAACATGTCTAATTCCAAATGCTGATATCAAATTAGATAAATCTCTTTTTTTGCTCTCTTCTATCGAATCAATTAAATTTTGAGCAAACTTTTTTCCGTTTTTTGTTAATTTCAATACATCTTCAAATTTTAAATCATAAATATCTGCAATATTTTCAATCAATTCCAAATCAAGTAATTTTTCAACTATTTTATATCCTAATCCTTCAATGTTCATTCCATCTTTAGATGCAAAATGAATTATGTTTAGCATAGCTTTTGCTGGACATTCAATCCCTGTACATCTTATTGCAGATTCTCCAGTTTCCCTTATAGCTGGTGAACCACAAACAGGGCATACAATTGGCATTTGAAAATCTTTTTCTGCTCCAGTTCTCTTCTCTTTTAAAACTTTTACTACTTCCGGAATTACATCTCCCTGCTTTTGTATAATAACATGATCACCTATTTTTAAATCTTTGTTATTTATAAAATCTTCATTATGTAAAGTTGTTTGTGATATAACTGAACCTGCAACTTTTACTGGTTCTAATATTGCAACTGGTGTAATTACTCCTGTTCTTCCAACTTGACATTTAATATCTTTTAGTACTGTTTCTTTTTTTTCAGGTGGATATTTATATGCAATTGCCCATTTAGGAGTCTTAAATGTTGTGCCTATCTTTTTTCTTAATTTTAAATCATCAACTTTTATTACAGCTCCATCAATTCCAAATCCAAGTTTTTCTCTTTCATCTCCAATTTGCTGTATAGCTTCAATCGCTTGATCAATATTTAAACATTTTTTTCTAAACGGTACTACATTAAAACCTAATTTCTCAAGATAATCTAATTCTTCATAATGTGAATTAATATTTTCATTTTCATATTTTTGTACATTAAAAATATATATATCTAGTGGCCTTTCAGCAGTCGCTTTTGAATTTATTTGTCTTAAAGAACCTGCTGCTGCATTTCTTGCATTTGCAAATAATGGCTTTCCTAGCACTTCTTGTTCACTATTTAGTTTGTCAAAATCTTCTTTGCTAATAAATACTTCTCCTCTTACAGTAATATTTATTGGCTCTTTTAATATCTTTGGAATTGTTTTTATTGTTTTAACATTTTCAGTTACATCTTCTCCAACTTGTCCATCACCTCTTGTAGCTCCTTGAATCAATATCCCATTCTCATATTTTAAAGCACAAGACAACCCATCTATTTTTGTTTCCACGCAATATGAAGTCTTTCCATCCTTTTGAATTCTTTTATCAAATTCATATAATTCTTCAAAACTAAAAACATCTTGAAGGCTTTGCAAAGGAACTTCATGCTCAACTTTTTTTAAATCTTTCCTTGCTGTACCACCTACTTTTTGAGTAGGAGAATCTTTTGTAATTAATTCTGGATGTTCTTTTTCTATTTTTTTAAGTTCATTCATCATCATATCAAAGTCATAATCAGACAATGGAGAATTATCCTCATCATAATACAATTTTGAATAATAATTAATTTTTTCACGTAACTCTATAACTCTATCTTCTGGTTTCATCTAAAGCTCCTTTATTATTTTTCTTAAATAATAGTACATTCTATCTACTACTATTAACTACATATCTTTTAATAAATCTTTCCCATCTTTTAAGTATTCATATCCTGAAAAAATAGTAGCAATTACTGAAATTGTCATCAATAAAGTATTTACTAAATTAATAATAAAAGGAATTGTATCTAAATCTCCCATAAAAATTGTTCCAAATGGATTTTTATCCAAAAAAGCAATTGTTATTGCAAGCATTTGCGTTACAGTTTTTATTTTTCCCCATTTATTTGCTGCAATTACTTCACCATTTGATTCAACTGCAATTAATCTATACCCTGAAACAGCAAATTCCCTTATAATCACAATCACAGGAATCCATGTTGGTATTTTTAATTGTCCAACCAAAATTATTAATGCAGATATAACTATAATCTTGTCAGCTATTGGATCTAAAAATTTTCCAAAATTAGTTACTTGATTCCTTTTTCTAGCTAGTGTTCCATCTATTTTATCCGTAATTGCTCCTATTACAAATAATAAGTCCATTATCCACCAACTAATTGGAATATTCAATATTTCTCCTGGTATATTGATTAATGATGCTACCAACATGATAGGTACTAATATCATCCTAAGCACTGTTAATTTATTCGGAGTATTCATAAAAAATCCTTTCTTTTTATTATATAATAATCTATAATAAGCATAATTACCTATTATAGATTATTATCAAACATAGTTTATTCTATTTCATTTTCCAAAGTGTTATTTAGTACAACTATTGCTTTTTCTCCTAACTCATTGCTTTCATTTAATTCTTTACTCTCTTTTTCTCTTTTTTCTTGTTCTTCAACTATTCTTTGAAGTTGATCTATTAAACCTGTAAGAGATTGCATATCCTCACCAAACAACTTCCAATCTCCACTTTGACTAGAATTTTTCAAATTATCTTTTGCTTTTACCACAGCTTTAACAAGGTCTTTCATATCTTCTGTATTTATTACATCAATATCTACAGCATATTGAGATAATAAATTATCTAATGCATCACGCAAGTTGTTTCCAATAGCAATTTTGTTACCAGATGCAACTACTACCTTTTTTAGAGTTGGTTTTTGTTGTGTTTCATTAACTAATTGCTGATATATTGTTTCTACATAAATGATTGTATCATTAACAGGTACTGCGATTAATTTCTTTGTAGTCTTTGTTCCCGTAGTATTCAAATTTGCTATCTCAGTTGCTATACTTTCATCTTGATCTATTTGAGTTTGAATTTGTATTGGTCCTAACACATTATCTTCTGAAGAAAAAGTCTTTATCTTTAACATTGGTCTGCCATCTTCAACTGTCCCTACAAGATATGCAGATAAGTTTTGCTTTCCATAAGGAGTATATGGAATTACCAATCCAAGTGTTTCCATATTATTTGAGTCTTTAACCATTGTATAATAAGGACTTATTTTATCTGTTTTGTTTGCACCAATTTGAGCAATTTCCCAAATATCATTTCCTCTATAAAATACTTCTGGTTTTATATCATGATACTCTTCAATCATTTTTGACTGAATATTATAAAGGGTTGCTGGATATACAAAGTGTTTACTAATATCCTCTGGTACTATAGATTCAGGCTTTTCAAATAAATCTGGATATATATTGTTATAAGCCATAGCTATAGGATCATTTCTATCTGTAATATAAAATTTCATCGAGCCATCGTAAGCATTAACAATTACTTTAATTGAATTCCTAATATAGTTTATTTCTTCTAAATCAGTTAAATTGATCTTTTGAGCAAATGGATAATTATTTGAAGTTGTATATCCATCTATTACCCAAAACTGATTACCAGAATCATCAATCACCATATATGGTGATTCATCATATTGAATATATGGTAAAACAGTTTTAGCTCTATCAATAACATTTCTCTTTGTAAGAATTCTACTATCCTCAGTTAAAGAACCTGAAAATGCTAATTGAATATCTCCTTCTTTTATTCCAAGAATAAATCTGTCTAAAAATCCTAATTTAAGACCAGCTTTCCCTTCGTAATTTTTATAAACTTCTTGATTAGTTTTTTCATTTATATAATCAACTTCATCTTGTTTACTATTAACAACTGCATTACTATTTGTTTCAAGTCCATAATAAACTCTAGGTTGAGTAATCTTAATAGGAGCACCAGTTAAATCACCTAAATCACTCTGCAAATTTTCTAAATATCCATTTTCATCTGTTGCACCAGCAAGCGTTACTACAGAACCATAACCATGTGTATACTGGTATGTTTTGCTATAATAAGTAGTATTATTATTAGATATCTCTCTAGGAGTAATATACACTAATGTTTCTTTCCCGTCAACATTATATTGACTTATTTGGGTATTCCTATAAGAGTAATATCCTTTCGTTGAAGTTGAAGTTTGAAAATTTTGAATTACGTTTTGTTTTGTAGCAATATCTATATTATTTAATAAATTTATATTATCATTAATTTCATCCTCAGTTATTGTCCCACTATACATAACAGCCTCGTTCTGAGCATTTATTCCAAAAGCTTGCTTAGTAAAATATATGTTATTTTCAATATAGCTACTATTAGATGCCAATGTTTCATTGCCAATAAAAATCATTTGATATCCTGCTAATATTACTGCAAGTATTATTAAATAAATTGGAACAACAAGAGCATCTCCAACTACACCTCTAACATTACCTTTTTTAATATTTTTATAGGCATTTAAGATTGAAACCATTGCAAGTATTGCTAATAACGAATATCCTCCTATTTTTACTACTGCATCAGATTTTCCAGCACCATATAACGAATAAGATGTTCCGTCATTTAATTCAATACCCATAAACTTTTCGTTTCCAATATTAGAAACCATAAAAATCATTATAAATATTCCAACCAATAATGCAATTATTTTAACTCTAAATCCTAGTTTTTCAACTAATTTAACCTTAGTTATGGACTCTCTAGAAACCCCATCAAAACTTACATTTAACGCAATTATAGAATATAAAAGTGCATAAGCAATAGTTGCAACTACTACAACTAAGAAATAGATAATTAATATTTGAATTAATGGTTTTTGGAATACTAAGAATCCAACATCTACATTAAAAATTGGATCATGAATTCCAAATTGTGAACCACTAAATCCCAATAGTAAATAATTCATCAATATACTTGTTATTACAGCACTTCCAAGTAAAGCAATAACAAAAGAGATTGATTTATTAGGAAATTTAGGCATTAATTTTTTTTCATCATCAAAAAACACCTGTAATGATTTACTTATTTTTCTATTTGTTAAATAAAATGATAGAAAAATAAATACAAAATTAATAAGAAAAACTAATACTGTATACAAAGAATTCTGCCAAAAAACAGATAAATATTTTTCACCAATTTCTTGCATTTCTAAATAATTACCTCTTACTATTACATAAGAAATAATAAACGTAATAACTACGATAATACTAACTATGATTCTTCTGTTTTTTTGAGATTTTTTTGTTTTTATCTCATGCTCAATTTCCTTTTTGGTCTTCTTTTTTGCAGTTATTTTACTATTTTTAACATTATTATTCTTCTTACTTTTTTCAGATACTTTATTATTATCTTCCTTCATTATTATTTATATTTCCTTTCTAAGATACATCATATAAAAACTATGATATTATTGCATTAATAAAATCTTGTGAATCAAACATCTCCATATCATCAATTCGTTCTCCAACCCCAATAAATTTTATTGGTATTTGATATTCTTTAACAAGCCTTATTACAACTCCACCTTTTGCAGTTCCATCAAGTTTTGTTACGATTAATCCTGTTATCCCTGTATATTCTTTGAAAGACTCAACTTGTGAAATTGCATTTTGTCCTGTAGAACCATCTAAAACAAGAATCATTTCTTTTGATGATTCAGGTAATTCTCTATCAATCACCCTCTTCATTTTTTGTAATTCATCCATCAAATATGATTTGTTCTGTAATCTACCTGCAGTATCACAAATAAGGACATCATAATTTTCTTTTTTTGCCTTTGTGCAAGCATCAAAAATAACAGAAGAAGGATCTGCTTGTTCTTTTCCTTTAACAATATCACATCCTGATCTAGATGCCCACTCTTCGAGTTGTTCAACTGCTGCTGCTCTAAAAGTATCACCTGCTGCAATTAAAACCTTTTTTCCTTCACTTCTAAGTTTGCTAGCAATTTTTCCAATTGATGTAGTTTTACCAGCGCCATTAACTCCTACCATCAAAATAACAGCAGGAGTATTACTTATTTCAAGTCTTGCATCCATTCCATAAAATATATTCATTAATTCATTTTTTAATTCAATTTTTACATCCTCAGATTCAACTATCTTATCTCTTTTTATAGTTTCCCTTAAATTACTAATAATCTCTTCTGCTGCTTCTACACCAACATCCGCCATTATTAAATCTTCTTCTAAATCTTCTAATAACTCTTCATCTACTTTCTTAAATCCAAATGATATTTTGGACTTTTCAAGTCCTTTTTTCAATTTATCAAAAAATCCCATTCTAATTTATCCTTCCTAATCACTATAATTTTGAAAAAGTAAATAAACTGTTATTCAAACAATTTTTTCACAACAATTATATCATAATTTTTTAAATCAAACAATATATTAATTATCTTTCTTCATCCTTTTCGTTCAAATAAACTGCAGCTGTAGAATTATCTTTGCCACCAAATATGAATCCATTAATATTTGGTAGTATGTCATACAATTCTTGCGGAGCAACTGAATCATGTATAGATGCATGCCTAACTAGCCTTTTGGAAATTTCTTTCTTATCAGAATTTCTACAAATTACTGCTATTCTTTCATCTGATAAACAATCAGTAACTCCATCACTAAACAATAGTAACATATCATAATCACTATTATTAATTAATGCTGAATGGATATTCTTAATTTTTCTCTCTCCTAAGCACTGTGTTATAATATTCGATTCTCTGTGAAATCTCAAATAATCCTTACTTATTGTCTCTCCATTTTCATCGGTAAAATCACCTTTTTTCCAATCTTCTTGAACAACAGAATCTTCGATAGTAACTTGTTTTAATTCACCATTTTTACCTATATAAGCTCTAGAATCTCCTACATTAACTACTAAAGTATCATTTTTTCCTACAACTGCACAAACTAATGTAGTTCCTCCTAAACCATTAACACTATTGAATACTTCTAAAGATAACTTAGATATTTCTTTCTCCAACGAAGTTTGTAATGATGAAACACTATTATAGTATGAGTTTCTTTGTTCACTACTTAAATTTCTAAACCATTCCCTCAATTTAGAAACTACCAAATCACTAGCAATTTCTCCATACTCTTCTCCTCCCATACCATCTGCTACTGCTAACATTCTAAAATCAGGTTGCATTTCATCTTTAACCAGTAAAACTGCATCTTCTTGATTTTTTCTCTTTTTTCCAATATTAATTGATGCATAACTTTTTTCATCCAGCTCAATATCTCCTTCTTTTTGAGTTGTAACACCAGAAATGATTACCGAGTTATCATCATTTGAATCATTTTCACTTTTCTCTTCAACATCTGATTGTTCTTCACTTCTATATTTTATATTTGAATTAAACACAGACAGCATCTCTATTATCAATCTTTCAGATTCTCTAAATTTTTTAGCTAATTCTTCTAAATCATAGTCTTTTTCTTCTATGTCAAATCCATATTTCCCCATATTAAACCATATAAAGTCATTGTTAGTTAGCACCATTTTAGCAGCTTGCTCTTTATCGCCAACGTACAAAGCTAAATTCAATCCTTCTATTCGTTTCAAGAATTCCGGATTATCTTTTATCATTTTATATTTTTCAAATGGCATTAGTATAGTTGAATCTCCTGACAATTTAATTTCTTGTTCAAAAAAAGTTCCCCATTCTCTAAGTTGCACTAAACCATTATTTCCAATTTGATTTAATAATGGTTCAATAATTACTATATCAAGATTTTCAAATTCATCATTCATCTTTGAATTTGCTACTCCATTTAATGTCCAATATGTTGTTTCAGGCATAATCCTATTTTCATAAGGAAACTGATTAGTTATTCCCACTAATGCAAAATCCTGCAAACTGATTGGATTCATCAATTTATAATAAGCTCTTTCACCATTGGATATTGCTAAAGTTTCTATTTTTTCTTTCCCTGTAGCATCATATATTCTTTCCATAAAATCTCCTATAAAATAATATTATACTTAAACCTATACAGGTATTATGACTTTATAATTTCATTTGCAACTTTTTTTCCCATTTTTATTGCATAATTCATACCTCTATCTTCTGGATATATTTGTGGCATCGTACATAAGTATAAATTTTTAGTTTTCAATTTTGTTTTTTGTATTATTTTTGAATAATTACATGTTATTATAGGTTGAGCATAGTTTTGATCATATACATGATATTCAATAATATTATCATTGGTAAATTCCGGATTTATTTTACTTAAATGTTTCATATATTCTTTTAACATATCTTCCTTAGTAACATCATATAATGGATTTTTCTCTGTCATATAATTAGAAATATATATAATTGTTTTACCTTGATAATTATCTTTTTTTATCATATTAGTATGTTCAATTATTCCCCCAAAAGGAATATCATTGTCACCTATATTAGTCCAATAAAATCTACTAAAACTTTTATTTGCTACAATTAACATAGTTCTAGCTGAAGTATATTTGACCGAACTCATTCTCTTCTTTTCAGCATCACATAATAAATCGCCTAAAACTTTAACAGACGTTTCATAATCTAAAGTAGAAACAACATAATCAAATTTTTCACTCTTTTTATTATTTAAATCAACAATAAATTCATCATCTTTTTTTTCAACTTTTTTAACTTCTGTATTTAGTTCGAATCTTACGCCTTTATCAATTAAATAATTGTAAAAAGCATCAGTTAAAACTTGATAACTTCCTTTAATATATCCAAGTTGTTCTCCTTCTTTTGTACTAGATGTACTTCTTAACTTGATTTTTCCCCAAAGCCACGCCATACTGACTTCCGATTTTTGCTCTCCAAACTTAGAAATAAGCAATGGTTCCCATATTTTTGAATAAGCTCTTTCTCCTATGCGTGGTTTAAGCCATTCTTCTGCAGTATATTTCTCAATCTTTTTATAATCATTTATTAATTTAATACGAATTACATTTAAACCAAATCTAATTTTATCTAAAAATGAAATAGGTTTAAATTTCAATAAAGATATAGGAGTTCCAAATTCATAGATTTTATTATTTGACAAATATCCCATTTTAGTCCCAGGCCAAATTAAATCTTCTTCCAATCCTAACTCTTTTATTAAATCAACTGCATCAACATCGCTTTTGAATATATGTCTGTAATATTTTTCTAAATGTGTACCACATATTAGGACTGTATCACACATCCCTCCAACATTCTTGCTTTTTTCAAAAATAGTCACATCATATTTTTTTTTAATTAGTTCTTTACCAATTGATAAACCTGTATATCCTGCGCCAATAATTGCAACTTTCATTTTTATTTTAATTCCTTCCCATCATACATTATATAGTAGCCATCATAAATCTCAACTAAGTAATCAGAATTTTCCATTATATATTTAGCTTTACCTTCATCCAGGGTTATATAAACCGAACCTTCTTTTAAAACGTCATTCCAATAAGAATGAAAATTTTTATAACCAACAACCTCAGAATCATTTGTTTCTTTATATTCATTAAATTCATGAGGACTAATAGGATTTACATATAAACTATATATATATGTATTATGTTGCCCGTCCATAAATATTTCTTTATCAGCAAATCTAACATTTAAATATCTAATTAGATTTATTGCACCATTATCATGAAAACTATAATAATGATTTTGAAAATCAGTAAAATAAGTTTTTACAAACATAATAAATGAAACAATATAAACAATAATTAGTATACCAACCACTAGTTTTTGTTTTTTATATAGTTCTCTTAATGTTACTAATTCAAAAAATGTAGCTGAAATTAAAATACCATTCAAAACATTTAAATTAATACGCATTAAAAATCCAATTATTAAATTAGAGAAAAAAGCTATACTCATTAATAAATCGACGTTAATACTCTTTTCTTTTCTGTATTTCCAATATTTCTTCTTATCCTTTTTCTTTATACACAAAACTATTTCTTTTATTCCGTTAACAATTGTAATAATAACACCAATTATCATAGCAAATGTTCCAAAATAATATAAAACGCCATATCCTTTTATCGAATTATATCCCAAATAATCACAAAACAATCCAAATTGAATAGTAAATATGTTATTTATATCTAACTTAATTTCCGATGTTCTATATACCAAAAGCTTAGGTATAGTAATAAATGAATCTATTTCTGGGATCCAACCTTTTTGTACACATTGAACAAGAATTAATGGAATTGCTGTAATAAGTAAAGGAATGCCAAATACAATAACATCTTTTATGTGTATTTTTTTTAAATATATCAAATAAATAGATGTTAATATCAAAAACAGCGGAACTACTATATAAGAAATCGCATATGTATACAAAGTTATTCCAAATAGCAATCCTGCAATTCCAAATTTCAAAGAACGAAATCTATGTGCTTTTGTTGCCTTAACTAACCCATAAATAGAAAACAAAAAAAACGGAGAAAAAAGAAAAGATTCCAGTCCCCACCTAGATTTCATAATATGCCAAGGAGCAATTGTTACAAGAAACATAAATAACAAAGCTTGTTTTTTACTTTTAAATTCTTTAACCAACAAATATGCAACAATTACTTCTATAATGCTAATTATCAATGCTGGAATTCTTATTATAATTGAATTATAATGGCCAAAAATTTTTATAAGAAAGGCTGTTAAATAAGTATATAAAGCATTTTGCCCTCCACCAAAGTTTATAAAATATACGGGATTATGTTTTTCGAATCTATCTACTCCGTAATTAGCAATACTATAAGCATCATAAGTCATTCCTGCTTCATCAACATGTATTTCATTAGGAATTTCACCTAGTTTATACAAATTTAATAAAACAGCCAATATTAGTATAAGCATAAATATCATTTTATGATTGTTTTCAACAAATTCGGCTCCTTTATTTATGTATTTATTAATCTGATTCATTCTTTTTATCCTCTCGTTTTATACTATATGTATTTTACATTATATGTATTTAAAAAGCAAGAAAAAATATAAATAACATAAAAAAAGATATGTATTTTTTATACATATCTTTTCAGATTGTTGACAAAGCATATAAAAATATTTTGTCAATAGTCTTTTCTTTTTTTAAAAAATAAGTTAAAATATATGTATCCGTATTTGACCGATATAGGATAAAAAAATGTAGTTTTTTCTTTGAAAATACTGCATTTTT